>CAZJAA010000019.1:0-57815 GCA_964544055.1 uncultured Lachnospiraceae bacterium | reverse complement strand
GAGTATCTCAAGGTGGCACCGGTAGTCATGACGATATCGGAGAAAACGGAAGAAAAAATACTGTATTAAAAGCAGAAAAGCTATGTTGTTACCTTTCGGTATCAACATAGCTTTTCTTTATGGCTGATTTAACAGCTCTTTGAAATTCTTTGTTATTTCTGGGATTCTGCCATGCGACGGATAATTCCTGCAAGCTCTTCTACAGAGCCTTTGATGGAGCGGTTGAGACCACCGGAGGTTGCTGCCAACGTGCCCACCTCGTTTGCGACAATGGAGAAGCCCCGACCGGCTTCTCCGGCACGAGCAGCTTCAATGGAAGCATTCAGGGCAAGAATTTTCTGCTTGCTTTCGATTTTGTCCAAGTCCCTGGTTTTGGATTCGATGTCGCTGATACAGTGTACTGCACGGTCGATTTCGCTGGAAACCGTATTGACAACGCTAGAGTTCTTCTGCTTGATATATTCAAAATTTACGAGAAGATTTACAATGTCACCAAGGAGCTTTGCGGAAGCACGGATGCTTTCTTCGGTTTTGATTGGAATTTTACGGAGCGCAGCAAGGTAATCCTCCGGATTAATACCAAATTCCTCGGCAAGTTTGCGGAATTTATCTTCATCCGGTGCAGTAGGAAGCACCTGTCCGCCAATGATTTTGCCAAGGTAAATGTCATCTATCATAATAGGAATGGAAAAATCCATAAGACCGGCGTGACAGTAATAAGTACCGGTGCATTCGTTGTCGCATTTTAAACAGCGGCGTGCTCCTTCTGCACAGCCCCGCGTATATTTCATACAAAAATCGGTAAAACCGATTTCGCTGGAGATGTAGTTTCCTTCATTATCTACAGCAATTGTAGCAAGCCCGGTTGCCTTGGACCAGTCTTTCATAAGGGAATCAAGCAGATTTAAATCGAAAAAATCTTTTAAATGCATAATAATCCTCCATTCCGAGAACGTGTATATTAGTTTGATTGGAGTGCTGCGTACCGGAAATCAAATCAGAAGACGGCGGGTAACGCAAAAATGGTCTGTCCGTGACGTTCTCGACACAAGCAGTCCGCAAGTATGTAACTATTCCGCCCCACACCGCAATTCGTAAAACCTGCCAACTGACGCTGTCAGCCGCTGCCAAAGCAGCTTATTGTTTTACTCATAGGGCGGCGTGGAGCTAATCGCCTATATATAAGTAAAAAAACGGTTATGCAAGCAAGCTTGAAACCTGTTTTTTTACTTATATATAGGCGGAATAGTTACTTTTGTTTGAATGTATTATAGCACAATGTCTATGAAACTGCAATAAAATACGAAAAAAATGTACAACTTTCACAAAAATAAAAAAAATTTAAAAACGCAAAAAAAAATACTTGAAAAAACTTGCATTGTATAGTACAATGACTTATGTTGTGAGTTGATAGCGAAGAAGCGTGAGGTTGCCGCACAGCACTATTGTGCGGGTTTTCCGTGGAGCAAATGTCAAGTTATGATACCTGGCGACAAGTCACTGTACAGAACCAAATACTTCTGCCTTGGGCAGAAAACGTGTAAAACCGCCATTCGGGAGGCGATTATAAAGGGAAGCTGTGCGCCCTTTTTCTTTCCGGTAAGTGCGAAACACACGGATGAGTGTACAGTCACCGCTTGTCGTACTGAAGTTTAAGTGCGAATAAGGAGGCGACTTTTTTTATGGCAAGTCAAGTAATGAGAATCACACTCAAGGCTTATGATCATCAGTTAATCGATGCATCTGCAGCAAAAATTATTGAAACTGTAAAGAAAACAGGTTCCAAGGTGAGCGGTCCGGTGCCGTTACCAACAAAGAAGGAAGTTGTTACAATTCTGCGAGCTGTACACAAGTACAAAGACTCCAGAGAACAGTTTGAGCAGAGAACTCATAAGAGACTGATTGACATCATTGCACCTACACAGAAGACAGTAGATGCTCTGAGCAGTCTTGAAATGCCGGCTGGCGTTCACATCGTAATTAAGATGAAGTAATCCTGCCGAAAAAGCAGACAGAATGGAAAGACATTCAAGCAAAATTAGTTAGTAATCCTTAGGGTTTATATACAGGGTCCAAGCGTCATGCCGCAAGGCAAGGCCCAAGCATCCAGGTAGACCATCTAGGATGACCGGACCAAGTGGCGAAAGTCACTGCGGCTAAAAGCTCACAAGTGAGTTTTTAGCTACGGGTTTTCAGGTAAGCACAGGTTACAAAACCCATCCCGGTCCGCTGTAGATTAACAGGAGGTGCAAAAAATGAAGAAAGCTATTTTAGCTACAAAAGTCGGAATGACTCAAATCTTCGATGCAAACGGAAGTTTAATTCCGGTAACTGTATTACAGGCTACTCCGAATGTTGTTACTCAGGTTAAGACAATTGAGAACGACGGATATGCTGCAGTACAGGTTGGCTTTGGCGAGATCAGAGATGTTCTTGTAAACAAGCCAAGAAAGGGACACTTTGCTAAGGCTGGTGTTGCAAACAAGAAATTTCTTAGAGAGTTCAAGTTTGAAAATGCTGCTGAGTACACAGTAGGTCAGGAAATCAAGGCTGACATCTTCGCAGAAGGTGACAAGATTGATGCTACTGGTATTTCCAAGGGTAAAGGTTTCCAGGGTGCTATCAAGAGACACGGATTATCCAGAGGACCGATGAAGCATGGTTCCAAGTATCACAGACATGCTGGTTCCAATGGCCCTGCAACAACACCAGGTCGTGTTTTTAAGGGTAAGCACATGCCAGGTCAGATGGGTGCCGTTAAGGTAACAGTTCAGAACCTTGAAGTAGTTAAGGTTGACACAGAAAACAATCTTCTCTTAGTTAAGGGTGCTGTACCAGGTTCCAAGAAGGCTCTGCTTGTTTTAAAGGAAACCGTTAAAAAAGCAAACTAGAAAGCTTTAAGAAAGGAGGAACTAAATAATGGCAACCGTTAAAGTTTATAATATGGAAGGCAAGGAAGTTGGAACTTTAGAGTTAAACGACGCTGTCTTCGGTGTAAAAGCAAATGAGCATTTAATGCATTTAGCAGTAGTTGGCCAGCTTGCTAACAAGCGTCAGGGCACTCAGAGTGCAAAGACACGTTCTGAAGTTAGCGGTGGCGGAAGAAAGCCATGGAAGCAGAAGGGAACAGGTCATGCAAGACAGGGTTCCACAAGAGCTGCTCAGTGGGTTGGCGGCGGAATGATTTTCGCTCCAAAGCCTCGTGATTACTCTGTAAAAATGAACAAGAAGGAAAAGGCACTTGCAATCAAGTCCGCTTTAAGTTCCAGAGTAGCAGAAGAAAAGATTTATGTTGTTGATTCTTTAAGCTTTGATGAAATCAAGACAAAGAAGATGGCAGCTGTATTAGACAGCTTAAAGGTAGAAAAGGCACTGGTAGTTCTTGATAAGAAGGATGAAAATGTAATTCTTTCCGCAAGAAACCTTCCTTGTGTAAGAACAGTAATGAGCAACGGTATCAATGTTTACGACATCTTAAAGTACGGTTCTCTTGTTATTACAAAGGATGCAGTGGCACAGATTGAGGAGGTGTACGCATAATGGCAGATTTAAAGTATTATGACGTTATCTTAGCTCCTATCGTAACAGAAAAGAGCATGAACTCCATGAGCGAGAAGAAGTACGCTTTCTCCGTTCATCCGGATGCTACAAAGACGCAGATTAAAGAAGCTGTAGAAAAAATGTTTGCAGGCACAAAGGTTGCCAAGGTAAACACAATGAACCTGGATGGAAAGACACGCAGACGTGGCATGACATTCGGTAAGACAGCAAAGACAAAGAAGGCTATGGTTCAGTTAACAGCTGACAGCGCAGAAATCGAAATTTTTGCAGGCCTGTAATCAATTTTCGTAAATGAAAATGAAAAGCATAGAAAAATGTTTTCGGTCCTGTACGAAGCTGAAAACACAAGTATTGTGCGTAATTTGAAAGGAGTACAAATCATGGGAATTAAAGCATACAGCCCATATACACCTTCCAGAAGACACATGACTGGCTCTGACTTCAAGGAAATTACAGCAACCAAGCCGGAGAAGTCCTTAGTAATGTCTCTGAAGAAGAATTCTGGTCGTAACAACCAGGGTAAGATTACTGTAAGACACCAGGGCGGTGGCTACAGAACAAAGTACAGACTCGTAGATTTCAAGAGAAATAAAGATGGCGTTCCTGCAAAGGTTATGACTATCGAATATGATCCAAACAGAACAGCAAACATCGCTTTAATCTGCTATGCAGATGGTCAGAAAGCATACATCCTTGCTCCTTACGGATTAAAGGTTGGTGACACTCTGATGAACGGCGAAACCGCTGAAGTTAAGCTTGGTAACTGCTTACCACTTGCTAACATTCCTGTTGGTTCTTCTGTTCACAACGTTGAGTTATATCCTGGCAAGGGTGGTCAGCTGGTTCGTTCCGCTGGTAACTCTGCTCAGTTAATGGCTAAGGAAGGTAAGTACGCTACACTGCGTCTTCCATCCGGCGAAATGAGAATGG
Organism: uncultured Lachnospiraceae bacterium; assembly: GCA_964544055.1. Taxonomy (GTDB): domain Bacteria; phylum Bacillota; class Clostridia; order Lachnospirales; family Lachnospiraceae; genus SIG299. Next base: position 53,324 of record CAZJAA010000019.1, on the reverse strand, counting down.
TTCCAATCGGCTGCCGTGCAACAATCGGACAGGTTGGCAACATTGATCACGAATTAATCAATATTGGTAAAGCTGGTCGTAAGCGTCACATGGGTATCAGACCTACTGTTCGTGGTTCCGTAATGAACCCTAACGATCATCCACACGGTGGTGGTGAAGGTAGAACAAGTATCGGTCGTCCAGGCCCTGTAACACCTTGGGGCAAGCCTGCTCTTGGTCTTAAGACTCGTAAGAAGAGCAAGCAGTCCAACAAGTTAATCATCAGAAGACGCGACGGTAAGGCATTAACAAAGTAATTGATTAAGGAGGTAAATTGACATGGCACGTTCTTTAAAGAAAGGTCCATTCGCTGACGAGCATTTACTCAAGAAGGTAGATGCAGTAGTTAAATCCGGTGACAAGCAGGTTATCAAGACCTGGTCCAGACGTTCCACAATCTTCCCTCAGATGGTTGGTCTTACAATCGCTGTTCATGATGGAAGAAGACATGTTCCGGTATACATTACTGAGGATATGGTAGGACACAAGTTAGGTGAGTTCGTAGCAACAAGAACCTATCGTGGTCACGGAAAAGATGAAAAGAAGGCAGGAAAGCGTTAGTTTTCTAACGCTTTCCTGAAGAAGTTAAATTGCCGGGCACTGACCCAGGCGGAAGAAGAGTGGCGGAGAGCCGTCAAATTTGAAAGGAGGTAACATCCATGGCAAAAGGACATAGATCCCAGATAAAGAGAGAAAGAAACGAGAATAAGAGAGACACCAGACCATCTGCAAAGTTATCCTATGCAAGAGTATCTGTTCAGAAAGCTTGTTTCGTTCTTGATGCTATCAGAGGCAAGGATGTACAGACAGCACTTGGTATTTTAGCATATAACCCAAGATATGCTTCTACTTTAATAGAAAAGTTATTAAAATCTGCAATCGCAAATGCAGAAAACAACAACGGTATGGACCCATCCAAGCTTTACATCGCAGAGTGCTATGCAAACTGCGCTCCAACCATGAAGCGTGTGAAGCCAAGAGCACAGGGCAGAGCTTACAGAATCTTAAAGAGAATGAGTCACATCACAATCGTGTTGAATGAAAGATAAGGAGGGCAATCATGGGACAGAAAGTTAATCCTCATGGATTAAGAGTTGGTGTTATCAGCGGCTGGGAATCCAGATGGTATGCAGAAGCTGATTTCGCTGATAACTTAGTAGAAGACTACAAAATCAGAAAATTCCTGAAGAAGAAGTTATACAGTGCAGGAATTGCAAAGATTGAAATCGAGAGAAGAGCAGCTGACCAGATTAAGGTTATCATCTTCACAGCTAAGCCTGGTGTTGTTATCGGTAAGGGCGGTGCTGATATCGAAAACTTAAAGGTAGAACTTGGCAAGTACACTTCCAAGAAGCTCAACCTTGAAATTAAGGAAATCAAGAAGCCAGACAGCAATGCACAGCTTGTTGCTGAAAACATTGCTCAGCAGTTAGAGAACCGTGTATCCTTCAGACGTGCAATGAAGTCTACCATGTCCAGAACCATGAAGTCCGGCGCAAAGGGTATTAAGACTTGCGTTTCCGGTCGTTTAGCAGGTGCAGATATTGCCCGTTCTGAGCATTATGTAGAAGGAACAGTTCCTCTTCAGACATTAAGAGCTGATATCGATTATGGATTTGCAGAAGCTGATACAACCTACGGGAAGTTAGGTGTTAAGGTTTGGATTTATAATGGTGAAGTTCTTCCAACCAAGGCAGCAAAAAAGGAAGGGAGCGATAAATAATGTTAATGCCAAAAAGAGTAAAGCGTCGTAAGCAGTTCCGTGGTACTATGAAGGGCAAGGCTTTAAGAGGCAATACAATTTCCAATGGTGAATATGGTATCGTAGCTATGGAGCCGGCATGGATCAAGAGTAATCAGATCGAAGCAGCCCGTATTGCTATGACTCGTTATATCAAGCGTGGTGGTAAGGTTTGGATCAAGATTTTCCCTGACAAGCCAGTTACAAGTAAGCCAGCTGAAACACGTATGGGTTCCGGTAAGGGTTCCCTGGAATACTGGGTAGCAGTTGTTAAGCCGGGCCGTGTAATGTTTGAAATTGCCGGAGTTTCCGAAGATGTTGCAAGAGAAGCATTACGTCTCGCTACACACAAGCTTCCTGTTAAGTGCAAGATTGTATCTCGCGCAGATTTAGAAGGAGGTGCGGGCAGTGAAAACTAGTAAGTACGTAGAAGATTTAAGAAATAAGTCTGTTGCTGAACTCAATGAAGAATTAGTCGCTGCTAAGAAGGAACTCTTTAATTTAAGATTCCAGAACGCAACGAATCAGTTAGACAACACAAGCAGAATTAAGGACGTTAGAAAGAACATTGCTAGAATCCAGACCGTGATTTCCAGCAAGGAAGCTTAATTCTTGATTACTGAAATGACTCATAAAGGAAAGGAGTAACTGTTGTGGAAAGAAATCTGAGAAAAGTTCGTATCGGTAAAGTAGTTAGCGATAAGATGGATAAGACAATCGTTGTAGCAGTAGTTGACAACGTAAAGCATCCTCTTTACAACAAAATCGTAAAGAGAACATACAAATTAAAGGCTCATGATGAGAACAACGAGTGCAAGATTGGTGACAGAGTAAAGGTTATGGAAACAAGACCGCTCTCCAAGGACAAGAGATGGAGACTCGTTGAAATCGTTGAAAAGGCTAAGTAAGATAGGTTTTTAACCAAATTTGGAAAGGAGTATCAGACATGGTACAGACAGAAACCAGACTCAAGGTTGCTGACAATACCGGTGCTAAGGAATTACTTTGCATCAGAGTACTTGGCGGCTCCGTTAGAAGATATGCAGGTGTTGGTGATATCATCGTTGCTTCTGTTAAAGATGCAACACCAGGCGGTGTTGTTAAGAAAGGCGACGTTGTTAAGGCAGTAGTTGTTCGTACAGTAAAAGAGATTCGTCGTAAAGACGGTTCTTACATCCGTTTCGATGAGAACGCTGCAGTTATTATCAAGGATGACAAGAATCCAAGAGGAACTCGTATTTTTGGACCGGTTGCAAGAGAATTAAGAGAAAAGCAGTTCATGAAGATTATTTCTCTCGCTCCGGAAGTATTATAGGAGGGTGTCAGTTATGTCAATGTTAAAGATTAAAAAAGGTGACACCGTAAAGGTTATCGCCGGAAAAGATAAAGGCAAAGAAGGCAAGGTTATTGCTGTAGAAGGCGGTAAGGTACTGGTTGAAGGTGTAAATACCGTAACTAAGCACACAAAGGCATCCCAGGCAAATCCGAAGGGCGGTATCGTTCATCAGGAAGCTGCCATTGATGCATCCAACGTTATGCTCGTTTACAAGGGTAAGGCTACAAGAGTTGGCTTCACTACAAAGGAAGATAAGAAAAAGGGCACAATAAAGGTACGTGTTGCTAAGGCAACCGGCGAAGTTATCGACTAATTCTGGGAAGGAGGTCATAGAACGTGGCTAGATTAAAAGAAATATATCAGAATGAAATTTCTGTTGCAATGCAGAAGAAGTTCGGTTACAAGAACGTAATGGAAATTCCGAAGCTTGATAAGATCGTTATTAACATGGGTGTCGGCGAAGCAAAGGAAAACGCTAAGGCACTGGAGTCCGCTGTAAGAGATATGGAAATTATCGCTGGTCAGAAACCGGTTATTACAAAGGCAAAGAAGTCCGTTGCAAACTTCAAGATCAGAGAGGGTCTTGCAATCGGTTGTAAGGTTACTTTAAGAGGCGAAAAAATGTATGAGTTCGCTGATCGTTTAATTAACCTTTCCTTACCTCGAGTTCGTGACTTTAGAGGTGTTAACCCTAACGCATTCGACGGCAGAGGTAACTATGCACTTGGTATCAAGGAACAGTTAATCTTCCCTGAAATCGAATACGATAAGGTTGATAAGGTTAGAGGTATGGACGTTATTTTCGTTACTACCGCTAAGACCGACGAAGAAGCTCGTGAACTGTTAACATTATTTGGTATGCCATTTAGCAAATAATTAAGGAGGGAATACCATGGCAAAGACTTCTATGAAGTTAAAACAGCAGCGCAAGGCAAAGTTTTCCACACAGGAATACAACCGCTGCAGAATTTGTGGTCGTCCACACGCTTATTTAAGAAAGTACGGAATCTGCAGAATCTGCTTCCGTGAATTAGCATATAAGGGCGAAATTCCAGGTGTTAAAAAAGCATCCTGGTAAGATAATGTTGGTTTGCCCAGAGTGGATTCTCCCCGGATGTTGAAAACGTATTCCGGGAGAATGCATACTTTGGGAAGCAGTATCCGGCGTTGTCCGGCACTGCTATGGTTTGATACTTTACACGCAATTTGGGACGTGTATAAAGTCAGATTAAGAAGGAGGACAATAAAATGTCATTTAGCGATCCAATTGCAGATATGCTCACAAGAATTCGTAATGCAAACACTGCAAAGCATGATACAGTAGATGTTCCGGCTTCCAAGATGAAGACTGCAATCGCAGACATCCTGGTAAAGGAAGGTTACATCAAGGGCTATGAAGTCGTAGAAGATGGCGTAGCAAAGAATCTCCATATCACACTTAAGTATGGTAAGGACAAGAACGTGAAGATTATTACTGGTTTAAAGAGAATTTCCAAGCCGGGTCTTCGTGTGTATGCAAGCAAGGATGAGCTTCCAAGAGTACTTGGCGGTCTCGGTATTGCTATCATCTCCACAAACAAGGGTATCTTAACCGATAAGGAAGCAAGAGCTCTTAATGTTGGTGGTGAAGTATTAGCATTCATCTGGTAGTAAATTTCCCTGTAGAGGTTTACTCATTCCGGCAGACCGGAACCAGTTTGAAGCAGAAAACACGTTAACACGGGAAAAAAGTCAGAGCCGTTTTGCGGCGATGAAACTATTCCTACGGGGACAGAAATTATTCTGTCAAGACTTTTATAGGAGGTACGGGCATGTCACGTATAGGTAAAATGCCAATCGCCATTCCAGCAGGTGTAACTGTTAGTGTGGCAGAAAATAATAAGGTTACCGTTAAGGGACCTAAGGGAACTCTGGAAAGAGTTTTAGCACCAGAAATGGAAATTAAGGTAGAAGGTTCTGAAATTGTTGTAACAAGACCAAACGATTTAAAGAGAATGAAGTCTTTACACGGTCTTACAAGAACTCTGATTCACAACATGGTTGTTGGTGTAACAGAAGGTTACCAGAAAGTTCTTGAAGTAAATGGTGTTGGTTACAGAGCAGCAAAGGCTGGTAAGGAGCTTACTTTAACACTTGGATATTCTCATCCGGTTGTTATGGTAGATCCGGAAGGTATTGAAACTGTACTGGATGGTCAGAACAAGATTACCGTTAAGGGTATTGATAAAGAAAAAGTTGGTCAGTACGCAGCAGAAATCAGAGATAAGAGAAGACCTGAACCTTATAAGGGTAAGGGTATTAAGTATGCTGACGAAGTTATCAGACGTAAAGTCGGTAAGACAGGTAAGAAATAAGGGAGGAGTGAATTAAAATGGTAAGCAAAGAATCTAGAAGCGTAAATCGTGTTAAAAAGCACATGAAAATCCGTAATCGTTTCTCCGGTACACCTGAAAGACCACGTTTAGCTGTATTCAGAAGTAACAATCATATGTATGCACAGATCATTGATGATACAGTAGGTAACACATTAGTAGCAGCATCCACTTTAGAGAAGGATGTAAAGGCTGAGCTTGAGCATACAAATGATGTTGCAGCAGCAGCTTACTTAGGAACTGTAATTGCCAAGAAAGCATTAGACAAGGGCATCAAGACTGTTGTATTTGACAGAGGCGGTTTTGTATACCAGGGTAAGATTAAGGCATTAGCAGAGGCAGCAAGAGAAGCTGGTCTCGAATTCTAAGTAAGGAGGAGAAACAATGAAACATTCTATCATTGACGCTAGCAAGTTAGAGTTAGAAGATAAGGTAGTCAATATCAAGCGTGTATCCAAGACTGTTAAGGGTGGACGTAAGATGAGATTTGCTGCATTAGTAGTAGTTGGTGACAAAAATGGTCACGTTGGCGCAGGTCTTGGAAAGGCTGCCGAAGTTCCGGAAGCAATCCGTAAGGCTAAGGAAGACGCTATCAAGAAGATGATCACATTGCCTCTCGATGAGAATGGTAGTGTTCCACATGATTTCATCGGTAAGTTCGGTAGCGCAAGCGTACTTTTAAAGAAGAGTCCAGAAGGTACTGGTATCATCGCCGGTGGTCCTGCTCGTATGGTTCTCGAGTTGGCTGGTTTCAAGAACATCCGTACAAAGTCTCTTGGTTCCAACAACAAGCAGAACGTTGTTCTTGCAACTATCAACGGTTTAGGCCAGTTAAAGACTCCTGAGGAAGTTGCTGCACTTCGTGGTATTTCCGTAGAGCAGTTGGGCTAATTGGAAAGGAGTAAGAAAGATGGCAGAAAATTTAAAGATTACTTTAGTAAAGTCTACTATCGGTGCTATTCCTAAGCATAAGGCAACCGTAGCAGCATTAGGTCTTAAGAAAATCGGTCAGTCCGTAGAAAAGAAAAACAATGATGCTACTAAGGGAATGATCCAGCAGGTTAGACACTTAGTAAAGGTTGAGGAAATTTAATACGAAGCAAGGAGGTGCACACGATGAATTTATCAGAATTAAGCCCGGCAGAGGGTTCCAAGCATAGCCAGAATTTTAGAAGAGGCCGTGGACATGGTTCAGGAAATGGTAAGACTGCAGGTAAGGGTCATAAGGGTCAGAAGGCTCGTTCCGGCGCAACCAGAATTGGTTTCGAAGGTGGTCAGATGCCTTTATACAGAAGACTTCCTAAGAGAGGCTTCCACAACAGAAATACAAAGATTATTGTAGCTATTAATCTTGATACATTAAACAAATTCGAGGATGGTGCAGAGGTAACTGTAGAATCCTTAATGAACATGGGAATCGTTAAGAACCCACGCGATGGCGTTAAGGTTCTTGGAAACGGAGAACTTACTAAGAAGCTTGATGTGAAGTTAAATGCTTTCAGCGCAAGTGCTGTTGAAAAGATTCAGGCTCTTGGTGGAAAAGCAGAGGTGATCTAAATGTTTAAAACATTCAGAAATGCCCTTAAGATTAAGGATGTAAGAAGCAAATTACTGTTTACGCTTCTTTGCATGGTTATTGTAAGAGTGGGCTGTCAGCTTCCGGTACCGGAAGTTAACAGAACCTACTTCCAGCTCTGGATGGCAACACAAACCGGTTTTGGTTTCTTAAACACCCTGACTGGCGGTTCTTTCTCCCAGATGTCCATTTTTGCATTAAACATTTCTCCATACATCACATCTTCTATTATCATGCAGCTTTTAACGATTGCAATTCCAAAGTTAGAAGAAATGCAGAAAGATGGCGAGTCCGGCAGAAAGAAAATTGCAGAATGGACCCGTTATGTAACCATTGGTCTTGCTGTATTTGAATCCGTGATGATGACCATCGGATTTAACAACAGCGGACTTTTGGAGGAAGGAAATCTGTTCCTTCAGATTTGTGTTATCACAGCATCCTTTACTGCAGGTTCTGCGTTCCTTATGTGGTTAGGTGAGCAGATTACAGAAAAGGGTATCGGCAACGGTATTTCTGTAATCCTCTTAATTAACATTGTAGCAAGCTTACCAACCGATTTTTCCGGCCTTTATGATAAGTTTATCAAGGAAGCCGGTGTGGTAAAGGCAGTAATTGCTGCAATCGTAATTATCGCTGTAATCATTGCATTAGTAGTACTTGTTGTACTTTTACAGGATGCAGAAAGAAGAATCAGTGTACAGTACGCAAAGAAGATGCAGGGCAGAAAGATGGTAGGCGGTCAGTCCTCTCATATTCCGCTCAAGGTAAACACCGCAGGTGTTATTCCGGTTATCTTCGCAAGTTCCTTAATGCAGACACCAATTATTGTATCTTCTTTATTTGGTGTTTACGGTAAGAGAGGAACTTTCTGGGAAAAGGTATTATACCTTTTAAACCAGGGCAACTGGTGCAATTTCTCTAAGGGTGAATTTAAGTACACACTTGGTCTGGTAATTTACCTCGCTTTGTTAATCTTCTTTGCATACTTCTATACATCGATTACCTTTAATCCGATGGAAGTTGCAAATAACTTAAAGAAGCAGGGTGGTTTCATTCCTGGTATTCGTCCAGGCAGACCAACAACTGAATACTTAAACAAGGTATTAAACTACATCATCCTGATTGGTGCAGTATGCCTGGCAGTGATTGCCATTATCCCGATTTTCTTTGCAGGTGCATTTAAGGCAACTGTAAGCTTCGGCGGAACATCGATCATCATTATTGTAGGTGTTGTTCTGGAAATCATCCGACAGGTAGAAACCATGATGAGAGAGCGTCATTACAAGGGCTTCTTGTCCAACGAATAGTTAATATACTGAAAACTGATAAGGGTGGGGTTAGTTCTCCACCCTTTTTGCAAAAAAAATCAGGGTATACCTGCTGTTCACGCATAACCTGCCTGTATTCGTAAAACCTGCCAGCAAGCTGTCAGTCGTTGCCTTGCAACGGTCTGTTTTACTTATGTGGCGGTTATGCTCCCATCATATAATATTCTAATAAAATTACATGGGAGCAGGCATTTTATTAGAATATTATATGATGCGTGAACAGTAACACGTAGGAGGTTACAAATGAAGATTATTATGCTTGGTGCACCGGGTGCCGGTAAGGGTACCCAGGCAAAGAAAATTGCAGAGAAGTATGGAATTCCGCATATCTCTACCGGAGATATTTTCAGAGCAAACATTAAAAATCAGACCGAACTGGGCAGAAAAGCCAAGGGCTATATGGACCAGGGAATGTTAGTTCCTGACGAGCTGACGTTAGAGCTGATCATGGATCGTTTTGCAAAGGATGACTGCAAGAATGGTTATGTATTGGACGGATTTCCAAGAACCATTCCTCAGGCAGAGGCTCTTACAACGGCTTTGGCAGAAAAACAGGATGCCGTGGACTATGCGATTAATGTTGATGTTCCGGATGAGGCAATCGTTTCCAGAATGTCCGGCAGACGTGCCTGCCTTTCCTGCGGAGGAACCTATCATATTAAGTTTAACCCGACAAAGGTAGAGGGTGTTTGTGATGCCTGTGGCGGGGAACTGGTGCTTCGCGAGGATGACAAACCGGAAACAGTACAGAAGAGACTGGATGTTTATCATGAACAGACCCAGCCGTTGATTGAATATTATCAGGCTCAGAATATTTTGAAAGAGGTTGACGGAACTCTGCCAATGGAAGAGGTTTTTCGGGCAATTATCGCTATTTTAGAGGATTAGAGTATGTCAGTAACAATCAAATCGGAAAAAGAAATTGAACTGATGCGTGAAGCAGGAAGAATTCTTGCTATTGTGCATGAGGAACTGAAAGAATTTGTTCGTCCGGGGATTTCCACTCTGGATATTGACAAAAAGGGATACGAAATCATCAAAAGCTTTGGCTGTATTCCTTCTTTCTTAAATTATGAAGGGTATCCTGCATCCATTTGTGTGTCGGTCAACGACGAAGTGGTTCACGGCATTCCAAATAAGAAGCGTATTTTACATGATGGTGACATCGTAAGTCTGGATGCCGGAGTTATCTACCAGGGATATCACTCAGATGCCGCTAGAACCTGGGCGGTGGGCGAAGTAAGTGCAGAAGCCAAACGTCTGATGGAGGTTACGGAACAAAGCTTTTACGAAGGAATTAAATTTGCAAAAGCCGGTTGCCATTTGTTTGATATTTCTGCAGCGATTGAAGATTACGTTATTGCCCATGGTTATTCCTGTGTACGCGACCTGGTAGGACATGGTATCGGAAGAAAGCTTCACGAAGACCCGCAGATTCCAAATTTTCACCAGAGAAGACGAGGACCAAAGCTGGTTCCGGGAATGACTCTGGCTATCGAACCAATGGTAAATATCGGACGACCGGATGTGTGCTGGCTGGATGATGACTGGACGGTTGTAACCGAGGACGAAACGTTGTCCGCACATTACGAGAATACGGTGCTGATTACGGAGGGAGAGCCGGAATTACTCTCCATTCGCAGGAAATAAGTGAGGAAATGCCTCTGCTCGTAGGAGCAGACTCGCATTTTTCTTCAAAAAACAAGGAGGCAATATGTCGAAAACAGATGTAGTAGAAATTGAGGGAACTGTAATTGAAAAGCTGCCAAATGCGATGTTTCAGGTAGAACTAGAAAACGGCCACAAGGTGCTGGCACATATCAGTGGCAAGCTTCGTATGAATTTTATCAAAATTGTTCCTGGTGATAAGGTTACTCTAGAACTGTCCCCATATGATTTAACAAAGGGACGTATTATCTGGAGAGATAAGTAAAATTTGAAAAAAACAAAAAAAGTGCTTGCAAAAAAGTCCATTTGGTGCTACAATAACAAATGGACTTTTTTCGAAAGGAGAGAAATGAAATGAAGGTTAGATCTTCTGTAAAACCAATTTGTGAAAAGTGCAAAATCATTAAGAGAAAGGGCAGCATCAGAGTAATCTGTGAAAACCCAAAACACAAGCAAAGACAGGGCTAATATCGATGATCGGATATGAAATCCGAAGAGTCGTTTCATAAAGTGTCAAGAAAAGGCACTTATATAGAAACTGGTTCTTGCTTTCTGTGTTACAATGTTCTGCCTGTATTGCGGGGCAGATGCCTGTAAAATTGCAGGAAAACCTCAAAGAAGAGGTTGTTGTGATACCGTGGGTATGGCGGTATACGAAGCAGGTATGTAAAAATTTTGCTTTGCAAAATTGAAATCTAAAATAGATTCCGGCGTTGCGACATGGTTTTTATGTATCTAATACCTGTGGGTTAATAAAGAACAAGGCTGTATCAGAGCTTCCTCTGTACATAAGCTTTAGTTTCTTTAGAAGTACCAAAATGCTTTAGCTACTGCAAAAGCAGTGCTTTCTATGAACCTCTGGTTCATTGGTCACGGTTTAAAGCGGCTGGAGTCCACTTTTATATAAGGTGACGGCAGGTCATACAAAAGGTGGACAAACGTGGTGCATAAGCATCACAAAAACATTATTTTATCATTTTAACGGAGGTGCAATACACATGGCTCGTATTAGTGGTGTAGACTTACCAAGAGAGAAACGTGTAGAAATCGGACTTACTTACATCTACGGTATCGGTAGAGTAACGTCCAATCGTATTCTTGCCAAGGCAAACGTTAATCCGGACACTCGTGTCAGAGATTTAACGGATGAAGAAGTAGCAAGAATTCGTGATGTAATTGATGAAACTGTAACTGTAGAAGGTGATTTAAGAAGAGAAATTGCTTTAAACATTAAGAGACTTCAGGAAATCGGTTGCTACCGTGGTATCCGTCATCGTAAGGGTCTGCCGGTTCGTGGTCAGAAGACTAAGAACAACGCAAGAACAAGAAAAGGCCCAAGAAGAACGGTTGCTAACAAGAAGAAATAATAAATAGGAGGTTTCGAAATGGCTAAGAAGGTTGCAGCTACAAAGAAAGTAACTAAAAAGCATGTGAAGAAGAATGTCGGTCACGGACAGGCACACATTCAGTCTTCTTTTAACAATACAATTGTAACATTAACAGATGCCGAAGGTAATGCTCTTTCCTGGGCAAGTGCCGGCGGTTTAGGATTCAGAGGTTCCAGAAAGTCCACTCCTTACGCTGCTCAGATGGCAGCTGAGACTGCAGCAAAGGCTGCTCTGCCACACAACTTAAAGTCCGTTGATGTAATGGTCAAGGGACCAGGTTCCGGTAGAGAAGCAGCTATCCGTGCCCTTCAGGCATGCGGTATTGAAGTAACAAGCATTAAGGATGTTACTCCGGTACCTCACAACGGATGCCGCCCACCAAAGCGTAGAAGAGTCTAATTAAGGAGGTAAATATATCATGGCTAGAGATATGGGTCCGGTTTTAAAGAAATGTAGATCCCTTGGCGTTGAGCCTATGGTTCTTGGTATCAACAAGAAGTCCAACAGAACAAACGCAAGAGCAGGCAAGAAAGTAAGCGAGTATGGCTTACAGTTAAAGGAAAAGCAGAAGGCTAAGTTCATCTATGGTGTATTAGAAAAGCCTTTCCGCAACAATTTTGAAAAGGCACAGAAAATCAAGGAAGGAACTACCGGTGACAATATGTTAGTTCTCCTTGAGTTAAGACTTGATAATGTTATGTTCCGTCTTGGTTATGCAAGAACAAGAAAGGAAGCAAGACAGATTGTTGGTCATAAGCACGTTTTAGTAAACGGCAAGTGCGTAAATATTCCTTCCTACCTGGTTAAGGCAGGAGATGTTATCACCATCTGCGAAAAGGGTAAGAACAAAGGTGCACAGAGATATAAGGATATTTTCGAAGTAACAGAAGGAAGAACAGTTCCATCCTGGTTAGAGGCTGATCATGAGAACTTTACAGGCAAGGTTGTTGAAATTCCTTCCAGAGACGTAATTGATGTTCCTGTAAACCCAACACTTATCGTCGAGTTATATTCCAAATAATATACTGCTGGTTATCACAATTTGTTGTCTCTGTACTTTCACGGTTGCAAAATCTTTTTTCAACCGTGGATAAAGCAGTACTGTGAAATTAAAGGTTTTGCGGAAATGATTGCAAATTGTGCTAACGCCCAAAAAAGGAGGGTCCGCTTTGTTTGATTTTGATTTTAAACCGGCAAAAATAGAGATTGCTGAAATATCGGAAGATAAAAAATATGGTCGTTTTGTTATAGAGCCTCTGGAAAGAGGATATGGCATTACGTTAGGTAATTCTTTAAGAAGAATTATGCTTTCTTCATTACCGGGTGCTGCTGTCAGTCAGGTTAAGATTGACGGTGTAGTTCATGAATTCAGTGGAATTCCTGGCGTAAAGGAAGATGTTACTGAGATTATTATGAACATTAAGAGTCTGGCTATCAAGAACACAAGCGAGACAAATGAGCCTAAAACAGCTTATATCGAGTTTGAGGGCGAAGGCGTAGTAACTGCAGCGGATATTAAGGCTGATCCGGATATTGAAATTATCAACAAGGATCAGGTGATTGCAACATTAAACGGTGGTGCAGATTCCAAGTTGTACATGGAGCTTATTATTACCAATGGCAGAGGATATGCAAGTGCAGATAAGAACAAAAACGATGAACTCCCAATCGGAGTAATCGCTGTTGACTCCATCTACACACCGGTTGAACGTGTAAACGTAACTGTAGAAAATACACGTGTTGGTCAGATTACTGACTTCGATAAGCTGACTTTGGATGTATTTACAAAGGGTACACTTGCTCCGGACGAGGCTGTCAGCCTTGCAGCAAAGGTACTTAGCGCACATTTGGATTCTTTCATCAACTTGTCCGAAAATGCAAAGACTGCAGAAATTATCGTGGCAAAGGAAGACGAAGGAAAAGAAAAGGTTCTTGAAATGAGCATTGACGAACTGGAGCTTTCCGTTCGTTCCTATAACTGCTTAAAGAGAGCCGGCATCAATACGGTAGAAGAATTAACAAATAGAACCCCGGAAGATATGATGAAGGTTCGTAACCTTGGTCGTAAGTCTTTAGAAGAGGTACTTGCAAAATTAAAGGAACTCGGTTTAGAGCTTAACCCGAGTGAAGATTAGTCATAGGAGGTAAAACAATGGCAGGCTATAGAAAACTTGGCAGAACTTCCAGCCAGAGAAAAGCATTGTTAAGAAATCAGGTAACAAATCTGTTATATCATGGCAAGATTGTTACCACAGAATCTAAAGCAAAAGAAATCCGCAGCATTGCTGAACATATGATTACATTAGCAGTTAAGGAAAAGGATAACTTTGAAACCGTAACTGTTAAGGCTAAGGTTGCCCGCAAGGACAAAGACGGCAAGAGAGTAAAGGAAGTTGTAGATGGTAAGAAGGTTACCGTTTATGATGAAGTAGAAAAGGAAATCAAGAAAGATTCCGCTTCCAAACTTCATGCCAGAAAGCAGATGGCAAAGTTCTTATATGATGTAACAGAAGTTCCTGCAGAAGCAGCTGGAAAGAAGAAGAACACAAAGAAGGTTGACATGACAGATAAGTTATTCAACGAAATCGCTCCAAAGTATGCTGGACGTAACGGTGGTTACACAAGAATCGTTAAGATTGGTCAGCGTAAGGGCGATGCTGCCATGGAAGTAATTATCGAGTTAGTATAATTACCGACCGCACTTTAAGGTGCAGAAAAAAGCATAACAAACAGCAACGGAAGCCGGTGGGTGTAAGCCTGCCGGTTTTTTATGTACACTCACACGAAAAGAAAACGGTCGCAAGAGACCACACTTGGCGCATTCTTTGACAGGAAAGTCGATTATCAATGCAATATGCTTTGCAAAGAAGAGGCAGAATAACGCTATCACAGGGAAAACAGCAGAAATACCCTTGCGGCAGTCTGCCGGATATGCTAAGATAATAATGTTTCCCGGTTATCTTATGCGGTCAGGACAAAAATCAACCGGAAAAAAGCAAAATCAGTGTTTTGATTATCTGAAACACTTTGAAATGAGGAGAATTATGACGGTTACATTAGTAGTGCCATGCTATAACGAAGAAAAAAACGTAGAACTGTTTTACAAAGTAGCAGAACAGACATTTGCAAATAAAAATTATGAGTATGACATCGTGTTTGTCAATGACGGCAGCAAGGACGGCACCTACACCGAATTGAAGGCACTGTTTCAAAAGCATCCGGACAAGATTTCAGTTGTAAATTTATCAAGAAACTTTGGCAAGGAAGCAGCAATTCTTGCCGGCCTAAAGCGTGCTACGGGAGATTATATTTCCTTGGTGGATGCGGATTTACAGCAACGTCCGGAAATAGTCGCAGATATGGTGGACTATCTGGAAGCACACGAAGAATATGATGTGGTTGCTGCCTACCAAGAGCATCGCATTGAAGGAAAGCTTATGTCGGGTGTGAAACGCCTGTTTTATACCCTAATCAATAAAGTATGCGACATTGAATTATATGTCGGAGCAAGTGATTTCCGCACTTTTCGCCGCCCGGTGGCAGAGGCACTGATTAATATGCCGGAATATCACCGCTTCTCCAAAGGACTTTTTTCCTGGATTGGCTTTAATACCCACTACCTGCCGTATGTGGCCGAAGAAAGAAATGCCGGAGAAACCAAGTGGTCTGTAAGAAAACTGACAAAATATGCACTGGAGGGCTTTCTCTCTTTTACAACCTTTCCACTGCGTTTTGCCACCTATCTTGGCATGTTTGTTTCACTCTGTGCGGTTTTGTATATGCTCATCGTCATCATAAAAACACTGGTGATTGGCGAAAATGTGCAGGGTTACCCAACAATTGTCACGTTAATTTTGTTTTTAAGCGGTGTGCAGCTCCTGATTTTGGGCATTCTTGGCGAATATCTGGCAAAAATTTATGTACAGGGAAAGAACCGACCGGTATATATTGAGAAAGAGTATCTCCACGAAAAAAAAGAATAAGGAAATCGTGAAACGTGCAAATTCTATATAATAAAAGAAAATGGCACGTTTCTTTGAAGAAATCGTACAGTGTGTTCCGATTGCAGAAATATGTGTTATGTATTCCCCTTATCACGAAATGAACATTCAGCAGTTTGTAGACAGGATGAACGCATATTACCGTACCATAAGAGTGGAAACAAATTTAAAACAGATGCGCCGGAAGGCAGGGCTCAGTCAGAGCAAACTGGCAGAACTGTCCGGCGTGCCGGTGCGTACCATCCAACAATATGAGCAGCGACAGAAGAACATCAACAAGGCACAGGCAGAATATCTGGTGATGCTGGCACAGGCACTGTGCTGCAGGATAGAGGAGTTGCTGGAGAAGGTAGTGTGAAAATGATTTAAAAACGAAAGTAAAAAATAAGCCGGAAATGTCAGGAAGGAGGAGACCGGATGCCGGAAAAAAAATGCGAATACGTTGCCATTGATTTAAAATCTTTTTATGCATCTGTTGAGTGCAGGGAACGAGGTCTTGACCCAATGAACACCAATCTTGTAGTGGCAGATGCTTCTCGCACAGAAAAAACCATTTGTCTGGCGGTTACGCCATCCCTGAAGACATATGGAATTCCCGGGCGGGCACGCCTGTTTGAAGTTGTGCAGAAAGTTCGTGAGGTCAATGCAGAACGAAGGCTAATGGCACCGGATAGACAGTTTGTCGGTTCTTCTTATTTTGCAGATGAACTTAAGGAACAGCCGCAGCTGGAGCTTTCTTATATTGCCGCCCCACCGCGTATGGCATTGTATATGGAATACAGTGCAAAAATTTATAATATTTATTTAAACTATGTGGCACCGGAGGACATTCATGTTTACTCGGTAGATGAGGTTTTTATGGATGTTACACAGTACCTTGGAATTTATAAAATGACGACAAAAGAGTTAACTTCGAAGATTATAAAACAGATTGAACGTGAAACAGGAATTACGGCAACGGCCGGAATAGGTACGAATCTGTATTTGTGCAAGGTTGCCCTTGATATTGTGGCAAAGCACGTGGAACCGGACGAAAACGGAGTACGGATTGCCGAACTGGATGAAATGAATTATCGAAGACTACTTTGGAGTCACCGACCGCTGACGGATTTCTGGCGGGTGGGACGTGGCTACCGCAAAAAACTGGAAGAACACGGAATTTATACTATGGGCGATATTGCACGTTGTTCCCTGGGAACTTCCAGAGACTTTTATAACGAAGAACTGCTGTACCGGCTGTTTGGCGTAAATGCAGAACTGCTGATTGACCATGCATGGGGCGTTGAACCGACGACAATAGAGGTAATCAAGCAATATAAACCGGAAACAAACAGCTTAAGCTCCGGTCAGGTGCTGCATTGCCCTTACAATTTTGAAATGACAAGGCTGATTGTTCAGGAAATGACCGACCTGCTGGTACTGGAGCTTGTGGAAAAACGACTGGTGACCGACCAGATGGTGTTGACCATTGGCTATGATGTTGAAAATTTAACCAATCCGGAACTCAGAAAAAAGTACAAAGGCGAGGTAACAACCGATGTCTATGGAAGAAAAGTGCCAAAACATGCACACGGTACAGCTAATCTGGAACGCCGAACCTCATCCACAAAGCTTATTACGGATGCCGTGTTAAAGCTTTACGATTCCATTGTAAATCCGGACCTTCTCGTGCGCCGGATTAATGTTTCCGCAAACCGGCTGGTGAGTGAAGCAAAAGCAAAAGAAAGTGAAAAAATGGCATATGAGCAGCTGACTCTGTTCACGGACTTCGAAGCAGAACAGAAAAAAAAGGAGCAGGAAGAAGCGACACTTGCAAAAGAACGCAAATTGCAGGAAACCATGCTGGCGGTAAAAAAACGCTATGGTAAAAATGCAATTTTAAAAGGCATGAATTTGCAGGAAGGAGCAACGGCAAAAGAACGCAACAGTCAGATCGGAGGACACAAGGCATGAGCTTAAAAGATTTACACAAGTATGATGATATTATTAACCTGCAGCCGCCTACTTCCAAAAAGCATCCCAGAATGCCCTTACTTGACCGTGCTGCCCAATTTTCCTCCTTTGCTGCACTGGCCGGATACGAAGATGTGCTGGAAGAAACAAAAGAAGAAGCAATACAACGGGTTCAAAATGAGGGGAAATTTGACAAAAAAACAGATTTACTATTGAAATAGGTAAAAAATACTGTTAAAATGAAACTTATAAGAAAACACAAAGTATGGGAGGTACCGTTTTATGGAAAACAAAGATAGCCAGTTTTTTTACGAAAATGAAAAGAACGTAACCAGAAATATGATAAAAATATTGCGCTGGTTGATACTGGCATTTCCGGCAATTATGATTTTTTCCCTCGTTGGTTTGTTCCAGTCCCAAATCTCAGATTTGCTGATAATGACTGCAATTGGCGTTATAGTTACCATGGGTCCTACGGTAGCCTATAAAGCCGGTGTTCCGACCAGAATTTTAAAATACATTGTTCTGGTTGCACTTTGCGGCCTATTAACAATTATGGCAAGTAATGCGACGATTGGTATTTATATGACCTACGCACTGCCAATGGTATTCAGCATTTTTTATTATGACAAAAAGCTTACGATTCAAACCGCAGTATTTAGCTACTTATTTCTTGTTCTTTCGCTCTTTTTACGTTCACAGGGCGTAAAACAAATTGAATTTGACACCAACTTTACATGGTTTGTCAGCAGAAGCATGGGCTTTCTGATTGAAACCCTCGTTATGGCGCTTGCCTGCGTAAAAATTGCAGAAGGTGCAAGAAGAGTACTGGAAAATCTGAATGACACCCAAAAAGTTGCAGTTCTTGTTTCAGAATGTGGTCAGGCATCCGCAGAACTTCGCACGGAAACCGAAAGCTTCAAGCAGAACATCACTCATTTTCAGGCAACCAATGAGCAGATTACGCAGGCAGCAGAACAGTCCTTGCAAGACTGTGACAGCAACGAACGCCTGGCTGAAGAATTGAATAAGGAAACAAAAACGGCATTGATCAATGCAGAAAGTATCCGTGAACAGAGTAAACAGATGGTTGCAATTGCGCAGGAGACCAACGAAAAGCTTGGCGGATATATTACATACATGACAGAAACCGCAACAAGCATGGAAAAAATGCGTGATATGGCAGGCGAAACAGAAACCTCCATTGGCGGGTTAAAAAATGCCATGGACGAGGTCGCTGAGTTTGCCCAGACCATTGGAAGCATCACCTCCCAGACCAATCTGCTTGCCTTAAATGCAAGTATTGAAGCAGCAAGAGCCGGAGAACACGGCAGAGGCTTTGCTGTAGTTGCCGAAGAAGTCCGCATCCTTGCAGAAAATTCAAAAAAAGCAAGCGATTCCATTACAGGCATTATCACAAACATTGAAGAGCTGCTTGAAAAAGTGCAGTCGGCAAATAAGAAAAACGTTGTATCGGTAGAAGAAGGCCTTGGTCAGATTAACGGCGCAAAAGAAGAAGCGGGCCGAATTGGCGAAATGCAGACAGAGTCACAGAAAATGGCTATGGAAGTATTTCGTGCAAGCGAAGAAACAGAGAATTTTGCACATAAGCTTGGCGAAACGTCCGGACGCCTGCAAGAGCTTGTAGAAAGCATACGAAAACAGACCGGACAGGTAGTGGAACAGGGAAAACGCCAGAAATGCGTAACGGAAGAAGTAGAACAGGCATTTCTTGGCGTAGAACAGGTAGCTGCCCGCCTTGTCAGCATTGCAGATACGGAAATGCGAAGCAACCAGTAATTGTATTGTGCGGAAATGCGGAAACAAACGGAGCCTTGAATGGCTCCGTTTGTTGTGTAGAGGGGGGAAAATTGTTTGATAATAACATAAATTTGTTTTTTTTAAGATTTACAAATTAGATGAGTTGTTATATAATAAAAAGCAACGATGCGTTTTAATAAAGGATTAAATGAAATCAAACATTTTTTTCATGCAGCTTACAAAGTTAGAACAGGATATAAAAATGATTAAAACATGAGGAAAGAGGAATTTAATGAAAAAAAACGGTTTTTTTGAAAGGTTGCAAAACAGTAATTGGAAACAGGTATTGTTTTTTTGTGGAAGTATGCTGGTGTTGATAATGTTATATAGTTATTCAAAATCACGCATTGTTATATCAAGAGAAGAAAAAGAATTTCAAAACCTAAAGGCTAGTGTTGACTATGATGTTTTATATCATTTTGATGATTTGAAAGAAGAAGGTAGTGCTATTACGTTTTCTGGTTTAGTAGCAAAACGTTATCTGAAATGTAATAACATAAAATTACTGTTTCAACCTTCTGACGGTACAGAAGAAATTTTTGTTCCAACAACGTTGACAGATGTTGAAAAAAGCAATTCAAGTTTTTATGAACAATATGATGTACTTGGATTTACTGGAAAGTGGAAAAAAAAGCTGAAAGAAGATGTATGTTATGAGATTTTTTTAGCTTTGCAACACGAATCGGAGCAGAAAACAGAAGACACTACAGAATGGATAGAGAAAAAAGAAAAGGTTAGCACAGGAAAATATTTTTATAACGGAGAATTATATTCCTATAATCCACTGGACTATGTGGCACCAGAAGTAAAGAATGCAGAATTTATGGAGGCAGTTGAAAAAGGAAGTATTCTGGCATACAGCATGGAGAAAGAATGCTGGATTTATGAGTACAACAAAGAACTGTATTGCATTTTCAATTTTTCTTTGTTTGGAACCATGGAACAGAAACCGGAAATTCCTTTTTTTATCAGAACTTATCAAGAGGATAAACTGCCGGAACACAGAAAAGAATATGGAAGAGACTATTTCGGTTATTATTTGACAGAAACGGATTACGAACTATATCAGAAAGAAAACTATTTTCTTTATAAAACAGAGCTTCCGACAGAGTATGCAAGTACTTATATTTCTACCGGAGTTTATCAGAACCGTGGTGAAAGTAAGGGATGGATTTGGAATGCGGAGTTTATAAACAGCTGGACGGATTATCTGGAAAAGTAATTATTCTACATTGTGATGTGTAAGAAAAGCGTAATTTAGATGCTGAATTTTGAAGTATTAAGTAGATGGTTGCAGTGCCGGAAAATAAAAAGCAAACAGGTGTAAAACGGAAAGGCAAAAAAAATGGAATTACAGAAATTTAAAAATAAAGTCTGGCTTGCCACCCCTACCATGCATGGTGAAGAACTGAAATATATGACAGAAGCCTACGAAACCAACTGGATGTCTACGGTTGGTGAAAATATCAATGAGGTGGAGCGGATTGCAGCACAAAAGGCAGAAATGAAGTATGCGGTTGCCCTGTCCTCCTGTACGGCAGCACTTCATCTGTGTGTAAAGGTAGCAGGGGAAAAGCTGTACGGAAAGCCGGATATCAGTCATGGAGCCTTGGAAGGGAAAAGAGTATTTTGTTCGGATATGACGTTTGATGCCACATTAAATCCTGTGGTGTACGAGGGCGGCATTCCTGTGTTTATTGACACAGAAGCCGAGTCATGGAACATGGATCCCGTGGCTTTGGAAAAAGCATTTGAACTGTATCCGGAAGTCAAGCTGGTAGTCTGTGCGGAGCTGTATGGTTTTCCAGGACGAATCGATTTAATCAAAGAAATCTGTGAAAAGCATGGCGCACTGCTCATTGAAGATGCAGCGGAAGCTATGGGTGCGACACTACATGGAAAACAGTGCGGTTCCTTTGGAGCTTACTCTGCGGTCAGCTATAACGGAAATAAAATCATCACTGGTTCGGCAGGTGGCTGTTTGCTGACTAATGATATTGAGGTAGCAAACAAAGCTCGTAAATTGTCAACTCAAGCAAGAGAAAATGCACCATGGTATCAGCATGAAGAAGTCGGTTACAACTACCGTATGAGCAATGTGGTTGCTGGTGTAATCCGTGGGCAGTACCCACATCTGGAAGAACACATTGCACAGAAAAAGGCTGTTTATGAACGTTATAAAGAGGGATTCAAAGATTTGCCTGTGACAATGAACCCAATTACGGAGGACAGTGAGCCAAACTACTGGCTGTCAGCTATGGTAATTGATAAAGAAGCCATGTGTAAGCAGGTAAGGGATGATTCCAATGCCTTATACATAAAGGAAGCAGGAAAAACCTGTCCGACGGAGATTTTGGAAACACTTGCTGCCTGCAATGCAGAGGGTAGGCCAATCTGGAAACCAATGCATATGCAGCCAATGTACCGTAACCATGCGTTTATTACAAGGGATGGCAACGGAAGGGCAAAAACCAATGCGTACATTAGCGGTGGAAGTGTTGGCAGTGATGGAAAGCCGCTGGATGTTGGAGCAGATATTTTTGAATGCGGCTTATGTCTGCCAAGTGATAATAAGATGACAGCAGAAGAACAGGACAAGGTGATAGAGATTGTCAGAAACTGTTTTGAATAATAACGAATTTGAGGTTTACATATTATGTATGCAAATTTTTTTAAGAGAGTGTTTGACCTTGTTTTGTCATTGATTGCACTGATTGTACTGTCACCGATTCTTTTGATTTTGATGATTGCTGGTGTAATTGCTATGAATGGCAATCCGTTCTTTACACAGTTACGCCCTGGCAAAATCGACAAGAAAACAGGAAAAGAGAAGATTTTTAAGCTTATCAAGTTTCGCACTATGTCCAATGCAAAAGACAAGGACGGCAACTTGTTTCCTGATGATGTCAGACTGAATCGATACGGAAAATTTCTTCGCTCGACGTCATTGGATGAATTGCCTGAACTGATGAATATTTTTATTGGCGATATGGCAATTGTCGGCCCCAGACCGCAGCTTGTCAGGGACATGGTATTTATGACGGAAGAACAGAGAAAGCGCCATGTTGTAAGGCCGGGGCTTACCGGACTTGCACAGGTAAACGGAAGAAACAATATTACTTGGGAGCAGAAGTTTGCATATGATTTGGAATACATAAATAACGGCATTACGTTTATTGGTGATATAAAAATAATCCTGCAAACTGTTGGCAAGGTTTTAAAACGTAGTGATACTGTCCGCAAGGGTACTGTTTCGGATATGGATTTTGGAGATTGGCTGATGATGGAAGGGAAAGTAGAACAAGAAACTTATGATGCGAAACAAGAGGAAGCAAAGGAATTGTTAACGAAACATGGAAAAATATAGCGTATTGATATCCTTATATAAAAAAGAAAACCCAGAATACCTTCGTTTGGCAATTGACAGTATGTTATCCCAAACTGTTGCTCCAGATGAGATTGTTATTGTGGAAGATGGACCACTTACCGAAGAACTGCATTTGGTGATAAAAGAGTATGTTACTAAATATCCAGAATTATTTCAGATTGTAGTCAATGAAAAAAATCTTGGCTTGGGTTTGGCACTGAATAATGGACTTAAGGCGTGCAGAAATGAACTGGTTGCCAGAATGGACACAGATGATATATCAAAACCGGAAAGATGCGAAAAGCAGTTGAAGGTCTTTGAAAAAAATCCAGAGTTATCCATTGTCGGAGCATGGGTAGATGAGTTTTGTTCTACGCCGGATGAAGTTGTGTCTGTTCGGGCAGTTCCTGTAAAACATGAAGAAATATACGGTTTTGCTAAGAAAAGAAGTGCATTTAATCATCCGGTAGTGATGTACCGCAAGAGCAAGGTGTTGGAACATCAAGGCTATTCCGATTTAAGAAGAAATCAGGATGTGGATTTGTTTGGACGGATGCTATATGGCGGCTGTAAAGCACAAAATATTGGTGAATCATTGTTGTATTTTCGTTCCAATGATGACCTTGCCAAAAGGCGTAAAAGCTGGGAAAACACAAAAAGCTATATTGATACGATAAAGAGGTTTTGGAAAATGGGTTATGCTTCCATGGCGGATTATATTGTGGTGACTGTTGCACAGACTGGTATGTTTTTGATGCCGGTAAAGGTGCAACATTGGGTGTATAAAAAATTTTTGAGAAAATAATTTAGGGAAAACAGTTATGAGTATAGAGCAAAAAATTAATTATCAGTTAAACAAGTTTCCAGCGGCAAAGAAGGTTATTAAACGTGTATATCAGCTGGGAATGTATGCAATTTCGCCAAAGATTAAATCAGAAGGTGATATTGTCAGGGTTTCTCCAGAGGATGGAAAAGAATATTTCTTTGGCTATTATGATAAGTCGCCATGGGATGCTTCTGGGCGGTTTATGCTGTGCCTTAGAGCAGATGATACATGGTCAGATGTTTCGCCGAGGAGCAAGGCAGATATTTTACTGATAGATACGCAAAAAGGTAATGCGGTTCAGAAGATTGCAGAAACCAGTGCGTGGAATGTGCAGCAGTCTTGTATGCTTCAGTGGCTAGGTTCGGATTATACAAAGCGGATTATTTATAATGATTATAGAGATGAAGCCTATGTATCTGTGATTTTAGATATAGAAACAGGTATGGAAAAAGTGATTTGTGCACCGGTATACACCGTATCACAGGATGGAAAAACAGCACTGACTTTGGATTTTAGTCGTTTATATAATCTTCGTCCTGGCTATGGTTATTACAACGTGGATGAGATTACCAAAGGAGTTGCTTTGCCGGATGCAGACTGTATTTGGAAGATTGATTTAGAAACAGGAGAAGTTGTTCCAATTTTGAAATACACTGATTTTGCGAGTTTTCAGCCAAGAAATGAAATGTTAGAAAATGGTTCGGTGCATAAGGTAAATCATTTGATGTTAAGCCCAAACGGTAAACGATTTATGGTTCTTTATCGTTGGTTCAATGGTCAGAGAAAGTATACCAGACTTGTGACTTGTAATGTAGATGGAACAGATATGTATATATTGTCAGATGACGATATGGTAAGTCACTGCTATTGGAAAAATGATAACGAGATTATAGCCTATGAAAATAAGAAGAATGGCGGTCCTGGATATTATTTAATGAAAGATAAGACTCAGGAGTATATACATTTGTGGGCAAAGTATACGAATGACGGACATCCAAGTTATTCTCCTATGGATGAAACACTTGTTGTGACGGACTCTTATCCTAACAGAGCCAGAATAGCGGATATTAAGCTTATAAGAGATAACGATATAGAAGCAAAGCATGCAAAAGTAATTGCTCGGGTGTTTGCACCATTCAAATATGATAATGATACCCGGTGTGACTTGCATCCAAGATGGAGCAGAGATGGGAAGAAAGTTTGCTTTGACTCTGTGTTTGAAGGGCATAGGGGATTGTATTATGTGGAGGTAAAATAAGTGCCAAAGTATTCGATAATAACACCAATGTACAATTCTTTTGATTTGATGGAAAGATATTTTATTTCGCTGAAAAATCAGACATATAAAGACTTTGAAGTGATTATAGTGGATGACTGTTCATCTGATGATTCGTATAAGAAACTTAACGAATATGTGTCTCTCTCTGGATTAAATATAACAGTTTGCCAGACTCCTTGCAATGCAGGACCAGGAATTGCAAGGAATATTGGTATGGATAAGGCTTCAGGCGACTGGTTGACCTTTATTGATAACGATGACTGGGTAAGCAATGATTTTCTTGAAAAAATAGAAAATGTTTTGAAAGAAAAAGATGTCCATTGTGTTATTTATGATTACTATATCCAAAAAGATCATAAAAGGTCTGTGGCACGGTCAATGTATAAAGAAAATGGCGGTTTAGTGACTGTTGCCGAATGTATGATTTATGTAAGAAATCATACAATCGGCAAGTTTTACAAACTTGCCGATTGCAGGGAGAAGAATATAAGATTTCCGCATTTAAGAAGATGTGAAGATGTAGCGTTTGTAATACGTGCCATTGAAGCCTGTGGAAGTGCATATTATTTAGCAGAGCCTTTGTACTATTATTACCAACGTAGTACATCACTTTCAAATAATAAGAACTTAGATGAAAGTGATATGATACAGGCATTTTCAATTTTGGAAAAAGAATTGGGCAAGAAATACCCACGGGAATTGAAAGAAAAATCAGTGCCAGACCTGTTATATGGTGTATTGCTTATGATGTGCAAGGCAGGGAAAAGTAATAAAACGATTAGAAATTATATTGATGAATATGAAAAGAAATATTCTGAATGGTGGAAATGTGAGAATGTGAAAAATTTAGGAAAAGCAAAATATGCTTTTCTTATGGCAGCAAGATTTAGAACGATTTATATAATGAAAGTTTTAGCATATGTTCATAGTAAGTTAGTTGGGTAAGACACCTGTAAAATATTGACAGATTATTTGAACCTCGGAGAAGAAAAAATGAAGTTGATTAACAGATTTAGATATGCCTATGAAAAACGTTTTGCTGAGGAGTTGTACTGGAAAAGAAGAAATTATGTTCAAGCGCATTCTGTTTCGGGGGGGGGATTGTCAGCAATACGTCTTGTCCTTTTGAGACATACTGAGGCCAAATTTTGTAGTACTACAGGACTTAGCATAAAAAATCCATGTTGTCAGATTGCTTCACCACTGATATTGCCCCATGGGTTGTCTGGAATAATAATTGCTCATAATGTTAAAATTGGAAAAATGTGCAGATATATCAGCATGTTACAATTGCTGAGGAGGATAAAAACAAGACAACCGTAATTGAGGATGGTGTAATGATTGGAGCGGGAGCAGTTATTCTTAAAAATGTACATATAGGAAAAAACGCAAAAATTGGTGCAAATGCAGTAGTTGTGTGTGATATTCCGGAAGGAGCCACTGCAGTTGGAGCACCTGCAAAGATTATTGAACGATGAGGTAATCAGGATGAAAATAGTATGTGTGGGTTATGTGAGTGGAGAAGGCGGTGCTCAAAGGCAAATGCTTATGCTTGCAAATGAATTAGCAAATCGAAATAATGAAGTGCATTTGTTTCTGATTGCAGGAAATGATATTAGGTATGAGCTTTCAGATAAGGTAATTGCGCATGACTTGACCGAAGCCGATAAAGAAGGGATACATCCTATTATTGGACGATATAAAGCCATTAAAAGAATGTATAAAAAAATTACTCCGGAAGTAACCATACATTACAATCTTCAATCGGTATATCTTTCTGCCATGATGAAAAAAAGTATTACTGGAAAAATAATTTATTCAGAGAGAGGTGATCCGGGAGATATAGAATATACAGGGTTACTTGGATTGGTACGAAGAATAGTTTTGCCAAGAATAGATGGATTTGTATTCCAGACTGAGGTGGCAAGAAATTATTTTAGAGAATCGGTTAGGAAGAAATCAACGATTATTCATAATTCTGTTGCGATTAACTGTAGCTATGATTTATCTCCGAATATAGAACGTGAAAAAAGAATTGTCGGAGTAGGAAGACTGCATGAACAGAAGAACTTTTCGTTACTAATTAAGGCATTTGCACATATTGCAGATCAGCTTCCTGACTATATATTAGAAATATATGGAGAGGGAGGATTGCGTGCTGAACTGCAGAAACTGATTGATGCTAATAACCTTCATGACAAAGTTTTTTTAAAGGGAGCTAGGAAGGATATTCATGATTGCATTTATAATGCTGCATTGTTTGTATTATCTTCAGATTATGAAGGTATGCCAAACACACTTATTGAAGCAATGGCATTAGGACTTCCGTGTATATCCACCGACTGGAGGCCGGGAGCAGTTGGTGAATTGATTGAAGATGGAAAGAATGGGCTGGTTACACCATTTAATCAGGTGGAGGACATGGCTTTAAAAATGCAATATATGTTGAATAATTCTGGTGAGGCAGAGCGAATGGGAAAGAATGCTTCAAAGATTTTAGAAACACATACGCATAAGAGTGTATTTGATAAATGGAATGAATTTATTAAAGAGGTTATAAGTCGAAATGAGTAAAATAAGAAAAAGTGATACGACACCATATATGGTTGGCTTGATTTTTATTTTAGTAGCCAATGTATGTTTTTTTAATGTAGAAAAACTAACATATTTGTTTTTGTGTACAAGCATTGGAATGATATTGATTTTTGGTTCTTCCACATTAAAAAAATCTCATAAGTTAAAGATTGAACCGGGTGTGAAGTATCTTACGGTCATATACGCAATGATATTCTTTAATGGTTTTTTTAGAAACAGATATGGTGAGTTCAACTGGGACGCTATTTTGTTTAATTATGTAGAATATATTGCTCTGTACATTGCTTTTAGAAAACTCTTATTCGCAGATGAGGGTAACAATAGAGTTGGTAAAAGTATTTTGATTTCTGCTGTTATCATTAGCGGATATATATTAATTATGGAGAGCAGTATTATAATAGATGGGGCAACACGTATTGGAAATTCGTTATCAGGAAATGTTAATTCTGTCGGAGTATCCTTGGGAATAATCTCGTTGTTTCTTACATATTATTTTTTGCGGTCCAATAATAAAAAAGTATTATTGGTATTAGTTGTAGCGGTAGTACTTATGTTACTTACGGGTAGTAAAAAGACAGTTGTTTATCTTGGTTTGGATTTATTTATGTTTCTTATAAGTGCAAAAGGTAAGAAAAGGTATCAGCATTTCATGATTATAGTACTTGTGGCTATTGGATTATATTATATAGTTATGAATGTGTCGATGTTTTATGAAGTGATTGGCATACGGATTGAAGATATGATTACACAATTATTTGGAAATCCTTTTGTGACAGTATCTCATTCAACTAAAGAAAGAGAAAAAATGATTCAAGAAGGCTTTAAAATTTTCCTGAACCATCCAATATTTGGCGGCGGTGAGAAATATTTCGGTTCGCAAACAACGAGTATTTATGCTTATTCACATTGTAATTATACGGAAATATTATGTAATTTCGGCATATTTGGTCTTTTGATATATTATTTTCCATATCTGTATAAAATGAGAGAAATCATTAAATGCAAATGGATGCAAATGAAAGAAAAAAGTTTTCTTTTTATACTTGTTTTGGCAATGTTAATTACTGATTGGATGATGGTGTCTTATACAGATTATGTAACATATATTCCGATTATATTTGTATTTGCGTTTATAACGGTAGAAAAAAGTAAGAGGAGAAGTAGAAATGTCCAAGATAAAAACAATAAAAAAACTATGGAAGCATAACAGGCAAGGTTTGATTGGGGTTTTATATGGCAAAATTGTTCGTAGTGGATTGTTAAATGTTTTAAGCGATGAAAGTTTTTTGAAATTATCTTATAGAGCACACTTGGGAAATAAGTTGGATTTGGATAATCCTAAGACATTTAACGAGAAATTACAATGGCTGAAGTTACATGACCGAAATCCTAAATATAATGAATTTGTTGACAAGCAATTGGTGAAAGAATACATAGCAAAAGAAATTGGTGCAGAATATGTTATTCCGACTTTTGGGGTGTGGAATTCGGTAGAAGAAATTGAATTTGATAAGCTGCCTAAGCAGTTTGTGTTGAAATGTACACACGACTCTGGAAGCATCATAGTGTGTAAGGATAAAGATAATTTTGACATTGACGGTGCGAAGAAAAAGCTTTCTCAAAAAATGAAAAAGAATTTGTTCTGGTGGGGAAGAGAATGGCCGTATAAAGATTTGACCCCGAGAATAATTGCAGAGAAATATATGACAGATAACGGAGAAGAATTAGCGGATTATAAATTAATGTGTTTTAACGGCAGGGTAAAATGTAGCTTTGTTTGTTCGGACAGGTTTTCGGATAAGGGGTTGCATGTTACTTTTTTTGACAGGGAGTGGCGGGTATTACCGTTTGAACGTCACTATCCATCAGTTAAGGAAGGACTGCCTCAACCTGTAAATTACGATAAAATGATAGAGCTGGCTGAAAAATTATCGAAAGGAATACCGTTTGTTAGAGTGGATTTTTATGAGTCGGAAGGAAAAATATATTTTGGGGAAATGACCTTTTTCCCTGGATGTGGCTGGGAAGATTTTTCACCGAAAGAATGGGATGCTGAAGTTGGAAGTTGGCTCAAGCTTCCGAAAAATAAAATGTAGGCCGAGTTAGTAAAAATATTGTATATGTCGTAAAATCTGCATAAGCGCTAAAGGAGAAGATTATGAATATGTTTAGAAAAATCGGGGGGTATCCACAAGAAACATTTGTGGATGCACATACACCAATGGAAAGAAGGTGTATGTATGCCTAAGCTAATTATTGGTGCAGATATTGTACCCACCTCAACAAATCAATATGCATTTGAAAATGCTCAGATGGAACGAATTGTAGATGACAAAATACGTAGGATACTATCCGAGGCAGAATATCGAATTTTTAATTTGGAAGTTCCTCTAACTGACACGGAATCGCCGATTAAGAAGTGTGGTCCCAATTTAATAGCATCCACAAAGTCGGTCGATGGACTAAAGCAGCTTGGAATTGACTTTCTGACATTAGCTAACAACCATATCCTTGACCAAGGAGAGCAAGGACTGTGGAGTACAGCGGAGCAGCTTGATAAGGTTGGCATTGCTTATGCGGGGATTGGCCATAATGCTAAAGAAGCAGCGAAACCACACATTGTAGATCTGGCTCACAAAAAAATCGGTATTTATTGTTGTGCTGAGCATGAGTTTTCAATTGTTAATGAGACGCAGGCGGGAGCGAATCCCTTTGATCCCCTTGAAAGTCTTGATCATATTGCGAATTTGAAGTCGAAGTGTGATTATGTAATTTGTCTTTACCACGGAGGAAAGGAGCATTATAGATATCCGTCACCTTATCTGCAGAAGGTATGTCGCAAGATGATTGACAAAGGAGCCGATTTGATTATTTGTCAGCATAGTCATTGCATAGGGTGTGAAGAACATTATAAGGATGGGGTAATCGTATATGGACAAGGTAATTTCCTCTTTGATAAGTGTAATAATATATATTGGCAGACAAGTCTGCTAGTCAAAATCGATGAGGAATTTAATGTGTCGTATATTCCTTTAGTAAAGGATGGAAACACAATAAAGCTTGCAGAGAAAGACAAGAAAGCTGAAATTATAAATGAATTTCAAAAACGTAGTGAAGAAATTAAGAAAAAAGGGTGTGTTGAAGAAAAATATAAGAAATTTGCTGAGGATATGTTTATGACACAGTTCTTGCCATTTACTGGCAGGGAAAGTGTTCTGTTTAGAGCAATTAATAAGGTAAGTTTAAACAAATTACGTATGATGAAATTGAAGTGGCGATATAGGAAAGAAAACATAATAGCTATTAGGAATTTTATTGAATGTGAAGCACATAGGGAATTAATTTTAAAGGCCTTTTTATGCGAAAATGAAATGACCAGTAATTAGCAAAAAATATGGTTAAAGAAAGTGTGAGCGATTTATGCAAGAAGAAATGAAACAACAGATTGGTCAGGCAACAAAATGGTCAAGTATAACAGAAATAATAGCAAAGTTAATTTCACCGATTGTAAATATGGTATTAGCCAGATTGCTTGCACCAGAAGCTTTTGGAGTTGTCGCAACCATTACAATGGTTATCAGTTTTGCAGAAATATTTACGGATGCGGGGTTTCAAAAGTATCTCATTCAACATGAGTTTGAAAATGAGGATGATTTGGATAAAAATACAAATGTTGCGTTTTGGACGAATCTGTGTATTTCCGTATTTATATGTGTTGTGATATTCATTTTTCGTAATTCGATTGCTCAAATGGTAGGTAGTCCGGGGCTCGGTAATTCGATTAGTATTGCATCTGTATTAATTATTATAGCTGCATTTTCAAGCATTCAAATGACCAGATACAAAAGAAGCTTTGATTTTAAAACCCTGTTTTATGTTAGAGTAGGAACTGCCTTGATACCCCTTATTGTAACTATTCCTTTGGCTTTTGTTTTGCGAAATTATTGGGCATTATTACTTGGAAATTTTGCAAGTCAGTTGTTCAGTGCTGTCATACTTACCGTGAAATCTAAATGGAAACCTAAATTGTTTTATAGTTTTAAACTGTTAAAGGAGATGCTTTCGTTTAGTATGTGGACGTTATTGGAGAGCATCTCTATATGGTTTACAAGTTATATTGGTGTATTTATTGTAGGAAATTATTTGAATGAATATTATTTAGGAATATATAAAACATCAATGTCTACGGTTGGTGCATATATGTCAATCATTACGGGTGCCATTACTCCTGTGCTATTTTCAGCATTGTCCAGATATCAGGATAATGAGACGGAATTTCGAAAAACATATTACAGTATGCAACGGCTTACGGCAGTATGGGTATTCCCAATGGGGATTGGAATTTATCTTTTTAGTGATTTGGTTACTTATATTTTGCTTGGTAATCAATGGATGGAAGCAAGTGGTTTTTTAGGCCTATGGGGGCTTACAAGTGCATTTACAATAATATTCTCACATTTTTCAAGTGAGGTATATAGGAGCAAGGGAAAACCGAAAATATCACTTTTTGTACAAATATTGCACTTAGCTTTTCTTATTCCGACATTACTTATAAGTGTAAGATATGAGTTTGAAGTTCTATATACTGCACGCTCACTTGTCAGATTACAGCTTATTATTACTTCAATTATTTTGATGCAGGTATTATATAAGTTTAAATTTATTGATGTGCTTAAAAACGTATTTCCAATGCTTCTTTCTTCGGCGTTTATGGGAGCAGTTGGATACTGCTTAAAGCAAGTAAACGGACATATGGCATGGCAGTTTGTGACAGTATTGATTTGCGTTGTGGTATATTTTACTATGCTACTTTTAGGATTTCCGAAAGTGCGGAGGGAAGTATTGCAAACTGCATATATAAAGAAAATATTTGAAAAGATAAAAAGTTTAATTTAAACCAGTTATCAAACGATTTGTTATATGAAAAGAAGTTGTGACCATAAAATAGGGTTTTGAATTAAAAATGTGTCTGAAAAATGGGGGATGTCATAAAATAAGGTGTCCGAAAAGCGGAAAATTTGAAAGGAGCATGTACAATTTATGGGATACATTTTAAATACTATGGCTAAAATCTTTACAGACAGAATTAGCCGACTGCAATTTTGTTAAAATGATATTAATGCTTATCGTTGTTGTGTATCATTGTATTTTGTTTTGGTCGGGGAATTGGTTTGTTGGAACGCCTGTGTATGCCTCCGATACGTTAAAAGTACTATCTGAATGGTTAAATTCGTTTCATATTTATGGCTTTACGTTTGTTTCTGGTTACATATTTTTCGCACTCAGATATGAGTTTGGTAAATATCAGAAATTTTCTGAATTTATCATTAGTAAAGCAAAAAGATTACTGATTCCGTATGTTTTTACTGCGATTATATGGGTAATACCGATTTCAACGTATTTTTTTAATTATGGAATAACTGATATTATAGCTAAATATGTATTCGCTGTTTCACCGGGACAGCTTTGGTTTTATTTATGTTATTTGAAGTGTTTATTATAATTTGGCTATTGTCAAATTTTGTTAAAGAGCATGATGTTATTAGTGTTATAATCATAGTTATTTTTTACTGTGTCGGCATTGTTGGACAGGCTATTATAGGTGATGTTTTTCAGGTTTTTCGTGCATGCAGTTATTTGCCGTTTTTTTTGTTCGGCTTTAAAATTCGACAACATGGAAGTAGCGGGCTTTTGAAAATCCCTGTTTACATTTGGATAATTGCAGATATTATTTTGTTTTTTATAGTACATTGGATAGCTTTCATTGATAATTTTGTGTTTAAGGTTTTAAAGCATGGTGGAATGTTCATGTTACACCTTGTTGGTGCAGTGATGGTTTTTGTTATGTTGCAGAAGTTGGCAAAGATTATTCATTGGAAGGAGAGAAAGTTGTTTGTTTTCTTGAGTAGAAGAAGTTCTACCATGTTAGAGCGGTTACGTTCAAACATGGAATCATCTATAATAAAAACCTTGGCACGTTCCTCGGAATCCAAAGGAAGGATGGCATCCCTGATGATTCGGGAGGAAAGAATCGTTGTAAAACGGATCCAGTTAACCTGAACCATCTTCACGAAACGATACACAGTATCCTTTGCAAAATCAGGAGTGTTCCGACCGGTAAGCAGACTCATATACATACTTCTGTTAGAAAAAATCAGCAGGAACAGATACTGAAAGATTTCAGTTACCGGAACCCCTTTCTTTTTATAGGCGTTGGATGCTTTCAAAGCGGAAGAAATATGAAATCTGGTAAAAAATCTTTTGATAGATTTCGAAATCTGCTTTTCATTTTGAGTTGCTTGTGTTATACTATGTATTCATAGCATGAGCCTCCGGAAGTATGATTGTTTCTAGTCAACTCAATTATACCAAAACCATTGGTTTCATGCTATTGTTTTGCCAGTTATTATTGAATTTTCAAGGTGCATAGGCACTTATTTAAGTGCAAAGTTTGAATTAGCAATAATAAGTTGTTTAATATAGCCCTTTTCAGCATTGGAATTAGGGAGTAAATTGTGGCTAAGGAATCGTAAACGCTTCATAGTGTGTACCTTTTAATTTCCTAGCCTTTCTGCAATAATAAACTCAACATCTAAAAAGAAAGGATTTTTATGTCATCATTCAGTGAGTCAACATTATTGATTATCGGATTATGCGGACGAGAACGTTTCTGATAAGGTTGTGAAGTTGATTCAGAGTTATACCGGAGTGGTGAATAAGATGGTGTGGAGAAAAGAATGGTAAAAAATTACAACAATAAAATTTTTTGCCCTTACCGTGTCTGTCCACTAGGTGCACATGTAGACCATCAGCTTGGTCTTGTCACTGGCTTTGCATTGGATAAGGGAATTACATTGGAATATGCTCCAACGGAAGATGGCAGCATAGCAATAACAAGTAGAAACTTTGAGGGAGAGGTAAAATTTAATTTATCAGAGCTTCCGGAAAAAGAATCTCATTGGGGGGATTTTGCAGTTGGTGCAGCTATGGTACTTTCTGAAAAGTACGCTTTAACACATGGCTTTGAAGGTGTTATTGAAGGTACATTACCTGTGGGAGGATTATCTTCATCCGCAGCTGTAATCATTACATATCTCAACGTATTATGCAGGGTGAATGATATTACACTAACGCAACCGCAAGTAATACAGTATGCCATTCGTGTGGAGAGGGAGTTTATCGGAGTCAATGTTGGAAAGCTAGATCAGAGCTGTGAAGTTTATTGCCGTAAAGATGAGTTGTTATATTTAGATACACAGGATGATACGACAGAGCTTATTCCATGCAATAAAAACATGCCTCCGTTTAAAATTGCAATCATTTATTCTGGCGTGTCCAGAAAGCTGGCTGGTTCTGCCTATAATCTGCGCGTAGATGAGTGCAAAGCAGCAGCCTATGCGTTGAAAGGCTATAGTGGAATGGAGTATGGTAAAATTAACGATACACATCTTAGAGAAGTTCCACAGAGTGTTTATGATGAATATAAGGAAATGCTTCCGGAAAACTGGAGAAAGCGCGCACATCATTATTATCATGAGCAGGAACGTGTCCGTAAGGGCATAGAAGCATGGAGAAACGGTGATCTTAAAGCATTTGGTGAGCAGATATTTCGTTCTGGTAGAAGCTCTATTTATTATTATGAGGCAGGTTCCCAACCGTTAAAATCGTTATATGAAATTATGCTGAAAACGGACGGCATCTATGGAGGACGATTTTCTGGGGCAGGTTTTAATGGTTGCTGTATGGCAATTATTGATCCGGAAAAGGAAGAAAGTATCAGAGAGTATATCACCGCAGAATATGCAAAGGTATTTCCTGAGTATATGGATGAGTTTGTCATTGCTATTTGTGATACGGCAGACGGCGTACAGCTTTAGGTGGAGGTAATTATGAAGTGTTTAATTTTAGCGGCAGGATATGCAACCCGCCTGTATCCTTTAACAGAGAATTTTCCAAAACCGTTGCTGGCAGTTGGTGAAAAAACGATTTTGGACTGGCTGGTGGATGATATTGTAACAACTGGAAAAGTAGATGAATTTGTTGTGATTTCCAATCATAAATTTGCACGTCATTTTGAGGACTGGGCAAAGGAAAAGGAATTTCTGTTAGGTCAGTCCAATGTACCATGCCGGGTTACGGTGGTGGACGATGGAACTTGCACAAATGAAACTCGTTTGGGTGCGGTTCGTGATATCCAGTTTGCCATGGAAAAGCTGAGTATCGAGGATGACCTGCTAGTAATTGCAGGAGATAATGTGCTTGATTTTTCATTTTTAGGATTTTTGAATTTTGCGGAGCAGAAAGGTACTTCCTGTGTGATGTGTCATGAAGAACGTACTCTGGAAAAGCAGCAGCGGACAGCGATTATTACAAAAGATTCCAATGATTTGATTACATCCTATGAAGAAAAACCGAAAGAGCCAAAGGGGATTTATGCGGTTCCGCCGTTTTATTATTACCGTGCAGAAGATGCAAAGAAAATACCGGAAGCGTTGGAAAAAGGATGCCATGCGGATGCACCAGGCAGCTTTGCAGCATGGCTTTCCGGGCAGACAGCGGTACATGCATGGAAAATGCCGGGCAGAAGATACGATATTGGTAATTGGGAAAGTTATCAGCTAGTACAGAAAGAGTATAAACCATGTTTTTAAGAAAATAAATAACCGGTGTTTAAATTAATCGAATCATCAAGTAAGTCCATCCACTTCAAATGCTCGCAAACATGAGGTAGTAAGCATTTGAAGTGGATGTTTACCTTAGCATTCTATTCCTATTTTCGCTCATTTACCAGCTTTTCATAAATAGGACGGATAGTTTCCACATCCTCCTCCAGTTCTTCCGCAATTTGCTCCAAGGATTTACCTTTGGCAAATTTTTTAGCGATTTGTGAGGAAAGATGTTCCGTATGCCCTTCTGTGCGACCTTCGGCACGACCCTCGGCACGGCCTTCACTATAAGAATTGGCAATAATAAGTTGTTCGTCTACTTCGGCAAGATACATATGTGCTACCTCCGATTTGTGAGATTTCAGAAACGCTGCCAGAATATCTTCGGTGATGCATTCGTCGATGGCTTTTGCCACGGCATCCGCAGTTGACATGTTTTTCTGATAAGTCTGGATTTTACTGATAAACATGGTGTAATCGTACAGCGGCTTGCACCGTTTTAAAAACTCTCTGTTATCCGGATGGTTCATGTTGATGTAGATAACATCTTCAATGGTGGTGATTTCCAAATCATTCACATTCTGGTACGAAGAATGATTTAGCGCATTGTAGGGCGAAAACAACAACCTTTCTGATGCAAGTATAGCTTTAGTTTTCACTTTTTGCAAGGGAAAATTCATTGCGAAATCTATTTCAAAAAACGGTTAGGAATGGTAAAATAGAGGATGTTAGAGTTATGTAGCATGGAATAGAAGAAGGGACTGTTTTTTTATGGAATACTTATCTCAGGGATCAACCTTGGATAATACAGTATATGAAATTACATATGATCAGATTCGCTTAATGTATAGGGATAATGAGCGAGAAGCAAGGGAGGGAAGAAAGATAACCGCCTCTTCCTATCAGGGAGAGAATTTTTACGATGGTAAAAACGACAACCTGCTTTTTTACAAGGAAGTTCTTTACAGAGATCCGAAAACAGCTGGTTACAGAACCTATTACCCTCATGGTGTGGTAATCGGGCAGTCCATGCGAAGAAATTATTATCGTGGTGAAAACCAGTTATATCCGGAAAGTGTACCTACCTTACTTCGGAATCTAAAGAGATATCACAGCTCTAAAGAAAAGGAATTGTACCGCATGGTGGCAGATATGAGAATTGCGGAGTTCAAGGCACTTCTTGAAAAATTCGACCATGTAAAGAACTGGAACTACAGTGATGTGCTTTATGAGGCGTTAGCACAACATTATGGATTGGAAACAGGCTGGCTGGATATTACGAATGATTTCAATGTTGCCCTGTTCTTTGCAACCTGCTGTTGGAAAGATGGTAAGTGGCAGCCACTTAGCAAGGAGCAAATAGAAACGACAAATCCTTATGGCATGATATTTCATATGCCAAGTAATGCCATGCCGGGCAGATGGTCTATGGCACTGGAAGATTTTAGCCCATATTCGAATGAGGTTATCGGACAGAACGAACAGGGAGAAAATTTACATAGCAGAAAGCTTCTTCCGAGCATAGAACGGCAGAAAAATATAATTTATCCTCTTGGCTTCCAACCATTTATGCGCTGTCACATGCAGAGTGGTTATGGAATCTATATGAGAGAACCGTTTCCTTTGCAGGAGGATTTTCAGTTCGAAAAGCTAAAATTTAGGCAGAATGTAAAATTAAGCAATGCGGTATTTGAACTGATGGAGGGAGGTAAGAAGATATACCCGCACGAAGGTCTTGGACAGGCACAGTTCATCATTGATGAAATAAGGTGTTTGACGGAATTTTCAGAGGAAGCATTTGAATATGCCCTGTATAGAAATCATTTCTATAGATTAGCTGACCGGGAGCAGTGTCTGAAAGACCTGCAGGAGTTTGAAATAGATGGCAAGAAGAGTTCTATTGTAAAACATCATCCATGGAAGCTTAGCTCTGGACGGAGGAAGAAAGTGGATGCGCTTTATCAGGACTTTTCTCTGGAAAGAAACTATGGGATTCACATGATACAAAGAAATCAAATACCTGGACCGGAAGCTATGTATGAGCCATGGATGTTACGCTCCGTGGAAGATGAGCCGGGCACGGTAGATTTTAAGTTAAGGGAAAAGATAGAGTGTGGGGATAGTATTATGAGCAGGAACATGTTAAGTCAATTGGCAACATTGTTCACAAAGCAACTACAGGATTTTTAGTATCGATATTTGGTATCTAAGTGGTTCACAATGCCAAAATCAGTGGAAGTCTGAAACTTTATCGGAAATATGCTGTTTTATACCGCAGCAGGAATGTTGGGAGCATAAAACGTATCAAAGAAAAAGGGAGAGAATTCTGGAAACAGGATTCTTTTTCTTTTCCAGAAATAATTGCAGGAAGATAACAGAAATGTTATAATAGAAGTTAATATTGAAAGGAAAGCGGTAAGACCGTTAATCGGAATGGAGGATTGTCATGCATTTTAAACCGAATACTCTTGATTTTAATATCAGTCCCTATACAGGCTTAACAAGAAAAAGTTGGCTGGAAGCCGGAGAATACATACTGAATGGAATTTTTATGCATATTGTTTCCATGGAAGATCCGGTGGTGCTGCCCAGAACGGAGACAAAAATCACCTACCCGCATTTAGATCATCCGGAGGCTGACCAGGAGGCACAGAGGAAAGCAGAAAAGTTTGAAGGGCTGACCCGCACTTTTTTTATTGCCGCACCGCTGATTCATGAAAATCCAAACCTGACGGTCTGTGGTTACCGGATTTGCGATTATTATAAAAATCAGGTGCTGCGCAGCTGTACAAAGGGCGATTCTGTGTATGTCGGTACTTATGATGAACTGTGGGAGCTGACCGGTGGCGGGGATAAATTCCGTTGCTTCCAGCAGACGGTAGAAACCTGTGCACTGGTAATCGGGCTGTGGTTATGCAAAGAGGAACTGTGGGATACCTACACAAAAGACGAAAAAAACTGCATTGCGGAATTTTTATCCAACTACGCTCACAACAGTACGGTGCCGCAGAACTGGCGGCTGTTTAATATGCTGGATCTGGCATTTTTATACAGCGAGGGGTATCCGATTGATCATGAAATCATGTTAGACCATGCACAGGCGATTTTAGCTTATTCCGTGGGGGATGGCTGGTATCGTGATGGTCATTCGTTTGATTACTATTCCTGCTGGGCATTTAATGTGTATGCACCGCTATGGAATCTCTGGTATGGCTATGAGCGCGAACCGGAGCTTGCAAAGCGGTTGGAAGAACAGTCTAACCGCCTGATGGAAACCTATGCAGATTTTTTTGACCGGGATGGCTTTACCAATATGTGGGGCAGGAGCAATATTTACCGGAATGCGGCAACCAGTGCGTTTGACGGCAATTTCTTTTTAAAGCATCCAACCATGGATCCGGGACTGGCAAGACGCATCTGCTCCGGCTCTCTGCTGCAGTTTTTAGGCAGGGAGGATGTGTTTGAGGATGGAGTGCCGGCACTTGGCTTTTATGGGCAGTTTGCTCCGCTGGTGCAGGGGTATTCCTGTGCGGAATCTCCATTTTGGTTTGGCAAGGCATTTTTGTGCCTGCATCTGCCAAAGGAGCATCCGTTCTGGACAGCAAAGGAAAATAACGGAACCTGGGAAACACTGTCTCCAAAAGGAATTAAGGTAACTACGCTGAATGGACCTGCTCTTTGCTTTTCGAATCATAATGCCAATGGTGAAACCATTCTTCGTACCGGAAAGGTGTTAAAAAATCAGGGCGACCGGCATGGAATGTGGAATTATTCGAAGCTCTGCTACAATACAAAGTATCCATGGGAAGCTTCACCGGCCGACTTTGTGGAGTCCCAGCAGTATGTGCTAAAGGATTTGACATATGGTTATGAGCAGCGGGCAAATGCTACCTTCTGGTATGGAGAAAAGGACGGTGTGCTGTACCGTCGCCAGTTTTTTGATTATAATATACAGACAGAGGCACACTGGCTGCAGGCAGTAAATCTGGCTGATTTTGCGGTACCATACGGAATTTTCCGTGTGGATAAGCACCGGCTGCACCGTCGCCCGGTAAGGTTTAATCTGGGTGCGTATGGTTTTCCGGATAATGGAACCGAAATTATCCGGAAAGAATGCGGAACCGCCAAGGCAGTTATTTTAAAAGGGTATGATTTTTGCGGAAATGAAAAGCAGCTTGCCATGACGATTTATGATGGCTGGGATACACTGGAGCTGGTGCACAGCACCGGTACCAATCCGGATTCGGAGCACTCCATTGTGGTCTATGCGACAGGAGATAAGAAAAAGCAGTATGGTTCTTATGAATATTATACGATGATTTCCCAGGTACTTACGAAGGAAAATCATGAGGATTTTACGGAAGCTGAGCTATTTCCGGTGGCAGACATCCGGTATGAGGACAGCACCAAAACCGGTGCCTACGGCACAGTCACGGTCACATTGAAAGAGGGCATGGTAAAACGTGTCAATTTTGAAGAAATGGAAGCTGGGCTGACCTTGTAGATTTTCGCCAATCGGAAAGCGCAGGACAGGGCGTGAAAGCTTTCGCAGATGAACCGTGGACGGGTGTCCGGGCAAAGGCAGCGGTTTCAGAAACAGGAAAGGACAGATGTAAGAATGGATGCAGACAGAAATATAGATAGAAATGAGAGTGTGGTTATCGGTAGGAAACACACCATGAATATTGTATCATTAGAACGGAATACGGCAGGCACGGACATTTCGGTGGACTGTTTTAGCGAGCTGGGCAACGTAACCATTTACGGCAGCACGGAAACGGAAGAGGAAATCCGGGAACGTGTGAAGAATGCCGATATTATAATTATAAATAAATCTCCGATGAATGAAAGAACCCTAAAGGAGGCACCAAACGTCAAACTGATTTGTGAACTGGCAACCGGATATGACAACTGTGATTTGGTCTATTGTTCGTCACGGGGAATCAGAGTAACCAATGTGCGGGATTATTCCACCGATATGGTAGCACAGCACACGTTTACGCTGGCTTTGAGTCTGAGCCAGAAGTTGATGCATTATGACAATTATGTAAAATCCGGTGCTTACAGCAGCCAGTCTGGGTTTTCCTGCTTTACGCCATCGTTTCAGGAGCTGGCAGGCAAAACCTGGGGAATTGTTGGAATGGGAAATATCGGGAAAAAAGTGGCAAAGATAGCAGCTGCGTTTGGCTGCCGTGTTATATTCCACTCGATTTCCGGAACGAGCAGCTGCACGGACTACCCGCAGGTTTCCATGGATACATTGTTGGAGGAAAGTGATATTCTTTCCCTGCATTGCCCGCTAAGTGAGCTTTCCCACAATCTGATTGACAAGGAAGCACTCCGAAAAATGAAGAAAACTGCCATTTTAATTAATGTGGCGCGTGGGGCGGTAGTCAACAATGCCGATTTATACGAAGCTCTGGTAGCAGGAGAAATTCAGGCGGCAGGACTGGATGTACTCGAGCAGGAGCCATTGACGGAATCGAATCCGTTGAGCCGGTTAAAAGACAGCAGCAAATTGATTATTACACCGCATCTTGCCTGGGCAAGCGTAGAGGCACGGACACGGTGCGTACAGGGCGTGTATGAAAACATAAAGGCTTTTTTGTCCGGAGAGGCAAAAAATGTGGTTAATGAAACTATGGTACGGATTGCCCGGATGGAACAGGCCAGAGAGGAACTTACGAAAGCATGGCAGGAGCAGCAGACCGCAATCTTTTCCGATGCAGATTTGAGACAGAAAATCCAAACTCTGACCAATTATATGGAGAGTGGACAGTGGCTTTTGGATTATGAGGCAGAGGAACGTGGGGAACTGCCGAAAAATCTGAAATGCGGTGTGTTATCCCAGGATACTCTTTACAATCTGCTGGAAGAAATTCGTCAGGAAAAGGATGGAATTTTTTATGAATGATTTTGCAAAAGGATCGGTCAAAAGGAGGATTATTGAGCAGGCAATTCCGTTGACCATAGCACAAATTGTACAGCTGCTTTATAATCTGGTAGACCGGATTTATATTGGACATCTGCCGGACATTGGTGAAATTGCATTAACAGGGATAGGAATTACATTTCCGGTGACGGTACTGATTATGGCGTTTACCGGTTTGTTTGGAATAGGGGCAGTGCCGTTGTTTTCCATCAGTCGCGGAAAAGGCGAGGAAGCAGAAGCAGAGAAAATTATGGGCAGTGCCTTTAGTTTGCTGATGATTTCTGCGGCAGTGCTGTTTGTGTTCTGTTATTTATTTCGCCGCCCGATTCTTTTTCTGTTTGGTGCGAGTGAGGCATCCTATGTCTATGCGGATGCGTATTTAAAAATTTATTTGTTTGGTACGGCGTGTTCCATGCTGGTAACCGGAATGAACGGATTTATCAATGCACAAGGCTTTCCAAAGTTTGGAATGATGACAACAGTGCTGGGTGCAGTGATTAATATTGTATTAGATCCGGTGCTTATTTTTGTATTTCATATGGGTGTTGGTGGTGCGGCACTTGCCACCGTAATCAGTCAGGTGATTTCTGCTATCTGGGTATTGCGTTTTTTAACCGGGAAAAAGGCAATCCTTAAGCTTAAAAAAAGCTGTCTGCATCTGGAAAAGGAGCGTGTAAAAGCCATTGCCAGTCTGGGCGTGCCGTCCTTTGTCATGCAGGCATCCAACAGTCTGGTACAGATTGTCTGCAACAATGCCCTGCAAAGCTATGGTGGGGATTTATATGTCGGGATTATGACGATTTTGAATTCCGTGCGGGAACTGGTGATGCTTCCTGTCATGGGCATCAGCAACGGTTCCCAGCCGGTGCTTGGGTTTAATTATGGTGCCGGAAAGTCGGAGCGAGTAAAAGAAGGCATTCGTTTTATGACACTGCTTGGAACAGTGTATACTATTCTGGCATGGATATTTATTTTGCTTTTTCCAAGACAGTTGATTCATATTTTTTCGGATAGTGTGCAGACTATTTCAGAAGGTGTACAGGCACTGCATATTTATTTTTTTGGTTTTGTATTTATGGCATTTCAGTTTGCAGGGCAGTCCGCATTTCAAGGCCTTGGAAAGAAAAATCAGGCAATCTTTTTTTCATTGCTGCGAAAGGTGATTATCGTAACACCGCTTACGCTTCTGCTTCCAATGCTTGGTTTTGGAGTAAACGGGGTATTTTTGGCAGAGCCTGTTTCCAATGTGATTGGCGGTCTTGCCTGCTTTACAACGATGTGGTATACGGTTTATAAAAAACTTTAAATTATTTTCGAAAAAAATCTGTTGGAAAATACAGAAGAAACTGATATAATGGAAACGGCTACTTACTAATTTGCATGAAACATAATGAGGATGGAAAGGAAAACATGATTAATTCCCAAAAGCACAAAATAATCATCAATAAAAAACGTCTGGATATTATGTCAGCCGACACTGATTTTTACGAGTTTATAGGAGATTCCAGGTATTACTATACGTTTGATCGTTTGATGGATGAGCAGGACAGAACCAGGTTTGCCGATTTTGTTGAAAAGGAATACCGGGACTGGTTTGTAATCCATCTGCTTGCTATGGATGGTGCGCTTATCCCATGTTATGTTCGTTTAAAGGATTTTTCTGTTTCTGAAAATATCGAAATTGTTTTGCTGGATATTGACCGGCTCAGGGAATCAGAATGGCAGTTAAATAAAAGAAGAAAAGTAAATGAAGCCATTCATGGATTATATGGAGATGATGCTTTTGTATATTATCCGGAACGGGATGAAGTGGAAATCATTACCGGAACCGGCGCACATACGTCCTGTCAGAAAATGTCGCTGGAACGCCTGCAGAAAAATCTGGATCTGGTGACAGAAGATAAAAATGCCATCAATGAGTTTGTTGCCGGTTTGCGCAATGGCAGCCGATACTTGTTTATTAAAGTGGATGGTTGCATACGAAATAACGGAAACGAGGCAAAACACAGCATCATCAAGTGTGCAGGCTTATACGAAAACGGCGTGTATTATATGGCGGTCGGTTACATCCACGAATATATGGAGCGTACCTATACAGACACAAGAAAAATCGAAATTGATTCCCTTACCGGACTCTTGTCAAAGGGCGAAATAACCAATCTGGTGATTCGTACCGTGGATTTGGAAAAACGTCAGAATGTTTCACTTGCTATTGTGGATATCGACCATTTTAAACAGGTGAATGACACCTTTGGGCATATGACAGGAGACAGTATTATCAGCAAGGTGGCAACCGTACTGGCAGATGAAGTTGGGGATAACGGTCTGGTAGGGCGTATCGGCGGCGATGAATTTATGATTTTGTTTTATGATGCGTATGATATGGAATCGGCAAGACCAAGGCTCAGAAGCATTAAAAACAGAATTTTCAGCATGTTTCCTTCGGACGTACCGGGACAGCCTTCGGTTACTTTGTCAATTGGCTGTGCCGCCTATCCAAAGGACGCTTCCAATTATGAAGAATTGTTTACCCTTGCGGATTTTGCACTTTATCGTGCAAAGGAAAAAGGAAGAAACCGTTATATTATTTACAGCCGCGATTTGCATGGTGACATTTCAGAAATTAAAAATAAGCCAGGCTCAAAAACAAGAATAAATAATCGCGGAGATATGAGTCAGGGAGATATTTTGTGCGTCATTATGGATAAGGTAATACGTCGTGAAGATTATCCGTTGGAACGCCTTTTGGATGACTACCTTGAAAATTTTGAAATTCCTCGAATTACGGTATACGACAGGGAAGACGGCAGAGTGCTTTATATGGCTGGTCAGAAGGTTCCTGCAAAAAGCGTGATTGAAGAAACACAGAGCTATATCCTGAGTGATTTCTGGCAGAATAATTACAAAAATACGGAAACGGTAATCAATGACATTGTTGCTATTGAGCAGGCAGATACACAAATGTATGAAAAGATGAAAAAGCAGGGAGTAACTGCATGCCTGCAGGTGCCGTTTAAAGACCGAAAAGGAAATA
Organism: uncultured Lachnospiraceae bacterium; assembly: GCA_964544055.1. Classification (GTDB taxonomy): domain Bacteria; phylum Bacillota; class Clostridia; order Lachnospirales; family Lachnospiraceae; genus SIG299. The sequence goes on along the minus strand of CAZJAA010000019.1, from coordinate 8,402 downwards.
AATGCGTGTTAAGCCTGGAATCTGTAGAAAAAAGGCATGTCTGGAATACAGAACGGCTGCATTACTACCGCCTGATGGCAAAAATTCTGGCAGAGTATACCTTAAAGTAAAATAAAAACAACAAAATGAGGAAATTCAAAGGATGAACCGAGACGAAAAGTGCTCAGAATGGAGTTTACCGTGACAGAACAATTTTCACGAATAGAGGCTCTTCTTGGCAGTGATGCCATGGAAGCTTTACAGAATGCCAAGGTGGCAGTCTTTGGTGTTGGCGGTGTTGGCGGATTTGCAGTAGAAGCACTGGCACGAAGCGGCATCGGCAGTTTTGATTTGATTGACAATGATGTTGTGTCGGTGTCAAATTTAAACCGGCAGATTATTGCCACCGTGGACACAATTGGCAGACCAAAGGTGGAGGTAATGCGTGAACGCATTCTTTCTATCAATCCGAAGGCAAAGGTGAATATCCGCCGGAGCTTTTTTTTGCCGGAGCATAAAGCAGAATATGATTTTAGCGAATATGCCTATGTAATTGATGCGGTCGATACGGTAACGGCAAAGCTTGCGATTATCCAGTACTCCAAGGAAGCAGGTGTTCCGGTCATCAGCAGTATGGGAACCGGAAATAAATTAAATCCGATGGAGTTGGAGGTAACGGACATTTCTAAAACCTCCGTCTGTCCGCTGGCAAAGGTAATGCGCAAAGAGTGCATAGACCGCGGAATCCGGCAGGTAAAAGTAGTATATTCCAAGGAGCAGCCGCTTGTACCCAAGGTGGCACTGGAGGAAGTTGACCCGGTGGCAAAGAAACGCGGAACGCCGGGCAGCACGGCATTTGTACCTTCGGTTGCAGGACTTATTATTGCTTCCGAGGTAATTAAAGATTTAACAAAAGTGAAGGACGCAACCAATGAAGGATTTAACCAGAGGACCGGTATTTAAAACATTAATTTTATTTGCCATCCCTATTTTTTTCGGAAATCTATTTCAACTGTTTTATTCGCTGGCAGACACCAGAATTGTCGGAAGCTATCTGGGAGAGGAAGCATTGGCTTCCGTTGGCGGCACAAGTGTGCTGAGTAATCTTCTGATAGGATTTATGAATGGTATGACACTTGGCTTTGCCGTGCCGATGGCAAGGTTTTACGGTGGAAAGAAGCTGGAACGTCTGAGACGTGCATTTGCACTTTCTACAGGAGTAGGACTCTTGCTCTGCACAGTTTTGGTGACGGTGTGTCTGTTATACATGGACAGTCTTCTGATGTTTATGAAAATAGAGCCGCAGCTTATGGAAAATGCCGGAAGCTATTGCCGGGTGCTTGTCTGCGGACTGTTTTTTACGTTTGCCTATAATCTTGGTGCGGCAACCCTGCGGGCACTTGGAAATTCCGTAACACCGCTTATTCTGCTGATTTGCTCCAGCTTTTTAAATGTCGCTCTGGATATTTATTTTATTAACAGTCTTCATCTTGGCGTGTTTGGAGCAGGACTGGCAACAGTGATCGCCCAGGGGGTATCGGCGGTACTATGTATTGGATATATGTTGAAAAAATACAAGATGCTGCGGTTTACCATGAAAGACATGAAGCCGGAGGGCAGTCTGTTGAGGGAACTGTTAGCTGCTGGCTGTTCCATGGCGTTTATGAGTTCGCTGGTACAGTTTGGCACCCTGATGCTGCAAACAGCAATTAACGGTCTTGGGCAGAACGTGATTGTGGCGCATACGGCGGCAAGAAAGGTGACGGAAATTTTTATGATGGCATTCAGCATTACCGGTGCAGCCATGTGTACGTTTACCGGACAGAATCTTGGTGCTGGGCAGTATGAACGTATCCGCAAGGGACTTTTCGGTGCCCTGGGCTTTCTCGCCTGCTGGGTGCTTCTTGTAATCCTGTTTGCCAATACAGTTTCGGAACAACTGATTTTTCTTGTTACTGGTAGTGACACACCGCAAGTGCTTCAGACCGGTGCAGCATACCTGAAATTTGACACCATGTTTTATATGGTGGCAGCCTGTGTTACCCTGTTTCGTAACGTGCTGCAGGGACTCGGAAACCATATCACTCCGATTGTTTCCAGCTTTGTGGAACTGGCAGGCAAGGTGTTGTTTGCTAAACTGATGGTGCCGCAGCTGGGTTACTGGGGTGTTATTCTGGCAGAACCTGTTGTATGGATTTTTATGGTGCTTCCTCTGTTGTTTATGCTGCTTAGAAGTCCATATCTTAAAAAGAATACAGTCAAAAAAGAATAAAAAAACGGATGCCTGTCTGGTGCAAGAACCTGAAACAGCATCCGTTTTTATTTTATAGGTATCCACCGTCCAGATGGATAATTTGTCCGGTAAGATAGGCATTTCCGCTGGCAATCTGTAGGGCAAAATCTGCGACCTCTTCCGGGGCACCAAACCGTCCGATTGGAATTTCTACGGCAAGTGCTTCTAATTCTTCCTCAGAAAAACAATGGTTCATTTCGGTGTCTATGACACCGCAGGCAATGGCATTGACGGTAATGCCGCTTGGCGCAAGCTCTTTTGCCAGTGCTTTGGTAAAAGCATCCATTCCGCCCTTGGAGGCAGAATAAGCAACCTCACAAGAGGCTCCGCAGGTGCCCCACATGGAGGAAATATTAATAATACGTCCGCTTTTTTTTCGAAGCATCATTGGAATCGCTTTGGAGCAGCAGTAAAAGACGGAGGAAAGGTTGGTGTCCATAACCATTTTCCAGTCGGTAGGCGTCATGTCGGTCAGCAGACCGACATAAGAAATGCCGGCGTTGTTGATTAACACGTCCAATGTTCCAAATTCTTTTTCAATGGAGCGGAACATGAGTTCCACAAAGGAGGGACTGCCTACGTCGCCGACAAAAGCTTTGCAGCGCACACCGTATGACAAAATCTGTTTTTCGAGGCTGGCGAGGGCATCCACATTTTTCAGACAATTAATAATGACATCATAGCCGTTTTTGGCAAAGGTGAGAGCAATTGCACGGCCGATTCCGCGAGATGCTCCGGTAACAAGGACGATTTTTCGTTCCATTTTATTTGTCGCAGCAGAAGTTGCTGCACTCCTTTCCTTTTATGCATTCTCGGAAGCTTCTTTGAACGAAGCGTTCTGAGAGTACATTTTGCATTTCAGGAAAACCTCTGATTACCAGTCTGCTTTATCCTGTGCCGGAACAAAAAGCTCTTTTGCAAGGGAAAGCAGTGCTTCTTCGGAAGCATTTGTTTCCATACTTAAACTATAAAGTAAACCGGGCACAATGTCAAACCAGATTATTTTTCCATAGCCATTTTCTTCATAATAAAGCTTTGCCGGACACCAGCCGAGCTCGGTAGAAACGGAGTGACTGTAATTTGTTCCGGTGCCGGAAATATCTGCAAAATCCTCAGAAATATCCGGGGTGGATGCCATGCGGTAACTGCATGGGGTGTTATGCAGCAGGAAAGAAGTTTCCGCAACGGTAAGCGTGTTAAGCAAAAATGCATTATAGGTGATGTTTGAGGCATCTTTCGGAGCAACGCAGATGTCATAGCCAAGCTCCTTTAAAATATCCTTTGCGGTAGTCAGAAGGGAAAGTGTAGAATCGTCGGCACTCAGACACCATTGAGTGGATGTTTTAGCGTCATACCAGCTGACCCATGCCATGTCAGTTGTACTGCAGAGTTTAAGCTCCAGACCATCGGCATACCATAGGAGAGGCTCCGCTTCGGAGGTGCCCGAAACCTCAGAAATGTCCATGGACTCTGGGGCTTCACAGGAAAGCAGGGTATAGGTAATATTGTTTTCGGTGAAATACTCCCGCATAATATTATCTTTGCGGGGAGTGCCTGAATTGGATTTTAGCATGCTGTGGGTAAAGAAAAGTCCGGTTGTGACAAGTGCCAGACAGGCAACAGCTGCAAGGGAGTAGTACAGGCTCTTTTTTTGCTTTTTTAGAGGAAATTCGGCAGCTTCTTCTAAAAAGCGGTCGTCAATGGAGGACATCCAGTGCATGAAGCTTTTTTTATTCATAAAAGATACCTTCCTTTTCCAAAGTGATTTTCAAACGGTTTCGTGTGCGGAACAGTGCTGATTTAACTTTTTCTGTGCTTACCTGAAAGGCATCAGCAATTTCTGCAATGCTGTCGCCGTACCAGTAACGGCGGACAAAGTAAATACGGCTTTGTTTTGGCTGGTTTGCCAGAAAGGTATTGATGATTTGCTGGAAATCGTCTGCTTCTGCCAGTTGTTCTAGGGAAACGGCAGAAGCAAGCTCGGTTTCCAGCTCGTCAAATGCGTCTGTGAGAGCAGAGGAACGTTTTTCTGCATGGTTGTAATTATACCGGTCCAATGCCAGATTTCTTATAATCCGGGAAAGATATGCCGCCAGAGAGTCCGGACGCTTTGGGGGAATGGTGTTCCAGATTTTAAGGCAGGTATCGTTCAGACATTCTTCGACATCACGTTCATCCGGAAGAATGTGACGTGCAACGTGCAGACACAATGCGCTGTATTTTTCTTTTAAGTAGTTAATTGCCTGACTGTCGCGTTCGAAAAACAGATTAATAATCTGCGTATCGTCCATGAAAAAAAACCTCCCTTACCGGATGTTATTCCGTTACTGCTTTCTTACATTTGTAACATGTATATTGTTCCTTAGTTCCAGTTTAACGTAAGAAGCCGATTCTGTACAGTGTTTTATTCCATTTTAAATACATTTTCCGGAATTGTATAGCCATCCGGAAGAACAATCATGCACACATAATTTCCGTAGGTGTGTACCTGACCGTGGTTTGCCCAGTGAATGGCTGTTTCCGGATAGGTGGTGTCAGAAGCATTTGCTTCAATGCGTGCATTGAAGATGTCCTTTATGGCAGCAACATCATCCTTGTTGCTGACTTCCACAAGCACAATTTCTGTTGCAAAGCCGGTAACCGGTGCCAGATAAGCAACCGTCTGCTTGCGCTCAATGGAAGCAAATCCAGGATAGAGCTGATCCAGATATTCTTCATTGCTTTCCGGAAACATAATAAGCTCTTCCATGCCGGTATCTGCCTGCAGGCTAAGGACGGACTGATATACATCTTCCAGATTAAAGGTTTTTGTTTCGTCTTCTCCTTTGTTGCTGCATCCGAAGAAGGAAAACAGGGTTGTCAGGGTAAGTAAAGCTACAAGTAATTTCTTTTTCATAATTTTTTCTCCTTTTATGATAATTTGTTGACCCTGAAATTTTTTTGAGCAAATCATTCTGGCTTTCTTTTTTGATATGCGGCTTCTGATGTTTGCTGTACATGTCGTGGATGCACTGCAAAACGGTCATTGCATATTAAAAATATCTCAGAATGCTTATTTCAGAAAATTCCGGGCGTATTTTTTGATGCAGAGGTTACTAAAACAGCGAACCCGAGTTACCGGAACGAGTACGCATGAAGCAGTAATGCCGCATCTATTAATTATGACGGAAACGAATCGGCTTTCGTTGCATTTTTTTTTATAATAAGGTAAAATAAAAAAAGTGTGGATTATTTGTGCTGAGAACGTCACAAATGAGTCTGGGTGTGCGGGCTTTGCAATGGTTGTGATTTTTAAACTGCATTCAAATGAAAAAAAGAACGTTCTTGGAATGGAGGCATTTGTGGAAAATAAAGTAACTGCCAGTATGTTTCTGCTGTTTTTTGGCTGCACACTGACTGTCGTGCTTACCGTACTGGCATTTCATCCTTTTCTGAATCAGGTATTTGCTGTGGATATCAAGCAGAAAAATGTGGTGGAAGCAGAAGCGGCTCCGGTTCTGAAAGCCCCGGAGGAACTGCTCGTGACGGCAATTTATGAAAGAGAAGATAATTCTAAAAAAATATCTGCCATATATATAGAAGTATTTCATGTAGGAAGCAATACGGTAAGCTATGTTGAAGTGCCGGTGGACGCAAAGGTAACAATATCAGAGAAGCTCTATAACAGTCTTCAGACGTATGCACCGGAGCTGCCGCAGTATTTAAAGCTTGCCAATATGGCAGAAAATTTTTCGAACGAGTACGCACTGACGGCTGCCAACCGCATTCTTTCCGAAGCACTTGGTGTATCCTTAAGTGAGTATATATGTGCAGACAGGCAGCAGCTTACCGAATGGTTTGCCCTAATTCAGGAAAAAACTCCGGCAACCTTTTTTTTTGAAGGCTATACAACGTGGCTGGAGCATTCGCAGAGTACGTTGCTTTTAGAAGAACGCTGGATGTATTATGAAAGCTGGAAGCAAATTACTTCGGTGGAACTGGAAACGGTTCCCGGAACGCAGAACAAGGATGACTATCAGATTTCCGAAAAACGTTCCAAAGAGCGTCTGCAGGAGCTGATGAGCCGCAGCACAGAAAAATCATAGGAATAATTAATCAGAAAAAAGGAAAAAACAAGAATGGAAAAGAAAACAGAAAAAAAATTAAAGATAACGGCAGCTGCGGTACTGGCAGCAGCTTTTATATTTGGTTCCGGCATGACAGTGGGTGCTGCCACTGCGGCCACGAAGGAGCCGGGGTCTGCGGGCGATCCTCTGATTACGAGAAGCTACCTGGAAGCACAACTGAAAACGGTGGAAAGTGGATATGAATGTCTTACCCTGAAAAAAGGAGAAAGTCTGTCTTTTACGCAGGGCAGCCGTATAGTTCTCTATACCGGAACCGCATCAGTTACCGGAAGCCTGATTGATGTTACGGAGGGAACACTTGCATCGGCAGGCAGTAAGGCACAAAAATATCACTCCTATCTTGCACCGGCAGACGGAAGCGGCTTTACAGCGGAGGCAACCTGTGTTATCTTTTTATCCGGTGAAGTAAAATAAAAAGGAAAGAGGAAAAAGGTTAGTATGAGAAAACAGGATATTGGAATCTGGAAAGATATTATATATATTCTTGCGGGCACATTTTTGATGGCACTGGGAATTAACCTTGCATTTGACCCGATGGGAATGGTCTGTGGAGGTGTTACAGGCCTTGCCATTGTCGTTAAGCATGTAACCGGATTTTTTGTGGAGGGAGGATTGCCGGTCTGGCTGAGTAATCTGTTGTTTAATGGACCGTTATTTGCAATTGCACTGCTGAAAAAAGGAAAAAAATACATTGTTAAAACCATGTTTGCAACGGTGGCTCTGTCTGTATGGATTTATGTTCTGCCTATTTTTCAGATGTTTGACGAGTACCTGCTCGCAACCTTATTTGGCGGTGTCATGACCGGTGCGGGCATCGGTCTGGTATTTGCACGTATGGCGACGACCGGAGGAACCGACCTTTTAAGTGCCTTGCTGCACGATAAACTGAAGCACTTGTCCATTCCACAGCTTTTGGCAGTGATTGATGGTGCCATTGTTGTTCTGGGTGCGGTTGTGTTTGGAATTGAAAATGCCATGTATGCCATCTGCGTGGTTTATTTATGCTCTAAAATTTCAGATGGTCTGTTGCAGGGTCTGAAATTTGCCAAAATGGCACATATTATTTCGGACAAGGCAGAAGAAATTGCAGAAGTGGTACTGCGGGATGTAGACCGTGGTGCTACGGGCGTAAAAGTACAGGGAATGTATTCCAAAGAAGAAAAGAAAATGCTGATTTGTGTTGTAACAAAAAAGGAAATCGTGGAGCTTATCGATATTGTGCACAAAATTGACCCGGCGGCATTTGTCATTGTGAATGATGTTCATGAAGTCAGAGGAGAAGGATTTATTGAAATTACACAGTAAAATCGTAAAAACAGAACGATATATTTGGCATAATAACTAAAAAAAACATATTTTATGCAAATTGAACAAATTATGAAAACACTTTTTGGTTATTTAAGATATAGTATTTTTTTCGAAAGTGTTGTATGATAGACGTATGGAGTAAACTCAAAACAGTAACTAAAGTTTACAGTTTACCGTGGAAAACAAAAAGAGAAGCAGACATTAAAATGATAATATTTAGGAGGAATGCAAAATGGCAAGTTTATCTTTAAAGCATATTAACAAAACATATCCAAACGGATTTGTTGCTGTTAAGGACTTCAACCTTGAAATCGCAGATAAGGAATTCATCATCTTCGTAGGTCCATCCGGTTGTGGTAAATCTACTACACTTCGTATGATTGCTGGTCTGGAAGAAATTACAGAAGGTGAGCTTTACATTGGTGACAAGCTGATGAACGACGTAGAACCAAAGGATAGAGATATCGCAATGGTATTCCAGAACTACGCTCTGTATCCTCATATGTCCGTATATGACAATATGGCATTTGGTCTTAAGTTAAGAAAGACTCCAAAGGATGAAATCGACAAGCTTGTTCACGAAGCAGCTAAGATTCTTGACATCGAGCATCTCTTAGACCGTAAGCCAAAGGCTCTTTCCGGTGGTCAGAGACAGCGTGTTGCCATGGGTCGTGCTATCGTTCGTAATCCTAAGG
>CAZJAA010000018.1:19200-58883 GCA_964544055.1 uncultured Lachnospiraceae bacterium | reverse complement strand
TGAACACCCCTTAGAAAATAAGGTTGTATTGTATTAACATCAGTGTCCAAACGAACCCGTGTCCGTGCGGTTTTTATCCGGACCGGAGCAGATGCAGCTGTTCCCCACAGCAGATACGCCGCTATACTGGAAAAATCAGTCAGCCGATTTTAGACCGTATTGATATGATGATTGAGGTGTTTCCAGTAGAATATGAGAAAATAAGAAAAAAAGAAAGCACAGAAACGTCGGAAGAAGTTAGGGAGAGTGTGCTGCGTGCCAGAAAAATGCAGGAAGCCCGATTTTTTAACAAACAGATACGTCTGAATGCCGAAATGGGAAAACAGGAGGTAGAGGAATACTGTCGGCTGGACGAGGAAACAGAAGAAGTACTTCATCAGATTTTTACTCGGAATGAGTTCAGTACAAGACGTTATTACCGGATGATAAAGCTTGCCAGAACCATTGCAGACCTGGAAGAATGCGACTGCATAAAAAAGCATCATCTGACGGAGGCGTACAGCTACTGCAATATAGGAAAAAAGTACTGGAGGATGGGAAATGAATGAAAATCAGAAGTTATACTGGCTTTGGTTTCACGGTCTGCGCAGTATTACTCCAAAGGAAAAAGAGGAACTTTTGAAATTATGTCCAAACGTGGAGCTATGGTATCAGGCGGCAGAAAAAAAGACAGCAGACGATTTAATTGGTCCCCTATGTGAAGAAACGGATTCGCAAAAAGTAAGGCGAAAGCAGCTGGTAGAATGTCTGGAACAGCAGGAAGCAAGAGAATGGGCAAAAAAAATGCTTGAGCAGCTGAGAAAAAAAGAAATCTGTATGGTCAGCCGGGATTCCGAGGAATATCCGGAACGGTTGAAACAGATTTTCCTTCCTCCCCTTGTCCTGTATTATTATGGACAGCTTCCAAAGGATGACAAACCGTCCATGGCAGTTATTGGGGCTAGAAACTGCAGCGTTTATGGGGAAGAAATTGCCTCCGGTTTTTCCAGGGAGCTTTCTGCAGCTGGAATACAAATTATCAGTGGAATGGCACGCGGAATTGACGGCGCCTCCGGCAGAGCATCCATAAATGGAGCAGGTGGTGCATATGCTGTGTTAGGAAGCGGTGTAGATGTCTGTTATCCTAAGGAAAACAAACTGCTGTATGCAAGTCTGAAAACGCAGGGAGGTGTTCTTTCTGAAGAGCTTCCGGGAACTGAGCCGTTATCCTGGAATTTTCCAAAGCGAAACCGCATTATTTCCGGATTGGCTGATGCTGTTTTTGTGGTGGAGGCACGGGAAAACAGCGGCTCCCTGATTACAGTTTCTCATGCACTGGAACAGGGAAAGGATATTTTTGCAATCCCCGGACGGATTTACGAACGGCTGGCAGAGGGGACGAACCGGCTGATTCAGGAAGGAGCATATCTGGTAAGGGAACCGGAAGATATTTTACAATATTTTATGGGGAAAACCGGAAAATGCCATGCGGAAACGATGGAAAAAAATAAAAATTTCGAAAAAAAACCAAAGCTTGTACTTGCAAGTCATGAAAAAATAGTGTATGCTTGTCTGAGTTTACGTCCAAAACATATCGAAGAATTACAGCTGGAAACCGGAATGGAGTTTCCGGAACTTACCAGTCTGCTTTTTGATATGGAGATGAAACACTATATAAAACAGCCGGTAAAAAACTATTTTATTATACAGAGTTAACAATGGATTGGAAGGAGACACAGGCTTATGGCAAAATATCTTGTTATTGTGGAGTCACCTGCAAAGGCAAAGACGATTAAAAAATTTTTAGGAAGTAATTATGAGGTGGTGGCTTCCAATGGTCATGTAAGAGACCTTCCGAAGAGTCAGATGGGAATTGATATAGGAAATGACTATGAACCAAAGTATATAACAATTCGCGGCAAGGGAGAAATTTTATCGAAGCTTCGCAAGGAAGTAAAAAAGGCAGATAAAGTTTATCTCGCAACCGACCCTGACCGTGAAGGGGAAGCCATATCCTGGCATCTATTTCAGACATTAAAACTGGATTCCAAGACAACCAGCCGGATTACTTTCAATGAGATTACAAAAAATGCGGTAAAAAATTCAATTAAGGAAGCAAGAAAAATTGACCTTAATCTGGTAGATGCCCAGCAGACCAGAAGAATCTTGGACCGCATTGTTGGCTACCGGATTAGTCCGGTGCTTTGGGAAAAGGTAAAACGAGGATTAAGTGCCGGACGCGTGCAGTCGGTCGCCCTTCGCCTAATTTGTGACCGAGAAGAAGAAATCAATGCGTTTGTGCCAAAGGAATACTGGGGGTTAACTGCTTCCATTCTGGCAGATAAGGAAAAAAAGCCGTTTAAGGCAAAATTCTACGGAATTGGCGATAAAAAAAAGACCGTGGAAAGCGAAGCACAGGTGGAACAAATCAAAGAAGAAGTGTCCCGGAGTTCATTTACAGTCTCTGATATAAAACGTGGAGAACGTCAAAGAAAGGCACCGCTGCCCTTTACGACAAGTACGTTACAGCAGGAAGCTTCCAAACTGCTGAATTTTTCTACCCAAAAAACGATGCGTCTTGCCCAGCAGCTTTATGAGGGCGTGGAAATTAAAGGGCACGGTACAGTTGCACTGATTTCTTATTTAAGAACCGATTCCACCCGTATTTCGGAGGAAGCGGATGCTGCTGTTCGGGCTTATATCGTAGAAAATTATGGAAAAGAAATGGAAGCAGAGCAAATTCGTGAAGCGTCCAAGGGAAGAAAAATTCAAGATGCGCACGAAGCAATCCGTCCAACCAATGTGGAATTCACACCGGCACAGGTCAAGGATTCTCTGGCAAGGGATTTATTCCGTTTATATCAGCTCATCTGGAAGCGTTTTGTGGCAAGCCGGATGCAGCCTGCAAAGTACGAAACGGTTTCGGTCAAACTGGATGCCGGTAAATATCGTTTTACCGCTGCCGCCTCCAAGGTGGTGTTTGAGGGCTTTATGAGCATGTATGCGGTAGAGGAAGGAGAAGAGGAAGAATACGGAAGAAGTCAGACAATTGCAAAGCTTACAAGGGAATCCGTACTGAAGCTTTCAGAACTGACAGGAGAGCAGCATTTTACGCAGCCATCTCCGCATTATACGGAAGCATCTTTGGTTCGCACCATGGAAGAGCTTGGAATCGGACGGCCAAGTACCTATGCTCCGACCATTACAACGATTCTTGCCCGTCATTACGTTATCAAAGAAAATAAAAACCTGTATGTAACAGAGCTTGGAGAAGCTGTGAACAAAATTATGAAAGAGGCATTTCCAACCATTGTGGACACAAGCTTTACCGCAAACATGGAGACATTGTTGGATGGTATTGAAGAAGGCGAAATACAGTGGAAAACGATTATCCGCAATTTTTATCCTGATTTGGAACAGGCAGTTTTGGAGGCGGCCGAAAAACTGGAGAACGTAACAATCGAAGACGAAGTTACGGATGTGAACTGCGAAGAATGCGGACGTAAAATGGTTATCAAATATGGACCGCATGGTAAATTTTTAGCTTGTCCCGGATTTCCAGAATGCAGAAATACAAAGCCGTATCTGGAAAAAATAGGTGTTCCGTGTCCAGAGTGCGGCAAGGAAGTGGTTGTACGCAAGACAAAAAAAGGGCGCAGATATTACGGCTGTGAAAATAATCCGGAATGTGGGTATATGTCCTGGCAGAAGCCGGCGGTAAACAAGTAAAAATTTATGGAATCAAAAATACGGAAACTCGAGAAAAATTTACTTGCTAATATGCGTAAATCGTGGTATAGTTGAAATTAGATGGAATTGTCAATCAATTCTGGAAGGAGGCTGCCATGAGTGTACAATTATTAGACAAGACAAGAAAGATAAATAAGTTATTACACAATAACAATTCTCACAAAGTGGTATTCAACGATATTTGCGTTGTATTAAGTGAAATTCTGGAGTCCAATGTCCTTGTTATAAGCAAAAAAGGAAAAGTTCTTGGAATAAAAAACAGGGCAGATATTACCTCCATAAAAGAGCTTATTCAGGATTCCGTGGGTGGGCACATTGATGAAGTGTTAAACGAACGCTTACTAAACATTCTTTCCACGAAAGAAAATGTAAATCTTGCCACGCTGGGATTTGAATTTGAGGGTGTGGACAATTACGAGGCAATCATCAATCCGATTGATATTGCCGGGGAACGTCTTGGTACGCTGTTTATTTATAAATCCGGCAAGCCTTATTCTATTGATGATATCATTTTAAGCGAATATGGCACAACCGTTGTTGGACTTGAAATGATGCGTTCCGTCAACGAAGAAAATGCAGAAGAAAATCGCAAGGTTCAGATTGTGCGTTCTGCCATCAGCACCTTGTCTTTCTCTGAACTGGAAGCCATTACTCACATCTTTGAGGAACTGGAAGGAAACGAAGGCATTCTGGTGGCAAGCAAAATTGCCGACAGGGTCGGAATTACACGTTCTGTAATCGTGAACGCCTTAAGAAAATTTGAAAGTGCCGGAGTCATAGAATCTCGTTCGTCCGGAATGAAAGGAACGTATATCAAGGTTTTAAATGACGTGGTTTTTGAGGAACTGAAAAAAATATAATTGCATATTTCATGGATGGAAAGAGAAAAAGGATGTTCGTACAGTACCTTTTTCTTTTTTTATACCAGTTACATAAGAGTTAGTGTTTTATTCCTATTTTTTAATAAAAAATGAAATAAATCTTGTGTTTTTGTCCAAAAATTATTATAATAGACAAAGAGTTTATATTATTTCAGAAAGAGAGAATAGTATGATAGGATCGGAAGCTTATAATTACATTAATGTATTAAATAAAGCTGCAGGTGCCAGCTGGAGAAAAAATGAGATTATTGCTAATAACATTGCAAACGTTGACACACCGGATTACAAGAGAAAGGATTTGAATTTTGAATCACTTCTTTCGGATGCTCTTTCGGAGGCTTCCTTAAGAACAGGCAACATGGACAAGAAAGTGGCTGAGCTTCAGCGTTCTTCCTTAAATCCTAAAGTATATACGGAATATTCCACGCTGAGTTATCGGTATGACGGTAACAATGTGGACATTGATACAGAACAGGCATATCTTGCAGACAATCAGATTAAGTATTATGCATTATTAGATTCTATGACGCAGGAATTTAACCGATTAAAAACGGTTCTGAACCAGTAATGGTAAATAAAAAAGAGTATTCCGTTTCCAGTAACGGAGCTTCTTTAAAAGTAACAAGGAGGAACGGTTATGTCGATTATGACAAGTCTTAATATCAGTGCCAGCGGTATGACGGCACAGCGTACAAGAATGGATATCATTGCCCAGAACGTGGCAAATGTAAATACCACAAGGGATGAAAATGGAGAACCGTATAGAAGACAAACGGTTGTTTTTGCAGAACGTGCAGCAAATAACCACAATTTTGAGTCCTATCTGACGGCACAGAGAACCGGACTGTCGTACAGCGCACAGGTTGGTTCCGGTGTAAAAATTTCTGCCATTGCAGAAGACCATGTAACGGCAATGAAAAAGGTTTACGAACCCGGAAATCCGGATGCGGATGAGGATGGCTATGTCACCTATCCAAACGTTAATACCGTAACTGAAATGACAAACCTAATTGATGCCAGCCGCTCCTATGAAGCAAATGTAACTGCGTTTAATGCTACCAAAAATATGGCATTAAAGGGACTGGAACTTGGTAAATAAGTTTATTTAATATAACGTGGAGGATAACGGCGGCTGTTACGGCTATTCTTTTCCACAAGGAGGATAACGATGGATATTTCATCTATTCAGGGAGTGTCTTTGTATGACAACCTGCTTACCGAAAACAGTAAGAAGCTGACTGGAGCAAATACAGAAACCTTTGAGGCACTGCTCAATTCTGCCATGGGTATGATTCAGGAAACAGAAACAGCTACAAATAATGCAGAACAGGCAGAACTGGAATATATGCTTGGACTTAATGACAATGTGACGGATCTTCTGGTGGCACAGATGAAAGCAAATATTTCCCTGCAATATACGGTAGCAGTTAAAAATGCCGTAACACAGGCTTATCAGGAAATCATGTCAATTCAGTTTTAATTAGGATTGCATTTAATAATAAAGCTGTGAAGGTTTTTTACAGCACAAAGGAGCAGTAAGATGCAGGAGAGATTAAAAGAACTTCCGAAGAAATTCTTAGAGTATTGGAACAAATGGACAAGTAAGCAAAAAACAATTATTATCAGTTCTATTGCAGTTGTCATTGTAATGATAGCTATTTTTGTTATGGTGCTCGGCAGAACAAAATATGTGGAGCTTGGCTCGTTCGAAAACACAAAAACAGCCACAAAGGTAGTGTCGTTATTAAAAGAAAATTCAATTGAGACGAAGCTTGCTTCTGACAAGTTAACGGTTATGGTTGATGAGGAAAAATATATGGACGCAGTCATGGCAGTTTCAGTCAGTGATATGGTGTCCGAAGACGAATTTTCCATGGCTGATTTGTTAGACAATGATTTAACAACAACCAATGGCGAGCGTCTTACCAAAGCACATCTGTATATTACTTCCGGCCTGGAAGCAATGTTGATAAAATACACCACCGGTGTAAAGGATGCTTCCATCAAGTATGTACCTAAGGATACCTCCAATACTATCCTTACCTCAAGCAAAACAATTCCAATCAGTGTTACACTTGTGATTACAAATGAATTCAGCAAAAAGTCGGCAGAGGGCATCGCTCTGTCTGTTTCGTATGCTGTCGGAAATCCAAATACGGATGATATCTGTATTATCGATCAGGACGGTAATGTCCTTTTTAATGGCGGCATAGAAGAAAATGAAGATGAAATTGATTTAACAGACACCATGGCTATTGCCGAGGAAATGCGAAAGGTTTACATTGATCAGGTAACAGGTGCCATGTTAATGAATAACTATACGGAGGTTGATGTTTCTCCTTCTCTGTCAATCAATTTTGACAAGGTTACGGAGCTGTTTACGGAGTATATTCCGTTAGAAGGTGAAATTCACGGTGTTATGGTAGAACATCACAAAACCTCCAGCGAAGGAACCAACGCTTCCGGGGATATTCCGGGAACTGACTCAAATGATGAGCCGGATTATTTCATTACAAACAATACAGACGGAACCTATGAAACACGGACGGAAGATACTTATTATCAGTCGAGCTCCAACATTAAGGAAACCATTTATGCCAGTGGCACCGTGGACCCTAAGAATTCTTATATTGCAGTAACGGCAAGACGTGTTCTTACCATTACCGAAGAACGTCTGGAGCTGCTTGGTATTCTGGATGACATCACCTTTGAAGAATATGTGGCAAGAAATTCTGAACCGGTTCAGACGGAAACAAGTGCGGATCTGGTAGCAATTGTAGCTATGGCAACCGGTATTCCGGAAGAAAACATTAAACTGATTACATATGACATTTACAATTATGTAGAAAACGAAGAAGTGGCAAGAGACTGGACATTTTATCTCCAGATTCTGTTAGCGGTTATTTTAATTGCATTCCTGCTTTTTGTCATCTTCCGCGGTATGGCACCGGTAGAAGTAACCGAGCTGGAGCCGGAATTATCGGTCGAGCAACTTTTGGCTACCACAAAGGAAAACCAGTCCTTGGAGGATGTGGAGTTCAGCGAACAGTCCGAAACACGAAAGATGATAGAAAAGTTCTTCGAGGAAAATCCGGAAGCAGTTGCACAGCTGTTGCGTAACTGGTTGAATGAGGATTGGGACTAAAATACAAGGGGTGAGACCATGGCATTAAAAATTACGGACTTAAATGGGGTACAGAAAGCGGCAATCCTGTTAATTACACTTGGACCTGACAAGGCATCCAATGTGTTTAAGCATTTAAAAGAAGACGAAATAGAGCAGCTTACCTTAGAGATTGCAAATACTCGCAGCGTCAGCCAGTCTTTAAAAGAAGAGGTTCTGGATGAATTTTACGAGGTATGTCTTGCCCAGCAGTATATTGCAGAGGGTGGTATCGGTTATGCGAAAGACCTTCTGGAAAAGGCACTCGGTGCAGAAAAGGCAATGGAGGTTATTGGAAAGCTGACGGCATCCTTACAGGTGCGTCCGTTCGAATTTATCCGCAAAATCGATGCTTCCCAGATTTTAAACTTTATCCAGGACGAGCATCCGCAGACGATTGCCCTTATTTTATCCTATCTGTCCACGGGTCAGGCATCTACGATTATTTCCCAGCTTCCGCAGGATAAACAGGCGGATGTTGCAAAGCGTATTGCACAGATGGATCGTACTTCGCCGGATGTTATCAAAGAGGTGGAACGCGTCCTGGAGCGCAAGCTTTCTTCTCTGGCAAATCAGGATTATACGCTTGCCGGTGGTGTGGATGCCATTGTCGAAATTTTAAATACGGTAGACCGCGGTACAGAAAAGCACATTATGGAAACACTGGAAATCGACGAGCCGGAGCTTGCCGACGAAATCCGCAAGAAGATGTTTGTATTCGAGGACATTCTTACCTTGGACGACCGTTCCATACAGCGTGTGTTGCGTGAAGTTGATAACAATGAGCTTGCAGTTGCACTTAAGAGTGCAAACGAGGAGGTTCAGAATGCAATCTTTAATAACCTGTCCAAGCGTCTTGCAACTATGATTCGTGAGGATATGGACTTTATGGGTCCTGTTCGTATGAAAGATGTAGAAGAGGCACAGCAGAAAATTGTTAATATTATCCGTAAGTTAGAGGATTCCGGAGAAATCGTAACATCCAGAGGCGGAGGTGACGAGCTCGTTGTCTAGTAATATGATTAAGGCATACTCGATTGCCTATGACACACAAAAAATCAGAAAGCTTGACATGGAAGTTCGGGAAAATGAACTGGAGCTGCGAACCAGAAAACTTGTTCTGACGCAGGCTGCAGTACCAAAGGCTGCCGAAGCCGGAGAATTTGTTCAAGGACTGATTGCTGAGGATATTGGAAATATTGAATCTGCACAGGAAGAGCTTGCTGCTGCACCCGAGGTTGACCTGGAAGCATTAAAAAATAGTTTGCGTGAGGAAATTATGGCGGAAATGCAGCCGATTCTTGACCGGAAAGGTGCAGACATTATTTCGAATGCAAAAGCACAGGCAGAGGGCATTTTAGAGGCTGCCAGAAAAGACGCAGAGCTTGCAAAAGAAGGAATCTACAAAACGGCATCTGCTCAGGGCTATGAAGAAGGAAGTGCTCGTGCAAAAGCTGAACAGGAAAAAAGTCTCGCCGAGATAGAAGCCAGAAAAGAGCAGTTAGAAGAGCAGTATAAAGCAAAGGTGGCAGAGTTAGAGCCGGAATTTGTAAAAATACTGACGGAGCTCGTAAAAAAAGTCACAAATGTGGCTTATGAAAATCATAAAGAGGTTCTCGCATATCTGATAGAAACAGGACTTGGTTTTGCCCAGAAAGACCGGGGCTTTGATGTTGTTTTAAATGAAGAGGACTATAAAAAGTATGCTGCACTGTTTCCTAAGATTAAAGAACATTACAGCGAAAAATATACGTTGGAATTTAAAAAGAGTACAGAGCTGCCAGAAGGAAGCTGTAAACTGGAAAATGAGAACCGGGTCATTGACTGTGGCATTGGTGTCAGACTGAATGGTTTGCTGGAAGAATTGTCTTTGCTTGGAATAGAGTAAGTTACCCTGCTTGCTTAACAGAAATGTATCATGAGGTTAGTACAGAAATGAATATAGCCGGATATCTGGATTTATGCAATAAAAATTACATAAAAACGTATGGTAAGGTTGTAAAGGTAGTCGGTCTTACGGTGGAATCCACCGGACCGGAGGCAAAGGTGGGAGATACCTGCCGCATTATTCTTGCCGGAACCGGAGGCAGTGTGTTGGCAGAGGTTGTCGGCTTTACGGATGGAAGGCTGCAGCTGATGCCCTATGAAGATATTTCCGGTGTTCAGATTGGTGACTATGTAGACGGAAATTGTAAATCGGCAGAGGTTCCGGTAGGACCGGAGCTTCTTGGCATGGTATTAAATGGTCTTGGACAGCCTTTTGATGGAACCAAACTGCAGTTAAAGGAATCCAGAAGCTCGGAAGCTATGCCGCCTAATCCGATGGAACGTGTACTGATTCAGGATGTTCTGCCGCTTGGTGTTAAGGCGGTTGATGCAATTATGACGCTTGGTAAAGGGCAGAGAATTGGAATTTTCGCCGGTTCCGGTGTAGGTAAAAGTACCTTACTTGGTATGTTTGCAAGAAATACAAAGGCAGATATCAATGTCATTGCCCTGATTGGAGAGCGTGGAAGAGAAGTAAGGGAATTTTTGGAGCGAGACCTTGGAGAAGAAGGTGTGCGCCGTTCTGTTATTGTGGTTGCAACGTCAGACCAGCCGGCTCTGATTCGAAAAAAGGCAGCCAAAACGGCAACTGCTATTGCGGAATATTTTCGCGACTGTGGAAAAGATGTTCTGCTGATGATGGACTCCATGACACGTTTTTCCATGGCACAAAGAGAAATAGGTCTTGCTTCCGGGGAACCGCCGGTATCCCGTGGCTATCCGCCAAGTGTATATGCAGAAATGCCAAAGCTTTTGGAACGTGCCGGAAAAACAGCAAAAGGCTCTATTACCGGAATCTATACGGTTTTGGTAGATGGTGACGATATGAATGAACCAATTGCGGATACTGCCAGAGGTATTCTGGATGGTCATATAGTTCTTTCAAGAAAAATGGCTCATAGAAACCATTATCCTGCGATTGATATTCTGCAAAGTATTTCTAGAGTTATGAGCTCCATTGCAACGAAGGAGCACAAGCAATATGCCAACAAATTAAAAAATGTGTTGGCAACCTATAGCGAAGCCGAAGACTTAATCAATATTGGTGCATATAAATCCGGATCTAACAAAGAAATTGATTATGCAATTTCGAAAATTAATGCGGTAAATTCATTTTTAATGCAGCAGGTGGATGAAAAATTTACGTTTGAACAGACCATTGAGCTGCTGAAGGGAATTTTTGCAGATGGCTAAGTTTATCTATAAAATGCAGAGCCTGCTTAATATTAAAGAAAAACTGGAAGAACAGGCGAAAACTGCTTTCGGACTTGCAAAGGCAGTGCTGAATGAGGAAGAAGCGAAGCTTGCAGAACTGATTGCCAGAAAAAATGATTATATAGAAAAAAAACGTAAGGAAATGTCTTCTTCCATTAATGTACATGAACTGACACAGCTGGAGCATGCGATTAAATCCATGGAATATCGGATTGCGGAGCAGATTCTTGTGGTACGGCAGGCTGAAAAAAATGTCCAGCTTGCCCAGGCGAAGCTGGAGAATGCAATGAAAGAACGAAAAATACAGGAAAAACTCCGGGAACACGCTTTAGAGGACTTTTTAAAAGAGATGGAAGCAGCCGACCAGCAGGAAATCAATGAGCTTGTTACGTTCCGCTTTGGAAAAGCAAAAGAAAGGGAAGAATAAACATGGCAAAGAAAGATAAAATTCAGGATATCGGCAAGGAAGAACAAGGCAGAGGTGGTGGAATACTGACCGCACTGATTATTGTTCTGATTGTGCTTATCTGGCTGGCTATTTTTGCTCTGCTGATAAAATTTGATGTTGGCGGACTGGGAAGTGAGATACTTCGCCCGGTCTTAAAGGATATTCCGGTCATTAATCGGATTCTGCCGGATGTTTCCGAAGAGCAGGAAGCGTATGAAAATGCATATCCGATTAAAAATCTTGGAGAAGCGGCAGAATATATTAAGAAATTAGAGGAAGAAGTCGATAAATTAATAGAAGAGAACTCTGATTATGCTTCCAGACAGAAAGAGATGCAAAAGGAAATTGATTCTCTGCGTCATTATGAGGACGAGCAGGAAGCATTTGCGAAACTTCGGGAAAAATTTGATAACGAAGTAGTCTACAACGACAAGGCTCCATCCACAACGGAATATATCAAGTGGTATGAAGCAATGTATCCGAACAATGCAGCAAACATTTACGCAGAGCTTTTGGAAAGACAGATGATTGAAGACAATATTCAGCTGTATGCTGACTACCTGGCAGGTATGGAGGCGGGAGATGCAGCAGATATTCTTTCCGAAATGACGAGCGATATTGATTTGGTTTGCAAATTACTGGATTGCATGAAAAAATCCCAGGTTTCGGAAATTATATCCAATATGGAGTCGTTGTTTGCAGCCCGTATTATAGACCGTATGGTCGAACTGGGCATGGAGGGACTCTGATAAAAATTCGTATCAAAGAGGAATGGACTCCTTTTGATATCAAGAAAGGAGATACGATATGCAGACACAGCAGGTAGCAGGTGTTACAGGCAGCAAAATGCTGTATGCTTCCAGAACAGCCTTTGTAAAAGCAACGGACAATGGTTTTGAACAGCTGATGCAGATGTCTCAGGCAGCAGGAAACGCAGATGAAACGGTAAAAACCTCTGCGCAGCCAGAAAAAAATGCAGTTTCCAACGGAAATGAAACAAAACCGTCTGCGGATGTAAAGGATGCAGCGGCCGGCCGGACAGATACTTCATCAACGGCTGAAAAAAAGCCGGATTCCGGTAAAACAGAAGAAATCAAGGAAGCAACAGAGGTAGAAGCGGCAGAGCGTGTGGCAGGAGTTTTTACTCAGGTAACGGAGGCTGTCCGGGAAATTCTTGGGCTGACGCAGGAGCAGTTAGAGAATTTTATGGAGGAGCTTGGAATTACAGAGCTTGATTTACTGCAACCGGAGACTTTAAAAAATCTGACTTTGGCAGTAAATAGTGAGCAGGATGCAGTGGTACTTTTAACGGATGCCGATCTTTTATCCACAGTCAATCAGCTCTTAGATAAAGTAGAGCAGGTATTGCAGAATGCAGATGCTACGCCGGAAGAGCTTATCGCTTTGCTGGAAGAACCGGACTTTGAAACGGCAGTTTCCGATGCGATGGAGCATTTGAATAAAGCTCATTCGGAAAATGAAGAGAATTCTACAATAGCAGAAAACTCATTTGCTGCACAGGAAAATGAGATGGTAAGGGAAGTTGCAACGGGCAAAGCAGAGGAAAAAGAAGCGGATTCTTCTAAAAATCGAAATTCGGAACACTCTACAGATGTAGAACAATTTACAGAGCAGTTTGTCCAACATTTGCAGCAATCGGTTGAGAAAACAGGTGAACTTGCCGGCTCCAAGGATATGTTTTCCCTTGTTCGTGAAATTGCTGACCAGATTTTAGAAAAGGTGAGAGTTTCTGTAACGCCGGAAACAACAAGTCTTGAAATTGTTCTGACACCGGAAGAACTCGGAAGAGTAAATCTAACAGTTTCTGCGGAACAGGACGGTACACTGAAAGCAAAGTTTGTAACTGAAAACGATTTAGCAAGAGAAGCAATTGAAAAAAATCTCGTTCAGTTTAAGGAAATGCTTCAGGAGCAGGGGCTTCAGGTAGATACGATTGAGGTAACTGTCGGAAACTTTGAGTTTGACAAAAACAGTCAGACCGGTGAAAATGAGCAGGAAGAAAAGAAAAACGGCAACCGTCGCTTCTTTTCCGATGAAGAAATCGGACAAAAGGATGAAACAGACCACATGGGACGGATTTTTCTGGAAGGCGGCGAAAGCACAGTAAATTATATGGCTTAAACAGATGAGAAAAAGGAGCTGCCTTTTTACAGGGCTGCCTAATTTTTCAAAAACGAGGAGAATTACATGAGCGATTTAATGATGCCGGTTGATAATGGCAAGGTATTGGAAAACAATGCCACTATGACTACGACGGAAAAAACCGAAACAAAAGGAACCACAAATCTTGGACAGGACGCATTTTTACAGCTTTTAATCTGTGAAATGCAAAATCAGGATCCGTTGGAGCCTACCACAAATACTGAGTGGATTTCGCAAATGGCTACGTTCAGCCAATTGGAAGAGCTGCAGGCGTTATCCAAAACAACAGAAAATACCCAGCTGTTTTCACTGGTAGGAAAAACGGTAATTGTATCTACAGAGGATGCTTCCGGAAATACAAAGCTCAAAGAGGGAGTGGTAGATTTTATCAGTCTGTCCGGTGGTACTGCAAAGTTTAGTATAAACGGAGAACTGTACTCCATGGAGGAGCTTTACTCGGTTGTAGATACCGATTATCTTTATGAGCAGAACAAGCCGGGAGTTTCGGAGCAGGTAACCTTTAACTTTAATGGAGATGAGCCGGAAGATTTACAGTTTGAAGTTAACCTTGGCAGCGACCTTGCAAAAGCGACAGAACTTGCAGTAATTGTCGGCAATGCCATTATTGGTGATGAATACGTGGTTCTTTCCGGAAATACGGTAACAGTCAAAAAAGAAATTTTACAGGAACTTTCTGCGGGAACGTATCAGTTCTCAATTGTGTTTAACGATGAAAGGATGACATCCGTGGATGATAAGGTGACAGTCAATATTTATAATCCGCATCCGACAGTCAGTGATGAAAAGGTAAATACAGGCGATAATACTGCAGAAGAAACAGAAGAAGCGGAGGAAGTATAGTTACTGAAAAAAACAGTAATGGATAAGGGAAGGAGCCTGACATGACACAGATTAATGTGGACAGAGGTTATTCCATTGAGCAGATGCACAGCCAGCTTATGCAGACCGGAAAGCATTTTGAACAGAAGACATCCGGACTGAGCGGAACGTCTTTTGCGGAGGTTCTGGAGCAGAAAGCCGGAGCAGAAAGAGGCGTACTCAAATTTTCAAAGCATGCCAGTGAACGGCTGGTCAGCAGAAACATAGATCTTTCGGAAACACAGAAGGAGCGGCTGAATCAGGCGGTAAAGGCAGCAGAAGCCAAAGGAATAAAAGAGTCCCTGGTTATGATGGACAACCTCGCATTTATTGTCAATGTAAAAAACAACACAGTAGTAACCGCAGTTGCTGGTGGGGAGGAACGGATTTTTTCCAACATTGACGGAGCGGTGGTAGTCTGAAACCACAACAAAATAATAAATCGCCGGACCTTTTAAGGAGGCGGTGCTTTCCCGAATGACGGAAGGAAAGCAAAGATTAGGAGGTTAATTTATTATGATGAGAGCATTGTATTCCGGTGTATCCGGATTAAAAGTTCATCAGACAAAGATGGATGTTATTGGTAACAATATTTCTAACGTTAATACCATTGGCTTTAAATCCAGCAATGTAACCTTTGCGGATGTTTTATATCAGACATCCTCCAGTGCAACTGGTCCAAATGCAGAGTCTGGAAGAGCCGGTCAGAATGCTATGCAGATTGGTCTTGGTGCGGGAGTTTCTTCCATTACTACAACTGTAGACAATGTTGGTGGCTCCCAGAGAACGGACAAACCGTTTGACATTATGATTGAGGGGGATGGCTTTTTTGTAGTAAATAATGGTTCCGGAAATCTGTTTACGAGAGCGGGGTCTTTCGGCATAGATGCCAATGGAACGCTTTGTAACGCATCCGGTTATGCGGTCATGGGCTGGCAGGTTGATCCAAATAATCCAGAAAAAACGGTAGCTGATAATGTAAGTGCACTTCGTATTATGTCACCGGAAAATCAGTATTCCGAGCCGGAAGCAACGACAGCCGTTCATTTCTCCGGAAACATTGACAGTGCAGATACGTCTTTCGATTCCGAAACAGGTAAGCTGACCAATTTTACTTTTTATGATAAGCTGGGCAGAAGCTATACAGCAAACATAAAGCTGGAACAGCTGGATGATGAAAACGGAGGTAAGCTGCAGAACCAGTATTCTGTTACGATTACAGATGTTCTGGATTCCACAGGAAAATCCATTTTTGTAAACTATGACGAACTGACAGATACCTATACGGTTAAGGACAATGTGACACTGACCTTTGGCGGAGTAGAATACGAAGCAGAAATAACAGCGGATGGTAATTATGTAATCAATGCATCTGACACAGGGGATGCCGGTGCCGTGCTGACCTTTAATCCATCTTCTGGTAAGTTTACAAGCATTACGGTTGGTGGAGATGCCGGTGAATCCGTAACAGGCAATGAAGACAACTACAATGGTCTGGAATTTGTATTAACCATCGAAGATGACGACTTTGAAGATCCAACGGCAGAAGGCGAGGCAGAGACCAACCCATTTGAAGTGATTGATGTGGATTTTTCAACACTTACCATGTATGCACAGAGCGGAACAACCAAAATTGAACCGACCAAGGGCGACCTTGACGGCTTTGGTACCGGACGTGCTGCAGGCAACATGAAAGGGGTAACGGTAGATAACCTGGGAATGCTTTATGGTATCTATGATAATGGAACAAGCAGACTGCTTGGACAAATTGTTGTGGCTACATTTTCCAATCCATCTGGTCTGGAGGCAGTTGGAGGTTCGTTATTTGCAACGACTCAGAACTCCGGCGAATTTGATGGAATTGGTGAAACTATTGATTCTTCCGGTGGTAAGTTTAATACCGGTGTTGTTGAAATGTCCAATGTAGACCTTTCGGTAGAATTTACAAACATGATTACCACACAGCGAGGTTTTCAGGCAAACTCCAGAATTATTACGACCTCAGATTCTTTATTAGAGGAATTAATCAATCTGAAGAGATAATAAAAATGATACAGGGTGACAGCTGCTTTTGTCACCCTGGTTCTTCCGAATACAGCCGGAAGAATTCGTTGAAAAAGAATCCGGGAATATATGGCAAAAGTAAAGGGTATAAATTATGATTGAGCTGACACGTCTGAATGACACAAAGTTTACGTTAAACGCTGATTTAATCGAAACGGTAGAAGAAGTGCCGGATACCGTGATTGCATTAACTACCGGAAAAAAGATTTTCGTAAAAGAAAGTAGACAAAATGTGAAAAATCTAGTAGTATTGTATAAACAAGAAGTTTTTAACAAGATATTGTAGTTTTGAAAAAAAAATGGTATACTAATATAGATAAAGGGCGAAAAAGGGATTTGAGCCGAAAAAATGTGGAAATGGTAGGTGAAAGATTTTGGATGTAGCGTCTATAATTGGTCTTGTTCTTGCGTTTGTATTTATGTTTATTGCTATTGTTACCGGCAATGACGGTTTTGCCGGAATCAAAGGTTTCCTTGACCCTGGTTCTGCCCTGATTACTTTTGGTGGTGCTTTTTCTGTATTGCTCGCCACCTGCGGCAGCCCAAAAGAGTACATAAACAACCTAAAATCCATCCGGCTGATTATGAAGCCGGTTACTTCCAATGAAGAAGAAGTAATCAAACAGATTATTGATTTATCCAACGTGGCAAGAAAAGAAGGGCTACTTGCATTAGAAGAAGCAGCAAACGAATCCATAGAAGATGAATTTATCAAAAAAGGTATCCTGCTCATTGTAGACGGAACGGATCCTGAATTTGTACGAAGCATTCTGGAAACAGAGCTTTCCTGCATTGAAGACAGACACAAAAACGTTATTTCTTTCTGGGATAACCTTGCTGCCCAGGGTCCTGCCTGGGGTATGATTGGTACCCTGATTGGTCTGATTAACATGCTGGCAGACTTACAGGATATCAACTCCGTAGGTCCTAACATGGCAATTGCGCTGGTAACCACTTTCTACGGTTCCATCCTTGCAAACTGGATTTGTTTTCCGATTTCTACAAAGCTGAAATCGAATGATGCAATAGAAATTATGCTCAAGGAAATTGTGGTAGAAGGTCTGTTATCTATTCAGGCAGGCGAAAATCCACGTATCATTGAAGAAAAATTAAAATCCTTTATTGCACCGGACAGAAGACAGACAATTGGTGAAAAAGAAGAGGGCGGTGAATAAGCTTGGCAAGAAAAAAGAAAGAAGAAGCCTCGTCCTCCGGCTCGCCGGCGTGGATGGCGACTTTCAGTGATTTGATGAACCTGCTGCTGTGCTTTTTCGTATTGCTTTTTTCCATGTCCTCTGTTGACCAGGGAAAAGCAGAAGCTTTGATAGAATCTCTTGCACAGACATTCAGTATTTTTGAAGGAGGCGGTGCTTCCTTTGGAAATGGAAACATGATATCCAATGGTGCCGACCAGCTTTCCGATCTGGATGATTATTTCAGCACGATGGGTCAGACAGATGATGGAGATATCAAGCAGAACGTAAATGAAAATGAGAATGGCGGAAGCTCTGAAAATAATACAGGTGCGGTTCCATCCGTAACACCTTCCGTGACTCCGACGATGACTCCGGAGGAAATCATCAAAGCGGAAAACAAAGAAGAAAGCTCTTTGCTTTACGGTGAAGTAATGGATAAGATGAACCGTGTAAACCTTGGTGATTATGTAGATATCGGTATCGACTCGGAGGCGTATCATTACATAACCATTGAAATCAAAGGACATTTACTTTTTGAATCCGGTGATGCCGAGCTGGTGGAGGATGCAAAGCCGATTGTTTCCAAAATCGGTGACGTGTTGAAGCAGTATAAGGGCTATCAAATAGAAATTATCGGTCATACGGACAATGTACCGCAGACAAAGGCTCCTTATTACGATAATGATATTTTATCGTTTTGCCGTGCACGGACGGTTGCAAATTACCTGATAACAACAAAAAATATTGACCGGAACAACGTAAGCTTTACCGGAAAAGGTGATTACGAACCTATAGCAAGCAACGACACCGAAGAAGGCAGAAGACAGAACCGCCGGGTAGAAATCCGGTTATATAATAAGAAAAATTCTAAAGACTGAGAGGATGGAGCACAATGAAGAAAAATATGCTTGCAATTGTAATTCTGGCAGCAACATTAGTCAATGTAGTGTTAACCACACTGATGTTGTTTACCATTATTCCAAAGGCGCAGAGAACGGATGCATTAATTCAGAAAATCTGCTCACTGATTGATTTGGAACTGGAAGATCCGGATGCAGCAGATTATGTAGAAGTTCCTTTTACAGACCGGGAAACTTATTCTCTGGCAGACAAAATCACGGTAAACTTAAAAAAAGCAGAGGGCTCCTCAAAAAATCCGTATGCACAGATAGAAGTTACCTTGATGCTCAACAAGAAAGCAGACAGCTATAAAGAGATTCAGCCGCTTCTTGCAAATTATGAAAGCGTTATCCGCAATATTGTAAGTGAAGAAGTTTCCAAATATTCCACTGACAATCTGGATGCCAATAAAGACGCTATTCAGAAAACGGTGCGGTCCAAACTGAGTACAGAGTTTGGAACAACGGATTTATTAATCGGAGTTGTTTTAAACTGGACGTATGACAGCAAGTAAAAAAAGTAACTGTTAAAATGGCCGGGAGGAAGTAATTATGGGTGATGTTTTATCTCAGGACGAGATAGACAAGTTGCTGAAAGCCTTTAATAGCGGAGAACTTGATGCAGAGGAATTTAAAGATACGGGTGAAAAGCAGGTTAAAAACTACGATTTCTCCAGACCTTCCAAATTTTCCAAAGAGCATTTGAGAACATTGGAAATAGTATTTGAGCATTACTGCCGTTTGCTATCTACTCATATGCCGGCATACCTTCGTGTATCGGTGCAGGCAGAAGTGGTGAACTCGGAAGCGGTAATTTATTCAGAATTTTCCAATGCACTGTCAAATCCGGTATTGCTTGGCATGGTAGATTTTGAGCCTTTGGAGGGCAATATCATTATCGAAGTGTCCGACAATATTGGCTATGCCATTATTGACCGTATGCTGGGTGGCATGGGCATGCCGCTGGAAAAAAAGAGGGAATTCACGGAAATTGAAAGAGTGATTCTGGAACGTATTTTTACGATAATCACGAACTTACTGAAAGATCCGTGGGAAAATGTCGTGAAAATCAATCCGCGTTTTACCAGAATTGAAACAAATTCACAGTTTGCACAAATCATTTCTCCAAATGAAATGGTAGCTCTTGTTACAATGAATATAAAAATCGGCACGGTGGAAGGTATGATGAATATCTGTATACCGTACTCCTGCATAGAGCCTGTGATAGACCGGTTAAATACAAAGTACTGGTATTCCAATATCCAGGGCAGGGATGAAGAAAGCTATAAGGAATTTCTTGAGGTTTCAATTGCCAAGGCAAATATACCGCTTCGAGTAGTGCTTGGAAAAAGTGTAATTTCAGTCAATGACTATATCCATATGCAGCGGGGCGATATCATCAAGCTTGATTCCAAGGTAGAAGATGAGCTGAAAGTATATGTTGGAAATATTTACAAATTTACTGCACTGCCCGGAGTTTCATCAGATTCTTATGCAGTAAAAATATCATCAATTATAAGGGAGGAGTAGCGGAAATATGGACGGATTATTATCGCAGGAAGAAATTAACGCATTGTTCAGCAGTCCGGTGGATGATGACGTTGAAACAGCTTCGCATTCTGACCTGCTATCTCCGGAGGAAAAGGATGCGATTGGAGAAATATCCAATATCAGCATGGGAACCTCTGCTACCACATTATCCGAGCTGGTAAATAAGCAGAAGGTAGATATTTCGACACCGAAGGTTTCGGTTATTACATGGGACGAGCTGGTAAACTCCCATGATCGGCCATGTATTTTCATTCAGATTTATTATAAAGAGGGTCTGGATGGAAACAATATTTTAATTTTAAAGGAAAATGATGTAAAGGTTATCGCTGACTTAATGATGGGAGGCGATGGAACAAATACAGATGGGGAACTAAGTGAGCTGCACCTAAGTGCAATCAGT
Source organism: uncultured Lachnospiraceae bacterium (assembly GCA_964544055.1). Taxonomy (GTDB): domain Bacteria; phylum Bacillota; class Clostridia; order Lachnospirales; family Lachnospiraceae; genus SIG299. Next base: position 38,249 of record CAZJAA010000018.1, on the reverse strand, counting down.
GAAGCAATGAATCAGATGATGGGTTCTTCTTCTACCTCCCTTTCCTCTATGCTGGAAACAAGAGTTGACATTAGTCCGCCAAATGCTTCCAAAGTGGATTTGAATACTGCTGTTGCAGCAAATATTGCACCATTTTTACAAGGGGAATTTGTAAAAGTATCTTTCCGAATGCAGATTGGAAATCTGGTAGACAGTGAGCTGATGCAGTTGTATCCAATTGATTTTGCCAAGAAACTTTACCGCAAATTTGTTAGTTCTGCAGAGGAAACGGTATCACAACCTGCACCTGCACCACAACCGACGCCTGCGCCACAACCGATGCCTGCGCCACAACCGATGCCTGCGCCACAACCGATGCCTGCACCGGTACAGCAGCCGGTAATGCAACAGCCGGTAATGCAGCAGCCGGTTGTTCAGAATGTAAGCGTATCTCAGGCACAATTTCAGCCGTTTGTCAGTATGCAGAGCCCTTTGCTACAGCAGGAAAATATTGACTTACTGTTGGATGTTCCGTTGGAGGTTACTGTAGAACTCGGAAAAACAAGCAAATCAATTAAAGAGATTCTTGATTTTGCACCGGGAACCGTGGTAGAATTAAATAGACTGGCGGGAGAACCGATAGATGTTCTGGTAAATGGAAAATATGTTGCCAAAGGAGAAGCCGTTGTTATTGGAGAAGCTTTTGGCATCCGTATCACAGATGTTATTAAATAATAAATTTCGGAGTGAAAGCAAAAAGTTTTTCAAGGTCTCGCTCTTGAAAAAATAAAGAAAAGATAAGGAGAAGTCTAATGGCAAAGAATATTTTAATTTGTGATGATGCAGCATTTATGAGAATGATGATTAAGGACATTCTTACAAAGAATGGATATGGAATTGCTGGAGAAGCTGAAAATGGTGCGGTTGCAGTAGATAAGTATATGGAGACAAAGCCTGATCTGGTTATGATGGATATCACCATGCCGGAAAAGGATGGTATTCAGGCATTAAAGGAAATCCGTGCAAAGGATCCTGCTGCCACTGTTATTATGTGTTCCGCAATGGGTCAGCAGGCAATGGTTATTGAAGCAATTCAGTCCGGTGCAAGGGATTTTATCGTAAAGCCTTTTGCAGCAGACCGTATTCTGGAAGCTGTTCGTAAGGCAATAGGCTAAGTTATGTTAGCGGCACATGCTTCCATGCAAAGCATAGCGGAACTGCTTGGGCTGATTTTTATCTTTATTATTGTACTGGTTGTTTGCTATTACACAACAAAGTTTGTTGCCGGAAAACAATTGGTACAAAAGAAAATCGGTAATTTCGAAATAGTAGAAACCTTTGCTATTTCGCAGAACAAGTATTTGCAATTACTCCGCATGGGAAACAAATATGTTGTTATTTCCGTATCGAAAGATTCGGTGAATTTTATTACAGAGCTGGAAGAAAGCGAAGTATGCCGAATACAGAAAAATACCGCAGTATCCGGAAAGAATTTCAAAGAGGTTCTTTCTGGACTGCTGAAAAACAAAGCAGAAAATCAGGAGGAAAAAGACTGATTTTGTATTGTCACAATATCATAAAGATTAAGAGTAAAGGTTGATACAATGGAAACAAACGTAAAAGCAGGAAAAGGCAAATATATCTATCTGAATGCTTTTTTGGCTTCGCTGTTGATGTTAACCTTTATTTGTGCTGTTCCCAAAACTGTTTATGCGACAGAAACAAATTCCAAAGGGCTTGATATCAACGCAAGCATCGGAGATTTGAATATCAACGCATCGACAGATGACAGCGCAGATGGATTATCATCAACATTGCAGATTTTAATTCTGCTGACGATTATTTCTCTGGCACCATCCATTCTGATTATGGTTACTTCATTTACCAGAATACTTGTGGTGCTGCATTTTACAAGGTCTGCCACGGGAATGCAGACAACACCGCCCAACCAGATTTTAATTGGGCTGTCACTTTTTCTTACTCTGTTTATTATGTCGCCGGTATTTACCGAAATTAATGAACAGGCGGTAAAGCCTCTTGCTGCAAATGAGATTACCCAGGAAGAAGCTATGGAGCGCGGCCTTTTGCCGCTTCGAAATTTTATGTTCAGCCAAATCAGGGAAGAAAGCGATTTGACACTGTTCTGCAATATTGCCGGCATAGAAGAAGTGGAAACACTGGATGAAATTCCAACGTATGTTTTAATTCCGGCGTTTATCATCAGTGAACTTCGGATTGCATTTTACATCGGCTTTATTATTTACATTCCGTTTATTGTAATTGATATGGTTGTTTCCTCAACCCTGATGTCCATGGGTATGATGATGCTTCCGCCAACGGTTATTTCTACACCGTTTAAGATACTGTTGTTTATTGTTGTGGATGGCTGGTCGCTTATTATCGGCGAACTGGTTCAGACTTTTTGAGTGACGCAAAGAGGTGTAGAATTATGACACAGCAGATGATTATTGATATTTTTACCCAGACATTGGTTCTGATTATTAAGCTTTCTGCACCGATGCTTCTGGTTTCGCTTGTTGTAGGTCTGGTAATCAGTATTTTGCAGACGGTTACTTCCATTCAGGAACAGACACTTACCTTTGTGCCGAAGCTTCTGGCAATTTTTCTGACGCTTATGCTGGCGGGAAACTGGATTCTTACATCATTAAGGGAATATGTGGTTGAGCTTTTTCAGTTTCAGACTTATCTTAGCTGAAAAGTAAGAAAGGCAGAAAAAGCCGGGAAGAACCGGAGAAGTTCTGCCATAAAGGAAGGATAAACTATGCATCAGGAAATCAGGTTGATACCAATATGACATTTACTGTAGAAAATCTGGAATTTTTTCTGGCAATTGCCATGCGGATTTCGGGCTTTGTCTTTGTTGCCCCGTTTTTCAGTAACTCCAGTATGCCGCAACGTGCAAAGCTTCTGCTGTCTTTTTCTGTGGCACTGGTTACTTTTTTTGTCGTTCCGCAGGATACACCGCTTGAATACAGCGGTGTTATCGGATATGCCGGAGTGATGATTTCTGAGGCTGTAGCAGGAATGGTGTTAGGTCTGTTCGCCAATCTTGCCATGTATATTTTGAGTTTTGCAGGTCAGATTGCAGATATGGAAATTGGTCTTTCCATGGTAACCCAGTTTGATCTGACAAACAATATGCAGGTTACGATTACAAGCAACATTCTGACGTATGCGGTAATGCTCACCATGGTAGTAACCAATCTGCATCTGTACATACTTCGTGCAGTGGTTGATTCGTTTGTTCTAATTCCTCCGGGACAGGTCAAGCTGTCTACGATGCTTTACGAGGGATATTTGGGCTATCTGTTTGATTATATGGTGCTTGCCTTTCGTATTATTCTTCCGGTGTTTGCCGCATTGCTGATAGTAAATGCGATTCTGGCAGTGCTTGCCAAGGCAGCTCCGCAGATGAATATGTTTGTCATCGGCTTTCAGCTGAAAATTTTTGTCGGCCTGGCAGTGCTGACATTGATGCTGCTTTACCTGCCATCAATTTCCGATATGATTTTTAATCAGATGATGAAGCTTTTAAAAACGGCGGCGGCATATCTGGCACCGTAAAAGAAACTACAATCGTTTACAGGACAGAACACAACAATAATTGATAAAACAGCCGAAAATGTTACAGGAAATGAAAAGATGGAAGAACTTGTTTTAAAAACAGCATATCTATCGTTTAATCTTCAGTTTTTTGCTGACAGCGGAGCGGATAAAACCGAGGAACCTACGGCAAAAAAACTGCAGGATGCAAGAAAAGAAGGTCAGGTTGCAAAGAGCCAGGAGTTAATCAGTGGTGCGATACTTTTTTCTTTCTTTCTTGCCATTAAGCTTTTCGGTGGATATCTGGCAAACAGTTTTATTAAAGTGTTTTATAGGAATTACAGTTATATCAGTACTTATTCGATAGAAAAACCGGAGATTGGAAATTTAAGCAGTATGTTTGGCAGGGCAATGGTGGATGTGCTGCTGATGTCTCTTCCAAGCTTTGCTTTTGCCATTGTGGTAGCTTTGGCATTAAACATTTTTCAGGTAAAATGGAAAGTGACATCAAAACCGCTGCAGCCAAAGTTCAGCCGCTTAAATCCGGTCAGTGGCTTCAAAAAAATTATTTCAGCGGAGAAGCTGTTTGAACTGGTGAAGGCAGTTTTAAAGATTATAGTTATTTTTTATGTTGCCTATACTACGGTGTTAGACGAAATAAACAATTTAAAATTATTTTATGATCTGGAATTGCTTCCGGCAGTTCTTTATATTTCAAATTTTGTGATTGACATGGGAATAAAAATCAGTGCAGTCTATTTTGTTATTGGATTTGCTGATTTTATCTATCAGAAATTTAAATTTAAAAAAGATATGAAGATGTCTAAGCAGGAAGTAAAGGATGAATACAAGCAGCAGGAAGGTGATCCGCAGATCAAGGGAAAAATCAAATCCAAAATGCGGGAAACCTCCATGCGGCGTATGATGCAGAAGATGCCGGATGCAGATGTAGTTATTACAAACCCAACGCATTTTGCCTGTGCCATTCAATACGATAAAGAAAAAGCAGCGGCTCCGGTGCTGATTGCCAAGGGTGCTGACCATCTGGCACAGAAATTGAAAGAAATTGCAAAAGAGCATGATGTGCCGATTGTTGAAAACAAGCCGTTAGCCAGAATGCTTTATTATAATGTGGATGTGGATACCGAAATTCCACCGGAATTATATCAGATGACGGCAGAAGTGCTTGCCTATGTATACCAGTTAAAAAAATAAATTGACCTCCGGATTCCAAAAAACAGGAAACACCGGAAACAGAGAAAAGAGTAAAAAACAGAAGGGAGGAGCATGTCATGAAAAAAACGGATATCATGATTGGTGTTTATATACTTGCAGCAATCGTTTTCCTGATTATTCCGATTCCAACCCAACTGTTGGATGTATTAATGGCATTAAATATAGCTGTTTCCCTGATTATTATGTTTAATGCACTGTTTTCCAAGGAAGCACTGGATCTGTCCACGTTTCCGTCTATCCTGCTCTTTACCACGGTGTTTCGTATTTCGTTAAACGTTTCTTCCACAAGAAACATTTTAACCCAGGGGTATGCTGGCGGCGTTGTTGCCGCATTTGGTGAATTTGTTGGCGGCGGTGACATGATTGTTGGTGCCATCGTATTTATTATTCTGCTTTTGGTGCAGTTCATGGTTATCAACAAAGGTTCAGAACGTGTATCAGAAGTAAGTGCACGATTTACGCTGGATGCCATGCCCGGCAAACAGATGGCAGTTGATGCCGATTTGAATACAGGTGCCATTACAGATGCAGAAGCAAGGGAACGCCGTCAGAAAATTCAGGATGAAGCAAGCTTTTTCGGAGCTATGGACGGTGCTACCAAGTATGTAAAGGGTGATGCAACCGCAGGCCTTTTAATTACGTTTGTTAACCTGATTGGCGGTATTTTGATGGGGATAACCCGTCAGGGACTGGATGCCATGACTGCTTTGCAGCAGTATGGTCTGCTGACCATTGGTGACGGACTGGTATCCCAGATACCATCCCTGCTTACCTCGCTTTCCACCGGTATTATTGTTACCAAGGTTTCCAAGGAAGCAGATATTGGTGACGTCCTTGCCAAGCAGCTGTTTTCCATACCGAAGGTGCTTTATATGGTAGGTGCTGCAATGACGTTCCTTGGCATTTTTACCGGACTGCCAACACTTATTTTTATTGCTTACGGCGTTGTATTTATTCTGGTGGCACGTTCCATTCAGAGCAAAATTGAAGTTTCTGAGGTGGAGTCCGAAGTTTCCGAGGTCGAAACCTCTGCCGAGGAAATACGAAAACCGGAAAACGTTGTATCGCTGCTTCAGGTGGATGCCATCGAACTGGAATTTGGTTACGGAATTATTCCGTTGGCAGATGTCAACCAGGGCGGAGACCTGCTTGACCGCGTTGTTCTGATTAGAAGACAGATTGCCCTGGAATATGGTTGTGTGGTTCCAACCATCCGAATGCGTGATAACATCCAGCTCAATCCAAACCAGTATATCATTAAAATAAAGGGAATTCAGGTCAGCGAAGGCGAAATCCTGTTTGACCACTATATGGCAATGAATCCTGGTCATGTAGAAGAAGAAATTACCGGTATTCCAACCTTTGAACCTTCGTTCCATCTGCCTGCACTCTGGATTACGGAAAGCCAGAGAGAACGTGCGGAATCGTTCGGCTATACGGTGGTTGACCCGCCATCCATTATTGCAACCCATATTACCGAGGTTGTTAAGGAACATCTGGACGAACTGCTTACAAGACAGGATGTGCAGAATCTGGTCAACAATATTCAGGAGAAAAACGGTACGCTTGTTACCGAGCTTATTCCAAAACTGCTTGGAATTGGTGAGGTGCAGAAAGTTTTACAGAATATGCTCCGGGAGGGAATTTCCATCCGCGACCTTGTTACCATCTTTGAAACACTGGCAGATTACGCTCCGACAACAAGAGATACGGATGTGCTTACGGAATATGTCAGACAAAGTCCTAGCATAAAGCGTTTTATTTCCAATAAATATTTTCCGGTGAATATGAGCACCAGCGTTGTGACACTGGATCCAAAAATCGAGCAGGACATTATGGCATCTGTAAAACAGACAGAACAAGGCTCATACATTGCAATGGATCCTGAGAAAAACCAGATGATTATGCGTTCTGTTAAAGAGGAAGTGGAGAAGCTCGAAAATCTGGGAAATAACCCGATTATCATTACGTCTCCAATTGTGCGGATGTATTTTAAGCGGATGACAAAGGATTATTTCAAGGACTTAATTGTAATTTCTTATAATGAGATTGAGTCTAATGTAGAATTACAATCAGTAGGGATGGTGACGATATAGTATGTTAATAAAAAAATTTCAGGCAGCTTCCGAGCAGGAAGCGTTGCAGCTTGCAAAGCAGGAACTTGGAAAAGATGTAATTATCACACATATGAAATCCATTAAACCAAAAGGCATTTATCGTTTGTTTAAAAAGCCTCTGGTGGAAATTACTGCGGCTGTGGATGAAGATAAGTTATACGAAAAAAAGAATTACCAGAAAATTGCTGAAGAAATCAAGAAAAATCCATATGAATTCCGTGTTCCGAAGGAAGAAAATTCGTCTGCTATTGAGCAGAAGCTGGACAGCTTGCAGACAATGCTGGAAAAGCAGTTGAAGGAGCAGGTTCCTGCAGCAGAGAAAGAAAAAGAAAAGGAAATACCGATGGAAGAGGAACCGTCATCGGCAATGTCCTGCGTTCAGATGATTTACAATCAGCTGATAGCGAACGAAGTGGAGGAAATTTATGCAAATAAGGTGATTGCTGAAATTGAGCAGTCCTTGAAACCGGATGCCACCGTGGATAATATTTTGTCTGCGATTTATCAGAAGCTCGTGTTAAAGCTTGGTCAGACGAAGGAGCTTACCTATGAAGAAGGAAAAACAAAATATGTTTTTTTTATCGGTCCTACCGGAGTCGGCAAAACAACAACCATTGCAAAGCTTGCGTCCAGTCTTAAGCTTGATAAAAAGGCAAAGGTAGCTTTGTTTACTGCAGATACCTATCGTATTGCTGCAGTAGATCAGTTGCGCTCTTATGCAACTATATTAAATCTGCCGCTTCGTGTTATTTATTCCGAAACAGAAATCAAAGAGGCAGTAGAAGAATTCAAGGGGTATGATATTGTCCTGATTGATACAGCTGGTCGTTCCCATAAAAACAGGGAGCAGCGGGATGATATTGAAAAGCTTTTGTTATCCGTACCGGAGGAACAACGGGAAATTTATCTTGTATTAAGTGCCACAACAAAATATAATGATTTGGTAAAGATTACGGAAACTTATTCTGCAATCGCTAAATACAACCTCATTTTTACGAAACTGGATGAAACCAGTGCTATTGGAAGCATTTTTAATATTAAAATGCTGACGGATGCCCCATTGGCTTATACAACCTTTGGGCAGAGCGTGCCGGATGATATTTCCAAAATTAATCCGCAGGCAATCGCAAAACAATTATTAGGAGGAGGTCAGTAATGGATCAAGCAGAACAGCTTAGAAAAATGATGCAGCAGACCAATTCCAAACCAAAGGCAAGAGTGATTACTGTTACAAGCGGAAAAGGCGGCGTCGGTAAAACAAGTATTTCTTTAAATCTTGCTATACAGCTTTCCAGACTTGGAAAAAAGGTTGTTGTATTTGATGCAGATTTTGGACTTGCAAATATTGAAGTTATGCTGGGGGTGCGTCCGCAGTATAATCTGGCAGACATGATGTTTCGTGGCAAGGAATTGTCGGAAATTATTACCCAGGGAGAAGAAGAAATCAAATTTATTTCCGGAGGCTCCGGCATTCAGGAGCTGGCTTCCATGAACCGTGAACAGGTGATTTTTCTGACCAGTCGTCTGCTGGCACTGGATAAGTATGCGGATGTTATTATTGTTGATACGGGTGCTGGAATTTCGGACAGCGTACTGGAATTTGTTCTGGCAAGCACGGAGGTTCTTTTAGTGGCAACACCGGAGCCAACTTCAATTACGGATGCTTATGCCCTGTTAAAAGCTTTAAACCGTAAGAAAGAATTTTCCAAGGAAGACACCTCAATTAAAATGATTTCGAATCGCGTAAGAAGTGAGGAAGAAGGCATAAGTCTTTATGAGAAGATGAGTGTGGTCGCAGATAAGTTTTTAGACATTCCGGTAACTTACCTTGGTGCGGTACCAATGGATGATCAGATTACCAGGGCGGTAATGCGTCAAAAACCGGTGTCGGTTCTTTATCCGGATGCTCCGGCGGCAAAGGCAATCAAAATGATTGCAGAGCGTATTCTGGAAATCCAGTCAGAAGAAAACAAAGAGAGCTGGGGACTGGCTCATATGTTTTCCAATTTAATCAGAAACAAGTTTTTAAAAAAACAAACGAATGAATAAAGGATGAAAACAAGTAATGGCGAATGAAGTAATTCCGATTGGAACAAAAATTGAAATGCAGTCGGCAGGACGCAAAACAATAAAAACAGAGCCGGTGGCGTCTGAAATATATATCAGCCAGCTTCTGCAGTGGTCAGATACAAATCAGGCTTTGATTGCTGTTCCGACCTATCAGGGACGACTTATTCCGTTACGTCTGGATGATACCTATGAACTCCAATTTGTTACAAGTAAGGGGTTATTCCGCTGCAAGGGAAAAGTATTGAACCGTTCCAAAACCTCCAACAATATTGCGGTGGCAGAGGTGAAATTTACATCAGCACTGGAAAAATATCAGAGAAGACAGTTTTATCGTATGAACTGCATTGTTCCAATGATTTTTTCTGTGCTGACCGAAGTGCAAAAGGATTTATACAAAAAAAAGAAACGTTGTCTTACTTTGGAACAAAAGCTAGAGCTTGATCAGAAAATTAAAAATCAGGAAATAGTGTTTTCAAAAGGTGTTATGCTGGACATCAGTGGAGGAGGTATGCGCTTTAATTCCGAAACAAAGCAGAAAAGCGGCGATATTCTGCTTTTGCAGCCGGCACTTCCGGAAACACTGATGAAACGGCTTCCGCTTCTGCTTGGTTATGTAATTTCCTGTCGAAGGATTCCAAACAGAGAACCACTGTTATATGACAACCGGATTGAATTCATAGAAATTTCTTCTGCCGAACAGGAACTGATTATCACATATATTTTTAAAGAAGAACGGGATAGAAGAAAAAGAGAGGCAGAATTGAAATAAAGGGAGGATTTATCATGGAGAAGAAAAACATTTTGATAGTTGATGACTCTGCACTCATGAGAAGGGTTGAGTCTGATATAATTAAGTCAGATGAATGTTTTCAGGTATTGGATATGGCAACAAACGGTCTGGAGGCCTTTGACCTTGTTACCAGAAACAGCAGCAAATACGACGCTGTTGTATTGGATATCAATATGCCTAAAATGAACGGTATTGAATTTCTGGAAGCTTTGGAAAAACAGAAGATCAGACTGAAAATCATCATTGTAAGTACTCTTGCCAAAGATGGAGCTGCCGAAACAATACGTGCACTGGAACTTGGAGCTTTTGATTATGTAACAAAACCGGACAGCTTTATTGATGCCATGAGTGACGCATTTAAAGGAAAGCTTCTCCAGTGTCTGAAGTATGCAACATCCCTTGTAGAGGATAAAGCATCTGATTTACTGCAAGTTGAAAAGAAAGTCGAAGAAAAAAAAACGGCAGAAAAAACCGAAGCAAAGAAAACAGCTCCGGCAAAGCTTTCTTCCGGCGTGGTATCTCCAATGAATCCAAGGGCTATTCTTTCAGAAAACTTTGCACCAAAACGACCGCATAAAACAATTAACAGTGTCAATGCAAGAAGGTTAGTTGTCATTGCGTCGTCCACAGGAGGACCTAAGGCACTGCAGCAGGTTATCTGCAAGCTACCGAAAAATATTAATGCACCCGTACTGATTGTCCAGCATATGTCCGAAGGGTTTACAAAATCCCTGGCGGCACGTTTAAACGAGCTTGGCGAGGTAAAGGTTGTAGAAGCAACAGGAGGCGAAAAACTCGAAAAAGGAACCGTGTATCTTGCAAAGGGCGGAAGTCAGATGCGCATTGTAAAAAAGGGCAGTGATTATGCTATCGATATCAATACGGCAGAACCGGCAAGAAACGGTTTAAAGCCGTGTGCTGATATTATGATGGAATCCCTTGCTAATTTCGTGTTTGATGATATTACCTGTGTTGTTCTGACAGGTATGGGTGGTGACGGCACCATGGGAATCCGTCAGCTAAATGAAACAGGTAATATTTATGTTATCGCACAGGATGAAGCCACTTCTACGGTTTATGGCATGCCAAAGGTGGTATACGAAGCCGGACTTACGGACATTGTGCTTCCTCTTGGGAAGATAGCAGAAGAAATAATAAAAAATGTGGGGGTACAGTAGAATGGATGTTAGCCAGTATCTTGAAATTTTTATTGATGAAACAAAAGAACACTTACAGAGCTTGAACGAACAGCTTCTTATTTTGGAAAAAGAGCCGGAAAATGCAAGCACAATTAATGAAATTTTCCGTGCGGCACATACCTTAAAAGGTATGGCAGGTACTATGGGATATAAGAAAATGCAAAATCTTACTCATAATATGGAAAATATATTTTCTGAAATAAGAAATGGAAAAATGTCTGTTACTGCAACCATTGTAGACCTTTTATTCAAAGGGCTGGATGCACTGGAAAATTATCTTGCCAATATTTCCAGCACAGGTGATGAAGGAACGGAAGACTATGCCGAAATTATTAACCAGCTGGATGTTTGTTTAAAGCAGGGGCTTGGTGAAGCACCCACAGCAGCTGCGACCGTAGCCGCTGTCGCAGTTGCAACTGAGGAAAAGAAAGAAGAAGTAGCTTCTGACAAAGAAAAGTTCCGTGCCTTTTCTTACGCAGACCATGAAAAGCATGCCATGCATGAGGCAATTACAACCGGCCAGCATGCTTACGGAATTACTGTATTCATTCAGGAAACCTGCCTGTTAAAATCTGCGAGAGCTTTTCTTGTTTTTAAAACCTTAGAGGGAATCGGAACAGTGATTAAGTCAGAGCCGGCAGTACAGGACATTGAAGACGAAAAATTTGAACTGGATTTTTCTATGGTATTGATTTCCAAAGAAAATCTGGAAACGGTAAAGAAAGCAATCCTGTCAGTATCCGAAGTGGAAGCTGTTTATCTTGCAGAAATTACAGCAGATGAAGTTGCCATGCCAAAAGAAAATGTTACTGAGCAGAAATCTGAAGAGTCCGGAAGTACGGCTGCCCAGGCAGCACAGAGTGCTTCTGCTACCCAGACAGCTGCAGAAAAGAAGCAGACAACGCAGAGCAGTAAGCCGGTAGTAAACCGTTCGGTTCGTGTGGATCTTGAAAAACTGGACGACTTAATGAATCTTGTCAGTGAGCTTATTATTGCAAAGAATGGACTTGTTTCCATTAACAATACGGATGATGCGACAAGACAGAATAACAGTGCGTTTAATGAGCAGATTGAATACCTGGAAAGAATTACCACAAACTTACATACTTCGGTTATGAAAGTCCGGATGATGCCATTGGAAAGCGTTGTGAATCGTTTCCCAAGAATGATTCGTGACTTAAGCAAGAAGCTTGATAAAAAAATGGAGCTGCATATCAGCGGTGAGGAAACAGAATTAGACCGTACCGTAATTGATGAAATCGGTGATCCATTAATGCATCTTCTTCGTAATGCGGCTGACCATGGTCTGGAAACCAACGAAGAAAGAGCGGCTCTTGGAAAACCGGAAATCGGTTCTATTATTTTAAATGCATTCCAGGAAGGAAATAATGTCGTTATCGAAGTAAAAGATGACGGTAAAGGAATTGATGCAGACAAGATAAGAGCCAAGGCAATTTCCAAGGGAACCATTACAGCAGAACAGAGTGAGGTAATGACGGACAAAGAAATTGTTGATTTGTTATTCCGTCCAAGCTTTTCTACTGCAGAGAAGATTTCTGATGTTTCCGGACGTGGCGTTGGTCTAGATGTAGTAAAAACAAAGATTGAAAGTCTTGGCGGTACGGTAGAGGTGCGTACTACACTTGGTCAGGGCAGCAATTTCATTATACGTCTTCCGTTAACACTTGCGATTATTCAGTCCTTGATGGTAGAGCTTGGAAATGAAAAATATGCGATTCCGCTTGGAAGCATCCAGACAATTGAAGATATTCCGGTATCGGATGTAAAATTTGTCCAGACGAAAGAAGTTATCAATCTTCGAGGAACAGTTATTCCGTTAATCCGTCTGAATCAGGTTCTCGATGTAGAATCCGCAAAGGCGCAGGATGAAAACCTGACCGTTGTAATTGTAACAAAGGGCGACAAGCTTGCCGGCTTTGTTGTAGACAATCTGATTGGTCAGCAGGAAATCGTTATTAAGTCCATTGGCAAGTACATCAATAACAGCAAGATGATTAGTGGTGCTACCATTCTTGGTGATGGTGAGGTTGCCTTAATTCTTGACGTAAACACTTTAGTTTAGGAGGTAGATAATTATGGCTGAGAATGTGTCCGCTATGGAATCCAAGCAGTATATTGTTGTAGAACTCGGAAATGAACAGTACGGAATTGATATCCAGTATATTGATAATATTGTCAGAATGCAGAGAATTACCAGAGTACCAAAGGCACAGCATTATTTTAAAGGTGTCATTAACCTTCGCGGTGAAGTAATTCCTGTCATGAGCCTTCGTCAGAAGTTTGATTTTGAAGATGCCGAGGTTACGGCAAAAACAAGAATTTTAATTATCAAACCGGATGCCCAGGCTTCGGTAGGTATTATTGTAGATGCGGTAAAAGAGGTTCTGACTCTGGAAAACAGCATGATTGACAAAACAGCAAGAGACGTAAAAGATGATCGCAGTGCATATCTTTCCGGTGTCGGAAAACATGGAGATGGTCTGATTTCCATTTTAAATATTACTGAAATTTTTACGGAAAAAGAAGCTGAAAATGCATAAAAAATATGCAGCCTGCCCGGAAATCCGGGCAGGCTGGTGTTGGTTCAATGTGCTGGGCTGAAAGGAATGGTAAAATGACAGACAATCAGGTAATAAATGAAATGCAGTTTGATGTGCTGCGCGAAATTGGAAATATAGGCTCCGGAAATGCAGCAACGGCACTGGCGAAAATGTTGAACCAGAAGGTCGATATTAAAGTTCCCAAAGCCGCACTGTGTGATTTTAACCAGCTTCCGCAGGCAGTGGGTGGAGAAGAAACAATTGTTGTAGGCATTCTTCTTACACTTTCCGAGGATGTAGAAGGCATGATGATGTTTATCATGAAAATAGAAGCTGCCTATAACCTCATTGAAAAGCTGATGTTTATGCAAGTGGACAGAAACGGTTCCCTGGATGAAATGCAGATGTCCTGTTTACAGGAAATCGGAAATATTATTACGGGTGCCTATCTTTCGTCGCTGTCAGACCTGACAAAGCTGACAATTCAGGCAAGTGTTCCCTATATGGCAATGGATATGGCAGGTGCAATCTTAAGTGTGCCGGCAATTGAATTTGGAAAACTCGGAGATAAGGCACTGATGATTGAAGCTGAGTTTGGCGAGGATGCAGACAATGAAATTGGAGGGTATTTTTTATTGATTCCTACGATGGCATCCTATAATGCGATTATGGCTTCTCTTGGTATAGGATGATAGACGCATGGGAAATATGATTAAAATTGGAATGGCGGAGCTGAATGTATGTCTTCCGCCGGATGCGATTACAACACTTGGGCTTGGTTCCTGTGTTGGAATTGTTTTATACGATCCGGCAAAAAAAATATGCGGCATGGTTCATGTAATGCTTCCGGACAGCACAAAAATAAAAAATAACGAAAATATTGCTAAATTTGCCGATACCGGTATAGAAGAACTTATGCGCCGGGTCATTGCCCTTGGTGCAGTAAGAAAAAATCTTGTGGCAAAAATAGCTGGTGGAGCACAAATGTTTGCTTTTAAATCAGATAATGATATGCTGCGAGTTGGTGACAGAAATGTAGAAGCTACCAAAAGCAAATTAAAAGAGCTTCAAATACCAATTATTGCGGAAGACACCGGAAAAAATTCTGGTCGTACCATCGAGTTTTATCCTGAAACCGGTGAGTTGCTTATCAAATCTGTCGGAAAAACTCCATACAGAATTTGATGAAAGAATGGAGGGGGTTAGTGTGGAAGAAGGAAGAAATATCCCTTTGATTATAATGCTTGCGGCAGGTTCTGTGATTAGTGTGGCATGCATTATTTATGAGTTTTCATTGACACAGACACTGCTGTTGGTATTGGGAACACTGCTTGTTTTTTATGTACTCGGACTGCTGGTAAAGAAAATTGTTCTTACCATCAACCATGATGCAGAAAAGCGTGCAGCACTTCTGTCGAAGGAAGAAAATGAGACAAAAAATAAAGAAATGGCAGAACAGGAAGAAATCGCTGCCCAAAATGAGACTGCGGATGCTGAAAACGGCGAACCGGAATAAACATAAAGAGAAAGGCATGGACGAAGAATGACTCAGGAAGATAAAGAAAAGCTCTGGCTGGAATTTTCTAAAAAACCGGTACCTGAACTGCGGGAAAAAATAATAATCGAATATGCCGGTCTCGTAAAAATTGTTGCGGGTAAATTGAGTATTTATCTCGGACATAACGTAGAATATGATGACTTGGTAGGCTACGGAACATTTGGACTGATTGATGCCATCGACAAGTTTGATTATGGCAAAGGTGTCAAGTTTGAAACATATGCATCCTTACGCATACGAGGAGCTATTCTGGATCAGATTCGAAAAATGGACTGGCTGCCAAGAACGGTACGTCAGAAGCAAAAACGCATCGATGCAGCATACAGTAAAATTGAGTCGGAAACAGGAAGACTGGCTACAGATGAAGAAATTGCAGCGGAACTGGAAATATCCTTGGACGAACTGGATTCATGGCAGAGTCAGACGAAAGCTGCAGGGCTGGTTTCGCTGGACGATTATCTGGAACAGGGAAATGAAGGCGGCATCAATTCAATTTCTGATGGCGCAGAAGAATATCATCAGCCGGAACAGATTTATGAAAAACAGGAAATCCGACAGATTTTACTGGAAACTCTGGAATCCCTGACGGAAAAAGAAAAAAAGGTAATTCTGTTGTACTACTATGAAGAATTAACGTTAAAGGAAATCAGCAGTGTATTGGAAGTATCAGAATCAAGAATTTCCCAGCTTCATACCAAGGCGATACAAAAGCTTCGTCTGAAATTGGGAGCAAACATAGAGTTATTCTTTTGACCAGGAGGATTCAAATGACAAAGAATGCATATGTAAAGTTAAATATACGTCCAAACGGAACGTTTCTTACAATGTTCCCGGCAGTAGAGGGAGGTCGTTCCCTGATTATTGATGAAGTTGAAGCTTATCTGGACAAGCTTTTTTCTTCTGATTATGAAAAGGTTCTGGTTCGTGAGGAACTGAAAAAGCCTTTGACTGCTGTTCGTGAAGTCTTAATCAAAAAAGAGCAGATTTCACCGGTAAATGAAACGGTGGTTGTTTCTGTCATGGCAGATCGTCTGACAGCACGCGGACGCTTCTATCCGCCAACAGTCGGAGGCTCTTTGCTGGATAAAGACAGTATTGTTACCGAAATGATAAAAGCGGGCGTAAAATATGGCGTTGCAGAGGATGCCATTGAAGTTTTCTTATCAAAGAGACCGTATGACGAAACAATTACACTTGCGAATGCAACGTTGCCTGTAGAAGGTTCCGATGCCGTAATTACCTATTTTTTTAATACGGACTTGACACAGAAACCGCACGTAAATGAAGACGGTAGTGTGGACTTCCATCATCTAGATGTGATTAGCTCTGTGGCAGAAGGCGACCTTCTGGCCGAATTACAGCCTGCCGTGCAGGGAAAGCCTGGAATTGATGTGTGTGGCGGTCTGTTGCGTCCGGTCAAAGTAAAACAGAGAATAATGAGAGTTGGCAAGAATATTCAGCTGTCAGAGGATAATTTAAAAGCATATTCCAAAGTAAACGGACACGTTACGTTGGAAGCAGACACGATTTTTGTTTCGAATCTGTATGAGGTTCCGGCAAATGTAGACACTTCCACCGGAGATATTGAATACGAAGGAAATGTTTTGGTTCATGGCAATGTTCTTGCAGGCTTTACCATTCGTGCCAAAGGTGACATTGTGGTGGAAGGTGTAGTGGAAGGTTCCACATTAACCGCTGGCGGACATATTATTTTAAAACGTGGTATTCAGGGGATGGATCGTGGTATTTTAAAAGCAGACGGAAATGTTATTTCCAGATTTATTGAAAGTGCAACCGTGGAAGCCGGTGGTTATGTTTCTGCGGATGCCATTATGCACAGCAATATTTCTGCAAAGGGTGACATAACGGTTGACGGTAAAAAAGGCTATATTACCGGTGGTGTTATCCGTTCTGGTTCCATGGTATCTGCTAAGACCATCGGTTCCTCCATGGGAACTTCTACCAGCATTGAGGTGGGGATTGAACCGGCAATTATTGAAGAATACCATGAACTTGGAAAAGAGCAGGAAACTATAAAGGATCAGCAGGAAAAAAATCTTCAGATTCTGGTGGCACTGGCAAAAAGAATTAAGCTTGGTGAAAAGCTTGCACCAGATAAGGTGTTGCAGCTCAAAACGGCAACTACCACCAAAAACACGCTGGAAAAGCGAGATGCAGAAATTACAGAACGCTTAAAAACATTAAAAGACACCATTGACAATTATGAGGGTGGCTGCGTTAAGGTAAGCAGTACGATACATCCCGGAGTGAAACTAACCATTTCGAATGCAGTGTACTATGTAAAGACCGAAGCCTCTTACTGCCGCTTTATTAAAGAAGCCGGAGATGTGAAACTGACAGGCTATATGTAAATCATCCGTTTTCTGATTTTTGCATGGCTATTTGCTTCTGAGCGAAAACAGATAGCCTTCATGGCAGACGAAAAATGCCGAGATGTATTTGAAGGGAGTCTCGGTTTTTTTTGTTCATATGCGTTTGAATCGCTCAGAAATGAGGTTTTTATGTCGATTACACCTTATGAAACATTGGCAATTGCACCAAAATCACAGGAAGCTTCGCTATTTCGCACCAATCAGATGGCGAAGGAAACGGCACAACAGGCACAGATTGCAGGTACTGTTCAGCAGCAAACCGAGCAGAAGATGAATCGCACGGAAAAGCTGAATCAGAAAGAGGAAACTCCATTTAAGTATGATGCAAAGGAGAAAGGCAATAATGCCTATGCCAGACAGCAGGAAAAAGAACGCAAACAGAAAGAAGAGCAGGAAAAAGAAGACAGAAAAAAAATGTACGGATGTACGTTTGAAATTACAGTCTAGTGGGTTGCAGCGTTACTTTGCTGTAAATTGCCCGGAATGGAGAATAACATGTCACCAATGGAAATTATTTTTGTTCTTCTGGGAGTCGGAATTTTAATTGCAAGCTGTTTTGTTGGGAAAAAAGAGCAGCTGAAAACACAGGAAAATCCGGGTTCTGAAGAAATCATAGAAGCACAAAAACAGGAAATAAAAAAATATGCAGAACATATTCTGGAAGAAAAGTCGGAAGAGTATATCGTAAAAACGGATGATTATCTCAGTAAAGTTTCCAATGAAAAAATTATGTCAGTAAATGAGTTCTCATCACAAATATTCGAAAAAATTGATGCAAATCATAAAGAAGTGGTTTTTTTGTATGATATGCTGAATCAGAAGGAAGATGAGCTGAAACAGGAGGTTCAGAAGTTTGATGCGGAAAAACTTGAAATGCAGAAAGCTACGGAACAGATTATCCGACTGACAAAGCAGATGAAACAGTCAGCAACCAAGACAGACTCTCAGAAAGCAGTTACAGCAGAAAAAAACAAAAAAACAGAACTAAAAAAAGAAGCAGGAAAATCGGTTGGGGGAAAGCCGGTACAAGGACAAAAACGGCCGGAAATACCGGTAACGCAATCGGCTCCGGACGGACAGATGGAATTTACGGATATGATGCAGGCAGACCAGCAGCAGAAAGAGGTTTTAATGCTGCATAAGCAGGGAAAAAGCATTTTGGATATTTCAAGAGCCCTTGGAATGGGACAGGGTGAAGTAAAGCTGATTATCGGACTTTATGGAGAATGAGTTCCCCATGAAACGCCAGTATCCAAAGTTTTTTAACACCTGAGCTAATTTTGTATAGGAAGAACATGTGATATGAAGCAGAAGTATTATTTAAGAGGTTTGGGGTTTGGTATTTTAATTACAGCACTTGTTTTTATTTTTGCCGGTCCGTCAGAACCATCCGAAGAAGAAATTATCAAATATGCGGAAAGCCTTGGATATGCGAAGGAGGCTTCTTCTTCCATTAATCTGAAAAATCTGATGTCCGGTACGCCGGAACTGACAGAAACACCAAAGCCAACAGAAGCACCGGACTTAACAGAAACACCAAAGCCAACAGAAGCACCGGACTTAACAGAAACACCAAAGCCAA
>CAZJAA010000018.1:7084-19100 GCA_964544055.1 uncultured Lachnospiraceae bacterium | reverse complement strand
CAGAAGTACCGGACTTAACAGAAACACCAAAACTAACACAAGCTCCAATGTTAACTTTTGCTCCAACCTTGACACCAACGCCGGAGTTATCAGAGCTACCAACGGAAACTCCGGACAAAAAGGTAATAACAGCAACTATTGTGGTGGAACGTGGAAATACCGCAACTATGGTGTGCAATAAAATGGTGGAAGCCGGAATTCTGGAAGATGGTGATGCTTTAAGAAATTATCTTGTAGAACACAATCTGACGGATTATATTAACATTGGATCGTATTTCTTTTCAAGTGAAATGTCCTTTAAAGAAATTGCAAAAATCCTGACCGGAAAGTCTCAATAAGAAAACTCAAAAAAATGCTTGCTTTTTTGAATTATCTGTGATAAACTATTTTAGTGTGCGTGGGAAAACCCATGACAAATCACGCATACCGATTACAGGCAGTGGTGCCGGACAGAAAAAATATAGAATTTTCAGCCGGTCTGTCCGTAATAAGAAGTATGCGGAAGAATAAACCTTGGAGGTAAAAAACATGAGCGTTATTTCTATGAAGCAGTTACTGGAAGCAGGTGTTCATTTTGGACATCAGACAAGAAGATGGAACCCAAAGATGGCTCCATACATCTACACCGAAAGAAATGGTATTTATATCATTGACCTTCAGAAATCCGTAGGCAAGGTTGACGAAGCTTACTATGCAGTTAAGGATATTGCTGCAAATGGCGGTACCGTTCTTTTTGTTGGTACAAAGAAGCAGGCTCAGGATTCCGTAAAGTCTGAAGCAGAGCGTTGCGGTATGTTCTATGTAAATGAAAGATGGCTTGGTGGTATGCTTACCAACTTCAAGACAATCCAGTCCAGAATTGCAAGATTAAAGGCTATCGAAAAGATGGCAGAAGATGGTACTTTCGATGTTCTTCCTAAGAAGGAAGTTATTGAAATCAAGAAGGAATGGGACAAGTTAGAAAAGAACCTTGGTGGTATCAAGAACATGAAGAAGATTCCAGATGCAATCTTTGTTGTTGACCCTAAGAAAGAACGAATCTGCGTACAGGAAGCACATGCACTTGGTATTCCGCTTATCGGTATCGCTGATACAAACTGTGACCCTGAAGAATTAGATTTTGTTATCCCAGGTAACGATGACGCTATTCGTGCTGTTAAGTTAATTGTTGCAAAGATGGCAGATGCTGTTATCGAAGCTAACCAGGGAGAAGAGCTTGTTGATGCTCCTGCTGAAGAAGCTGCAGAAACAGAAGCTGAATAATTTCAAATGTAGGAATCTTTAACAGGAAGAGTCCTGTTAAAATAGCAGATATCCTCTGTTCCGTATGGGCAGAGGATATCTGGGATTAAAACCAAAACAAAATGGGAGGAATTGAAAATGGCAGAAGTATCCGCAAAAGATGCAATGAAGTTAAGACAGATGACCGGTGCCGGTGTTATGGACTGTAAGAAGGCTCTTGCAGAAACAGACGGCGATATGGATAAGGCAGTTGAATTTTTAAGAGAAAAAGGACTTGCAAAGGCAGCAAAGAAAGCTGACAGAATTGCAGCAGAAGGTATCTGTGATACAAACGTAAGTGCAGACAACCAGGTTGCTTCCATTGTTGAAGTAAACTCTGAAACAGACTTCGTAGCAAAGAATGAAAAGTTCCGTGGCTATGTAGCAGCTGTTGCTGCTCAGGCAGCAAAGACAAATGCTTCCGATATTGATGCTTTCTTAGCAGAAGCATGGGAAGCAGACCCATCCAAGACAGTAAAGGAAGAACTCGCTTCCCAGATTGCTGTAATTGGTGAGAACATGAACATCAGAAGATTTGCAAAGTTTACTGCTGCAAACGGTTTTGTAGAATCCTATATTCACGCAAACGGCAGAATTGCAGTTCTTGTTGAGTTTGAAGCTTCCGCTTGCACTGATGCTGCCAGAGCTTGTGCAAAGGACGTAGCAATGCAGATTGCAGCTATGAATCCTAAGTATGTAAACGAAACAGAAATTCCTGCAGATTATATTGAGCATGAAAAGGAAATCTTAAAGGCTCAGATTATGAATGATCCTAAGGAATCCCAGAAGCCGGAAAAGGTTATCGACGGCATGATCAATGGTCGTATCAAGAAGCAGTTAAAAGAAATCTGCCTTGTAGATCAGGTTTATGTTAAGGACGGCGAAATGAATGTAGGCAAGTACATTGAATCCGTTGCTAAGGCAGAAGGTCTTACTCTTGCTATTAAGAGATTTGTTCGTTTTGAAACAGGCGAGGGAATCGAAAAGAAGGAAGAGAATTTTGCAGAAGAAGTTGCAAAGCAGATGGGGATGTAATCTAATCTTTACTTCATTTTTTATATGAATTTTAAAGGCTCCGATAGCCCACTTACTGCGTCAGTATTTAAGTGGGGCTTTTGGAGCCTTTTTGTTTGTGAAAAAACTTTCTTTTTAAGAACGCAGTTCCTTTTTTAAGCCAATGCTCGTTCTCCATAAACATGACTGGAAGCTCATGATAAGCCAGATTATTTTTTTCAATAAAAACATCCAGCAGACGCTCACTGATAAAACCGTAGATACGTTGATTATAAACATCATATTCGGTAGTGTCCAGCACCTGTTCCAATTCAAAAAGAATGGAAAACAGCCAGTCTGCATACTGGTGAAAAATTTTCTGTTTCATAATAAACATATTGAAACGGTGGGCAGTCGTGTGTTTCATTACCCTGTCAAAATAAGGAAGATAGTCCGGATAGTGATTTTGGATGATTTCCTTTGTTTTGTTCAGGCTTTCTTCCGGATGGGCATGGATAAATTGCGAATAATTTGTTTCGATAAAATAATTTCTTTTTTTAGGAAGCAGAATGTCATTTTGGCTCAACAGCGCCTCGGCTTCTTTTGACGTAAGAATATAACGGAACTTATCTTCGAAAAAGAAGAATGGTTTTTTATATGCAAAATGTCTGCGGTAATGAGCCAGACCAATGTAATCGGCATCGAGATTCTTCCATGCCCAGTAAAGCACGGTAAGCTCACAAAATTGCGGATTTTTGGAAGAAATATGGTCACCGGTATTGTCTCCGAGAAAAGGGAGAGAAAGGGAAGAGTTCTCTTTTCCGGCATGTACTGGAAGATACATGGATTCCTCCGGCATTTGGTAGTTTTTATGCGTGGCTACTAAAATTCTTATATTCATGGTTCTCCTTATTTCCGGACTCTTTCAAAAAAAGCAGCAAAAGCTGTGTGCAGACATTTTTCTGCTTGTCCTCAGGGTGAAATGTTTTTCTCATAAACAAATAGGTGTCAGCTGTTAAAAAAATGCGGCGTGAGCGAACGACCAGATTTATTATAACAGAGAAAAACAGGTTTGGAAAGAAAAATTGTTATAAGACTCGGAATAATAAAAAAACGCATCGGTTTTCTTGACGTATTATACATAAAAATAGTATAATAGTAACAGAAAAATGTTTGGGGGATTTATGTATGCAAAAAGAAAAAATGGATTTATCAAAAAAACAAATTGCCGATCAGAGCAGAAATAAAACTGCAATGACTGGCGTGTATATTATGAATGCAGTTCTTACCGTGGCATATGCCGTTGAACTGCTGAAAGGGGTTCGTTCCCCACTTTCGTATGCTGTTGTAGCTTTTTTTTGTATTGTACCTTGTATTGTTTCGCAGCTTATTTACAAAAAGAATAAGGCATCTGTTGCCGTACGCTACGTCCTTGGTGTCGGATTTTTGATGGCGTATGCCTATATCATGTTTACTGCGTCAACTACACTGGCATTCTGTTATATTATCGTGGCTTATGTGATGCTGATTGTTTATACAGACATTAAATTCCTGCTTCTTATTGGTATTCCGGCATTAATTGTTAATATTGCCAAAATTACGGTATCTGCGGTCAGCAATGGCTTGTCAGATACGGATATTACAAATACGGAAATTATTTTTGCATGCCTTATTCTGACTTTTGTGTTTGCCGGTCTTGCCGTAAAAAAAATTCAGCAGATCAATAATGCAAATATCGAAAAGGCACAAAAAGAAAAAGAACAGTCCGGAGTACTTTTACATACCACGCTGGACGTAGCAGCCACCATTTCGGCAGATATTGAAAATGTTGTGGCAGAAACAGAACAGCTGAAAACAGCCATTGGGCAGACAAGTACGGCAATGGCAGACTTAACCGACGGTGCGGGTGAAATGACTGCCTCAATGGAAGAACAGGCAAAAAGCACGGCTCGTATTGGAAGATATATTGCCGGTGTGGAAACCTCTGCCGGAAAAATAATAACGGAAAGCACAGAAACGCAGAATAACCTTAATCAGGGCAGCAAAATTATGCAGGAGCTGATGGAGCAGGTGAAAAATTCGGAAGCTTCCGGTATGCTTGCAACAGAAAAAGTAAGCGGACTGAAAGAATATGCCGAACGTATGCGGGAAATTATGAGCTTAATCAGTAACGTGGCAGACCAGACAGGACTCCTGGCGTTAAATGCGTCCATTGAAGCTGCAAGAGCGGGAGAAGCAGGTCGGGGATTTGGGGTTGTTGCGTCAGAAATCTCTAATTTATCCGAACAGACAAATGCTGCTGCGGAAGATATCACCGGTCTGATAGCAAACATCGTAAAATCTATTGATGAAGCAGCCCAGGCTATGTCTCTTCTGCTGGAAAGCAGTCGTGTACAAAATGAGTATGTTGGAACAACAGCAGAGAACTTTGAAAAAATTTATGCAAGCACGCAGGGAATTATTCAGGAAACAGCGAATTTAAAGAAAGCGGTGGATGTAGTAACAAAAGAAAATGCCCAGATTGAAGAAAATATCGGTCAGATATCCGCTGTTACGGAAGAAGTCAGTGCACGCTCGGAAGAAACACTGGATGCCTGCAACAAAAATTTGGAAAGCATTGAAGAGGTTGCTTCCATTATGGAAAATATTAAAAACGAAGCCCAAAAGCTTGGGGCAGAAAGGCTGTCATAAAAATGGACATAAAAACCTACAAAAAAGAGTCAGAATATACCTATACACTTGGAGCATTTCCAACGATTGAGCTGTTAAAAACCAGACCGGAGGAAGCAATGGAGGTTTATGTGCATTCCACGTTTCCGGATATTGCCTCCATTCAAAAGCTTGCTGAACCATACGGCATTCCTGTCCTTGTGCAGGATAAGGTAATCCATAAATTAAGTGACAAAGAAAACTGCTTTGTTGTTGGAATTGTAAAAAAATATCAGGACGTGCTTGAAAACAATAAATCCCACGTTGTGCTGGTTAATCCGGGAAACATGGGAAACATGGGAACAATTATCAGGACGGCGGTTGGCTTTGGCTTGAAAAATCTGGCGATTATCAGTCCGGGAGTAGATGTGTTTCATCCAAAAACAATTCGTGCTTCCATGGGGGCTTTATTTCGAATAAATTTCCAGTATTTTTCTGATTTTGAAGAATATGAGGCGGCTTATCAGCAACATGAATTTTTTTGTTTTATGCTGAATGCCACCAGACAGCTGACTGTGAATAGCTGTCCAAAACCGGAATTATTTTCTCTTGTTTTTGGAAATGAAGCAACAGGTCTGCCGGATTCTTTTCTGCAAAAAGGAACCAGTGTCATTATTCCGCAGTCTGAGGAAGTAGATTCGCTGAATATTACAATTGCGGCGGGCATCGGAATGTATCTTTTTACCCAGAGATAATATCGCCTGTCCCTACCAGAACAATTATTTCCACGAACAAATATCTTATTCTTTTTTTTGAAAATGTATTGAAACTTTTTTGTGTTTCTGTTATCATTACACTAATGACTAGATAAGTTTTTTTGGATGAAATGTAAGGAGGAGAAAGATGGCAGCGATTAAAGCAGAACATTTAAATCCGTTCTTAATATCTGCGAAGCAGGTTTTACAGCAGGTTTGTAATGTAGATGTACAATTTGGTCCGATTTCCAAGGATGATTTTTATGTAAGTGGTGAACCATTGTTTATTATGCTCGGTATTACCGGCGAAATTACCGGACAGGTATGTATGGTTATGGGAACGGAAACGGCAAAAGACATTGCTTCCCGTATGATGATGGGAATGCCGGTGAAAACATTGGATGATATGGCAAAAAGTGCTTTAAGTGAGCTTGGCAATATGATGATGGGAAATGCCGCAACTTTACTTTCGAACAATAATGTGTTGATTGATATCACACCGCCAACTCTGCTGGTCGGAAGTGCCATTCTTTCTTCACCGGAAATGGCAGTAATCAAAGTTCCGTTATTATATCAGGATTATGAAATTCAGTTGAGTTTTCTGCTAAAAACTGCAAAATAATACTTAGAGAACAGAAGAAAACAATTCTGTTCTCTTTTCTTATGGAAAATGCTTGCAATCTTAGGCATTATCGTGTACAATAAGTTCACACGTTAATGAGTTAAACTAACAAACAACTAAGAGGTACTCTCGGAGGTTTCCTTGAACAAATTATTCCGGCAATCTTTTTCGATATGCGGCTTTCGTTTTCTTGTCGTACATGCCGTGTACGCACTGCAAAAATGTCATTGCATATCAAAAATTCATCTCGGAATACTTCATTCAGAAAATTGTGAGAATACATCTGAGAAAACAAGGAGGATTACAATGATTCAGTTATATGACAAAGGCGCATATGTTTTTGGCGGCAATCAGGTTGTAGCTGAGGAAGCAGTCAATATCGAGTATAAAAAATATACGGAGCAGCTTCCAAAGGCAGAAGAATGCCGAAAAAACAGTCTGGCATATCAGATTCTTGCAGCTCACAACACATCCGAAAATATGGAGCAGTTAAAAATAAAGTTTGATAAGCTTACTTCTCATGACATTACTTTCGTAGGTATTATCCAGACGGCAAGAGCCAGTGGGCTTGAAAAGTTTCCGGTTCCGTATGTGCTGACAAACTGCCATAACAGCCTTTGTGCGGTAGGTGGCACCATCAATGAAGATGATCATATGTTTGGCTTATCCTGTGCCAAAAAGTATGGTGGCATCTATGTACCGCCTCATCAGGCAGTCATTCATCAGTTTGCCAGAGAAATGCTGGCAGGCGGCGGCAAAATGATACTTGGTTCGGACAGTCATACCCGTTATGGAGCACTTGGCACCATGGCAATCGGCGAAGGTGGTCCTGAGCTTGTAAAGCAGCTGTTGTGCAAAACCTACGATATCACAATGCCTAAAATTGTAGGAATTCATCTGACCGGAAAGCCTCGTCACGGTGTTGGCCCGCAGGATATTGCGCTTGCCATTATCGGAGCCGTGTTTGCCAACGGTTATGTCAAAAATAAAGTCATGGAATTTTTTGGTGACGGCGTTGCAAATCTTACTGTGGATGAACGTATCGGTGTCGATGTTATGACAACGGAAACAACCTGTCTTTCCTCTATCTGGGTAACAGACGAAAAAGTAAAGGAGTTTTATGAAATTCACGGCAGAACAGAGGATTTTGCCGAATTAACGCTGGACGATACCGTTTATTATGATGGTCTGGTAGAAGTGGATTTATCCGAAATCAAGCCAATGATTGCCATGCCGTTCCATCCAAGCAATGTTTACACCATTGATGAATTAAACGCAAATCTGTATGATATTCTGGATGAGGTGGAAAAGAAGGCACTGGTCAGCCTGGATAATAAAGTTTCCTACACCTTAAAGGATAAAGTGAGAAATGGCAGATTATATGTGGAACAGGGCGTTATCGCTGGCTGTGCCGGCGGTGGCTTTGAAAATATCTGTGCGGCAGCCGACATTTTACGCGGCAAATACATTGGAAATGACGAATTCTCCTTAAGTGTATATCCTGCAAGCCAGCCGGTATTCATGGAACTGGTTAAGAACGGAACGATTGCCGACCTGATGCAGACCGGTGCGACCGTGCGCACGGCATTCTGCGGCCCATGCTTCGGCGCAGGTGATGTACCTTCCAATAAGGGACTGAGCATTCGTCATTCCACCAGAAACTTCCCGAACAGAGAAGGCTCCAAAATTACCAATGGTCAGATTGCTTCGGTTGCTCTTATGGATGCACGTTCCATTGCAGCAACAGCCGCTAACCAGGGCTATTTAACCTCGGCAGAGCATGTGGATGTAGAATTTAAGCGTCCAAAGTACTTTTTTGATTCTTCCATTTACACAAACAGAGTTTATAACGGTGCTGGTAAGGCTGATCCATCCGTGGAAATTAAATTTGGTCCGGGCATTGTAGACTGGCCAAAGATGGCTGCGTTGGGTGATAACATGCTTCTTAAAGTAGCATCCGTTATTCATGACCCTGTTACTACAACAGATGAACTTATTCCGTCCGGAGAAACCTCCTCTTACCGTTCCAACCCATTAGGGCTTGCGGAATATACACTTTCCAGAAAGGATCCTGCCTATGTTGGTCGTGCAAAGCAGATTCAGAAGGCAGAAAAGGCACGCTGGGAAGCAGAAAAGAAGGAAGACATTTATGCAGCTTATCCGGAAATAGAGTGTATCATGGATAAGTTAAAAGAAGAATTTGACTTAAATCCAATGGAGGTAGAAATCGGCAGCGTAATCTATGCAGTAAAGCCGGGAGACGGTTCCGCAAGAGAGCAGGCAGCAAGCTGCCAGAAAGTGCTCGGCGGTCTGGCAAATATTGCAAAGGAATATGCCACCAAGAGATATCGCTCCAACTTAATTAACTGGGGTATGCTTCCGTTCCTGTTTGATGGTGAGCTACCATTTGAACTGGACGACTACATTCTTATAAAAGATATCAAGAATGTAGTGGCAAACAAAGCTCCGGAAATTAATGCCTATGTCGTAAATAAGGGCATGAAAAAGTTTAAGTTAAAGCTTGGTGACCTGACGGATGATGAAAGAGAAATTATCATCAAGGGCTGTCTGATTAACTACTACAGAGGCTAAAAAACGCAAAAAACTTGAAAAAAACCTTGTTTTTTCTAAAAGATGGTGTTATAATTGTTTATGTAACATAAAGACTGTAATTAAGAGTGGGTGTGAGCCCACTCTTAATTCATGTTAATCGTAAAGAGAGCGGGGAAAATATGACAAAAAGAGAAGAATATGAACAAAAAACGGAGCAGTTGGTGTTGCCTGTTCTGAAAGAAAACAATTTTGAACTTTACGACGTGGAATATGTAAAAGAAGCAGGAACCTTTTATCTGAGAGTATTTATTGATAAAGAGGGTGGAATCAGTATCAATGACTGCGAACTTGTCAGCCGCCGCTTAAGTGACCTTTTGGATGAAAAAGATTTTATTCCGGATGCTTATATTTTTGAAGTCAGTTCGCCGGGGCTTGGTCGTACATTAAAAAAAGAGAAGCATCTCCAAAAGAGTCTTGGCGAAGAAGTGGAAATTAAGCTGTTTAAAGCAATCGATAAACAAAAAGAGTTCACCGGATATCTGGAACGTTTTACGGAGGAAGTTATTGTTCTTCGTGACGAAAAAGACCAGGAGCGTGAATTTGAACGCAGCAATATTGCAATGATAAGATTGGCTGTACATTTTTAGCCACTGTTTCGAAACGTTGGTTTCAAAATAGTTTCAGTTAACAACAGGGAAACCTGATTGTCATAAAAAAAGTCGTATAAGGAGGAAAATCAGCAAAATGAACGCAAACAAAGAATTACTGGAGGCTTTAAACCAGATTGAGAAGGAGAAGGATATTAGCAAGGAAATCCTGTTGGAAGCAATTGAAAATTCTCTTCTTGCTGCGTGTAAGAACCAGTATGGCAAGTCAGACAACATCAAGGTAATGATTAACAGGGAAACAGGTGCTTTTAACGTGTATGCGGAAAAGGAAATTGTAGAAGAGGTAGAGGATGAGGCTCTTCAGATTACCCTGGCAGAAGCAAAGCTTAAATTTCCAAGAAAGAAGCTGGCACTTGGTGACATCATCAATATTGAGGTTACGCCAAAGAATTTTGGACGTATTGCTGCCCAGAAGGCAAAGCAGGTTGTTGTTCAGAAAATCCGTGAGGAAGAAAGAAAAGCGTTATTTAACCAGTATAGTACCAAGGAAAGAGAAATTATTACCGGTATTGTACAGAGATACCAGGGCAACAACATCTGCATCAATCTTGGTAAAGCAGATGCAATTTTAACAGAAAATGAGCAAATCCGGGGCGAGTATTTTCGGCCGACCGAACGTGTAAAATTGTATGTATTAAAGGTTGAGGACACGACCAGAGGACCAAGAATTACCGTTTCCAGAACACATCCGGAGCTAGTAAAGAGACTGTTTGAAGCAGAGGTTACGGAAGTAAAAGAGGGAATTGTGGAAATCAAGAGTATTTCCAGAGAAGCAGGTGCAAGAACCAAAATGGCAGTTTACTCCAATGATCCAAACGTTGATCCGGTGGGTGCCTGTGTTGGTGTCAACGGAGCCAGAGTAAATGCTATTGTAGAAGAGCTTCGTGGAGAAAAAATCGACATTATTAACTGGAGCGAGGACCCTGCAACTTTAATTGAAAATGCGTTAAGTCCTGCTAAGGTTGTTTCTGTAGAAGTTTCCACAGAAGAAAAGAGTGCAAGGGTAATTGTTCCGGATTATCAGCTTTCTCTTGCGATTGGTCGTGAAGGACAGAATGCAAGACTTGCAGCAAGACTTACCGGTTACAAGATTGACATTAAGTCGGAGTCCCAGACCGGCATCTACTATGAAGAGCAATGGGGCAATGAGCGTTATAATGGAGACCAGTATGCAGATAACCAGTATACTGACAACTACAATGACCAGTACGGAACTGACTATGAGGGCGAATATAACCAGTATAATAATGGGTATGGACAATACGGAAATCCGTATGGAGAAGAGTATGTAGGTCAGTATGAAGAGCAGTGGAAGGATGATTACAACGAAGAAAAGTAATCATCGGAAAGCATAGAGGCGCGAGAAAACATGGCTGAAAAGAAAATTCCATTAAGAAAGTGTACCGGCTGCGGAGAAATGAAGCCCAAAAAAGAGTTGATTCGTGTATTAAAAACAACGGAAACGGAAATTGTTTTAGATAAAACCGGTAAAAAAAATGGCAGAGGGGCGTATCTTTGCAATTCTCTGGAATGCTTTCATAAGGCAAGAAAGTCCAGAGGTCTGGAGCGTTCCCTTCAGATTAACATTCCTGACGAGATTTATGCAACCCTGGAAAAGGAGCTGAATGAAGTTGAATAATCCAGCAGACAAAAAAATTTTTTCCTTATTTGGTCTGGCAGCCAGGGCAGGAAAGCTTGCCAGCGGCGAATTTCAAACCGAAACAGCAGTAAAAAATCAAACAGCCCGGCTGGTTGTGGTAGCAGAGGATGCTTCAGAAAATACAAAAAAACTGTTTCGTGATAAATGCTCTTTTTATAAAATTCCCTTTTTGCTCAAGGGGACAAAAGAGGAACTTGGAATGGCGATTGGAAAAGAATTCAGGGCTTCTATTGCAATTCTCGATGCAGGCTTTGCAGAAGCAGTTATGAAAAAAGTCAATCAAAGAGAGTAAGTAGTCAGGTAAGATGGAGGTAAATAAATGGCAAAAATGAAAGTTTATGAGCTGGCAAAAGAGCTAGATGTCCAGAGTAAGGATGTTGTTGCATATCTTACAGAAAATGGAAGCTCTGTAAAGAGCCACTCAAGTAATATCGAAGATAAAGAAATTGAAATGGTCAGAAACAGGTTTGGTAAAAAGAAAGCACCTGTGGAAAAGAAAGAAGAACCTGTTTCCAAACCGCAGGCACCTCAAAATATACTGTCAAAGCCGGCTGCACAGCCGAAGGGAGAAATAAAACGCCCATTGAGCACAGAGCATCCAGTGAACAGACCTGTGATTACGGGAGAACAGCAAACGGCACAAAGACCTTTGCCTCAGGAACGTCTGGTTGTTCAGAGACCGCAGCAAGTAAAACCACAAGGTCAGGGAGAGCATCCGGCAAGCAGACCGCAGGGTGACAGAGCGGTCAGACCACAAGGTCAGGGAGAACGTCCGGCAAACAGACCGCAGGGTGACAGAGCGGTCAGACCACAAGGTCAGGGAGAACGTCCGGCA
>CAZJAA010000018.1:0-6984 GCA_964544055.1 uncultured Lachnospiraceae bacterium | reverse complement strand
AACAGACCACAGGGCGAAAGACGTCCACAGGGCGGAAATGGTTTTAACGGTGAGAGACGTCCACAGGGTGGAAACGGCTTTAACGGTGAAAGACGCCCACAGGGCGGAAACGGCTTCAATGGCGAGAGACGTCCACAAGGTGGAAACGGCTTCAATGGCGAGAGACGTTCACAGGGCGGAAACGGCTTCAATGGCGAAAGACGCCCACAGGGCGGAAACGGCTTCAATGGTGAAAGACGTCCACAGGGCGGAAACGGCTTTAACGGTGAAAGACGCCCACAGGGTGGAAACGGCTTTAACGGCGAGAGACGCCCACAGAGCGGAGCTTACAACCAGAGACCACAGGGTGGCTATGGAAAGGATAAGTTCTTTGACAAGGATAAGGATTCTGACAGCAGCGACAGAAGACCGCAGTCCCGTGGCGGCTATAAGAGCGGAGAAAAAAGCTCCATCAAGAGCGATTTTGCAAACGAGCTGACAAAAGAGCAGAGAGCAGCCGCTTATTCCAATCGTGACAGAGACCGCGATCGTGACAAGAAAAAGGAACATGACGAAGATTTTGATAAGCTGATGAAAGGGAAAAAGGATCCGAACAGAAAGGGTGCTTTCATTAAGCCTGTTGTAGTCAAGGAAGAGAAAAAGGAAGAAGAAATCAAGACGATTGTTATTCCGGAAACGCTTACCTTAAAAGAGCTTGCTGACAAGATGAAGCAGCCGGCTGCTGCTATTGTGAAAAAATTATTCTTAGCAGGCAAAATGGTTTCCATTAATCAGGAGCTTACGTTTGAAGAAGCAGAAGAAATTGCATTGGAATATGAAATCATTGCTGAAAAAGAAGTTAAGGTAAATGTAGTAGAAGAGCTGTTGAAGGAAGAGGAAGAAGATGAGACAACGATGGTTTCCAGACCTCCGGTTGTCTGCGTTATGGGTCACGTTGACCATGGTAAAACTTCTCTTCTGGATGCCATTCGTTCTACCAGCGTAACAGCGAAGGAAGCCGGCGGTATTACCCAGCATATCGGTGCTTACATGGTAGAAGCAAAGGGTGAGAAAATTACATTTTTAGATACGCCAGGACATGAAGCATTTACTGCAATGCGTATGCGTGGTGCCAAATCTACAGATATTGCAATTTTAGTTGTTGCAGCAGATGATGGTGTTATGCCGCAGACAATAGAAGCCATCAGCCATGCCAAGGCTGCCGGTATCGAAATTATTGTTGCAGTTAATAAGATTGATAAGCCTGCTGCCAACGTAGAGCGTGTAAAGCAGGAATTAACAGAGCATGGTCTGATTGCAGAAGACTGGGGCGGCGACACAATTTTTGTTCCGGTTTCTGCACATACCAAGGAAGGTATTGATAAGCTTCT
Organism: uncultured Lachnospiraceae bacterium; assembly: GCA_964544055.1. Lineage (GTDB taxonomy): Bacteria > Bacillota > Clostridia > Lachnospirales > Lachnospiraceae > SIG299. The sequence continues at coordinate 5,614 of CAZJAA010000018.1, read as the reverse complement.
GGAAATGATTCTTTTAACAGCGGAAGTTGCAGAATATAAGGCAAATCCAAACAGACGTGCCAGAGGTATTGTGATCGAAGCACAGCTCGATAAGGGTCGTGGTCCGGTAGCAACCATTCTGGTTCAAAAGGGTACGCTTCATGTAGGTGATACCATTGCCATCGGTTCTGCTTACGGTAAGGTTCGTGCCATGATGGATGACAAGGGTCACCGTGTAAAGGAAGCAACTCCTTCTACACCTGTAGAAATTCTTGGTTTAAACGGTGTTCCGGATGCAGGCGAAGTATTCCTTGCAACCGAAAATGAAAAAGAAGCAAGAACGATTGCTGAGGCATTCATTTCCCAGAGCAAGGAAAAGTTAATTGCAGATACCAAGGCAAGATTATCCTTAGATGGTTTGTTCTCCCAGATTCAGGCAGGCAATATAAAGGAATTAAATATTATTGTCAAGGCTGACGTACAGGGCTCTGTAGAAGCGGTAAAGCAGAGCTTGGAGAAGCTTTCCAACGAAGAAGTTGCAGTGCGTGTGATTCACGGTGGTGTTGGTGCCATCAACGAGTCCGATGTCAATCTGGCTAGTGCGTCCAATGCAATTATCATCGGCTTCAACGTAAAGCCGGACAATACGGCAAAGGAAATTGCAGAGCGTGAAAAGGTTGATTTACGCTTATACCGCGTCATCTATCAGGCAATTGAAGATGTAGAAGCTGCCATGAAGGGCATGCTTGATCCGGAATATGAAGAAAAGATAATTGGTCATGCCGAAGTACGCCAGACTTTCAAGGCTTCCGGCGTTGGTGTGATTGCCGGTTCTTACGTTTTGGATGGTAAGATTATCCGTGGCTGCAAGGCAAGAATTACAAGGGAAGGAACCCTGATTTATGATGGTCCGTTAGCTTCTTTAAAGCGTTTCAAGGACGATGTCAAGGAAGTTGCTACTGGCTACGAATGCGGTCTTGTCTTTGAAAAGTTTAATGATCTTCAGGAATTTGACCAGGTTGAGTTATATATGATGGTTGAGGTGCCTAGAAAATGAGAAAAAACAGTGTAAAAAATACGCGTATCAATCAGGAAGTCATGAAAGAGCTTTCTGTGCTGATTCGCACCGAACTAAAGGATCCGAGAATCAATCCATTAATGACCTCCATTGTAGCGTGTGAGGTGGCACCGGATTTAAAAACGGCAAAGATTTATGTCAGTGTTCTTGGAGATGAACAGGCTCAGGCAGACACGGTAAAAGGCTTAAAAAGTGCCGCACCGTTCCTGCGCAGCAAGCTTGCAAAAAACTTAAATCTTCGGAATACACCACAGTTATTCTTTACCGTGGATCAGTCCATCGAATATGGAGTACGTATGTCAAAGTTAATTGATGATGCCATTGCGGAAATTCCGGATCGGAGTGACGAGGCAGAAGAAAGCTTTTGAACCAGCATGCACAGGAACAGAAATGAAACTGTGGAATAACTGAAAAATACTGTAATGTTGCAGTGCAAAATTAAAATGCTACAGTTGTAGAAAGAATGTCTACAACTGTAGCATTCTTAAAAACAAGTTATTTGTTTGAAATGAGGATTTGAATGAATGGTGTAATCAACATTTATAAAGAAAAAGGGTTTACTTCCCATGATGTGGTGGCAAAGCTGCGTGGTATATTAAAAACAAAAAAGGTAGGGCATACTGGAACGCTGGATCCGGAGGCAGAAGGGGTTCTTCCGGTTTGCATTGGAACCGCAACGCATCTTTGCGATATGCTGACAGATAAGATAAAAGAATACCGCACGGTACTTTTTTTGGGTGTTGCTACAGATACAGATGATATGACCGGAACGATGATAGAAACATCACCGGTACTGGCAGACCGGCAGGCTCTTTGTGATGTTCTTCCGCAGTTTATAGGAGAACTGGAACAGATTCCGCCGATGTATTCTGCCATTAAAGTGAATGGAAAACACCTTTACGAGCTGGCTCGTGAAGGCGTTGTAATAGAACGTCAGCCACGTCCGGTTGTGGTGTATGACATTAAGCTTGAGTCTGTAAAAACGGATGAGGACGGACATATAATTGAGGCAGAATTATCCGTAGTATGCGGCAAGGGTACTTACATCCGCAGCCTTTGTCGAGACATAGGTAAAGCACTTGGCACCTGTGCCTGTATGAAATCCCTGGTGCGCACCCGTTCCGGAGATTACTTTATAGAAAACAGTCTGAAATTATCCGAGGTGGAAGAACTTCGGGATGCCGGTACATTATCAGAACATATCGTGACTGTGGAGCAGGTTTTTTCCGTATGCCCAGAAGTTCGGATGAAGCCGGAGTGGGATAAGCTTTTACAAAACGGCAACCAGATTATGGAGCAAGACTGTGAACTGAGTTTGCAAAAGCAGGAGACGGATTTCTTGCCGGAACATGGAGTGCTGGCAGAACCAGAAATCAAATCCGGATTTCCTGAAAACTGGTATCGTGCCTGTGACAGCAACGGAAAATTTCTTGGAATCTATGAAAAAAATGGGAAAAAGTTTGTTCCTGTGAAAATGTTTTTGTAATCCTCGCTTACATAAGCAGTCTGGCTCTGTAAGGAGCAGGATTTGAGCTTTGCCGGAAAGCGATGAGTGTTCCTGCGGGTGAAGCTGTGGTGTATAGTAATACATGACTTAAAAAAATTATTTTAGAATTTAGGACGAATGGAATGGAAATCATAAAAGAAATTCAACTGCTGCCATGGGAAAATACAGCGTTGACGATTGGAAAATTTGACGGAGTGCATATCGGACACAGAATATTGTTAGATAAGGTTCTGGCTGCAAAAAATCAGGGATGTATACCAACGGTTTTTTCTTTTGATATGCTTCCGGCAAATTTTTTGAAGCACCAGCAAGTACCGCTTATATTGACTGAAACAGAAAAAGAAGAAGTGCTGGGAAAACTTGGCATGGAACGGTATGTTTTGTTTCCTTTTCAGAAAAAAACAGCCTCCATGGAGCCGGAACAGTTTGTGAAAGAAATTCTGGTAGACACCATGAAAGTAAAGCAGCTGTTTGTTGGAACGGATTTTCGCTTTGGCAGGGACAGAAAAGGAGATGTAAAACTGCTGGAAAGGTTATCGGTACAGTACGGATTTTTCTTTGAAGCCGTGGAAAAACGAAGATATCATGAGGCAGAGGTCAGCAGCAGCAGAATCCGTGACTGTATCAGCAAAGGACAGATGGAAGAAGTAACGGAAATGCTTGGGATGCCGTATCAGATTTCCGGAAAAATTGTTCATGGCAGAAGCCTTGGACATACCATCGGTGTACCGACGATAAACCAGACCGTGCCGGAGGAAAAGATTGTACCGCGTTATGGCGTATACTGCGCCAGAGTAACCCTTGACGGAATTTCCTATCATGGGATTGCGAATGTCGGCTGCAAACCGACCGTACAAAAGGAAGCTCTTTGCGGAATAGAAACACATTTGTTTGACTGTACTGAAAACCTGTATGAAAAAGTGGCAAAAACGGAACTTCTTTCCTTTGTGCGTCCGGAGCAGAAGTTTGTATCTTTGGAAGAATTGCGGCTACAGCTTTTACAGGATATTCAAATGGGAAAGGCATATTTTGGCTGAGTGTTTCCTAAACAGCTAAAGTTGTTGCCTATTTGTGCATGGAACGTCATAAATGCCCTGATGTGTGAATCCGGAAAATGCTGGTATGATTTTTTGTGTGTTTCTCCGGACAAAATTAAACGTGTTCAGAATGGAGGATAGTATGAATTGCCATATAAACATGAAATGCGGCAGACCGATTTATCTGCAGCTTTATGAATACTTAAAGCACAATATTGTGACCGGTGCATTTCCGTATGGGACAAAACTCCCCTCCAAGCGGACACTTGCCGAGGAAACCGGTATCAGTGTAATTACCGTACAGCATGCCTATGAAATTTTATGTGAAGAAGGCTATCTGGAAGGCAGGCAGCGGAGCGGGTATGTGGTTATTTACAAAGACAGTGATTTTGTTTTCCACGAAACTGTCCCGGATTTTGAAGAAAAACCGGCGTTTAACCGGCAGGGAAATGCAGAAAACATCAGAACAGCAGAAAATGCAGCAGAAAGCAGCTATACCGGAAAAGCAACCAAAGCCCGTGGCGAATTTCCATTTTCTGTGCTTTCCAAAACCATGCGGAAAGTGCTTCTGGATTATGGGGACGAGATTTTGATAAAATCACCAAACCATGGCTGTCAAAAGCTTCGTGCGGCAATTTCTTCCTATTTAAGACGCAGCAACGGCATGGAAGTAAATCCGGAGCAGATTATTATTGGTTCCGGAGCGGAATATTTGTACAGTCTGCTTGTGCAGCTTTTGGGCAAGAACAGGGTATTTGGACTTGAAAATCCTTCCTATGAAAAAATACGCCGTGTATACGAGGCAAACGGTGTGTTTTGTGATATGTTAGCGATGGGACAGGACGGCATTAAAACCTCAGAATTAAATCGTACAAAGGCTACCGTATTGCATATTACACCGTTTAACAGCTTTCCAAGTGGAATTACTGCAGATGTATCCAAACGACGTGAATATTTAACCTGGGCTGCGAAAAAAAACGGCTATATTATTGAGGATAACTATGCGGCAGAGCTGACAGTATCCATGAAAAATGATGATACCATCTTTTCCATGGCAAAGGAAGAATCCGTCATTTACCTGAACACGTTTTCCGAAACCATTGCACCGTCCATGCGTGTCGGCTATCTTGTTTTGCCAAAGAAGCTTCTGCCGGAATTTGAAGAAAAGCTAGGCTTTTATTCCTGTACGGTGCCGGTGTTTGAGCAGTATGTGCTGGCAGAACTGCTTGACTCCGGAGATTTTGAACGGCATATCAACCGGGTAAGACGAAAGAGAAGAAAGCGTAAAATCTAAAAAATAGTTATGGAAGTTTTTAGTTGTAATTTTAGATAACAGCAAACCACAGTACGAACTCACCCTTACCAACAAGGAAGTACATGTGATGTTTGAACAGCTGGTGCATGACTGGTTTACGGAAGCCGATGGTGAATACAACGATTTTTTACAGGCACTGCTTAAAAATGATGTGAATGCAATGAACGCTTATAAGAACCGTGTGGCACTTCGTACGTTCAGCTTCTTTGACACCGGAAGAGAGCCGGCTTTTGCAGAACCGGAACGTTTTTATTACGGTTTTGTACTTGGACTGATGATAGATTTACAGACTAAATACAGCATCACTTCCAACCGGGAAAGTGGTTTTGGACGGTATGATGTGATGTTAGAGCCAAAGAAAAAAGATGGCGAGGATTGCGCCTACATTCTGGAATTTAAGGTGCATTCGCCAAAGAAAGAAGCGGATTTAAAAGCAACCGTAGCCACTACACTTTTACAGATAGAAGAAAAGAACTATGCCGAAAGCCTGTAAGAAAAAGATTTCAGACAACAAAAAAAGGAATCGCCCACAGGCGGCTGTACTCGGAGAAGAAAGGAGGGAGCACAGGAAAGAGTTTCAAGGAAAAAGCATACGAATAAAGTTCTTATGAAAAATACCATGTATCACAAGGAGGAGAAAGAGTGAAAAAACTATTTATTTTTATGGCAGCGGTAGTGCTTGCCTTAGCGGTCGGATG
>CAZJAA010000017.1:52577-59526 GCA_964544055.1 uncultured Lachnospiraceae bacterium | reverse complement strand
AGCCGGAAACAGCCGTGGAGGAAGCAGCGGTAAAAGAGCCGGAAACAGCCGTGGAGGAAGCAGCGGTAAAAGAGCCGGAAGCAGCCACAGAGGAAGCAGCGGTAAAGAAGCCGGAAACAGCCGTGGAGGAAGCAGCGGTAAAAGAGCCGGAAACAGCCGTGGAGGAAGCAGCGGTAAAAGAGCCGGAAGCAGCCACAGAGGAAGCAGCGGTAAAGAAGCCGGAAGCTGTAAAGCCTGCGAAAAAGGTAAAAAAAGAAACGGTTGCCGGTAAGATTGCAGCACATTTTTTCAGTGTCATCTGGACCTTGGTGTTAATTGCACTGTGCCTGACATTGCTTTTAAAAATCACATGTGATGGCGCACTGGGTGATTTCAATACATCCGGCATTCTGGATGCGGTTGAATTAAAAGAAGTGCCGGTGGGAGAGTTAGTTTCCTCGTTCGAAATTGCCGACGTAGACATAGAGGATGACGACAACTTGTCTGACGTGGTTTACGAGCTGATTCAGTCGGAAACAAAGCTGGATGTTACAAAGTCACAGGTTGACAAGCTGCTGGATGAAATTATGTTAAACGATTTCTTCAATGAACTGAAGGATGACTATTTGAAGGTAGCAGTCGGCGAAAAAAAGTCTGCACATGTGAAGCCTGACCAGGTTATCCAGTTCATTGAAGACAACAAAAGAGTTCTGGAAAAATCGCTTGACGTAGAAATAACCGAGAGAGATTTGGTCAGAATAGAAAATTATCTGGAAAAAATAGACCTTGAAGAAGCAACAACGGTCAGAATGCCTGAGGAAACCAGAGAATCTGTCCAAAAGCTTCAGATGGTGTTTAAACAATCTATGGTATGGAATATTCTTATCATACTTGGCATTGTTGTGATAGCAGGCCTGCTGCTTCTTACCAATTTGCGGAAGAAACGCCGTGCCGTATTATATGCCGGATGTGGTGTTACGATTGCTGCCTGTGCCGGATGTGTACTTGCCATGGTGACCGGACAGCTTGTAGCCATGGTAGCATCTCTGGATAAAGATGTACTGAACAATCTGCTTGCAGGCGTGAACAAGCTACTTACAAAAAATGCACTCTTCTTCCTGTCAGCAGGTATCGCATTTATTTTAGTGTTTGTTGTATGTGAAATCATTGCCAGAGTTACGGCAAATAAAAAAGTAGATTAAAAACAAAAAGGGAAAGGAGTATCAGATGAAAGGAACATCTGATAAAAAAAAAATGTTTTGTGAAAAATGTGGAGCTTCCGTTGGAGAAAACGACCAGTATTGTCCGGAATGCGGAGAAAAAATTGTAGGAAATGCGGTAACAGAACCACAGCAGGAAACGGTGCAGATGCCAAAACAGCCGCTGCCGCAGGAGCCGGTGGAAGAAAAGAAGGCAAAAAAGGGTATGAAAAAAATGCCGCTCATTATTGCAGCCTGTGTTGTAGTAGTGGCACTTATTATTGGCTTTGCCAATTCTTCCGTGCTTGCCAACACATTTAAAAAAGCGACTGCTTCTCCGGAAGAGTATTATCAGTGGGTTGAGAAAAAGCAGTTAGAGGAAGCCGTAGAAGTAGCTGGTAATTTGTATGAGGATTATTTGCTGCAGCTTTTCAAGAGTTATGATCAGAGTGCAGATATGAAGCTTACCTTGTCCTGTGAAGAAGGTGCCAAGGACTGGCTGGATATGCTGGAGCTTTTGGTTGGCGAGGATTTATCCTGGCTGGAAACAGTATCGCTTGACTGGAAGCACAACATGAAAGACGGTGTGGTTCAGGAAACACTGGGCGTAGCACTGGAAAAGCAAGATTTAGCAGAGCTGACCGTAATTGCTGATGCGGAGAAGGAACGGTTCTACGTTAGCATACCAACTCTTTCCAGCAAATATATTGGCGGAGACATGGATGAAAATTATTCTCTGCGTATGCTCAATGAAAGTCTGTTGAGCATGTCAAAGCTTGAAAATCTGGCCAAGACATTTCCAAAGTCGGCAAAGCTGGAAAAATTATTGGATAAGTATGTGAAACTGGCTGTGTCCTATGTGGATGATGTAAAGCTGACAAAGGGAAAAACACTTCGTGCAGATGATATCAAGCAGGAGTGCACACAGTTGAAGGTTGCCATTGACGCTGAAATGGCATCCAAAATGGTAGAAGAGGTTTTTGAAACCCTTGCGAAGGATGAAGAAATCGAAGAAATTATCATTGCTGTCTGCGAAGCTTTGGAGGAAATGGACATCGACATCGATGCAGATGACCTCTATGATGATTTTGTGGACGCATGTGAGGAAATTGCAGGCGATGCAAAATATATTGACGGTGATGGCGAAATTGTCATGTATGTATATGTAGACAACGCAGGTGATGTTGTCGGCAGAGAAATTGAAGTGGGTGATGTTGTCGTTACATTATTTGCGCCGGAGGACGGCAAAAAGGTTGGTTACAAATACAGCCTGAAAGAGGACGATACAACCTATTTCTCCTTAGAGGGCAACGGTACAAAATCCGGAAACAAACTGAACGGAACGTTTTCTCTGGAATGCGGCGGATATGATATTGTAGAGCTTACGACCAAAAAGTTAGACCTTGATTCGTTGAAAAAAGGCCTTATGAACGGCACGGTAGAGGTTCGGCTTGCTGGTGGTGTGTCAAAGCTTCTGGACTTATATTTTGAAGAACAGTACAGCTGGTATGACTGGTATTATGGTTATGATTACGATTATACCAACGACTCTTCTTATAAAACGACAAATAAAATCTTGTCTGCACTTAAGGAAATGGTTCTCTCTCTGGATACTTCCATGAGCGAGGATAAGAAAACTGCTACGATAAGCTTATGCGAAGAAACAGGAAAGAAAACAGAAAAAATTGTGTCTCTGGAGGTCGTATGTGAAACAGGCAGCGGCAAAAAGGTTTCCGTACCATCGGATAAGAATGTCTATGATGCAATGGACGAAGATGATTTAGAAGACTGGTGGGATGAGTTCGACTGGAGCGGACTGCTGAAAAAGCTGGACAAAACTTCCCTGCCTTCGGACTGGATTGATATCATTGATGATATTTCCGATATGGATGCGTATGATATCTTCCGGTATATCAGCTATATGTGGTAATAGAAAGTATTGGCTGCAGTGAAACTTGCCGGTTGAAGTAAAAGAAGATGCGGAAATAGTTGGTGCTGCGGATTACATTTTATGGATGAAACAGAGATGAGAATTGAAAATATTTGCAAAAAATATAAAAATAAAGTCATCCTCAATGAGGTCTCCTTGTCTATGGACAGGGGGATCTGCGTTGGTATATTGGGAGGAAATGGAAGCGGCAAATCCACGCTGCTTTCCATTATTGCCGGTGTGCAGAAAGCAGATGTCGGAAAAATATACTGGCAGGAGAAAGATTTGTTAAAAAATAAAAAGCTGCGGGAAGAGGTAATCGGCTATGTTCCGCAGGGAAATCCCTTATACGAAGAACTGACGGCATGGGATAACCTGCGCCTGTGGTATGGCAAGGCAGAGTTAAAAAAGGAGCTGTCCGACGGAGTTCTTGCCTTGCTTGGGATAAATGAGTTTGTCCGTATGCCGGTATGCAAAATGTCCGGAGGTATGAAAAAAAGAGTGTCGATAGGCTGCTCGGTTGCAAACCACCCACAGGTACTGCTGCTGGATGAGCCGTCTGCTGCACTGGATTTACCATGTAAACAGCGTATTTATGAGTATATGGAAAGGTTTCGAGCGGAAGGTGGAAGAATTCTGATAGCCACACATGAGGTAACAGAGGTTGCGTTGTGTGATGTCTGCTATATTTTAAAAGACGGGAAGCTGGTGCCGTACCAATATGATGGGAATGTATCGCACCTGGCCGAACAATTACAAGGTGGAAATGTGTGAAGCTATGGAAAAATACAGACGTTATTTGAGGTTACAGCTAAAAAAAGTTTCCCACTTTTTACCGACAATGTTTCTTACTGCAACCCTGCTGATTGCCTGCGTGGGATTTTTGGCGGTAACCATATATGAAAAAAATAATTCTTCTGAAAATAAGCTGAAAGTAAAAATCGGTCTGGTAGGTGACACCTCCAATGAATATCTGGAATTTGCACTTTTTGCACTGAGGCATTTGGACAGCTCACGCTTTGCCATAGAAATTATTGAAATTCAGGAAGAGGAAGAGGCACGGCAGCAGATGAATAACGCTCGGTTGAGTGCGTACATTGTCATACCGGACAATTTTGCAGACTTGTTGGAATATGGTATCAACACTCCAATTACTTATGTAAACAGCGGTGCAACGAACGTCAGCACCCTGATTATGGTAGAAATTGCAGATGAAGTCTCGCAGATAATTACAGATGCCGAAAATATGCTGTTTGCAGTACAACACTTTGGTTATCTGCACGAGCTACCGGAGGCATATCAGGACGAAACCGTGGAACAGCTTTTTTTTCAGATTATGGACAATGTGCTGGCACGGCATCAGTGCTATGACATCGAGCTGTGCGGAATTTCTGATGGCTTGTCGCTGGTAGAATATTATATAAGCGCACTGGCTGTTTTTTATATTCTATTGATGGGAATTTCCTGCTGTCATATGTATGTAAAAAGGGACATGGCAAGAAACCGGATCCTGCAATCACAGGGATATGGATGTGGTATGCAGCTTCTGGGAGAATACGGCTCCTATCTGCTGGTCGTACTTTTTGACGTTGCCCTGGCGGTTGGATATGTTTTCCTGCTTTTCTGGATTGCTAAAGAACCGCTGGTGGGCTTAATCGAGGGCTTATCAGAGGGAGGGCTTCCGGCACTGTTTTTTTCTCTTGTACCGGTTATTTTCTTAATCTCTGCCCTTCAGTTCTGCTTGTTTGAAGCGGTATCGGACGTAATAAGCGGAATTTTGCTGCAATTGGTTTTTGCCATCGGAATGGGCTATTTATCGGGCTGTTTTTATCCGGTGTCTTTTTTCCCAGATGTCATGCAAAGAATATCAGACGTATTGCCTGTTGGTATTGCACTGCAGTTTGTGCAAAAAAACTTATCAGGTCAGAACGCATGGAAAGAACTGGTGTGGATATTGGTTTATTTTGCCGGAGCTTTAGGCATTGCTTTCCTCCTCCGCAAAGGAAAAACAGAGAAGGGGTACTGACATGCGAAATTTCTTTTATTTGAGCAAACGTTTATTTAAGAAAAAGAGTTATCTGCTTCTTTTGGCATTCGTACCGCTGCTTGTCTGGTCGCTGCAAAGTATTTCCACACAGGAGAGTGGCTTTGTAAAGATTGTGCTGTATGCGGAAGAAAAAGAGGTTCTGACGGATGCAGTGATGAATGCTCTGCGTTCTAAGGAGAGTGTGGTACATGTTGAAGCTGTGGAGCATCTGGAAGAAGCCTATGAGAAGCTGAATCGTCAACAGGCAGATGCCATATGGATATTTCACGGTGATTTTAACAGGCGGCTTGCTGCATTTGCAAAGTCGCCGACAAATGTGGCGCAATCGGAGAAATTGGTCACTGTTGTGGAAAAAGAAGACAATGTGGTATTTCAGCTGACGCGCGAAAAATTATACGGTGCTCTTGCTCCCCATTTATATTATGCGATGTATCAGGACTATGTGACGTCCCTGCTTGCAGAAACAGACGAAATATCGGAGCAGGAGCTTTTGCAGATTTACGAAGAGTCCGCAGTTATTGACCAGCTGGTAGAATTTGTCCACATGGACGGCACCGAGGAAGAAAGAACGAGTTACCTTTTGATGCCATTGCGGGGCTTGTTGTCGTTGCTGATAGTTCTCGGAGGATTTGCTGCGATTCTGTTTTTTATTCAGGACGAGCAAAACGGTATGTTTGACCGGATTGCGTATGAAAAACGTTTGGGAAAACGTTATCTGTATCAGTTTACCGTAGCTTTGTACATCGGCATTGCGGTGTTAGCAGCACTTTATTTTTCCGGTCTTTTTACAAACCCCGGATATGAAATCACGGCATTGCTGCTGTTTATTTGTGCCAGCATGGGATTTTGCAGCTTGTGTCAACGCATCTTAAAGCATCCACACAGAATTGGGGTTGCAATGGTGGTCTGTATGCTGTTAATGCTCGTATTGTGTCCGATATTTTTTAATGTTAAAAAGGTCCGGCTGCTGCAATATCTGTTACCGGCACATTATTATTTGTGCGCTGTGCACAATACGGTTTATTTAAAATATATGCTGGTGTATTCCTGTGTTGTATTTATACTGGACGGTATTTTGGAACTGTTCCAAAGAAAACAAATCAGTTACCGAGGAGGAAAGGTATGAAAAAATTTTTTGTTTGCATGGCAGCGGTAGTTTTTGCTTTAGCAGCCGGATGTCAGACAAATTCAGATTCGAAAACAACAAAAAATTCCAAAGAATCAGAGGTGCTTACATATGAAGTAAAGGAAGATGATACGATTCTGATTACCGGATTAAATGATTACTCAATCAGTGAACTCGTGATTCCGAAGAAAATTGACGGAAAATTAGTCACAGAAATAAACAGATATGCATTTTATGAATGCGAAAATCTGAAAAAAGTAGATTTAGCAAGTGTAGAAGTGATAGGAAAAGCGGCATTTTCCGGCTGCAATAATCTGGAGAGCGTGGCTATGCCGAACGCAGAAGTGATAAGCGAAAAGGCGTTTTATAATTGTGAAAAACTGATATCTGTGGAAATTTGGGATGACGCTGAAATTGCGGAAAATGCATTTTTTGGCTGTGGCAGTTTGCCAATGCCGATACCAACGTTAACGCCAACAGCAACACCAACAGCAACAGCAACACCAACGTTGACACCGACGGCAACGCCAAAGCCGACAGCAACGCCAAGACCAACGGCAACGCCGACGGCAACGGCAACGCCGACGCCAACGGCAACGGCAACGCCGACGCCGACGCCAACGGCAACGGCAACGCCAACGGCAACGCCGACGCCAACGGCAACGCCA
>CAZJAA010000017.1:0-52477 GCA_964544055.1 uncultured Lachnospiraceae bacterium | reverse complement strand
AAGCCGACGGCAACGCCAAGACCAACGGCAACGCCAAAGCCGACGGCAACGCCAAGACCAACGGCAACGCCAAAGCCGACGGCAACGCCAAAGCCGACAGCAACGCCAAGACCAACGGCAACGCCGACACCGACGCCAACACCTAAGCTAAAGGAAACGGTAGCAAGTGCTTTTCAATATGAAGTAAAAAAAGACGGAACGATTCGTATTACAGGACTTGTAGATGATTCTTTGAGTGAACTTGTTATTCCTGAGAAAATAGACGGAAGAAAAGTAACGGAAATAGGTGCACAGGCATTTTTGCTGCGCAATAACCTGACGAGCGTAACCATGATGCATATAACGGAAATAGGCGATATGGCATTCTGGTATTGTGAGAATTTAAAGAAAGTGACTATGCCAAACGTAAAGGAAATTGGAAATGATGCATTTGCAGAAACATTATGGCTGGAAAAAGTCACCGAAAATCAACCGTATGTTGTGGTAGGAGATGGCGTTCTTTTATGGGTGTCTGATTATATACAAGGAACCTTTGAAGTGCCGAAAACGGTAAAAACCATAGCAAGCTATGCCTTTGCTTACTGCAGTGAATTGTCAGGCGTGAGTATGCCAAGCGTAACAACGGTAGGTGATTATGCGTTTTATGAATGTGTAAGTCTGTCAAGTGTGAATATGCCAAGCGTAACAAAAGTAGGTGATTATGCGTTTTATAGCTGTATCAGTCTGTCAAGCGTGAGCATGCCAAAGGTAAAGGAAATTGGTGAGTTTGCCTTTGACGGAACGCTGTGGCACGAAAGAATAACGGAAAATAAAACATACGTTATAGTAGGAGATGGAGTCCTTTTATGGGTATCGGGTGCAGTACAGGGAGAGTTTGAAATACCGGGAGCTGTAAAGACGATAGCCGATTATACATTCGCCTATTGCGGTGATTTGACCGGTATCAGCATGAAAACCGTAACCAAAATAGGAAATAACGCATTTTTAGGCTGCGACAATTTGATGAGTGCATCTATGCCGAACGTAGAGGTAATTGGTGAGTATGCATTCAGAGATTGCGCAAGTCTGTGGAATGTAAATATGCCGAAAGCAACCAAGATAGCCAGTACGGCATTCTGCGGCTGCGAGATTCTCGTGAATGTCACTATGCCAAAAGGCATGAATATAAGCGATTATCAAAATTATCAAAGTGAGTAATTTTTAGCACCGGAGGAGTTTGACGCAAAGGTATTGCAAATTTGCATTGAAAAAGCTCCGGTGCAGACGATTTACAAAAGCTCGCGTGTTCTTGGGTGCAGTATGGAAGACATCCTTAAAAAAGTAATGAAATAAAAAGCCTCCGGCTGCTACCTGCGGAAAATTCTTTGGGTAGCAGCGGAGGCATATTTTGTTTTATTCCGTGAAAAGAGCTAAAACAGTTATCCCATGATAACTTCTACGTTGTATTCAGTTTTGCCCTTCTTGTAAGTAATTACGGTGGTTCCGGTGAGCTCTTCACCGTCTACAATCAGCTTCTTTACGCCTTTTTCCACATTGTCCGGGTTAGTAACCTGAATGTGGTACATAGCGTCACGGTAGCGTCTTGTTAAGGTGAAATCACCAAAGCCCTTTGGAATACATGGATCCACGGAAAGACCGTTGTGGGTTGGGTAAACACCCAGAATGTACTGGGAGATGTTTACAAAGGTCCATGCAGCGGTACCAGTGAGCCAGCTGTTCTTTGCTTCGCCGTGGAATTTGGCATCAGCACCGGCAACCATCTGGGAATATACATATGGCTCAGTGCGGTGGATTTCACTGATATCCTCTACATAAGCAGGACAGGTTTTTTTGTAAATTTCAAAAGCTCTGTCACCACGGCCGATAACAGTTTCTGCAATGGAAACCCATGGGTTGTTGTGGCAGAAGATACCGGCATTTTCTTTGTATCCCGGTGGGTAAGAGGAAACCTCGCCAAGCTCTAAGTGGTACTTGGTATAGGCAGGCTGTAAAATCATAATGCCGTATTTGGTATCCAGCTTTTCTTTGACGGAATCGAGTGCCTTTTTGGCAAGCCCTTCCTTGACACCGACACCGGCAAGTACACAGAAGCCCTGTGGCTCAATGAAAATCTGGCCTTCTTCACATTCCTTGGAGCCTACCTTGTGGCTGTAGGCATCATAAGCACGCACGAACCAGTCGCCGTCCCAGCCGTCCTTTAAGATGGCTTCGTACATCTTCTTTACTTCTTCGCGTGCATATGCCGCTTCTCTTTCGTCGCCCATCAGCTCGCAAAGCTCGGCATATTCTTCTCCGTATTTGACAAACATACCGGCAATGAAAACGGATTCTGCTACCGGTCCTTCACTCGGACCAAAGGTCTGAAAGGATTCGCCCGGATGCTCCGAGAAACAATTTAAGTTTAAACAGTCGTTCCAGTCGGCACGGCCAATCAGTGGCAGGTTGTGAGGTCCTTTATGGTTTACGATGAAATCAAAGGAACGCTTTAAGTGATTCAGCAGCGGAGTTGCCTTCTGCCAATCGTTATCGAACGGAACATTTTCTTTTAAAATGGTGGTGTCACCGGTTTCACGCACATAGGCACTGGTGCCTGCAATGAGCCAAAGCGGGTCATCATTGAAGCCGCCGCCGATGTCGGCATTGCCCTTTTTAGTAAGAGGCTGGTACTGGTGATAAGCACTGCCGTCCTCAAACTGGGTGGAAGCAATGTCAATGATACGTTCTCTGGCACGATCTGGAATCAGGTGTACAAAGCCAAGTAAGTCCTGACAGGAATCACGGAAGCCCATGCCGCGACCGATACCGGATTCGTAGTAGGAAGCGGAACGGGACATATTAAAGGTTACCATACACTGGTACTGGTTCCAGATGTTTACCATACGGTTTACCTTGTCGTCCTTGGATGCTACGCTGTAGCGGGAAAGAAGCTCTTCCCAGTAAGCCTTTAACTCGGTAAGTGCTGCGTCTACGTCAGCGTCAGTCTGATACTTTGCGAGCAGCTCTTTGGCAGGCTTTTTGTTGATGACGTTGTGGGATTCCCACTTTTCCTCCTGCGGATTTTCGATGTAAGCCAGTACAAAAACAAAGGACTTTGTTTCGCCCGGTTGCAGGCTGAGGTTAATCTGGTGGGAGGCAATCGGAGACCAGCCGCTGGCAACGGTATTCTTTGCCTTGCCTGCTTCTACGACCTCCGGATGGTCAGCACCGTTGTACATACCTAAGAAATCATCACGGATGGTGTCGAAGCCGTCGATTGGATGGTTGACCGAGAACAGGGCGTAATGGTTTCTTCTTTCGCGGTACTCGGTTTTGTGGTAAATGGTGGAACCGTCAATTTCTACTTCACCACAGCTGAGTAAACGCTGGAAGTTTTTCATGTCATCATCGGCATTCCAAAGGCACCATTCTACATAGGAGAACAAGGAGATTTCTTTGGCAGAACCGGAGTTGTTTGTTAAAGTAACCTGGTTGATTTCGCAGTTGTCGCTCTTTGGAACAAAAGCGAGAACGGAAGCGGTTAAGTCGTTCTTTGCAGAAGTAAAGCGGCTGTAGCCGATACCGTGGCGGCACTCGTAAGAATCCAGTGCAGTTTTTGTTGGCTGCCAGCCTGGATTCCAGATGGAATCACCGTCTTTTATGTAATAATACTTACCATTGTTGTCATAAGGAACATTGTTGTAACGGTAGCGAGTTAAACGAAGGAGCTTGGCGTCCTTGTAAAAGCTGTAACCGCCGCAGGTGTTGGAAATCAGAGAAAAAAACTCATTGGTTCCAAGGTAGTTAATCCATGGAAGTGGAGTTTTTGGCGTGGTAATCACATACTCTTTTGCGGCATCATCAAAATAACCGAATTTCATGGCAAATCCTCCCAATACTTAAATTTTTTGTGCCGTGAGCATGACGCATCGGATGCGTTGCATTTTCTCACTTTACTCACAGTTTAAACGATTAAGTAAAATAAATCAATAGAAATTTTTAGTTTCTGTATACGAAACTTTTAGTTTTTTTTCAGGCATATCAAAAAGATACTGAAAGCAGGGAAACGGTGTTGCTGCTTCTGACATGGAAATGGGCAGAAAAATTCCGGCTGCACTGTTAGGAATGCAGCGGGAAAGAAATGGCGATAGCTTCTGGCGATACAATACACCAGACGTTTCTTAATTGTGATAAGGGGCCCACACATCACCGAGAAAGAACACTGCCACAGTCGGTGGCGATGTCGTTAATTGTAATTTTTGTCAAAGGCTATTTTAAAAGCAGGTTTTTGAGGGATTGTGCAATTGCCCGTTTGGTAATCTGTGACATAAACTCATCCATTTCTAAGAGAATCCATCCCAGAATGCTTCATTCCGAAAATTCCGAGAGTATATAAAGACTTTGCTTTTTTTATGTGGTGTCTCCGCTTGAAACGGTTTGTGCCAAAATAGCGGTATTCAAAGCGAGGAAACGTAAAAAATTATAGGACAAACAGAAAAATTTGTCTATAGAAGATTGCAAAAAAACTCCGGGTATACGGAAAAATTCCGCTCCCCGGAGCCTTGTTTGTGTTTATAAAGATTATAACTGTGGACCTGCTGCAACTAATGCCTTACCAGCTTCGTTGCCTTCGTACTTCGCAAAGTTCTTGATAAAACGTCCTGCTAAATCCTTAGCCTTTGTTTCCCATTCGGAAGCATCAGCGTAAGTGTTACGAGGGTCAAGAATGTTGGTGTCAACACCCGGAAGTGCTGTTGGAACTTCAAAGTTGAAGTAAGGAATGTTCTTTGTTTCAGCCTTAGCGATGTCACCATTTAAGATAGCGTCGATGATGCCGCGGGTATCCTTAATGGAGATACGCTTGCCGGTGCCGTTCCAGCCTGTGTTTACAAGGTATGCCTTTGCACCGTTAGCTTCCATCTTCTTAACAAGCTCTTCGGCATACTTGGTTGGGTGCAGCTCTAAGAAAGCCTGTCCGAAGCAAGCGGAGAAGGTAGGAGTTGGCTCTGTGATACCACGCTCAGTACCTGCAAGCTTTGCTGTGAAGCCGGATAAGAAGTAGTACTTTGTCTGCTCTGGTGTGAGAATGGATACCGGAGGAAGTACGCCGAATGCGTCTGCGGAAAGGAAGATAACATCCTTTGCAGCAGGAGCTGCGGAAATTGGGCGTACAATGTTTTTGATGTGATCGATTGGGTAGGATACACGAGTGTTCTCGGTAACGCTGCCATCAGCAAAATCAATCTTGCCATCCTTATCTACGGTTACGTTTTCAAGAAGAGCATTTCTCTTGATTGCGTTGTAGATGTCTGGTTCGGATTCTGCATCCAGGTTGATAACCTTAGCGTAGCAGCCGCCTTCGAAGTTGAATACGCCGTTGTCGTCCCAGCCATGCTCGTCATCACCGATGAGGAGACGCTTAGGGTCTGTGGATAAGGTTGTCTTACCTGTACCGGAAAGGCCGAAGAAGATAGCGGTGTTTTCACCGTTCATATCGGTGTTAGCGGAGCAGTGCATGGAAGCGATGCCCTTTAATGGGAGGTAGTAGTTCATCATGGAGAACATACCCTTCTTCATTTCGCCGCCGTACCATGTGTTTAAGATAACCTGCTCTCTGCTTGTGATGTTGAATGCAACAGCAGTTTCGGAGTTAAGACCTAATTCCTTGTAATTTTCTACCTTAGCCTTGGAAGCGTTGTAAACAACGAAATCTGGCTCAAAGTTTGCTAATTCTTCTGCGGTTGGCTGAATGAACATGTTCTTGATGAAATGAGCCTGCCAAGCAACCTCAACAACGAAACGAACTGCCATTCTTGTGTCTGCGTTTGCACCACAGAAAGCATCTACAACGAATAATCTCTTGTTGGAAAGCTCTTTTACTGCAAGGTTCTTAAGCTCTGCCCATACTTCCTTGGACATTGGATGGTTGTCGTTCTTGTATTCCTCAGAAGTCCACCATACGGTATCCTTGGAGTTTTCATCCATAACGATGTACTTATCCTTAGGGGAACGTCCGGTGTAAATACCTGTCATAACGTTAACTGCGCCGAGCTCTGTTACCTGTCCGACTTCGTAGCCTGTTAAGTCAGCTTTGGTTTCTTCTGCGAATAATTCTTCGAAAGAAGGATTATGTACGATTTCCGTGCTGCCGGTGATGCCATACTTTGTTAAATCAATTGCCATCTTTGTCTTACCTCATTTCTTAAATTTTTTGTAACCATTCAGACTGCACCTTTTGTATTTGCTTATCGGTGACTGAATCGTTACATTTTAACATCATGCCAAAGGCACCCATGTTAATTTACCCCACATTATACAGGATACGAGGGCATTTCGTCAATATCGGAAATGATAAAAATTCTGAAAAACTGACACTTTGGTAAAACGGAAAGAAGCAATCGTATAGTTACGGAAGCATTTTTTCGTAAATGCCTGTTATCATGCCTTGTTCAATGCGCAGAAAATATGGCATGGTGGACCAGCCGTGCTCGGTAATTACTTCGTTTAAAAACAGATGCAGTTCGGAAACTTCGCGGTAACCGTCCGGAGAGTCCGGGTCGATGAGACGGATGACGTCATCATCCGCAAGGCTTAACTCGCCGGAGCGTGGGTCGCTATCATAAATATAGTAGCCGTTGGTAAAGCTTCCGTCGTCTTCCAGTTCAATTCCCGGCTGTAAACCAAGCAGCTTAATGATTTCTGCCTTCCGCTCGGTATCGTCATCCGTGATGTATTCCACCAGATTTATTTTCAGGGTGTCCATGGTACAACCTATAATGACAGCAGCGTAGGTGCCGTCGCTTGTCGGATGCGCAGTCTCTAAAATGGACGGGTAAGGGTAATTGGCTGGCGGTGTTGCGGTCGGAGGTATTGTCGGGGTTGGCTGACCTGCTGTTTGTTCTATCGGAGTGTTCCTTGGGAAATCCGTATTGTCCAGAAAAGAAGTAACCTCCGGCGGTTCTGGGCTGTCATCGCCATTCTTTTTGGGAGAAGCGGCAAGGGTAAGGACAAGGGCGGCAATCAGGACAAGCGAGCAGCCGATGGCACCCAGCGTTACCTTTTGCAGCTTCATAATGGAGGTAATTCGCTCTTCAATGGCATCTTCGCTGAATGGGCTGTACAGGATGGCAGGGTGGCTTTGTCTGGCTGCCATGTCAATCAGTGTGTTTGCGTAGTCGGCCCTTGCTCCGTGAAAACGGCGGAGAACGCACTCGTCGCAGGAAAGCTCTAAGTCACGGTTAAAGAAAAGGTACATGACCCAGACAAGCGGGTTGAACCAGTGAAGGCACAGGGCGGTAATCGTGAGCAGCTTGGTTGACAGGTCAGCGTAATATTTCATAGGAGGTTCGGTTTCCGGCTGGTAAGGTATGGTTGCGTCGCTGCCTTCTGCAAAATCGGCTGTATTTGCAAAATTGGCATTGACCGAGTCAGCAATGTCAGCAAAATTGGCATTGGCAGAACTGGCGTTTGTCTGTGGTGCCGGAGGAAGAAAAAGGAAAATCTGTCGGTAGCAGGAAATACAGGCTGAATCCGGAGGAAAGCTCAAACGGAACCAGAAGGCGCAGCAGGGCAATACCCCATAGCACAAGAAAGGTCTTTTTTGGAAGCCGGTGCAGGGTAAATGTACGGATGACAAGAATGGCTAAAATCAGGACTGCTCCATAAAAACTCATAGTAAGTAATGTCATAGAAATCTTCCTCCTTCTTTCTTATTCCAGTTCGCCTACAATATCCCGCAGCTTTTGAAGCTGCACGGCAGAAAGTTTTTTTCTGCCGATAAGTGCGGCAAACAGCTTGTCAGCAGAACCATCGTAAATTTTGTTAATCAGTTCGTTGGTTTCGGCTTCCTGCACCTCTTCCTTTGGAATCAGGGCATGGCACAGAAAGTTTGGTTCACTGCGTTTAATGGCACCCTTTTGTATACAGCGTTTAATCAGGGTGTAGGTGGTGTTCATGTTCCAGCCGGTTTCGTACTTTAGTACATCAGAGATGTATTTGGCGGTGCAGTCGCCTTCCTGCCAGAGCACGTTCATGATTTTTAATTCGGAATCAAAAAGTTTTACAGACATAGGATTCTCCTTTCTTAGTAGGTACGTCTGATGATTTCTGAAAACAAAGCACCAGAGCGTAGGTTGGTGGTTAGATGCATTCCTGCGTAGTTTATTAACTTCAAACTACCACAGTAGTTTGAAGCTGTCAACAGGATTTTACGAATGAGCCATGGCGTGGGCTGAATCGTGTTATTGTCTGGACAGTGACGGAATCGTTACATAATACCAGGTGATGGTAGTGTGATAACGGGTATTTGTAAAGCTTGTTTCTGCAATACCTGCCCTCCAATCGTCCGGAAGGTTATTACTTTCACAAAAAATCAGTGTTGGCAGGGAAAAATCCACACCATCCGGCAGCTCGTTCGGCGCAGCGGTGAAGCTGTGTGCATTCGGAAAGAAAAACGCAGTATAGTCGGAGAGGTTTGAAAGCAGGGAATTATCCGTAAGCAATACAAGGTTAAATTCATCGGTATCTGCAAGCTCCAGCTCCGGTAGAAGTTCTTCTGTACAGGCAAGCATATATTTTAACGGCTGTACATACTTGTAATAGGTAAAAGAGTGATGTTCTCTGGAAAAATTAAACTGGCCGAGCAGCAAAAGCAGGCACAGGGTAAGCGAGAGCAGAAAACGGGGCGGATGGTGCGGGTGCTTTTGAAAAAACGAAACTGCTGCAAAGAAAAAGGCGGTGGTGAACACCGGAATCAGGAGCATGTTCCGCTGGATTTCGTGGGTCTTCTCATAGGTGGTGTAGCCTGCCAGAGCACCGGAAAAAAACACAGTCAGCAGCATCCAGACAGCGGTCAGAAAATGCGGCAGCTTCAGTCTGCCGGTCAGCGACAACAGCAGATACAGCAAAACCGGAAAGAGCCAGATGCCGAAAAAGAGGGCATAACGGTCGGTAAAAAAGTCAAACCAGGAAAGAAAGGTGGAACGAAGCAGGGAAAGATTGGATTTGGGAGTTGTAATCATATCCTTCTGGCGGGTGACGAGGGTGGCGGCAAAATAACAGCACAAACGGAAAAGAACGGCAAAACAGAGCAGCAGCTGGCAGTCAGGGGTAAAAGATGAGCAAAAGTGCGGCACATGGGTGTCAGAGACGAAAGGTAGGCCGATGGTTCTATGTTTTGAATACAACAGTTGGATTGCCCACAAAAAGAGGAATACAAGCAGAAAACCAAAGAAAGCAAGCACAGGAGTATAGGAATTGCAGCACATACCGCCAACGAAGGCGAGCGCAATGACTCCGGCAGGGTCAGCTTTCCGGTAAAACGCAGCAAAAGAGCCAGACCGAGTAAGGTATAGGAGACCGGATTAAGTGTCTGTTCGAAGTTCATGAAATATTCGGTAATATAAGGAAAAACAGGCAGGGAAAACAGAGGAAGCAGGGCATATTCTTCGTTCAGTTCCCGAAGTCTGAGCCAGGCACGAAGCTCCAGAAAAAGAAGCGTCATACCAAGCAGAAACGGCAGGGCAAAGCCAAGGTGCAACGTGAAAATGCTGCGTCCAAATAGGACGGCTGGCAGGGCATTTATGATGTACTGACGGTTGGCGTAGTCCAGAAAAGCAACCCCTGTATAATTAAGATCCGGCAGCTCAAAGGAGTTCAGTCCGGCTGCAATCTGCAGCGTGGCTTCAAAGCTGATGTCGGAATATGCAAGGTTGCCGATTTTAGAACAAAACAACGCAAGCAAAAGAAAATAGAAGAGAGGGAGAAACCAGCGGCGGCTGCGGATATCCGCAAGCAGGGTTTTTCCGGCAGCAAGACAGAAAAAGAGAAAGCAAAGCAGGGCTTCTGCCAGCCACAGATATGCAGCGGCAATGGAAAAAATTCCACCTTTGTGATAGGCAGCGAATTCCAGAACGGCAAAAAAAGCAAAAAAGCAGAGAGCAGCGTTGCGTTCTTTTGGGTAAGTTGGTTGACAAGATGTTTCATGACAGACTCCTTCGCACTACTGCGGTAGTTTGTACTGCTACACTATCACAGTAGTGGAGGGTTGTCAATACGAAAACAGAAAAAACAGAGTTTTTTGTAAGTTTTACCGGATTAGTTTCCGCATTTCACGGAAACTACCCGGTAGCCCGCTTTTTTTACGGCGGCATTGAGCTCGGCATCGCTGACTTCCCTTGCCATGGAGACAACGGCTTCTTTTGTTTTTAAGTTTACCTTGGCAGAGGCTCCGTCAATTTCGTTGATGGCGCGTTCTACCCAGCCCTTGCAGTGTTCGCAGGTCATGCCGTCTACCCGGACAATTTTTGTGCTGATGACATGCCCCAGTTTTTTCTCCGGCACGGGCGTGACGCTGCTTCCACCACCGCAGCAGCTGCTTTCATGCCGGAAATGTTTGATGGTGGTGCGTATGCCAAAGAGAAACAGTACGGCAAGAATTAAAATAATGATGAGATTTTCCATGATATCCTCCAGTTGAAGTTTTTTTCAGGGCAACCTGACAAGTGTTAGATACAACTAACTACTAAAAGGATACAGGAAAATCGGATATTTGTAAAGAACTTTAGAGTGGATTTTTCAACAGTTCCTCTAAAATCGAAAAAGGCAGCGGTCCCATTTCCAGCAGAAATTCGTGGAACGCGTAGTCGCTGTATTCTTCTGTCCAAAGCTCCTTTGCGCAGCTTTTCAGGCTTTCAAATTCCAGATATCCTACGGCATAGGGAAGATAGGTTCCCGGTTCGGCAAGAAGCGTCTGGTATACCAGCTTTGCAGAGGTCTCCGGAAAGCCATAATCCGCAAGAAATGTGGATAACTGCTCCGGAGTGCAGCCGTCATGGTGGATATAGATATCCGAAAGGGCGTACAGGCAAAGAGTGGCAATCTGGTCTGCCTGTAAAAAGGAGGTCAGGGCATCGGAAAAGCCGGTATATTTGTAGCTGTAGGTTTCCACATAGGTAGCCCAGCCCTCTTCGTATCCGGTTGGGGAAAGGAGATAGCGGAGCGGGTGAATTTCGGTGGAAAGGGCGGCAACGGTCTGGTACAGGTGTCCTGGATAGCCCTCGTGTGCAATGGTTGGGAACAGGGTATTCAGGTCATAGCGTGGATTTTTGTTGATGTAAATAACGCCTGCTTCGTAGTTGTCGATGGGCGGCACAAGATACATGGCAGGGCTGACATACTCTTCCAGAGAATCCGGAATATACTTTATGCGGTAGTTGTCACAGTTTACATACGGAAAATCTCTGGCTGACTGCGAGGTTATGTAGCTTATAATCTGTTTCGGGTCGGTTTCCGGGTAATCCGGTGCAAGCGCATTGTCGTAAATGGCCGGGTCGGCGGCAAGGGCGGCAGCCATAGTCCGGCAGCCTTTGGTAATGGTATCTGCCAGCATTTTTTTTAACTCGTCGATGGATTTGTCGGAACCGGTGGAAGTCTTTACCAGAAGAGAATAATATTCTTTTCCGTTTTCTAGATAACACATTCCATAGTTGTTTTTGCAGGTGCCAAGGCAGTCGGCAAGAGCTTCGGCAAGCAGCTCGTAGGCTGGAAAGACGCAGGAATGCAGTGCCGAACGGTTTCTCAGGATATAATCGGTTTTTTCGGACAGAGTCAGCGGCAGTGCTTCCAGACGTTCTTCAAAGGTTTGGATAAGAAAATGGTTGTCAACATCGGCAGTGAAGGCGTTGCACTGGGCAATAATTTCCTTTGCTGTTTCGTCATTCATAAAATACCCGGCCGCACTTTTTTCTTTTTCAAAAGCAGCAATTTGCTTAAAATAATCGTATATGCATGGCAGCAGGGCAAGGTAGTGCTCGACATCTTCCCTGCTTTCCAAGCGGTATTCTGCCAGAATAATCGGAAGCTGTGCCTGATAGCCGGTCGTAGGACCTAACAGCTCGGAAAGGAAGGGAGAAAAATCATCCTGCATTGCCAATTCCAGATAATGTTTCAAAGAGAGCCATGTTAAAGTTTCTTCTTCGGAAAAAGCGGAAGTGTCGTAGGAAAGCAGCTGTTCATAGCGGGGCAGCGTGGTTTCTTCCGGAGAAACAGCATCGTTCACAGAACCGAGCGTGATGGGATATTCCGTAATTCCGTAAGCTTCCGGCCGGGCGAGGGAGTAGTGCAGGGAAATTGTGTCTTTTGTAATCTCTTCCACAAAAATATCGGCGGCAAATGCAGAAAATGCCGGGGTTGGAGTCGGAACGGCGGTGACGATGCCGGAATGCTCTTTCGTGAGTAGGTTTTCGGTTGCGATGCAGCCGGAAAAGGTTAAAATCACGGTGAGCAGGAGCAAAGCCGGAGTGAGAGAAGGTATCTTTTTTTTCATAAAAATCTCCATTCCGGAGCGTTTTTTTGCAACGGGGCAAAAGAAACAAAGTTTCTTAAAGAAATTCGCACAGGCGATTTTCTGTTCTGCCAGCAGGACTTGTTTGTGACGCTCCGGCACAAACAGCCGGTAATTTTTTGACACAGCCGGGCTGCAACTCTTTTGTCCGAAAGAGAAATCGTGCAGTGTTAAGGCTGTGGGGCTTAGTAAATTGTATGAGCTGCAACGGAAAAAATGACAGGGAGCGAAATCTGCAAAAAAACAGACGTACGTCTGAAACAGGAAAAGACGGTTAAGAAAACAGTCTTTTTTGCCGAAATAAGTTACAGAGAAGCACGGGTCGCAGGAACAGGAGGAGACAGCGACCGTTGGGAAGCATGGAAAGCGACCCGGCCTGCAGTGAACGGAATCACAAACCGCAGGCATAAAAGGAGAAGCGTGCATGAATATGATAAATGCCCTTTCGGCATATGGTGTACAGCAGAAAGACTCTACAGCAAAAACACTAAGTAATCCGGATGCGGGAAAAACAGAAAAGACCTCTGTTGCAGAGGCAATTCTTTATACAGAGGAAACTGATTTAAAACAAAAACAGACCTCGGATATTTATTCCAAGAATGGCATGGGAGAAGAAAAGGCGGCAGAAGCAGCAAAAGAAGATGGTACGGAAGCGGAACAGAATCAGGAAAGGCTTGGAAATGTTTCTGGAAGAATGACCGAAGAAGATATGGCACAGCTTCAGCAGGAAGGATTTGATGTCGGACAGATGACGGCTGAGCAGTTAGAGGCAGCCATGGAACGTATCAAGCTTCAAAAAGAGCTTGCCGCCACCGCTGCAGAAAATCAGGTGCAGCAGATTCAGGATAACAGGGCAGCGGTCATCGAACAGGCGGTGAAGCTGCTTGCTGATAATCCGAAAGCGGAAATGATAGCGGAAAAGCTGTTAAAGGCAAATATTCCGCTTACGCAGGCAAATTTGGAAAAGGTTGCCGTGGCACTGGAAAAGGCAGAAGGCGGTGTAAAGCTGTCGTCGTCAGAATGTGAATACATGGTGCGCAACAAACTGGCACCAACGCTGGAAAATGTGGCAATGGCACGGTCTGCGGCACAGAGCTATTCCAAAAAAGAACATACGCTGACCGAGGAAGCGTGGGAACAGTTAGAACCAAAAGTAACGCATATGCTGTTTCAGGCAGGACTTCGTGCAAACAAGGACATGATAAGTGCTGCCCAGACGTTTATCAAAAAAGACATTCCGTTAACAGTGGACAATTTAAAATCATATAGCCTTCTGGCAGGAATCAGACTCTCCGAGGAGGATGTTCTGACAAAGGCAGTGGATGCCCTTTCTGTAGGCCAGGAACCAAAGAATGCCAATCTTCTTTCTCAGACGGCAAAGGAAGTACGTCAGTTAATACGGAAAACCGGACAGGTAACCGGGCAGGCAGTCGATTATGCTGCGGCAAAGCGGAGTGCCGAGCTGCCGGGTACGGAAGGCGATAAAATTGATTTAACCCTTGGCGATTTAACCAAGGCACAGGAACTGATTGATTCTGACAGCTCGGAGGCAGCCGCATATTTGCAGGATTTTGCGGAAAATGGTGCAGCCCAGGCGGCATCCATCCGGGCAAGACGGCAGTTAGAGGAAATCCGTGCCAGAATGACTTTTGAAGCTGGTTATCGTCTGGCAAAAGAAGGTATCCGCATTGACACGGTCAGCATGGAGAAATTAATCGGAAACTTAAAAACGTTGGAAAATCGTTTTTATTCCAGCTTCTTTACTCAGGCAGGCGTGGCGCAGAGTGCGGAAGGCATAGAGCTGCTTCGTGACACCAGTCGGAAGCTGGAGGAAATCAAGAACATGCCGGCACCGCTTATTGTGGATACCATGGATACTGGTTCTTCCATTACGCTGAATGAGCTGCATCAGACGGGTATGAATAATCTTGCCATGCGCCGTTATACCGAGAGCATGGAATCGGTGATGACTTCGCCGAACAAGCAGCTGGGAGATACGATACAGAAAGCGTTTGCCAACACGGAAAGCCTGCTTCAAAAAATCGGTATGGAGCCTACGGCAGAAAACCGCCGGGCGGTACGGATGCTTGGCTACAACTCAGTAGAAGTGACTCCGGAAAATGTACAGAAGGTTGTGGAGTATGATGGAAAACTGCAGGAAGTATTAAAGGAGCTTCACCCGGCAGTAACTGTGCGCATGATAAGAGATGGCATCAATCCGTTAGAGCAGTCCATTGACGAACTGTCCGAAAAAATTGCGCAGATAAAAGGGGAAGAAGGAATCACAAAAGAAGATAATTACAGTATTTTTCTGATAAACCTTGACCATAAAAAGGAAATCACACCGGAAGAACGAAAGGAATATCTGAATGTGTATCGTACCCTTCACCAGCTGGATGGCTCGGAAGAAAAGGCAATTGGCGGCGTGTACAAGAGTGGCAGGGAACTGACGCTGAAAAATCTGCTTACTGCGGTAAAAAGTGAACGTGCGCAGGGAATGGATGCACAGGTAAGCCGGTATAGTCTAAACAAATCGGTAGAAAAAGCCGATAAAATAATCAGTGAATGTTCCGTGCCAACGACGGAAACGGCAAAGGAAGAGCTGGAAACCGTCCGCACCCTGGCAAGTGAAGGTCAGAATGCTACGCGTTTTCTGGAGGATTACAGTATTCTGCCAACCGTGGAAAATCTGGAAGCGGCAAAAAATCTGCTTGTTGGCGACATGACAATCTTTAAAGAATGGAAACGCTTTAAACTGATGGAGACCGGAGAAGAAACGGAGCTTCCGGACTTTCTGGACTGCATGGATGATAAAGAAACCATGCAGGCAGCCTATAAGAAATTTACGGATGAAGCAGGCAGCTTAAAGACAAAGCTGATGCAGGACAGAGTGCTGGATAAACAGGATACAAAGTCTATTAAAAAAATGCATGTAGGCATCCGTTTTATGCATCGGTTGTGTAAGCGTGAATACTACCAGATTCCAGTGGACACCGGAACAGACATTGTAAACATGAATGTAACCATTCTGGAACGTGGCGAGGAAAAGGCAAAGGTTCTGGCAGAGATTCCAACGCAGAACCTTGGTAAAATTTCCTGCGAAGCTACGATTCAGGATAACAAATTAAAATGCTTCATCAGCAGTGATACTAAGGAAGGTACACAGGCGTTGAAGGACCGGCAGATGAATTTGTTTGCCACACTGGCACAGAATCATATTGAGATTGGTTCCCTTTATTATGGCACGGAGGAAGTGACACCGGACACTTACTCTTACCAGACGGAAGGCATTTACAAGGATGCACAGGGAAGTGACGAGCTACAGACAACAGACAACAGCAGGCTTTATCGGATTGCAAAAGCACTGGTTGTGCATGTGCGGAACGCAGATGCGGATGCCATGTAAAAGCATGTTAAAAATCAGGAGGACCATATGAGGATTAATCACAATATTCCGGCATTAAAGACAAACAATATTTTAGGCAAAAATAATACAGCAATGGAAAAAAGCTTAGAGCGTCTTTCCTCAGGCTATCGTATCAATCGTGCGGCAGATGATGCTGCCGGACTTGCCATTTCTCAGAAAATGAAGACACAGATTGCAGGCTTAAATCAGGCATCCCGCAATGCTTCGGACGGTATTTCCGTTATCCAGACTGCCGAAGGTGCGTTGATTGAGGTGGAAGAAATGCTGCAAAGAATGCGTGAGCTTTCTGTACAGGCGGCCAACGGCACCTCAACGGATGATGACAGACTTCAGCTGCAGGCAGAGGTCGATCAGTTAAAAGAAGAAATCAACCGTATTTCCGAAACAACGGAATTTAACACAAAGAAGCTCTTAGATGGCACGGTGGATCGGCGTTCCTATTCCAGCGATCCAAGCGTGGAACTGATTTCCTTGTCCGATGCGGTAAACGTAAGAAATTATAAATTTACACCTGGCAAGGCTGCCCAAAAAGCTGTGCTGACCGGTGGAACTATGACCGGAAATACTGTACCGGATGATCAAAATGAATATACGCTTACAATCAACAACCAGGATATTACAATTCCGAAGGATGCCGACTTAAATACTGTTTTGACAAACCTAAATGCTGTTTGCGGCAACATGGGCATTCAGGTGGCATATACGGACGGAACAACGGATGACACTACGGCAGGTCTTGGAGGCTATAAAGTAATTGACCCGGCTACTGCAATGGCAAATCCAACCAGATACTCTTTATTGTTTGTCACAGATGACTACGGCTCGGATGCAGAAATTGAAATTCATGCCGACCAGAAGCTGGCAAAACTGCTTGGCTTAAAGGCTTCCGGCGAATATGCACAGGGTGTGGACTGTGCGGTAGAGCTGGACAGAAGTGATGACGGTGGCTTTACCAACACCTCGACCATTACGATTGACGGTGATTATGTTACCGTGCGCGACCGGGACGATTTTGAGATGGTTTTTAAGATAGAAGGCGGTGCGGTGAACCGAGAAGTTACGGTTACCGTTCTGGATGCCGGTCCGATGACCTTACAGATTGGTGCAAATGAAGGACAGACGATGGAAGTCCGCATTCCAAGAGTTGACACAACCACATTAAATATTAACTCTGCCAATATCGGAACACAGGAAGGAGCTTCCGAGGCAATTACCTTGTTTAATGATGCCATCAATGAAGTATCCAGTGTCCGTGCAAAGCTTGGTGCCTACCAGAACCGTCTGGAGCATGCAATAAACAGTCTGGATGTTTCCGCTGAAAATCTGACTGAGGCTTTATCCCGCATTGAAGACACTGATATGGCAAGCGAAATGGCAACCTATACCCAGTATCAGGTACTGACTCAGGCGGCTACCTCCATGCTTGCCCAGGCAAACGAACGCCCACAGAATATCTTGAACTTACTGCAAAGCTAACACGTTCCTATAGTAAAGGATTAAGTCATGGAAATTAACACATTGTGAAAATTTTTCTTGCAAACTGTGAAAATGTTAAATTGTTATTATAAGATAAAAAGAGGATGGAAGATTATATTTTTCAAGCAGGGAGGGAGTTTATGTCTTTTTTTCAATTAGGTAGTGTGATAAAAATGTGAAGGGAAGAACTTGGTTTATCTCAAGAAGAACTAGCAGATGGCATTTGTTCTGTACCAACACTTTCTCGTATTGAAAATGGAGAACGTATGCCGACGAAGAATCATTTTGAAATGCTTATGCAAAGACTGGGTTATTCTAGCACTTCAATAGATTTTTTTACTGATAAACAAAGTTTTTTACTTCATGATTTTAAATATAAAATCCGGCAGGCGTATATTGATAAAAATTATGATTTGGCAAGAAAAAATCTTGAAGAGTTTTGCAAAATATCAAATAACCCATCTAAAATTGATGAGCAGTTTTTAATTCTATATCAGATTTTGCTTAATCTACAAGAAGTTACAACAGAAGAGAAATTAATGCAATTGGAAAAGGCATTGGTGTTGACATGTCCTAAATTTAAAATTGGAAACATACCTAAGATTCTTTCTTATGAGGAAGTACTTTTATTGAATAATATTGCTATTTGCTATGATTGTTTGGGAAAACGTACACAAACAATTTCAATATTGATGTCTTTAAAAGAACATTATGAATTTCAGATGATCAATAAAGAGGAAGTGTTACGAACACAACTGATGATACTTTACAATCTTTCTAAATATCTTGGTTTAAACGGAGAATATGATGAGTGTATTAAAGTATGCGATATGGGAATTCAAATAGCGAGAACAACCGGTAGGTGTTCACTGTTGGCAGAACCCCTTTTTAATCGTTCATGGGCGTTGATTCAAAGAAACCTACCGGAAGATGAAGATGCAGCAAAAGAAAATCTTAGACAGGCAAAGAGTTTTTGTTTTGCTGTTGGAAAGGAAACGCTTTTAGAAGAAATAGAAAATTACTGCAAGTCTGTATTTGAAGATACTTTATTGTAATATTTCTACAGGATCTAAAATACAATAAGCAGAGATACTTCCATTGCTGTTTTCACTGTTATAGCCCAAGCTGGTATTAGTGAAAATAAGTAAAAACATACAAACAGAAAAAATGGTTAATATTTTTTCATAATAATAGTTGTAAGCATGTTGGTATATTCTGTCTGTAATTCCTTAATAGCTTCCAATGAAGGAAGTGTGTCAGGCGCAGCAGTAACTAAAATGTCTGCGTCAGCTCTGGTAAATGCCTTTTGCATTTCAAGTAATTGCAGGTACAGTGCATTTACAGTCTGTACTAAAGGATATATGGTTTCTTTCTTACCAACAACACAGATGCGGTTGTAAATGCAGGAACGGACAAAGTAATCTTTTTTCATCATTCCGCTGGCAAGAATGCGTGCTTCGATTTGTTTTCGTTCAGCGTCAGTAATTCTGAAACTGATGGTTGGATTTTTATGTTGATTGCTCATAGTAATGCTCCTTTCGTAGTTGGTGTGGTAGTAGGGGTAATTGACCACCTGATAGCCACAAGAATTTATTCGAGGATGTTTGATGGTATGAATCACGCAATCCTTACAAAACAACTGAGACAATTAGAGGGGTTTGGTGTTGTTCACCGAGAGGTATATCATCAAGTTCCACCAAGAGTTGAATATTCTTTGACTGAACCGGGATATAAATTAGAACCCACATTGGCTTGTTTATCTGAATGGGGACAGGAATATATTAGAGAACGGGGAAAAATACAGGAGCAAATACAATGAGAACGAGAGAAGAGGTATTACGATTTGGTCTGGCATTTCCGGACACATATATAGATGCTCCCTTTCACGATGTTAACTGGCAGCTTGTCAGAGTTCGAGGCAGTAAAAAAGCATTTCTATGGATCTACGAAAAAGATGAAAAGCTTTGTATCAATGTGAAGGTTGATCCGGAATGGCGGGATTTATGGAGAAATACCTATGCTGCCGTTATTCCGGGATATCATCAGAATAAAGAGCACTGGAACACGGTTATTCTGGATGGAACCGTTCCGGAAGATGAAATCAAAAGAATGATAGCCGAAAGCTTTGATCTGGTAAGAGGGAAGAAGTAGGTGGTGACACCATTTACTATTGTAATCCGGCAGAAAATCCGTTATACTGTTCTTATCAGATAAAATGTTGCCGGAAAACGTATTTTTGCGACAAAGTCGCTCAGAAATGAGGGTTAGTATGACACAGGAACAGATTCAGACTTATACGCTGCGGGTTTCACAGGCAAATCCATGCGAGCTTGTGGTAATTATGTACGATATTATTTTAGATGATGTGAAAAATGCCAAAGAGGCAAAAAAATCTGGAAATGAACAAAAGTATCAGGCAGAGCTTGTGCACGCCGGAAAATTTGTGAATGAGCTGATGACCGCCCTGGATTTTTCGCAGCCGATTTCGTTTCGTCTGATGAGCCTTTATATGTATGTAAATAAAATGCTTATCAAGGCAAGAGTCAGTAATAAATGGGACAGCTTAAATGACGTGGAGCTTGTGGTGGAAAAGCTGCGCACCGGTTTTGACGGTATTAAGACGCAGGATACCACCGGACCGGTTATGCAGAACGTGCAGCAGGTGTATGCCGGGCTGACGTATGGAAAAGGAACGTTAAATGAAACGTACCTGAATGCACAGGATTATAACAGAGGATTTCAGGCGTAAATAAATTTATAAAAATGTGGCGAATTATGTTGCAAGCATAAGATTTTTGCAAATTTTTGTGCTAAAATGAGTAATAAGGAATGATAAAATTCCGATAGATGACAAAGATAAACGAAAGAAAGCAGAAATGAATATGATTGACCCCATGAACCGTAATGAATCCACAGAAGAAAATGCTAATGAAATAACACAGAATGCATCACATAGTCCAGAAAGTAATGATAATGGTTGGTGTTGTACTTGTGGTGCAAGAAATAAAGCTTCAGAGCAAAACTGCCATGCCTGTGGCCGCTCAAAAGAATTGCTGGTCGCTACTTTGAATGCGGACGTTTTAGATGTTGACCTGGCAGAACAGTTGGAAAAAAGAAGCACAGAAGAACAAGAACGACTCGAACGCGAAGAACAGGAACAGGAAATACTAAATGCTGAGCACAAAAAAAGAAAAAGCGTATCAAAATAGGAATTATTATT
The DNA here is from genome assembly GCA_964544055.1 of uncultured Lachnospiraceae bacterium. Taxonomy (GTDB): domain Bacteria; phylum Bacillota; class Clostridia; order Lachnospirales; family Lachnospiraceae; genus SIG299. The sequence goes on along the minus strand of CAZJAA010000017.1, from coordinate 32,035 downwards.
ATGATATCTGTGCGGATTCTTGTCGGTGTTGGTTATATTGGAACCATTTATGTAAAGCGGTACATTCAGTATCAAAATGCTTGTGAAGCTCTTGATAAGGAAGAATATTTAACTGCATATCGGAATTTTACAGAACTGGATGATTTCATGGAAAGCGATGAGAAGCTTACAGAATGTATTTATTCTTGGGTTGATTATGTACTGTCAAGCGGCGATAAGTCAAACGCTTACACATTATCTTATAATGTCTCATTGAATACTAAATTTTATCGTAAGGTTTATAACTGAATTTTAGAAGAAATAGAATGTCATCCGTTTTATACTGATTGGCTCAATAAAGAAACTGCAGATGTGATTCGCATATTGTTAAAGATGTTGCCATCCTCGTATAAAAATACCAAGGATTTATGCGAATTTATTCAGACTTTTTCAGAGGAGTGCTACTGGCCGTATGAATATATCCGTAATAACAAATCAATGATTGAAACTTTTTGGGAGTTTGATTTTATACAAGATTATGTGATTTCAGATGATGCAATCTTGTATTTCCTTGAAGACTACTGGAGTACTCCTGATGAATCCTATTATTTGCATTTTTTCGAGAATGATGAAAATGGTACAAGTTCGATATCGAACCTGCCAGAGGTTGATAAACCGGATGGAACGGCATATTTTGATATTGTTAACTTAAATTACATCTTTACAAGTGAGAATAACGTAGAATTTGCAAAAGTTTATCGTTTTACGGTGATAGACTTTTACACGATAGAAGTTTATTACTACGAAAATCACAGAACATATACGCTTTATCGTGATAATTATTAAATTGCAAAAGCAGACATTATGATGGGAAATTCGCACGGCAGTTCTGGCTGCTTTTAGCGAATTTCCCATGTTTCGTGTTATTTCTCATCCAGTCGCTTGGTGGATTCTCTTGGAATGAACTTTGCCCGTAACAGCATTTTGGATAATCCGACTCCGCGGATTAAGCCGTCTAACATTAACACGGCACTTTTGCCAAGGTCGTATCTGTCCTGGCGGATGGTTGTAAGCTTTGGTATGAGCTGGCTTGCCACCGGAAGGTCATCATAACCGATAACGCTGATGTCATCCGGCACTTTTAAATTCATGCGGCCAAGTTCGGAAATAACACCGCTTGCAATCATGTCAGAGGCGCAGACAATGGCGGTTGCACCGTGCTCTACAAAGCTTGGCACATGGGATTTGGCACAGTCCGGAACATAGTAGCCGTAAGCAACCAGATTTTCCTCCGGCTCGATGCCGTTTTCTCTCATATGCTGGTAAAATGCCTGATTACGTTCTTCGGAAACCATGGAGTTTTTGGAACCGTTTAAAAAGGCAATTTTTTTATGCCCCATGGCAACCAGATGGTCAACAGCGTGTCCGATACCCTCGTTGCTGTCGGTGCCGACATAGCCCACATGGTGGTTGTTTGGTATGTAGTTATCTAAAAGAACGGTAGGAACCGTGGTTTTATTCAGCTGGCGAATCCAGTCATCATGCAGGGTAAAGCCCAGCAGAAATGCACCGGAAAAACCGTGACGCAACATATAGCTGTCGTACTTTTCGGTTGTCTGCATGGTTAAGTTGGACGGAATGACAGTAACCTCCCAGTTGCGGCTGGCTGCGCCAAGCTTAAAGCCCATGACGATTTCGTAACCGAACTGGTCAATGGTTTCGTAGTCCATGTTGCGGTCTTCAATAAAAACACAGACCTTGGTTGTTGTTCTGGAACGGATTTTTTTGGAGGCATAGCCCATTTCCACAGCGGTATCCAGTACCAGCTGACGGGTTTCCTCACTGATGTCACTGGCACCGTTTAAGCCTTTTGATACTGTGCTGACAGCAATGCCAAGTCGTTCTGCGATGTCTTTAATTGTTGGCATAGTGTGATTCTCTCTTTCTGTTTATGTATATAAAGAAATATACCATAACCGGCGTCTTTTTTCAACGAAAGTTTCGAAAATTTCCTAAAAATGATACTTATTTCTCATATATCAGTAACTATTCAGCCCACGCCGTAATTCGTAAAACCTGCCTGCTATGCAGTCAGCCGCTGCGAAAGCAGCTCTTTGTTTTACTCATTAGACGGCGTGGAGCTAATCGCCGTAAAGAAGTAATTCCTCAGTCCGGCAAGCAAGCTTGCGTTCTGGGGAATTACTTCTTTACGGCTGAATAGTTACTATAAAATAAAAATAGGTAGTTGACATTGTGGGAAAAAAAGGGTATGATTAACTCATAGAGCGAAAATTTACGAAATTTTTCGTGGAATGATAGAGAAAGGTATGGTAACTACTATGGGGAAAAAAGGTACAAATCCGTTAAAGCGCGGTGCCGGAATCTTAATGCCAATCAGCAGTCTCCCAAGTCCGTATGGTATCGGAACTTTAGGTAAGGCAGCATATGAATTTGCTGATTTTGTAAAAGAAACGGGCAGCAAATACTGGCAGGTGCTTCCAATTGGTCCAACCAGCTACGGTGACAGTCCGTATCAGTCCTTTTCGGCGTTTGCCGGAAATCCGTATTTTATTGACCTGGATGTTCTGGTGGAAGAGGGTCTGCTTTTGCAGGAAGAAATTGATGCAAAGGAATGGGGCGAAGATCCGGCAGATGTGGATTACGCCATGATTTATGAAAACCGCTTTGATGTTTTGTGGGCAGCATATGAAAGAAGCAGCCATGCAAAAACAAAGGAGTTTAAAAAGTTCGAAGAGGACAACGCTTACTGGATTGATGATTACAGTATGTACATGGCAGTAAAAAAATGCTTTGACAGTAAATCCTGGACCGAATGGGATGATGATATCCGTCTGCGCAGACCGGAGGCAGTCAGCCGTTATGAAAAGAAGTTAAAAAAGGAAATCGGTTTCTGGAAGTTCTGTCAGTACAAGTTTGACGAGCAGTGGAAGAAGCTGAAAGCCTATGTAAACGAGCTTGAAATCGAAATGATTGGTGATATTCCGCTTTATGTTGCCATGGACAGTTCCGATGTCTGGGTACATAGCGATTTGTTTGAACTGGATGAAGACTTAAGAGAAATCAACATTGCCGGAGTTCCGCCGGATTTATTTTCCGAAACTGGTCAGCGCTGGGGAAATCCGTTATATCGCTGGGATGTTATGGAAAAGGACGGTTTTGCCTGGTGGAAGGAGCGCATGAAGTCCTGCGCTTACCATTATGATGTTATCCGTATTGACCATTTCATAGGCATTGTAAATTATTATTCCATTCCTGCCACCTGTCCGACGGCAATGGAAGGAGCATGGAAAAAGGGTCCTGCAAAGAAGCTTACCAACATGATTAACGAAACCATTGGTGATGCAAAAATTATTGCAGAGGACTTGGGCGTACTGACGAAGCCGGTCATCGACCTGATTACGGCCAACCAGTATCCGGGCATGAAAATCCTCGGCTTTGGTCTGGATATTACACCGGATAATGAATATCTGCCGCACAACTATACCACCGATAATTCCATTGTTTATATCGGCACTCATGACAATGAAACGCTGGTAGGTGCACTGAAAGAGCTGACCGAAGAACAGCAGGAAAAACTGGCAGATTATTATGATGCAAGAAATCCGTATGATATTGCAAGGGCAATGATTAAGCGTGCCTATTCCTTAAGCTGCCGTGTGGCAATCTTCCAGACGCAGGATTTATTATATCTGGATAATACAGCAAGAATGAATTTCCCATCCACCATTGGCGGCAACTGGAAATGGAGAATGACAACCGACCAGTACGAAAAAATAGATGCTACTTATTACAGGCATCTGGCAGAACTGTACTGGAGATAAAAGCTTACAAGAGAGTTTTATAAAAAGCAGAAAGGCTGCGGCAATACGGCTTCTTTCCTGATAAGTTCAGAAAAAGAAGCATAAGCCACAGCCTTTTTTGCATACAAAACGGTACCGGAATATTTCCTGTTTGTCAAAAAATGTTTCCTGAGGCAGCATCCGGCTCTTTCAAAAATCTTACGGCGTGGCGTTTTGCCCAGCCTTTGCCTCTGCTTCTACGGTTTTGATAAGCTTCATTAAGTACTTGTAACGCTCCTGAACGGAGTTGATATGATAGATGCTGCTACTGATTAAGTCCGGATCCACTACGTTTTCAAAGTGGGAATAGGCAGCGTCCAACTCCGCTTTGGTTAAGTTGATTTCATCTTTTAAAATGTCAGTGGCAGTTGGCTTTTTCTTTCGATGAGATTTGAATATGCTCATAAATTTGTCCTCATTTTCTGTCTGTTTTACTTTCTTTCGTACGTCTTTCAACCAAAGCATCGTGCTGCACTCCGGAAGAAATAGACAGGTATCTGGTCCGGTTAACGAAAAACCGCTGTGCTGGTTTCAGTAAAAGTATAGTCCTTAAAAATTCCATTTATTCATTCTTTCTGGGAAAAATATTGTTTCGAGCAGGATGACAGAAATGTTTCGTTTTTTTTGCGTGTCTGCATGGCAAAAAATATCCGGAAGGTTCTATGACACAAAACGGCTGCATACAATAAAGCAGATAGAAAAAGCATAGGACAAACAGAAATGACAGGGAAAGGCGGAACAGAGAATGAAAACATGGACAGATCGGTTGGTCGATATGATATTTCGGGGCGTTGTGGGACTTGTAATCATTTATATTCTGGAGCTTTGGTGTATTCATAACGAGTTTCCCGTGTTTGCAGGTGTCAATGCCGGAAGCTTTTTGCTGACTGCCGTTTTGGGAGTGCCGGGCTTCCTTTTGGTGTTTGCTTTGTCTGTACTCTATCTGTATTAGCTTGTATTTTTGTGAAAAACGAACAAAAAAATCAGAAAAAATTGTCAAAATTAACGAAAGTTAAGAAACCGTTAAAAAAATCTTGACAAAACACCTGGTGTTTTGTATTCTGTTAGTAGAATTTCTTGTACGTTTCCGGTAGCGCCGGAAGGAAATTTTCTGTATTCAATGTATTCTAATTAATATTCCCTTGATTCCCACTTGGAAATCAGAATCAGAAAGGTGAGGTGATGTATTGGAAAAAGTCATCGGTATTTTCGATGAGCAGACCATGTATGCAGAACGTTTGAAACGTTATATTAACGAAAGAAAGGACATTGGTTGTCTGGCAGTTATTTTTGCAGGAGAACAGGAGCTTCAGGATTTTTGTGCACGAAAAAAACTGAGTTGTCTGATTCTTGGGCAGGAAAACGCAAAAAACATGGAATCCCTTTCTGTACCGTATGGTGTCAGAATATGGGTTTTATCAGAAGAAAAGCCGGAGTCCGAAGAAAAAGAAGGCTATAGCGTGGTTTTCCGGTATCAGCGTGCCGGAGAAATTATACGCCGGATTCTTTTGTCGGAGCTGGCAAGAGAGGAACGTCTGAGTGAACTGTTTACCGTGTTTTCGCCGGAAAACAGTATTCTTGCAGCAAAATTTGCGGAAAAGCAGGTGGTCAGGCTGTCGGAAAAAGGAAAAACCTTATTATTACCCTGGGATCCTTTTGGCGCATATGGCAGACAGGAGGATGGCAGGGAAACCGGTCCGTCGATTAGTGAGCTTTTGTATTTGATGCGTAAGGATCGCCAGCAGGCACGTCAGTTATTTACACGTCTGCCAAAGAAAAATGGAGCAGAGTATTTCTGCGGACCGGATTATTGTACCGACTTATGGCAGTATTCTGCGGAAGAAATGGGACAATTGGTCGCATGCTGCCGGGAATATGGCGGCTATCGGAATGTAGTTTTTGTGGCGGGAGCTTTTCATGCCGGAGTTGTTTCCATAATGAACCAGAGCGGTTTGATTTATCTGGTCGGTTCCGGTACAGAGGAAGGCGAATGGAGAAAAAAAGAATTTTATCGCCAGATGAAATATGCCGGCGAGCAGGGGGTACTTTCCCAGCTTTCGGAGGTTACGGCAGAAACGGAGGTGCAGCCATAGCAGATGGAAGAATTGAAAAAACGTCTGCGAGAGGAAGTAGTAGCTTCTTTTGATTATTCCGGAGAAATTACGGAAGAGGATTTATATCGGCGCATCGACCAGGTCATTATGCAGGCAGCCCGGGAAAACTTTCTTACGCTGGAAAAAAAAGAAGCTCTGCGACGGGAATTGTTTGCTTCCATTTGCGGACTGGATATTCTGGAAGAACTTCTGGAAAACGAAAGCATTACCGAAATCATGATTAATGGTGCGGACAATATTTTTCTGGAAGAACAGGGAAAGCTTTATCGCTGGAACCGAAAATTCGAATCAAAGCAGAAGCTGGAAGACATTATTCAGCAGATTGCCGCAAAGGCAAACCGCATTGTAAACGAGGCTTCACCCATTGTGGACGCAAGGCTTGCGGACGGCTCGCATGTTAACGTGATTTTGCCGCCGGTGGCACTAAACGGCCCCATTGTTACGATACGAAAGTTTTCCAAAACACCATTTACGATGGAACGGCTGATTGACTGCGGAGCATTGACAAAAGAGGCAGCCGGTTTTTTAAAGTGCCTTGTGGAGGCAAAGTATAATATATTTATCTGTGGTGGTACCGGTTCCGGAAAAACCACGTTTCTGAACGCTCTTACAGAGTTTATTCCCAAAGAAGAAAGGATTATCACGATAGAGGATGCGGCAGAATTGAAAGTAAATGGAATTGACAATCTGGTTCGTCTGGAAATGCGGAATAAAAATAACGAAGGAACCGGAGAAATCACGATTCGAGATTTAATACGAACGGCACTTCGTATGCGTCCGGATCGGATTATTGTCGGAGAAGTCCGTGGGGCGGAAACCATCGATATGCTTCAGGCAATGAACACCGGGCATGATGGTTCGCTATCTACGGGGCACGGTAATTCCAACTCGGATATGTTAAGCCGACTGGAAACGATGGTACTGCTTGGCTCGGACATTCCGTTGATGGCGGCAAGACGGCAGATTGCTTCGGCAATTGATATTATGGTTCATTTAGGAAGAATGAAGGATGGCAGACGCTGTGTGCTTGAAATTGCAGAAATACTTGGCTGCAGAGATGGTGAGATAGAGAAAAATCCACTGTTTGTGTATCAGTCGGAGGAGGAAGAACTGTCCGGAGGACTGAAATATACAGGCTCCGTATTTGTGCAGCAGATGAAACTACGGCGCGCAGGAATCAAGGAATGGAGGCCGGATGGAGAATCTGATTAAGCAGAAAGTGGTGCCGGTTATGGGGAGTGTTTTTCTTTTGGTGCTTACTATCTGGATATTTTTTGATTTTGAAAAATCTGCATGGCTGCTTTTTCTCTATCTTCCATTTGACCTGAAACGCAAATGGAAAAAGCAGAAGCGGCAAAGAAAATGGGAACTGAATCTGGCATTTAAGGATGCGCTTGTCTTTCTGCAAAACAGCCTTGCTGTCGGTTATTCACCGGAAAGCAGCATAAGAGAGACATTGAAAAATCTGGAACAGCTGTATGGGGAAACACATGATATCTGCAACAGCTTCCGGCGTATGGTGCAGCAGATGGAGCTGGGAGTCTGTGTAGAAGATGTTTTTTTCGAGTTTGGACAACGCAGTGACGTAGAGGACATAAAGCAGCTGGCGGATATTTTTGCCGTGGTAAAGCGAACCGGCGGAAATCTCTCCCAGGTACTAAGACAGACCGGAGGGGTACTACAGGATAAAATAGAGCTGAAGAGAGAACTTCATACAACCATTGGGGCAAAGCGCATGGAATTTCAGATTATGTGCGTGGTTCCTTACGGTATCATTCTTTATCTGCGGTTTTGTGCACCGGCTATGTGTGAGGCCTTGTATCATAATCTGGTCGGAATTCTTTTTATGTGGTGTGTGCTGGCGGCATACCTTGGTCTGAAACTGCTGGGTGAGCACATTATTCACTGCGAGGTCGGAAAACTGGAGGATGGAGCATGAAAGGACAGAAGAAAAGACAAAGCCGCATGTATGGCATATGGATACCGGAAACAAAGCTCAGGGATGCCATGGAGCTTTACCCCGGAAAAAGCCGGGAAGAGGTGCGGTGGATTTTATGGAATGGATTAAAAAAGAAGCTGTTGCCCGGTGCGGTGCTTGCTGTTTTTTTTCTGGTACTGGCGGTGACATCCGGTGGAAAACAGGAGAAAGTAAGAGGCTTTCAACGTCCGTCACCGGGAAGTACCGAAGCAGCACGGCAGGTCAGAATGGAACTGGAAGATGGATGGCGAAAATTTACGCTTCCGGTGGGTGCCATGGAATATGATGAGACACAGATTGAAGAAATGCATGCGGCCGCAGAGAAATATCTGGAACAGGCAGTTCTGGGAAAAAATGAAAGGATGGGCGAAATAACGGAAAATCTGGTTTTCCCATCTGCCCTTCCGGAGAGTGGTGCGGAAATTTACTGGAGTACGGATGCTCCATGGTATATCAATTCGGACGGAAAAGTGCAGAATACAGCTCTGACGGAGCCGGTATCCGTGGAAATCAAAGCAGAAATTTCCTACGGCTCGGAAGTGAGGTATTTTATCAGGCTGGTTACGCTTTGCCCACCAAAATACAGCAAAGAGGAAGCTCTGCTTCATCAGGCACAGCAGGAGCTTTCGGCACTGGAAGAGGAAGACAGGACATCAGAATGGTTTTATCTGCCGGAAACAGTGCTTGGTTATCCGGTGGAAACAGTAGAAGAAGCAAAGGGAGGGCTGGCTGCATTCCTGGTGCTGCTCGCAGGGGTGGTGCCACTGCTGTTATATGCAGGCTACTTTAGTAATCTGGATAGCAGAAGAAAGGAATGGAAGGAGCAGGCAGAGCGTTCGTATATGGAATTTGTTACCAAACTTTCGCTGCTTCTGGCGGCGGGAATTTCGTTGCGGCAGGCATTTGTGCGGCTGTCGGAGGAATACGAGGCACGTTATGGTGTAAAACATGTGCTCGCGGCAGAATTAAAAGTCGCAAGACAGGAACTGGACAACGGTCATTCCGAAGCGGAGGTGTATGAAGCCTTTGGCAGGCGCATCGGCGTACTAGCCTATCGACGAATGGCATCCTTGTTGGAACAGAATGTTTCGCAGGGAGTGCAGGGAATGCGAAGCTTGCTGCTGCAGGAGGCAAAGGAAGTCATGGCACAGGATAAAGCAAACATAAGAGTCCGTGGGGAGCAGGCGGGAACAAAGCTGCTGTTTCCAATGATGGGGCTGTTGTTCCTCGTTTTTGCCATTCTTCTTGTGCCGGCTTTTCAATCATTTTAAGTTTTCTGTTTTTCAGCAGGAAAAAAGAGAAGGAGGAAAATTATGGAACAAAATGTGGAAATGAAAAACGTAGAAATAATGGAAGAAAGAAATCTGGAAGCTGTGGAAACGGAGCCTACGGAAACAAAACAGAGAAAAGGCTTTTGCTCGGATGACCGTGGCGTGGGTGTTATTGAAATTGTGCTGATTCTCGTGGTTCTGATTGGTCTTGTGTTGATTTTCAAGCAGCAGATTACGGCAATTGTCAACAATGCGTTCTCGGCAATTTCCGGAAATGCCGGAAAAATCATAAATTGATATGGGAAAAAAGGGAAGCATTACGGTTTTTTTGTCGTTACTTCTGATACTGATGTTTTCCTTTGTTCTGACAGCGTTGGAGGCAGCACGTATTCGTGGAGCAACGGCGTATGTCTCCATGCTGTCGGGACTTGCAGGGGATTCTTTTCTGGCTTCTTATTATTATCCGCTTTTTAAGGAGTATCGTATTTTTGGCGTCAATGCAGGGGATGAAAAAGGTTTTTTTGAGGAAAGTGTGCTTACCGATGAGTTGGAAGAAAACCTGTCCTATGGTGCAATGCAGGGAAGCGGCGGCCTTTTAAAATTTACGGAAACCAGTGTATGTCTGGACGGATACGAAACTCTGCTTTCCAACGGGGCAGCAGAGTTTTTGTTACAGGTGCGGAGTCAGACGGTATTGGACGGTCTTTCTCTTACCTTGTCGGAGCTGTTTCCTGAGGATGCCCTGCAGGATGCGGGAAACGTGGGAGAAGTGTACAAGCAGCAGGAAGAAGCAATGGAGGCAGTGGCAACGGTAACCGGAGAATTGTTAAGCCTGATGCAGCTTACGGATGGCATTAAAATGAGTAAACAGGGAATTTCGTTTGACGAAGAAGGAAAAATGCAGGCAGAAGAGTCGTTTATTAAACAATTTCTCTGTATGGAGCAGGGGGAAATAAAGGCGGCTTATGGTACGGCAGAGGTGTTTCGCTGCGTTTCCGGAAAGTTTTACCGAGCGGACCTGGCAGCAGGGCGCATCCGGTCATTGCTTTGGCAGGCAGACAGTCTGGAAAGCAGTATGTATCATCTGGATGTGCAGATTTCGAATTACCAGAGTGCTCTGGACGATAAAGAAAAAAAGTGGGAGGATGGAGAAAAAGAACAGGTGCAGCAGGCATTAAAAGAGGCGAAGCAGCAACGAAAGAGTGAGGAAGAATGGAGAAGCAGTGCGCTTTCGGTCGCAAAAAAAGAATATGAAAAGCTGCAGAAAAAAATTCAGGCAGTTGAAAAGCTGATTGATAAAGCACTGGGTATTGTGGAAACTCTGGAAGCAAAGCAGGAAACTGCAAAATTGTCCGTGCAGGCGTATGAAGTATTTCTGGAAGGAAAGAGCGGTGTGCTTTCCGGAGAATTATACCAGTTTTTTGAATCTGAGCTGGAAAGCATGAAAGTGTATGCCGGAATGGAAGAAAATGGGTATTGCGCAGAAACCATGAAAAAGAGTCTTGAAACGGATAAGGTTCTTTTGGAAGCATTGTCCCTGGGTAAATTTAATGAAGAACGGCTTTCGGAAATTATGGCAGAAATGGGAAGTATTATTCAGCGGATGTCGGAATATACCGTGGACGGGCTCTGGTTTTCCTATGGTGATATTGTCGTTGCTGAAACGCAGGTGGAAAATGTGCTTGGAACGCTTGGAAATCTTTTGTCAAACAGTATTTTATCACTGGTCGGCATATCGGAAAAATCGATTTCCGAGCAAAAGCTTACCGGAAAAGATCTGGTGTCGGCAGGTCTGGAAAAAACAACGCTGCTGGGAAAACTGTTGGACTGTATTCCAGATGCTGTGCAGCTTTTGGAGAACGGAAATATTTTGCAGGCGGTAAAAAATGCCGGAAACAGCCTGCTTGCCGAAACGGCACTGGAGCTGTACGTCATGAAATATTTTCATTGCTATGGTGAAGCCTCACCGTATACAAAACTGAACTATGAGAGGGAATACCTTGTGTTCGGGTCGGAAAATGACAAAACAAATCTGCTTTTTATGGTACTTACGCTGGCGGCAATCCGGATGCTGTTTTGCATGGTAATGATTTTAAAACAGCCGGAACGTATGGAAAGCCTGGAAGCAATAGCTCTCGGAATTTCCGGCTTTACCGGAATGCCAGCACTTGGCTCATTTGTCAAATACAGCATTCTTGTTTTGTGGTCCGTAGAGGAAGCACTGGTAGAAATGGCGGCATTGCTTCAGGGAAAACGTGTGCCACTGATAGGCACCGGATGTATTTCTCTGGGTGAGGTTTTTTTGTTCAACCAGGGGATGATTACAAAAAAGGCAGGTACTCTGTCCAGCAGCGGACCGAATTATAAAGATTATCTGACTTTGTTTTCTCTGACAAAAGGAACAAAGCTAAAGGCATATCGTGCCATGGATTTGATTCAGGAAAATATCCGTTATCGGTATAATGACAGCTTTCGTATCAGAAATCTGGTGACGAAGCTGGAATTTACAACCTGTGTTACCTTAAAAAAACAGTTTGACACCGGCATATTTCCTGAAACGGTGTATCGGTTGGAATGGAAAGAAAAATGCGCATATTAGCAGGAGGGAGGTGCATTCCGGTGCCTGTTCTTAAAAAGAATGGACGAGTTTTGTTGTGTTTTTTATTGATAATTATGACTCATCGAAAAAAGTCGCAGACTATCTCTCCCAAAATGAAGTTCGCTCGTCCTGTGCGTGGTAAGAGCAGGTGCCGGAGTGCATCTCTTACGGTAGAGGCGGCACTGGCGTTTTCTATATTTTTCTTTACGGTATATCTTCTGTGGCAGTTATTTCTGTTTCTTTTATTTCAGGTAAAAGTCTGTCAGGAAATTACGGAAACGGTAGAAAAATATTCTCATCTGGGCTATGCAGAACGGCTGGCAGAAGAACAAGACATGGATATTTCCTGGCTGTATCAGCCCATTTTGTGGACAGCCATGCCGGAAGAAAAGAATGCAGAATCGGTATGGGTAGTCTGCATGCCAGAGGAAGAAGGTGCCATCTGTGTCAAAGCAGGATATGACTATAGCTTTGCGTCAGTATTTTTTGCCAAAATACAGATACCGGTGCGTCAGACGTTCCGCTTTTATCCGTATATCGGAAAAACAGACGCAGATAAATTTGCCTCGGAGGAAGCTTCCGGGGAAGACGAGACAAAAAAGGATATTGTGTATGTTACGGAGTATGGCACGGTATACCATGAATCCAGGGCATGCGGTTATCTGAATGTGGTAGTGCGTGCTGTGCCCACCGCACAGATAGGGCAGGAGCGTAATTCCTCCGGCAGAAAATATACGTTATGTGAACGGTGCTGCAAAAAAGAAGCGGTGGAGATGGTTTATATTTCCGAAGGAGGAGAGCGTTATCATCTGGCTGCCAGTTGTCCCGGACTGAAACGTACGGTTCTTGAAAAAGAAAGAGCTGAGGTGGCAGATATGCCGGCGTGTCATAAATGTGGAGCTAAATCAGAGGAGGATGGATGATGGCAGAAAAAATTGTGTTTGTTGTTTTATTGCTGTTTTCAGTGGTGGATATCTGCAAAAGAAAGCTTCCGGTGTACGGACTGGCAGCGGCAGGCAGTGCGGCAGTTCTTTATCATGTGGCAGCGGGAAGCCTTTCGGCTTCAATTTTGTCCGGACTACTTCCGGGATTGTTTGTGCTGTTGCTTGCGTATCTGACAAAGGAAAGTATTGGGTCAGGAGATGGTATCCTGCTTTGTGCCTTTGGGCTATTTGCCGGTTTTGCGGAAACCATCGCAGTATTTGGTATGGCACTTTTTTTGTCAGCGGTTACTGCCATGGCATTGCTGGTGTTAAAAAGGGCAGGAAGAAAAACAGAGCTGCCGTTTGTGCCGTTTCTATGTGGCGGTTATATGATTTGTCTGTTATGGTGAAAGGAATGAAAAAATGGCTGTAAAAAACAGAGGATGGAAAGGAAAAATCGAAATGCGGAAGGTCATGGCGCAAAGTCAAAAGGGAAGCTTTACGGTGGAAGCAGCACTGCTTTGCCCTTTTTTGTGTCTGATGATATGCGGAATGCTTTTGTTCACCCTGCGTCTTTATAATACGGTAGATGCGTATGCGGAAAAACTGACAAAACGGCAGGGATGGTCGCTGACCTCTCCGAATATTATCCGGCTGGAAGCAGTGACGGAGGATTTGTTTTAGACAGGAGGATGATGGCATAGATGCAGATTGAATATAAAAAAGAATGGATGGATACATTTTTATGGATACTTCCGGATCATTATGTGGAAGAGTCTTATGAGGAGCAAATGTTAAAATATAATTCCGGTGGCGGAAGACTGGAGTTTTCCAGAGAGCAAAAGGATGGAGAAGATTTTTTCTGTTACAAAGTAACCGGGAAAAAGGCGTTAAACAGTATTTATGCGGTAATGCCCATTGGAGAACGGCAGATACGCGGAATTTTGCGCCAGCTATTTCAGACGCTGGAGGATGGTAGGGAGTTTCTGCTTTCCGAAGAAGATTTTTTTTTGCAGCCTAATTATATTTTTGCCACGTTTCCGCAGATGGATTTGGAGTTCTGCTATGTACCCGGATATGGAGTGCCTTTGCACGAGCAGCTGGAAGGGTTGTTTGAATATTTATTAAACCGGGTGGATTATGAGGACAAGCGGGCAGTAAATCTGTTGTATGACTGCTATATGTTTTGCGTGAAGGAAAAAGGCGGACTGGCAGAAATCAGAAAGCGGCTGGAAGAAGAGGAGGAAGCTTTGCCGACTCCTTTTCGGCAAAATCCAAATTCGGAAACAAAAGCCGGACAGCAGTCGATAGCAGAACGGCAGAAAATGCCTAAGGAACAGCGGATTTCCAAAGAACAGCGAATGCCAAAAGAATTAAAAACGGAAGTCCGACAGTGGAAAAAAAATGAGGAAACAGAAAAAAAGCAGGGCTCTTCTTATATGAGCTGGCTGACCGAGCGTCTGCGGCATTTTCGAAAACCGGTGGCTTTTGTGGCGGAAGAAGAGGAGCCCTATGAAGCAAAAAGAAAACCGGCATCGCTTCCGGCAACGTCGATGCCGGAGGAAATGGAGCGTACGGTGCTGCTGTCTGCTGTAAGAAAGGCAGAAAATCTGGAGCTGGTCTGTGAACAGACCGGAGAAGTAATTCCGGTGACAAAATTTCCGTTTTTTATCGGCAGTGTAAAAGAATATGCGGATTTTGTTCCGGCAGTCGAGGGTGTCAGCCGGATTCATTGCAGCATCAGTAAAAAAGAGGACTGTTATTACCTTGCAGATTTGAATTCTACAAATGGAACGTATCTGAATAAGCAGGAGGTAATTCCAGGAAATGATTTGCTTCTGTCAAACCATGATGAGCTTCGAATCTGTTCACAGGAATTTTATATTAAATTTCCTTGTCACTAAATGCAGAAACTGCTATACTTTATTTTACAGGAATGTGCAGGTATCTTTTCTGAAGAAATTCGCAGAAAATGGATACAATACAACGAAAACGGGGCAACCCGGAAAACAGAGGTGAAGCAGTTGCAAAAGAAATATATTATGGCACTCGACCAGGGAACAACGAGCTCCCGTTGCATTTTATTTGACAAAAAAGGAAAAATATGCAGTATGGCGCAGCGGGAATTTGAACAGATTTATCCAAACCCGGGGTGGGTGGAGCATAATCCGATGGAAATCTGGTCCTCCCAGCTTGGCGTAGCTACCGAAGCCATGGCAAAAATCGGAGCAGATGCAGAAGAAATAGCGGCACTTGGAATTACAAACCAGAGGGAAACAACCATTGTATGGAACCGTCATACCGGTGAACCGGTGTATAATGCCATCGTATGGCAGTGTCACCGCACGGCAGACATGGTGGAAGAACTGGTAAACGAAGGCTTTGGTGAGCGTATTCGGCAAAAAACAGGTCTTGTACCGGATGCTTATTTTTCGGCTACAAAAATTACATGGATTCTTGACCATGTACCGGGGGCAAGGGAAGCGGCAGAGGCAGGCGATTTGTTGTTTGGCACGGTAGATACTTGGCTTATCTGGAATCTGACAAAAGGACGTATTCATGTAACGGATTACACCAACGCATCAAGAACCATGCTGTTTGATATCCACAGGCTATGTTGGGATGAGAAGCTGTTAAAAAAACTCCGGATTCCAAAAGGGATGCTCCCGGAGGTCAAGCCGTCCAGCTGTATTTATGGAAAAACAGACAAAGCTTTGCTGGGTGGCGAAATCCTGATTGCCGGTGCGGCAGGGGATCAACAGGCAGCATTATTCGGTCAATGCTGTTTTGACAAAGGAAGTGTAAAAAATACGTATGGAACAGGGTGCTTTCTGTTGATGAATACCGGAAATGAGGCAGTAAAGTCGAAGCATGGGCTGGTAACGACCATTGCGGCAAGCACCTCGGAACAGGTGGAATATGCGCTGGAAGGAAGTGTATTTGTTGCAGGGGCGGCAATTCAGTGGCTCAGAGACGGACTACGGATGATTCGATCGGCAGCACAGTCCCAGGAGTATGCACAGGAAGTAGAGAACACCAGCGGAATGTATATTGTGCCGGCGTTTTCCGGTCTGGGGGCACCTTACTGGGATCAACATGCCAGAGGCTGTGTGACAGGGATTACAAGAGGCTGCACAAAGGAGCATTTTATCCGTGCCACACTGGAATCTATTGCCTATCAGTCTCACAGCGTGCTTCGTGCCATGGAGCAGGATGTCGGTACGGAAATCAAAACACTGAAGGTGGACGGAGGAGCCAGTGCAAACGATTTTCTGATGAAATTTCAGGCAGATATTATGAATGCCTGTGTGCACCGGCCGGGCTGTATTGAAACAACTGCGCTTGGAGCTGCTTATCTGGCAGGGCTGGCAGTTGGTTATTTTAGGGATAAAGAAGAAATCAGGGAAAACTGGCAGCTGGCAAAGGAATTTGTACCGGATATGAAAGAAGAACAGCGGAAAAAGCTGCTGCACGGATGGGACAAGGCGGTATGCTGTGCACGCTGCTGGCAGGATGAGGACTGACGTATGAAAGAGCAGACAGAAATTTTTGAACCGGTGAAAAAGTCAGCGAATATGGTGCTTGTGCTGGTTACAGTGCTTTCCTTTTTTGTGATGCAGCTTTGGGAAAAGAGTGTGACACCTGGAAATTTTTACGGACACACAACGGAGTTTTTGCTGGAGCATGGTGCTTTGTACGGAATCAAGGTAAAAGAAGGGGAATGGTATCGTCTGGTGACGTATCTGTTTCTGCATGGTGATATCTGGCATCTTGGAAATAATATGCTGATTTTATACTGTCTTGGCAATGCTTTGGAGCATTATGTCAAAAAAACAACTTATGTGGCACTATATTTTTTCAGTGGTATTCTTGCGGCTTTGGGCTCTGTCGTGTATAATACAGATAGTCCTGTCTGCGTGGGAGCGTCCGGTGCGGTGTTTGGCATCACCGGAGCAATGGTGTGGCTTGTGATAAAAAACAAAGGAAAGCTGCCGGGATTTTCCAGTGTGAGAATGGCAATCTTTGTTGCTATGAGCGTCTACGCCGGCTTTGTGGATCAGGGTGTGGATAATGCAGCCCATCTGGTGGGGCTGCTGTCCGGATTTTTGCTGGCTATGCTGTTTTACCGGCAACAGCCAGAGCAAAAAATGGAAACGGAGGATATTCCATGAGAATACATATTTATTACGGCGGAAGAGGCTTGATTGAAGATTCCACCTTATATGTTCTGTCCAGAATTACTGAGGTACTGGAAGAACTGCGTGTGGAGGTTAAACGGTACAATTTATACGAATGCAAAAATGAAATCGCTGTGCTGGCAAGCGGCATAAAAGAAGCAGATGGTGTAATACTTGCCGCTTCTGTGGAATGGTATGGCATTGGAGGCTTGCTGCAGCAGTTTCTGGATGACTGCTGGCTTTATGCAGACAAAGCAAGACTGAGCCGGATTTATATGATGCCGGTGGTTGTATCAAGCACTTACGGAGAAAGAGAAGCCGAGCAGAACCTGATGAAATCATGGGAGCTGTTAGGTGGTTCACTTTGCCCGGGAATTACTGCTTATGTGGAGGCACAGGCAGAATTTGAAACAAACGGGAGCTATGTAAAAATCATAGAAGACCGTGCAGAACATCTGTATCGTACCATCAATCAGAAAATCAGTGTATTTCCATCTAGCACGGTTGCCCTAAAGCAGACCATTGTCCGCAGCGCGCCAATGGAGCTTACACCACAGGAAAGCGAACAGCTGTCCAAATACGTTTCGGATGATACCTATGTGAAAAAACAAAAAGAGGATATTGAAGAGCTTTCACAGCTGTTCAAGGAAATGATGGATCGTACGGAGGGTAAGGAAGGCAGTCAGGAATTTATACACAACCTGAAAGAAAACTTCCGGCCGGCAAAAGAAGATGTCAGGGCAGTTTTTGAAATTCGCATGACAGATACCGGAAAGACGCTGATTGTGGATGTAGACAAAGACAAATTAAAATGCTATTATGGCGATAGTGATTATGCGGATGTGGTGGCAACAACCACAAGAACCGTGGTAAACAAGCTGGTAACCGGCAGAACGACTTTTCAGGGAGCGTTTATGTCCGGGGAGCTTACGGCAAAAGGAGATTTTAAAACTCTTCGTATGTTTGACCAGCTATTCCGCTTTGATAAATTATAACCCATAAGAATGTTTTTTTAAATGGAGATTAAAAAAAGGAGATTGCTATGGATTCATGTATTTTCTGTAAAATTATTAAGGGAGAAATTCCTTCTTCCACTATTTATGAAGATGAAAACGTAAAGGTTATTCTGGACATTTCCCCTGCCGCAAAGGGACATGCCATTCTTCTTGTGAAGAAACATGTGTCAAACATTTTTGAGCTGGAACCGGAGCTTGCAGAAAAGGTATTTGCTGTTGTGCCAAAGGTAGCTGCTGCAATTAAGGCAGAGCTTGGTTGCGATGGCATGAACATTCTCCAGAACAATGGAGAAGCAGCCGGACAGACGGTTTTCCATCTGCACATCCATTTCATTCCACGCTGGAAAGAAGACACTGTGAATATCAAATGGAAGCCGCTTGGCTATGCGGACGGTGAGGCAACAGCACTGGCGGAACATATCCGGGCAAGACTGGGCTGAGAAGAAATTTCCGGACATTTGGCTTTGACGTGACAAAAGATCGCAGGAGAAAGCTTTACAAAAAAAGATATTCCGGGGCATTTGATTTGTAATGCCTTTTGGAATATCTTTTTTTGCTGGATGCGTAGTCAGTCCTCTTCAATGACCTGTATTTCCAGATAATCAAAATCAATGGAATCTATAAAATTATCCTGATAAAATCTTGCTTTGTCGTGCCTTTGAAATTCACGCACGGTAGCATCTAGCCACATAGGCTTGGATAAATCAAATTCGTAGCAGACCGTATCAATGGCGGAAAAAATTTTCCGGGTGCGGTTTAATTCCTTGTCATCATTTTCGACAACCATATCCTTTAGTAAGTGGTTTTCCTTCCAGATTTTTGCCCATAAACGAAACATAACCGGTATCCTTCCGAGCTTGAAAAATTATGCGATTTCTTCCGTCAGGGCAAGCATCAGACGGACGGTATGCTCAATAGCCTGACGCTCAAATGCCGGATAATCCATCTGGGCCGAGTTGTCTGCTTTGTCGGAGATGGCGCGGATAATCAGAAATGGGAGGTTGTTGTTGTAAGCAGCCTGGGCAATGGCAGCTCCTTCCATTTCGGTGCATTTTGCCTGAAAAGTGGAAAAAATAAAGTCTTTTTTTGCTTTGTCGGCAACAAACTGATCACCAGTGGCAACACGTCCTTCATGAACATGGATTTCCGGGTTTACTTTTTCGCAGATGGCTTTGGCTGTTGTACGAAGCTTTTCATCTGCCGGGAAAAAGGAAACAGGCATTCTTGGAATAATGCCGCATTCATAGCCAAATGCAACGGCATCCATGTCATGCTGAACAGCATCCGTGCAGAGCACGATATCACCAATATCGATGGCAGCGTCCAATGAACCGGCAATACCGGTGTTGATAACGCAGTCTACGGAAAACAGGTCAGCAAGAATCTGGGTGCAGCAGCCGGCATTTACCTTGCCGATGCCGGAGCGAACCACGGTTGCCGGCTTGCCGAGCAGGAGTCCGTCATAAAATTCCATGCCTGCCTTTGTGGTAATGGTTAAATTTGTCATGTGTTCTTTTAACTGTGCAACTTCTTCTTCCATTGCACCAATAATTCCAAGTTTCACTTGAGTTTACTCCTTTTTTTATTTGTTTTTCATTTGATACTTAAGTATATCACAGAGAAATATGGTTTTCAATGAAAAATGCAAGGAAAGTCGTCAGATGGATTGCAAAAATGAAAAATTTGGTGTAGAATAAAACTATTAATAACAGGAGTATTATATATCAATGAAACGAATCGTATTAACCGGCGGTGGTACCGCAGGTCATGTTACACCAAACCTTGCTCTGCTTCCTTACCTTCAGAAAAAAAATTGTGAGGTGAGCTACATCGGCTCCTATAACGGCATAGAAAAAGGGCTGATAGAAGCAAACGGAATTCCGTATTACGGAATCTCTTCCGGAAAACTGCGCAGATATTTCGACCCAAAAAATTTTTCGGATCCGTTTAAGGTGGTGAAAGGATTTTTTGAAGCACGCAGATTATTAAAGAAACTGAAACCGGAGGTGGTTTTTTCCAAGGGCGGTTTTGTTAGTGTTCCCGTGGTGCTGGCAGCTAAAACACGGCGGATTCCCTGCATTATCCATGAATCGGATATCACGCCGGGACTTGCCAATAAAATCTGCATCCCAATGGCAAAAAAGGTCTGCGCCAACTTTCCGGAAACTATGAAATATCTTCCGGAAGAAAAAGCAGTGCTTACCGGTACACCAATCCGGGAAGAGCTGTTTCAAGGAAACAAAATTGCCGGACTGGATTTTTGTGGATTTACGGCAAACAAACCGGTCATCATGATAGTAGGCGGCAGTACCGGAGCTGCTGCGTTAAATGACGCAGTAAGAAATCTGCTTCCAACTCTTCTTCGTGACTATCAGATTATTCATCTGTGCGGAAAAGGTAAGGCGGCAGACGAATACAAAAATGCGGAGGGCTATTGCCAGTTTGAATATATTAGCCGGGAAATGAAAGATTTGTTCGCAGCGGCTGATTTGGTAATTTCCAGAGCAGGAGCAAATTCTATCTGCGAACTGCTGGCACTCAGAAAACCGCATATTCTGGTTCCGCTTTCTGCGGCAGCAAGTCGGGGCGACCAGATTTTAAATGCAGAATCCTTTGAACATCAGGGTTTTTCCTATGTTCTTCCGGAAGAAAAGCTAACCAACGATACACTGCTTCGTGCCATACAGCAGGTTATGGAACAGCGGCAGGGTTATGTGGATGCTATGGAAAAAAGCAGTTTGAACGAAGCAATTCCGACAATTTTAAACTTGTTGGAGACCGTAGCAAAAAAGGAGAAGTAAAAACTTTAAGAAAGGAATGCAAAGCATATGAAAAAGAATGAATGGGAAACGAAACCACTGCAAAATGAAAATGCGGAAAAAAGCAGCAAAGGGCTGAATCTGGTAGGAAAAATCCTGCTGATGGCAATGATTCCGTTTGTACTGATGGTGCTTATTGCAATGCTTGCAATTCAGAGCACTGGTGCAGTCACCGCAGAAAAACTGGCAGAGCAGGAACTGGTAACAGCAAGCTTTGCTGTAGAAATGGAAATGGATGCCCTTGTGCCGAATGGTGCATATAAGCTGCGTGGAACCAATCTGTACCGCCGCAACACAAGCATCAATGACAACATGACTGTATTTACAAATTTCCGCAACAAAACAAAGCTGATTTTAATGTTTTACTTTGAAGGCGAATGTATTATTACTACAGTAACCGATGAGTCCGGAGCGGATGTGCTGGGCAATGCCATGTCCGAAAAGGTGCAGCAGACTGTTTTAAAGGAAAAAACGGCATATTTTGATAATAACGTGGAAATCAACGGAAAGAGCTATTACGGATATTATGCTCCGCTTCCAGATACATCAGCAGCCCAGGAGGCATCTGCCTGTGTATTTGTTGGTCGTGAAAAAAGTGAAATCATCGCTTTACATAAGGCACAGAGTACCAAAAACGTGCTGATTATGGGTGGAATCTTTGTTGCCAGTGCTGCAGCACTGTTTTTCCTGCTTCGTGCACTTACCGGCAAACTTCTTGTAACCGTACAGCAGTTAGACAAGGTAGCACTTGGCGACTTGTATATGGATC
Source organism: uncultured Lachnospiraceae bacterium (assembly GCA_964544055.1). Lineage (GTDB taxonomy): Bacteria > Bacillota > Clostridia > Lachnospirales > Lachnospiraceae > SIG299. The sequence goes on along the minus strand of CAZJAA010000017.1, from coordinate 10,529 downwards.
ACAATTCAAAATTGACGGAACGAAGCGATGAAATCGGCAAGATTGCTCGGTCCATCCATTCGCTGATAGATTCCTTTACCACGATTATCCGGAAAATTATCGCAACCTCGGAGCGGTTGTTTGACTTTTCCAAGGTATACACCAACCGTTTTGAAACAATTACCGAAGCCATTTCCAATGTAAATACGGCGGTAGATGAAATTGCAAACGGTGCTACCAGTCAGGCAGGAGAAACCCAGGCAGTCAACGAAAAAATTGTAAATATCGGGAATGCTATTGAAGCCACTACAGAAAATGTTGAACAGTTGGCACAAAGCACCCGCAAGATGAAGGATTATAATCAGACCGTAAATTCTACTCTGGAAGAGCTTTCCGGTATTAATGCAAAGACACAGCAGTCTGTAAACGAGGTACAGGAGCAGACAAATGCAACCAACCGTTCTGCCATGGAAATCCGTTCTGCTACCGACATGATTACGCAGATTGCAAGCCAGACCAATCTTCTTTCCCTGAATGCCTCTATTGAAGCGGCAAGAGCGGGTGATGCAGGCCGTGGCTTTGCCGTTGTTGCAGACGAAATCCGCAAGCTGGCAGATCAGTCCAAGGAATCTGCAGCACAGATTTCCTCCATTATCGGTGAGCTGATGACAAATTCCAATAACAGTGTGGAAATCATGAAGCAGATGGCAGAAATTATGGATGTCCAGAATGAGCATCTGAACACAACCAAGCAGGTATTCTACTCTCTGAACAGTGAAATCGACAGTGTTGCTGGTGCGGTTGACAGTATTACAGGTGAAGTAGAGCAGCTGGACGCACTGAAAAACGATGTTATGAACAGCGTGGAAAGTCTGGCGGCCATTGCCGAGGAAAATGCGGCAAGCACCCAGGAAACCTCCGCTGCCATGCAGGAATTAAACGAAATTATTGTAGAATGTAAAGAAAAAACAAAAGAAATGGTTGCACTTGCTGACGAACTGGTGGACAGTACTTCCAGATTAAATCTGGAGAAAAAAGAAGAAACTGATATAGAGCCATTACAGAAAACGGACGTACCGGAAGCAACAACGCAGTCGCCGGCGGAAGAATCCGAAACAGTTTTTGGAGAAGCAGCGGCAGCAATAGAAGAATCGGATGTTGTATCCGAGGTATATAAAACTTCGGAAAAAGAGGCGGCAGAAGAAGTAACTCTGGACGAATTATTTGGAGAAATATCGGTAGACGTGCCGGAGGATGAGAAAAACAGAGTACTTGCCGAACTTGGCGAAAATCAATAAAGTGTTTCTTTCCGAAAATTCGGAGAGTACATTGTCCAGAAACGGAGGAAACCATGTCTTATACGGCATTATACCGAAAATTCCGTCCCACGAACTTTGACGACGTTAAGGGACAGGATCATATTGTGACAACATTGCAGAACCAGATTAAAGCGGGACGTGTCGGACATGCATTCTTGTTTACCGGAACAAGAGGAACCGGAAAAACAACTTCAGCACAGATTCTGGCAAAAGCAGTAAACTGTGAAGCACCCGTCAATGGAAATCCCTGCGGGGAATGTGCCATGTGCCGTTCCATTGCAGCAGGAACCTCCATGAACGTGATTGAAATTGATGCGGCATCCAATAACGGTGTGGACAACATCCGTGAAATTGTGGAGGAGGTTCGTTATTCTCCCACCGAAGGAAAATATAAGGTTTATATTATTGATGAAGTGCATATGCTTTCGGCAGGTGCCTTTAATGCACTGTTAAAGACGCTGGAGGAGCCGCCTTCCTATGTAATTTTCATTCTGGCAACAACCGAAGTACACAAAATTCCAATTACCATTTTGTCCCGGTGCCAGCGGTACGACTTTCGTCGGATTACGGTGGATGAAATTGCCGGGCGTTTGAAAGAACTGACAACGGCGGAAAATCTTTCCGTGGAAGACAGGGCATTGCGCTATATTGCAACAGCAGCAGACGGCTCCATGCGAGATGCCATCAGTCTGCTTGACCAGTGTGTGGCATTTTATCTTGGCGAGACTTTGACCTATGACAAAGTTCTTGAAGTGCTTGGAACGGTGGATGTGGCGATATTTGGCCGCTTTATGTCCTATATACGGGAAGGCAATGTTACGGATTGCTTAAAGTTGCTGGATGAAATTGTGGCAAGAGGCAGGGAGCTTACCCAGTTTACGGTGGATTTTGCCTGGTATTTGCGAAATCTGCTGCTTGCCGGAGCTTCCGAAGAACTGATAGATACTATGGAAATTCCAACGGATTACCGGGAAGAATTTTTAAAAGAGGTTCATGCAAACGAATCGGAACGTCTGGTTCGTTTTATCCGCATTTTTTCTGATTTGACAAACCAGATACGTTATGCATCGCAGAAACGTGTCCTTGTGGAGGTAGCGTTAATAAAGCTTTGCAAGCCACAGATGGAATCTGGTCAGGATGCGCTTTCCGACCGGATTGCCAGAGTGGAAGAAGCGTTGGAGCATGGCATTGTGACGGTACAGCAGGAAAACGAAACGTTCAATGCTAAAAACGAACCGGGTGAAGAACCACTCCCGGTAAACTATCCGCAGGCACTTCCGGAGGATATTCAGGCAGTTGCGGTCGGATGGCATCAGATTACGGCAGCACTTCCGGGCTTTTTAAAAGCTTCGCTTGGCAATGTTAAACCAAGCATTGGCAGTGCAAACGAGCTCCTGCTTGTCTTTACGGAAGCATTTGATAAGGAATTTGTGGAGCAAAATGGTCATCTGGATCTTATAAAAAATACAATTCGAGAAAAACTACAAAAAGAAGTAGAAGTAAAAGCAGTGCTGGCGAGCACTCAGAAAGAGTCCGCCGTGTATCCGGACATCACAAGGCTTATGAAAAAGGTGCCGGTGGAATTTATAGACTAATTCATCATAATTTATTGCAAAAATTTAAAAAAGGAGAAACAAAAATGGCAAAACGTGGAGGATTTCCGGGAGGAATGCCGGGAAATATGAATAATCTGATGAAGCAGGCACAGAGAATGCAGCGTCAGATGGAAGAAAAACAGCAGGAACTGGAAACACAAGAATTTACAGCAGCAGCAGGCGGTGGTGCTGTTACGGTTACCGTTTCCGGTAAAAAAGAAATTACCGCAGTGACGCTTAAGCCGGAAGTAGTAGATCCGGAGGATATTGAAATGCTGCAGGACTTAATCGTGGCTGCAGCAAATGAAGCCCTGCGCCAGATGGAAGCAGCATCCGCAGAAGTAATGAACTCACTGACCGGGGGACTCGGTGGAGGTCTTCCGTTCTAATGGATTATTACAGCACGCAGATAACAAAGCTAATAGAAACGTTATCCGGGCTTCCGGGGATTGGAAGCAAGTCGGCGGGGCGTCTTGCTTTTCATATTATTAATATGCCGGAAGAGGCTGTGGAAGCCTTGGCAGATTCCATTGTCACAGCAAGAAAAGGGGTGTGCCGCTGCAAAGAATGCTGCACACTGACGGATAGTGAAATCTGCCCAATTTGTGCAAGCATGGAAAGGGATAAGCAGACGATTATGGTCGTGGAAAATTCCAGAGACCTTGCTGCTTACGAAAAAACCGGAAAATATAACGGCGTATACCATGTACTGCATGGAGCACTTTCACCGATGCTGAATATTACTCCGGCTGATTTGACAATTAAAGAATTGCTGATTCGCCTGCAAAAGGATGTAAAAGAAGTAATTATTGCAACAAATTCCAATATAGAAGGCGAAGCCACGGCAATGTACATCAGTAAATTATTAAAACCTGCCGGAATTAAAACAACCAGGATTGCCAGTGGTGTACCAGTCGGTGGCGATTTGGAATATATTGACGAAGTGACACTTCTTCGTGCACTGGAAGGAAGAAAAGAACTGTAGCGGGTAGAAATACAGATGCAAAGACTGCAGCAGGTACATAGGAGGTGTGGAACATGAACAATGCCATTTTATTTGCCGGAGTTGACGAATTAAACACGATAAAAGAACATGTACTGGAATTTAACGGCTACCAGGAAAAAAATGAGGAGCTTAAATCGGAAGAAGCACGTCTGATAAAGCTGACAGACAGCAAAGAACGTGCATTAAATGAAGAAATAGAAGCAACGCTGAAAAAACGCAAAAACGAACTGTCCGAAACTTATGAAAGCCAGCTATCTGCCTTGAATGCCAGAAATAAAAAGATAAAGGCAAAAAAAGAAAAGGATAAGGGAACCAAAGTCTCGGAACGCATGGAGGAAGAAACGGCAGAGCTGCGTGACAAAAACAAAGAGCTTTCTCTGGAAATCAAGGCAAAACTGAAAACGGATAAAACGCCGCAGATTTGTAATACAACGCTGTTTTACGGTTTGTTTATGCCAAAACTGTTTTCTGAATTTCTGGTATTTATGCTTGGGCTGTTACTGGCTTTTTTTGCCCTCCCATTTGGTGTCTATCGCCTACTTTTCAAAGAAAGATTTGGCGAGCTTGCACTGGCGATTATCTATGTTGTTACCATTTTGCTGGTTGGAAGTATCTATATGCTCATCAACAACCATCTCAAAGAAAAGCATCTGGAAACCATTCGAGCCGTGCGTGTGCTCAGAAATCAGTATCAACGCAATAAGAAAAATATCAAGGATATAAAAAAGGGAATTCGCAATGACTCTGACGAAAGCACCTATGGTCTGGAGCAGTATGATGATGAACTGCGAGAAATTGCCGAAGAAATAAGACAGGTAACGGAGCAGGAAAAGCAGGCACTTACAACTTTTGAAACGGTTACGTCAGCACAGATAAAAGCGGAAATCAGAGGACGCTATGAAAACGAGCTTGCTTCCTTAAAAGAAAAATATAAGGTGGTTTGTGAGGAACAGAAAAAAACTGAAGAAAAAGTAAAAGAAACTGCACTGATGCTTTCAACACATTATGAAGCATATCTGGGCAAGGAAATGCTGACTGTGTCAAAGCTGGACAAGCTGATTGCCCACATTCAAAATGGAGAAGCGGCAGACATCGGAGAAGCATTGGCAATCGAACAAAACAAATAGAAATGTAGATATAAAAAGACTGTTGCATGAAAAATGTAGAATATGTTTTTCATGCAACAGTCTTTTTATGTAATAGGAAATTACGATTTCCTATTACATATTAGGATGTGCACTCGCACGGAAAGGAAATAGCCGCAGTATTGTTACATTTTGGCAAGACAGTAGCATATGCCGGTGCTGATTTTATCCGCAAGTGACATGACGGTATGGAGACGTGTGGTTTGCAGCAGGGAATGTTCCAGAAATCCGGAAAGATTGACAATACCGGTAATATACAGATTGCCTACCTGCGGCAGACTTTTTCCGACTCCTGCACCCGGCTTTAAAGCCCCCTCGCCCAAAGTAAAGTATCCGATATGTGAAGCTTTTCCTAACGAAGCATCGATGGCGATAATAAAAGGATTTTCAAAGGTATCGTGAATACTGCGGAGTGCTTCGTCCAGATTTTTGGCATGGACCGGCTGCTCTAGGGTACCGTAAATGTGTACCATGGGAAAATGCCGCTGGTTCAGCTTGTAACCGATAATGGGACCAAGGGAGTCCCCGGTGGCACGGTCGGAGCCAATGCATAAAAAGATGAGCGGCTGCTGTTTTGCTTTCAGTGTATCAATCAGCTGTAAGAGCTGTTTGCCAAATTCATAAGAAGAGGATAACTGGTTTGAATTATAATAGAGCATGGAGGTTCCTTTCATCGCATTCTTTTTATCAGAGTATTACCGAAAACGGAAAAAGTAGACCGGATGAAAAAAAATTTACAACGACATATTGCGCCAAAATATGCATCTGCAGGGTGCTATAATATTCGCTGGTATCGTTTGCAGGCTTCTTTTAAGCCCTGCAGCGCAAAAGAAACGGTTTTGCCTAAGCGTAACGGCAAAATTATTACATATTAAAAGTGCGGATGCAGACCGCGGAAAGAGGCAAGAAATGCTGGAAACAATTTATGAAGCAAAGCCCGCAGAACCGGCACAAAGGCAGCTTCCAAACAACCGGAGGCAGATTGGAGCACCGGAACAGGGAGAACCGGAGGTATTTATTGAAGATTATGCTTTTTCCTTTGCCAAAGAACTGGCAGAACGTGATTATACCGGTTGTGTAGTTGGTGTTCTGGTAGGGGAATATGTGGAGGGCAATCAGAAAGACAAAATACTGGTACGCGGGGTACTGGAAGCAAAAGAGGTAATGGCACACGATAAAATTTGCTTTACAGAGGACAACTGGTCGGGAATTTATCGGAATATCAGAGATTTTTTTCCGAAAGAACAGATTGTAGGGTGGTTTCTTGGCGGACCGGGATTTCTTCTGGAAGACACACAGCGGCAGAAAAAAATCCAGGAGGACAATTTTGGCGGCGGGGATAAAATTCTGCTGAAGGCAGACTCGGCAGAAAAAGAACAGAAAGTGCTGTTTTACAAAGAGGGTGAATTAAAGGAACTTCCCGGGTATTATATATATTATGAAAGAAATGCAGAAATGCAGAATTATATGGCAGACAGCAATGCAGTGCGAAAAAGATTACCGGAGGAATGGAAAACAGAAGAAAAATTTAAAAACAGTAAAACAACGGATAAGGATGAAACAGGAAAGGAAAGCGTGGCTGGGCAGGAAAGTGCAAAAGAACGAAAAACATCAGGGAAAATGCTGTGGAATACGAAACAACAGATATCCGGACAGAACCCAAAGAATACAGGATGGAGCGGATATTCCGGGTTTTACCGGCTGTTTTATGCCACGGGAGGTGTACTCACCTGTATTGCAATTTTAGTAATTGCCGGACTTGCCATGCAGATTAAAGAAAGAAATGAACTAAAAACACTGCTTAATGAACAGGAACGGCTCGTTTCTGTCATGCAGCAGGTATATCTTGTTGAAGAAGGAGAAACCATACAGTCTATCTGCCTGAAATTTTACGGTTCCACGGAGAAAGAAGAAGCAGTTCGCCTGTTAAACAGCCTGGCGGAGGGCGAAGAACCGGAAAAAGGACAGAAGATTTTCCTTCCATAAAGAAAAATAATGCGAAACTGGTGGGGATGTGATATAATAGCTCTGAAAAGTGGTCGCTTTGGGCAGACTCTGTTACAAAAGATAAGAAAGGCAGGTCATTTTTTATTGGAAGAGACAGAAAAAAGAAAACAGACAATAAAAACAGTACTCAGGATATTACGTGTGCTGCTCGTGCTTGCAGCGGTTGCTGGAATTGTGCTGTGGCTGCAATACAGGAGGACAAAAGAGTATAAAAGCTATGAAATAACTTCGGAAACGACATTGTATACGGGGGGCTTTGACTGTACGGCAGGAAACGGACGCCTGTTTGTGTACGGTAATGACGGTGCAAAAGCAGTGGACGGTTCGGGAAAAGTGCAGTGGGAACTGGCGTACCAGCTCGACAACCCGCAAATTTCCTGGTGTGAAGAGGTGGCCGCTGTGGCGGATGTTGGCGGAACTGCCGTATATGTGGTAGAAGACAACGGAATCCCATATAACTACCATGTCCTTTATCCTATTGTAAAGCATGAAGTGGCAAAGCAGGGGGTAACGGCAGTGCTGTTGGACAATGGAGCCGAAGACTATATCCAGATGTATGACAAAAATGGAAATCTGCGGGTAGACATCAAAACCATTACCAAAACAGACGGCATTCCGGTGGATATCGCACTTTCTCCGGATGGAAAAAAGCTTGTAACCTTGTATGTAACCTTTCAAGGGGATGCCATGCTTGGTAAAGTGACTTTTTATAATGCGGATGAGGTTGGAAAAAATTACATCAATAATATTGTCGGGCAAAAAACGTTTGCAGAAAATTGTCTTGCCTATGACGTGTGTTTTTTAGAGGAGGACATTGTCTGCATTTTGTTGGAAAACGGTTTTGCCTTGTACCGCATGACGGAAGTGCCGGAACTCATTCTGGAAAAAACACTGTCGGAAAACATTGAACAGTTTGTCTGTGCGGAGGGTGGCTTTTACCTGATAAAAGGAAATGCAGCACAGCGAACCATGAGCTTTTACAATACCAATGGTGAAGTGAAAAAAACGTGGAGCAGCATTCCGGAATATGAATCCGTGACGGCAACCAAAGAAGAAATTGTATTTTTCAGCCCACAGCGTGTCACGGTTTACCGCAAAAACGGTTCCTTAAAATTCAGCACTGCTTTCACGCAAAGTCTGGAAACGGTGTTTCCGGCCGGCGGCAACCACTATTTTCTGTTGAATGGCAGCATACTTCAAACGATCAAACTGACAAATAAAATACAGGAATAAAATCAAAGACATAAGTGTACCCTCGGAATGCTTCATTCAGAAAATCCCGAGAGTACATACAAACGAAAAGGAGGAATAACATGAACTGGTTATTATTAGTAGCATTTGCCCTGCTTGGCATAGGTGCATTCTTTGGCTGGAGGGCTGGTTTTGTAAAAACAGTATTTTCCCTGATATCTACCATTGCTATTATTATCATTACCATTTTTACAAGTCCGCTTGTTACAAATCTGTTAAAAAACAATGAGACGATTTTCAACACAGTCAATGATAAACTGGATAACATTATTGACTTATCCGGCATTGCGGAAAATTTGTCTCCGAACGAAAAAAATGATCCGGATGCATTTATTGATGGAATGGCACTTCCGGACAGCATCAAGGATACGATTAAAAACTCTCTTGCAGACACTATGCAGGAAAAAAAGCAGGAGGCGGCAGATTTTGTAGGAGACAGCCTGAATGCGCTGGAACGCTATATCTGTGAAACATTAACGAACATTATTTTAAATGCTCTTGGCTTTTTTATCACCTTTTTGCTGGCAGCGGCCGGAATTACCGCGCTCTGCTTTGTCTTAAATCTGCTTGCCAAGCTTCCGGTGCTTCATCAGATTAACACGGTTGCCGGCATTGCGGCCGGAGCAATGGAAGGCCTGGTGGTTCTCTGGATTTTATTTATCGTACTTACAATGCTTGGTAGTACCGAATTTGGACAAAATTGTATGGCAATGATTAGTGAAAGTAAAATATTGAGTTATTTATATAACAGCAATGTATTATCAAAAATCCTGCTTGGAAAAGCATAAAACTTGTTGAATTTTAGTCTGACTTGGAGTATACTGTTCATGTAAGCACTTACACTCCGCAGTGCAGCGGAGTTGTGATAAATAAAAAGAAGAAAAAGGAGATAGGTTATGAATCCAATTTTAGAGCAGTTTCAGAAGCTTGGTATTATCCCTGTAGTAGTAATTGATGACGCAAAGGACGCAGTGCCTCTCGCCAAGGCTCTTTGCGAGGGCGGTCTTCCGGTAGCTGAGGTTACGTTCCGTACCGACGCTGCAGAAGAAGCCATCCGTCAGATGAGCGCAGTTTATCCGGAAATGTTAGTAGGTGCAGGCACTGTACTTACCACAGAGCAGGTAGATAGAGCCGTGGCAGCAGGTGCAAAGTTTATCGTAAGCCCTGGTTTAAATCCAAAGGTTGTGAAGTACTGTCAGGAAAAGAACGTGCCAATCACTCCTGGTACAGCAAGACCAACCGATATCGAAATGGCATTAGAGCTTGGTCTTGAGGTTGTTAAGTTCTTCCCGGCAGAGCAGAACGGCGGTCTTCCGATGATTAAGGCAATGGCAGCACCTTACACCAAGGTAAAATTCATGCCTACCGGCGGCATCAACGCAAAGAACTTAAAGTCCTACCTTGATTTTGATAAGATTATTGCGTGCGGTGGTTCCTGGATGGTTCCAAAGGACTTAGTTGCAGCCGGCGATTTCGAAGCAATCAAAAATCTGACAAGAGAAGCAGTAAACACAATGCTTGGCTTTGAATTAAAACACATCGGTATCAATGCAAACGGTGAAGAAGAGGCAGATAGTGTCGCTGGCTCTTTTGAAAAGCTGTTCGGCTTCACAAAGAAGGTTGGCGGCAGCTCTGTATTTGCTGGCACGGCAATCGAAGTTATGAAGCAGCCTTACCTTGGCGCACACGGTCACATTGCCGTCGGCACGAACTACATCGACAGAGCTGTGTACCATATGGAGCTTCAGGGCTTTGAATTCGACCCTGAAACAGCAAAGTATAAGAACGGCAAGCTCGTTGCTATTTACTTAAAGGGTGAGCTTGGCGGATTCGCTGTTCATTTAGTGCAGAAATAGTTAAGATAAGCAAAGGTCAAAAAATAGGGCGTTCTTTGGAATTTCATGTTCTAGAAGAATGCCCTTCTGTTTTATATAATAGGAAATTGAAGAAAACAATATCTTGTGGATGAAAAAGAGAAAAACACCACTAATAGTTCAAAATGAAAAAACAATTCAAAAAATTAAAAAAATTTCAAAAAAGATGTTGACAGATTTATTCTAACGTGCTAGAATGAATTTTGCTTTCGACAATACAATGCAGAAAGCGAGGTCAACAAAAGAAACAACTTTTACGTCAGATACATATTTCGAAAGTACAAAGTGCTTCTTCTGAAAAAGAATTAAAAAAAGTTTAAAAAGTTGTTGACAAACCACAAACGCTGTGGTAA
>CAZJAA010000016.1:0-59605 GCA_964544055.1 uncultured Lachnospiraceae bacterium | reverse complement strand
GAAGTACCGGAGCCGACGGAAGTACCGGAGCCGACGGAAGTACCGGAGCCGACGGAAGAGCCAAAGCCGACAGAAACACCAGAACCGGAAAGCATGCGGGAAAAAGTAAAACAGCAGGTTCTAACAAAAATTTCTGAAGAACAGTATCGCAGTTTTGACAATAAAACAAGCAGCTGGTGGTTCCGGAGAAAGAGCAATCACGTTCCGTCCGGCAGCGGGGAAGAGTTTGACATCCACGAATATCAGGGATATTATCTGAATAAAGGAGTGGAAGATGGGGATAAAGTAATCTATCTGACTCTGGATTGTGGATATTCCAGCAGTAATACGAATGTTATTCTGGATGTTCTGAAAAAACATAATGTAAAAGTGACATTTTTTGTTACAAAATTCTTTCTGGATGGCAGTCCGAAGGAAGTGTGCCGGATGGTGGAGGAAGGACATACAGTTGCAAACCATTCGGTGAATCATATGGACTTGACAACGCTTTCGGAAGAAAAGGTCTACGAAGAAATTATCGGATGTGAAGAAGCATTCTACGAGCTGACCGGTGAGCAGATGAGCTTATATTTCCGGCCGCCAACCGGTGCTTACAGCAGGCGAACCATGCAGATTACAGAGGATCTGGGATATAAATCAATCTTCTGGAGCATTGCGTATAGAGATTACGATACAAAAAATCAACCAGGAAAGGAATATGTTCTCGACCATTTTAAAGAGTATCATCACAATGGGGCAATTGCCCTGATGCATAACGATTCTGTGTCAAATATGGAGGCAATGGATGAACTGCTGACTTTTTTGGAGGAACAGGGATATCGTTTTGGAACGCTGGATGAGCTGAAATAGGAACATGGTTACCTGTTTACTTACTTACCTATGGCTGAATAGTTACATTTTTTTCAACATTTTTAAAAAAGTACTGGAAAAAAATCTGCATTCGGTTTATAATAAAACTAAAAAGTGAACTATTTAAGTTTTTACTTTAATAAAAGGAGGAAATTATAATGAAATTCTTTATCGACACAGCGAATGTGGCAGACATCAAGAAGGCAAATGATATGGGAGTTATTTGCGGTGTAACAACTAATCCATCCCTGATTGCAAAAGAAGGAAGAGACTTTGTAGAGGTTATCAAGGAAATCACAAGCATTGTGGATGGTCCTATCAGCGGCGAGGTTAAGGCTACTACAGTAGATGCCGAGGGCATGATTGCAGAAGGTAGAGAAATTGCCAAGATTCATCCGAATATGGTAGTTAAGATTCCTATGACTGTAGAAGGATTAAAGGCAACCAAGGTTCTTGCTTCTGAGGGAATCAAGACAAACGTTACTTTAATTTTCTCTGCAAACCAGGCATTACTTGCTGCAAGAGCAGGTGCTACCTATGTTTCCCCATTCCTTGGCCGTCTGGACGATATTTCCCAGCCGGGTATTGATTTAATCCGTACTATTTCTGAAATTTTCGATATCTACGGATTAGAAACAGAAATTATCGCTGCAAGTGTCAGAAATCCAATCCATGTAACGGACTGTGCTCTTGCAGGTGCAGACATTGCAACCGTTCCTTATGGTGTTATTGAGCAGATGACAAAGCATCCGTTAACCGACCAGGGTATTGAAAAGTTCCAGAAAGACTATAAGGCAGTATTTGGTGAGTAAAAAGAAAATAAACGTCAGAAAGGAAATTTACGAACATGAATAACATTGATACAATGTCCGTTAATGCAATCCGTGTATTAGCAGCTGACGCTGTCCAGAAAGCAAAGTCCGGTCATCCGGGTCTGCCGCTTGGCTGTGCAGCAGTTGCTTATGATGTATGGGCAAAGGAAATGAAGCATAATCCGGCAAATCCTGACTGGGCAAACAGAGACCGTTTCATCCTTTCCGGTGGTCACGGTTCCACTCTGTTATATTCCCTGCTTCATCTGTTTGGTTATGGCCTGACAAAAGAAGATTTAATGCAGTTCCGTCAGCTGGACTCTTTAACACCGGGTCATCCGGAATATCGTCATACCAAGGGTGTTGAGGCTACAACAGGTCCTCTTGGTGCAGGTATGGCAATGGCTGTTGGTATGGCAATGGCAGAAGCTCATCTGGCAGCAAAGTTCAATAAAGAAAATTATCCGGTCGTTGACCACTATACATACGTTCTTGGCGGTGATGGATGTATGATGGAAGGAATTTCCTCCGAAGCATTCTCTCTTGCCGGTACGTTAGGTCTTAGCAAGTTAATCGTATTATACGATTCCAACAAGATTTCCATCGAAGGAAGCACAGACATTGCTTTCACAGAAGATGTAAAGAAGCGTTTTGAAGCATTTGGCTTCCAGACTCTTGTTGTAGAGGATGGCAACAATTTAGACGAAATTCACGCAGCAATTGCGGAAGCAAAGGCAGATACCACACGTCCGTCCATGATTATGGTAAAGACACAGATTGGTTATGGCTGTCCTGCAAAGCAGGGTAAGGCAAGTGCGCATGGTGAGCCACTGGGTGAAGAAAATGTGGCAGCATTAAAGGAAAACCTTGGCTGGCCAACGCAGGAAGCTTTCTATGTGCCGGAAGAGGTTTATGCAAATTACAAGGCAATCTCCGAAGCTAAGGCAAAGGACGAGGAAGCATGGAATGCAATGTTTGCAGAATACTGTGAAAAGTTCCCTGAAATGAAGGAAGCCTGGGATGCTGAATTTAACATGGATGCTGCAAAGGACTTAATCAATAACGAAGAGTTCTGGGCATACGAGGACAAGCCGGAAGCAACCAGAAATCTTTCTGGTATGGTTTTAAATCGTTTAAAGAATTATGTGCCAAACTTAATCGGTGGTGCAGCAGACCTTTCTCCTTCCACAAAGACTTACATGAAGGACATGGGAGATTTTTCCAAGAACGATTACACCGGCAGAAACTTACACTTCGGTGTGCGTGAGCTGGCAATGGCTGCTATCGGCAATGGTATGACATTACACGGAATGCGTGCATTTGTTTCCACTTTCTTCGTATTCAGTGACTATGTAAAGCCAATGGCAAGACTGTCTGCACTGATGAGAATTCCTACTACCTATGTGCTGACACATGACAGTATCGGTGTAGGTGAGGATGGTCCTACTCATGAGCCAATCGAGCAGCTTGCAATGCTTCGTTCCATGCCGAACTTCCATGTATTCCGTCCGGCAGATGCAACAGAAACCATCGCAGCATGGTACAGTGCAGTTACCTCCAAGGAAACTCCGACCGCTTTAGTTCTGACACGTCAGAACCTGCCACAGTTAGTCGGTTCTTCCAAGGAAGCATTAAAGGGTGCATACATTTTAGAGGATTCCACAAAGGAAACTCCGGATGCTATCATCATTGCTACCGGTTCTGAGGTTCAGCTTGCAGTAAATGCAAAGGCAGAGCTTGCAAAGGAAGGCGTTGATGTAAGAGTAGTTTCCATGCCATGTATGGATTTATTTGAGGAGCAGTCCGCAGAATACAAGGAAGCAGTTCTTCCAAAGAATGTTCGCGCAAGAGTTGCAGTAGAAGCTCTGATTGATTACGGCTGGGGTAAGTACGTTGGTCTGGACGGTGCAACCGTTACGATGACCGGTTTCGGTGCTTCTGCTCCTGCAGCAACTTTGTTTGAGAAGTTCGGCTTCACAACAGAGAATGTTGTTAAGGCAGTAAAGAGCGTGCTGTAAAGCAGACATATTAAAAAATAAGCAAATCAGTAAAATTCCCGGTGGAGACTTCCGCCGGGAATTTTTTCTGTAATAGGAAATCACAATTTCCTGTTACAGAAAACGCTCCGCTTTGGATGCGCACTTGCGCAAAAAGAAAATAGTCGTAAGCGACCGCACTCGGCGCAAGAATATGCCAGGGCACATTCTTTGTTCCTCACAAGAGAGGCGGTGCTTTCCAACAAGAAAAGGGTAAATATTCCTGGAAAATAGAAAAGCTACAGAATTTCACGTTGAATTATAGCTCTTTTGCTGTATAATAGAAGTAGTACAAAGAAAAAAATGGTAACAGTAAGGAAGCTTCCGGTTGTTTGCTTTGGAGCGAAAGCAAGCAGACCGGATGGCAGATGAAAGGTTAAGTTTCTTTTGCCTCTTCGTGAAAAATCGCTCAGAAATGAGGAAAAATGAGTAAAATATGGTTTCATAAACAAGCAGAAATCTGGGAGGAAGCACTTCCGCTTGGCAATGGAAAAATTGGTGCCATGGTTTTTGGCGGTACTATTCGCGACCAGATTGCCTTAAATGAAGAAACATTATGGTCCGGCGGCTATTCCGACCGCAATAATCCGGATGCCAGAGAGGCTCTTCCCAAGGTGCAAAAGCTGATTCTGGAAGGAAAAATTTCGGAAGCAGAAGAATTGATGCAGCTTGCTTTTGCTGGCTGTCCAAATGATATGCGTGCGTATCAGACGCTTGGAGATTTGATGATTGACCAGAAAAATCCCGGAACGATTTTAGACTACTACCGGGAGCTTTCTTTGGATACCGCAGTCTGCACTACTGCGTACCGCACCGCAGACACTTCCTATGAAAAAGAATATTTTATTTCTGCTCCGGCAAACCTTCTTGTGATTCATATGAAAGCTTCCGGTGCAAAAAAAATCAATTTTCAGGCAAAAATGGAACGCTGGTACTTTTTTGACGGCACGATGCGTACGGAAGATACGGCAGTGACACTTTGGGGCAATACCGGAAACCGTGGACCAAACTTTTACACGAAAGTGACCGGCACGGCAAAGGGCGGCAGACTTTATGCCATGGGTCGCTCTCTGGTGGCAGAGGATGCAGAGGAGGTTACGCTGTATTATTGTGCTGCCACAGACTTTTGGGGCAGTGATCCGGAAGCTTATGTTAATCAGAAGCTTTCTGACGGTATAAAAAAAGGGTATGTTGCTTTAAAAGAAGAACATATCAAAGATTATCAAAGCTATTTCCATCGAATGAAGCTTACTCTTTGCGACAAACAGACGGAAAGAGACAGCACAGGTAACAGCAGAAAGGCAGCCTCTGCACTTCCGACGGATGAGTTGCTTGCCGGCGTAAAGAACGGAGAAATTCCGGCAGTACTGCTGGAAACTTACTTTGATTTTGGACGCTATCTGCTACTTTCCTCCAGCCGTCCGGGCACTCTGCCGGGCAACCTGCAGGGCATCTGGTGCAAGGATTTTACTCCACCATGGGGTTGTAAGTTCACCATCAACATCAACACCCAGATGAACTACTGGCCGGCAGAAACGTGTAATCTTTCCGAATGCCATACTGCGCTGTTTGACCACATCGAGCGCATGGTAGCCCATGGACGGGAAACAGCTGAAAAGATGTATGGCTACCGTGGGTTTGTTGCCCATCACAACACCGATATCTGGGGAGACACGGCACCACAGGATTTATGGATTCCAGGAACTTACTGGGTGATGGGGGCTGCCTGGCTGTGCACGCACCAGTGGACGCACTATGAGTATACGCTTGATAAGGAATTTTTGCAGCGTGCCTTTCCAGTCATGCGGGAAGCGGCTCTGTTCTTCCTTGATTTTATGATAGAGCATGACGGATATCTTGTTACCTGCCCTTCGGTTTCTCCGGAAAATACGTTTATTCTGCCAAATGGAGAGCGTGGATGCAATTCCGCAGGAGTCACCATGGACAACCAGATTCTCCGGGATTTATTTACCCAGTGCATCAGGGCGGCAGAAATTCTCGGTGTTGAAGATGAGCTGAATGAAAAAATCAAAGTGCAGCTTTCACGGCTGCGTCCAACGCAGATTGCTTCGAATGGCACTTTAATGGAGTGGGATAAAGAATACGAGGAAGCAGAGCCGGGACACCGCCATATTTCACATTTGTTCGGTCTGTATCCATCCACACAGATTACGTTGGAGGACACGCCGGAGCTTGCAGCTGCTGCGGAAAAAACACTTGCACGCCGACTGTCCATGGGAGGCGGACACACCGGTTGGAGCTGTGCCTGGATTATTAACCTGTATGCCCGTCTGCAAAAGGGGGATAAGGTATATGATACTTTAAAAAAGCTGTTTACCAATTCCACCTTGTCCAACCTCTTTGACAATCATCCGCCGTTCCAGATTGACGGTAATTTTGGTGCAACTGCCGCCATTGTAGAAATGCTTATTCAGGCACGAAACGGCAAGATATTCCTGCTGCCTGCCCTGCCTACACAGTGGCCGGACGGCAGAATCGACGGTGTCCGTCTGCCCGGCAATGCAGAAGCAACACTTTGCTGGCAAAACGGCAGAGTGACGGAATTTACCGTAACTACGAAGAACCGTGACTGGTATGCCGATGTTTTCGAACAGGGAAAACCGTATCCGGTAAAAATTGTGTACCGGTAGCTCCGACGAAACAGAAGAAACAACTTAGAAAGGGATTGCTTTTTACAGCAAAGGATGTTATACTCAAATTATAACAACTGTTAGAAATAAAAACGGAGGAAAAAATGGCAAATTATACAAAAGAACAGTGGAACAGGAAAAGAGAAAATCTAATGGTGGGGTGCTTTAACTGTTTTGCAGAGTATGGTCTGCAGGGAACCGGAATCAGAACACTGGCACAATATAGCGATTGCACAACAAATATGCTGTACACCTATTTTGAAAATATAGATGAGCTGATTGTGGACTCCACCGAATATTGTATGAGCAAGGTAGAGGATGAATTTATGCAGATTGCGCCGAAAAATATGGAAGAGCTGGAGCACTTTTTAAACGAGGCCCCATATTGGACGGCAGAAAAGCATGGAAAAAAATACCGTCTGATGTATCAGGTGTACACTCATCCAAAATATCGTGAATACGGCAAGAAATTTTTTTCAGGTGTCAATGAAAGATATGCCGAGTATGCCAGAAAGGTTGCCGTTACTATCGGTCTTCCGGAAACTGTGGTGCGGCCGATGATTTTCACTTTTGTGCGGGCATGTGTGCATTTTGCACTGTATGAAGATGAATTTTATTTAAAGGAACAGCTGCGGCTTTTAAAAGAAAGCATTGAGCTGTTTGCTCAAAAATATAATATGACCGTATAGTTGTTCCGTTTTTTTTGCAGAAAACGGTTGACAGGGAAGTAATTGTGTGGTATAACATAACCATACAATTACTTTGGTTAATTAAAGTAACAAAGCAATAAAACCTATGACAAAGAGCAAGTACCTTTGACAGCACCGGTTCAGAGAGCAGCAGAATGGTGGAACTGCCGCATGAGTGGTCAGAGCGAATGGGCTTTGGAGGGCAACCTGAACATCCATTGGTAGCAAAATCATTGCATTCCATGGAAGGTAGGGAAGCCGGAGTCGAAACTTCGTTAACAAAATCGGCATATTATCCGGCAACGGACGTATGCATAAGGAGGGTAGTTTTACTATCAATACGGGTGGCACCGCAGGAGTTTACTCTTGTCCCGCGAAATAATCGCAGTGGACGGGAGTTTTTTTATTTCAAAATTTTCTCCGGAATCTGCGGAAAACGTATCATTTTATTTTAAGGAGGAAACAGCTATGAAGTGCAACAACGTTGATTTTGAAACCTATTTTAACAATTATCCAGATGTGAATGGTTATTTCGGTAAGTACGGTGGAGCTTACATTGAGCCGAAGCTGAAGGCAGCCATGGACGAAATCACAGAAGCTTATTTTTCTATCTGCCAGTCCCGTAAATTTATTGCAGAGCTGCGTCGTATCCGTAAGGAATTTCAGGGCAGACCAACGCCGGTTTCCCATTTGGAGCGTCTTTCGGATGCTCTGGGCGGCAAGGTTCAGCTGTATGCAAAGAGAGAGGATTTAAACCATTCCGGTGCACATAAATTAAACCACTGCATGGGTGAGGCACTGCTTGCCAAGTATATGGGCAAGAAAAAAGTCATTGCAGAAACTGGTGCCGGACAGCACGGTGTGGCACTTGCTACCGCAGCGGCGTACTTTGGTCTGGAATGCGATATTTATATGGGTGCTGTTGACATAAAAAAACAGGCACCAAATGTAGCCAGAATGAAAATTTTAGGTGCAAATGTCATCGAAGTAACGCATGGTCTTCAGGCACTAAAAGAAGCCGTAGATGCCGCCTTTGATGCTTACAGCAAGGAGTACAAGGATGCCATTTACTGTATCGGCTCCGTACTTGGCCCGCATCCGTTTCCAATGATGGTGCGTGATTTCCAGAGCGTGGTCGGCATTGAAGCCAGAGACCAGTTTATCGACATGACCGGACACCTGCCAACGGCAATTGTTGCCTGCGTAGGCGGCGGTTCCAATGCGGCAGGACTGTTTGCAGGCTTTTTAAACGATCCGGTAGAAATTTACGGCATTGAGCCGCTTGGACGCGGGGAAAAGCTGGGCGACCATGCAGCAAGCTTAAAATATGGCACGGAAGGCATTATGCACGGTTTTAACAGCATTATGTTAAAGGATGAAAACGGCGACCCGGCTCCGGTATACTCGGTAGCAAGCGGTTTGGATTATCCATCCTCCGGCCCGGAGCATGCTTTCTTAAAGGATATTGGCAGGGTAAAATATGATGTAATCAATGATGATGAAACGATAGATGCTTTCTTTAAGCTTTCCCGGCTGGAGGGAATTATTCCTGCGATTGAGAGCTCTCATGCGGTGGCTTACGGTATGAAGCTTGCAAAGACCATGGATCATGGTTCGGTGCTTATCAATCTGTCCGGCAGAGGCGATAAGGATATGGACTATGTATTAGAGCATTACGGAATCAGATAAAAGCGTTAAGAGCTGGTGCTACGGCGGAAATACCGGAACACCAGCTCTTTTTCTTTTGAAGTATGGTTTTTCATCATGGTTCTTTTGCGGTGTGGTGCTTATTTCAGGTGCTTGACGAGGGTGAGAATGTTCAGTCCGTCTTTGTACGCATAGTTGACGCTGTCCATGGTTTTAATGACCATAAAAATGCCCAATCCGCCAAGCTCGCGTTCTTCGGCAGGCAAAGTCGTATCAGGAGCCGGTCGCTCGGTTGGATCGTAAGGGCGGCCGTTGTCTGAAAAACGGAGCGTGATGCAGCCTTCATAGATTTCACAACCAAGTGTTGCCAGTGTTGCACCGCTGTAATGGGCAATGTTGGAAAATATTTCGTCAACGGCGACGTTAATTTGTGCAACTGTTTTTGCGGAAGCTCCCACGGCGTGAAGCTGTTCTTCAAAGAAAGCCGTTGCGGCAGGAAGCTGTTCCAGAGAAGGGGTAATGCGTATTTTCTTCATGCCGGAAGAAACGGCTCGAATCTCGATGCAAAGCATGGTAATATCGTCAAATTGGTCGACCTGTCCGGTAAAAGCATTTACATCACGCTGTACGGCATCAATCAGGTTGCGGCAGGTGACATAGGTGTCTGCGTTAAGGGCGGCAAGCATCCGTTCAGTTCCGTAGAGAGTATTATTGCAGTTGGTGGCTTCGGGCACACCATCGGTGTAGACAAACAGACGGTCACCGGCATTGAGCAGTAACTCATATTCCCGGTAATGCGCACTTTCCAATCCGCCGAGCACGAAGCCGTGGCGGTCTTTGTAGAGCGAAAAGGCTCCGTCTTTGCGCATGATGGCAGGGTATTCATGCCCTGCGTTGGCACAGTGCATTTTTCCTGTGGAAATTTCCAAAATGCCCAGCCATACGGTGACAAACATTCCTGCATCGTTGTTTTCGCAAAGCTGGCCGTTTACCTTTTCCAAAACCGCACTTGGAGAAAGACCGCTTAACATGGCCGATTTGAGCAGTGTTTTGGCAATCATCATGAACAGTGCAGCAGGAACGCCTTTGCCGGACACATCTGCGATGACAATGCCCAGATGGTCGTCATCAATCAGGAAGAAATCATAAAAATCGCCGCCAACTTCTCTCGCAGGAGTCATGGAGGCGTGAATGTCGAACGCATGACGCTCCGGAAAAGCAGGAAACAGACATGGGAGCATGGATGCCTGGATGTGTCGTGCAACATCCAATTCGGCACCGATTCTCTCTTTTTCTGCGGTGACGTGACTGAGATTGCGGATATAGGCGTTGAGCTCTTCCACCATAAAGTTGAAAGAATGTGCCAGTTCCTGCAATTCGTCACCGGTGTGAACATCAATGTGGAACGTGTCAAGCTGCTCTATGTCGTTTTCCACCAGACCAATGGCAGCACGGTGCAGTGTACGCAGGGGAAGAATCAGAATTCGGCGTATATAGTAATAATAAGCCGGAACGGATATAAGCAAAACGCCGAGCGTGATGCAGAGCGTCAGCACTAAAAACTGACAAATTTGTTCGTTAATCATATCCATGGAAATGTCTACGCTGGAAAGAGCCACAGGGACGCCGGCACTGTTGACAATGGCAACATAAGCAGAGGCAAGATAGCCGTATTCCTCGTTGTTGGTGATGAGGATGTTCTGCTCGGCATCTACGGCAAAAGCCGCATGCATCAGCTGATTGCCTCCGCCGTAATAGGCATCCGTGTCACCCAGCTCGCAGACTCCGCCGTCACCGTCGCTGCCTGTGTCCCAGATGTATACCATCACATTGTCCTCGGGAACGACGACATAAAAGTATTTCAGCCCCATTTTCTCACGCACATTTTGAAGATAAAGCCGGATTTGCTCGTAATAGGCATCCTTTTCACCGGAATGGTAGTATGCCTCAATGCGGTCACCGTCGATTAACTCTGCGGCGATGGAGGCCTGATTAAACGCAAGCGCAGAGTAATATTCTTCCATGCGGACGCGGTAGAGTTGTGAAATGGCGGGTGCAAGCGTCAGAATGAGGATGGCTGCCATTGTGACAAGTCCGAGCAGCAGCTTTGGCTGCAGGCGAATGTTCCAGTTTTTCATATCAGATCTCCTTTCGCAAGGCGGACGTGAAGTCGCAAATGTCCGTCTTTCACACGATACAAAAGAAGGGTGGGTTCGAGAAAACGAACCTCCTCGGCAATGGGTGCACACCCACTTTCCATTGCGGTTACATAGTACCATTGGTTGCTGGCCTGCAGGCAGGTCATGGCATTGTAGCAGCGGAAAAGCTCCTGTGCCTTTTGCCGTGTCATATGGTGGAGGATGGTTCGTGCATTTTGTTCGGGGCGGTACCAATATGGTTGATGTGTTTCCTGTGCACATGATGAGTTCCATAGCACGTCCAACTGCGCCATCAGAGGTTTCAGCATTTTGCGTGCCTGTGCGGCACAGAGCAGATACAGGTCGATGCTGTCCATGTCGTCGGTGATGGGGATGGTGCGCTGTGCGAGGATATCACCGCAATCCACCTTGGAGGTGATTTTATGCATGGTTACGCCTGTGCGTGCAAGCGCAAGTGCCATTGCCGATTCAATCGGATAATAGCTGCGCCCCTGCGGGAGCAGGGAAGAGTGCGTGTTGATGCCGCGGAAATTTGCAAGTTCGTCCGGGATGGGCAGAATACGGTCGTATTCTGCGAGAAACAGAAGTTCACAACCCTCATCATTAAAATATTGGCAGATTCGCTCCTTTGTGATGTCCTCGTAATGCACGGGAATGCCGTTGCACTTTGCCTGTTCTACGATTGCATACTCGGAAAAATAATCCTCGTCGTTGTGATAGGTGTACAATGCCAGAATTTCGTGCTCACGCAGAAAATATTCAAAACAGGAGAGAAAAACATCACTTCCAAAATATACCAGTTTCATATCTTTATTCCTCAAATGCGGATGACAAGGCTGTTAAAGCCCTGATAACGTCGGTAACGGAAATCCTGCGCACGCTTACGGATGAACAGCACGCCTACACCGTCCATATCGACATTGCCGTCCTTTCCGGCTTTTTCGGTGTGCATATCAAAGGGGTTGAACGTGATGGCATCATCGCGCAGGTGTAGCTCGAGCAGACCCTCGTCGGTCAGAAAAGCGGTAAACTGGATGCAGCCATCGGCATTACCGCAAAAGCCGTGCTTCAAAATTGCCATGCCGATTTCCTCCACGGTCATGGTGGCAATCATTTGCTGACGAGGTGTGGCACCATGTTCCTCACAGAAGGCTTCCAGTGCATGACTGACATCGACCACGTCCTCGGCATTGCTTAAGACGGTGCGCTGGAAAAGGTGTTCCGGTTCCCACTGCGTCGTGCGGAATCGTCCGCTCAGGTGCAGCAGCAGGAAAACGGCAAGGGAGCCACTCTCTGTCAGCACAAACAGCAGCCAGAAACGGTTCAGTCCGAGCCGATAGCAAAAGAAAGTCAGGGGAATGAGCAGAACTACACCGCGCAGTGTTTCCAGAACAAAGGACGGTCGTTCGTTTTCACAGGCCTGATGGTAGTTGCACAGCAGAATGTTGATGCCGGCGAACGGTGCTGCAATTGCATACAGGTGCAGGGCGGTGTGCACAAGGCTTTCCGTCTGTGTGCCCGCAATGCCGAACAACCGGCACATTCCGCATGGATACAGCATTACGAACGCAATCAGCACGCCGCCGGCGCACAGACCACTGATAAATCCAAAACGAATGGCGGTTTTTTTACCGGTGTGGTTATGTTCTCCCTGATACGTCGAAAGGATGGGCTGCATGGCATTCCCTGTTCCCTCAAACAGATACAAAATCAGATAGGAAGTATTTTGCAGTACGTCGAAAACTGCGACGGCATTCTCCCCACCGAGACGAAGGAGCAGATTGTTGCAGATTAGGAAAAACACCATCTGATAAAGATACTGTATGGAAGTTGCCAGACCGGAACAGAGTGCAGATATAGAAGACTTGATCCAGCTGCGCTTTGGCAAAGCGAAAGACAGTGTGTGGCGGTTGAAAAATCCGGGCAGATAAATGCAGATGGTGATAATCTGACCGAGTGCGGTGGAAAGTGCCGCACCGCATGTGCCAAGGTCCAATACGATTACAAAGAGGACATTCATCGCAATGTCGCATAAATTGCCTGTGACGGAGCCAAAGCCTGCCAGACGTTCACTGTCATCGTTGCGCAGATAGTAATTAAGAATGTTAGACAGGTAAAAAAGCGGTGTGGATGAGACCAAAATGCGAAGATAATCCCGCGTGGCATAGAAAAGTGCACCATCCTCCATTGTGGTGCCGAGCAATGCCAGCAATGATGTCATAAAGAGGTTGCCGAGCACGGCAGTTGCACAGGAGAAAATAAGAGACATGGTAAGCACACCGTGAAAAGCGGCAACCGCCTCGTCAGGCTTTCCCTGGCCGAGCAGGCGTGCGTAGCGCACCGAACCGCCAATACCGAAACCGTGTGCAAAGATACAGTTAATCATATATACCGGGAGAATCAGTCCGATGGCAGCAAGGCCGACCGTGCCGAGCCGTTGACCAACGACAACGGCATCAGCCATGTCACTCAGTGCCCAGCCAAGCGAGGAAAGCATGGCTGGCCACCACAGCCGACGAAACATACGCCCAGTAAAATTATCTCGCTTTAAATGCATAATTCGTTACCTCATATGTCGTTATTCAATCGTCAGAATGTCCGAGAATCCGGTAACCTCAAAAACATCCATAACGGCTTCGTTGACATGACCGACCACCAGTTCACCCTGACGGTTCATTACTTTTTGCGCCGACAGAAGCACGCGCAGTCCGGCAGAGGATATGTATTCCACTTCTGTGAAGTCCAGATACAGCCGCGTGATACCCGAAACGGACCGACGCAGCTCGGCTTCCAGCTGAGGGGCGGTTGTGGTGTCGATGCGGCCTTGAATGGCGAGCGTCAGGGAAGTGCCCTGCAAAACGGAATTCAGTTCCATGATAGGTCTCCTTTGCTTCTTTCAATTTAAATAATTATAGCATAGATACCAAAAAAGAACAAGAGAAAATCCTCCCGGAGGGCAGCCTCCCCGGCGAAAAACGGAGGACAGACACCATGAATATGCGTTGCTTTTTATGCGGTCACATGGTATAATAATAATAATATTTTCCACATTAAAACAGGAAGGAATGTACCAGGTTATGAATGAAATTTTTCGAAAAAAAAGTATGGATCGGGTCAACTCGCCGGAACAGCTAAACGATTATATCCGTGTGGTAAATCCTGGTGTGTGGATGGTGCTTGCGGCAATCGTTATTTTACTGATTGGCGTATGTGTCTGGGGGATTTTTGGGCATTTGGATACACGGTTGGATACCTTAGGCGTATGCCGTGACGGAAAACTGACATGCTACCTTACGGAGGCGGACATTTCCAAACTGACAGAAAGTGCGCTTGTTTCCATTGACGGAAACGAGTATCCTGTCACGGAGATTTCTGCCTTTTCTGTTGCCTTTTCTGAGGCAGAAAACGCACAAATGCTGCCGGAGGGAATGTTTTCTGCAAACACACGTGTTTATGTGGTTACGGTGTCGGCATCGCAGTTGGAAGATGGTATTTATTCACTTTGCCTTATTATGCGGCGTGAAACGCCAATGTCTTTTGTGTTTGGATGAGGTGACGTATGAGCAAACAGAGCAAAAAAACGTTGCGTGGGAAAGTCGCAAGGGTTCCGGTTGTTATGCAGTTGGAGGCACTGGAATGCGGCGCAGCCTGCCTGACGATGATTTTGGCATATTACGACAAATGGGTGCCGTTAGAGCAGGTGCGCTATGACTGCGGCGTATCGCGTGACGGTTCAAACGCACGCAATGTCCTACGTGCAGCAAGAAGCTACGGCTTGAACGCAAGCGGTTACCGCTTTGAGCCGGAAGAACTGCGCAGCAGTGGCACGTTCCCATGTATCATCCACTGGAATTTCAACCACTTTGTTGTGCTGGACGGATTTCGGGGGAATAAGGCAGTGCTCAACGACCCTGCCAAAGGAACGTATGAGGTTCCGATGAAAATATTTGATGAATCGTTCACCGGTGTATGCATCCTGTTTGAACCATCGGAGAGCTTCGAGCCCGGAGGAAAACCGCGCTCCATGATGAGTTATGCAAGGAAAACCCTGCGTGGTACAGGGGCGGTATTTGCCTTTATGGTGCTGACGACACTGATTGGCTCACTGATTGGTATTATCAATCCTGCGTTTACACGGATATTTCTTGACCGCCTGCTGACGCACGAAACACCACAGTGGCTTACCGGATTTTTAATTGCGCTGGCAGGACTGAGCGGTGTCCAGCTGGTTCTTGCGTGGATGCAGGCAGTTTATGCACGGAAGCTGCAGGGAAAAATGGACATCGTCGGCACAAGCTCGTTTATGTGGCGTGTGCTGCGTCTGCCTATGGAGTTCTTCTCACAGCGGATGGCAGGTGACATCCAGAGCCGGCAGTCGTCTAATGCCGGCATTGCTTCCTCAATGATTGACACCTTCGCACCGCTTGTACTCAACGCAATTATGATGGTGTTTTATTTGGTTGTCATGCTCCGCTACAGTGTCCCGCTGACGCTGCTTGGACTGACATCCGTATTTATCAACTTCCTGTTGTCATGCATGATTTCCAAAAAAAGAATCAACATTACGCGGGTGCAGATGCGTGATGCAGGAAAATTATCCGGAACAACCGTAGCCGGCATCGAAATGATTGAAACGATTAAAGCCAGCGGTGCAGAAAATGGCTTTTTTGAAAAATGGGCAGGGTATCAGGCCGCAGTCAACACGCAGAAGGCACGTTATCAACGCCTGAATCAGGTGCTGGGGCTGCTTCCGTCGATGGTTAGCACGCTTTGCAGCACAGTAGTGCTGATGACAGGCGTATATCTGACGATGAGTGGAACATTTACTGTTGGTATGATTATGGCATTTCAGGGCTTTCTTTCTTCGTTTACAGCCCCGGCGATGTCATTAATCTCTGCGGGACAGACGCTGCAGGAAATGCGTACGGAAATGGAGCGCGTGGAAGATGTGATGAGCTATCCGATGGATGTCCAACCGGACAGCACAGCGGATGCACCGGAGGAATACGACAAGCTTACCGGTTCGCTGAAAATGAAAAATGTGACCTTTGGCTATTCCCACCTTGCACAGCCCTTGATAGAAGACTTTAACCTCACGCTTAATGCGGGAAGCAGCGTTGCTTTTGTCGGTGCATCCGGGTGCGGTAAATCGACGCTTTCCAAACTGATTTCCGGTCTGTACCGACCGTGGAGCGGCGAAATTTTGTTTGACGGCAAGCCAATCGGACAGATTGACCGAAGCGTGTTTACCGGTTCGTTGGCCGTGGTGGATCAGGATATTATTCTTTTTGAGGACACCATTGCAAACAACATAAAAATGTGGGACGATTCCATTGAGGATTTTGAAATGATTATGGCGGCGCGTGATGCACATTTGCACGAGGACATCATGCAGCGGGAGGGTGGCTACCAGTACCGTATTACGGAGGGCGGAAAGGATTTCTCCGGCGGGCAGCGGCAACGAATGGAAATTGCGCGCGTGCTGGCACAGGATCCGACCATCATCATTTTGGATGAGGCAACGTCTGCACTGGATGCAAAGACCGAATTTGAAGTGGTGCAGTCAATTAAAGACCGTGGAATTACCTGTATTGTGGTGGCACACCGGCTTTCCACCATCCGCGATTGTGACGAAATTATCGTTATGGACAACGGAAAGGTGCTGGAACGCGGCACACACGAACAGCTGATGGCGCGCAACGGTGCGTATACCCAATTGATTACAAGCGCATAAAGGAGGCGAAAACATTGGGATGGTTTGACGAACAAATCCGTCAACGCAAGCAGAATGATGATGAGGTTTTCGCTGCGGCCTTTGCAGATATGGCATCCGCCGTGATGGGAGAGCGGTTTGGCGCAGCTCTGCGTAACAAGAATGCTGCCGCACATGATGCGATGGATGAAATCCTGCATTTTTACCATGCGAAAGGGCGCAAAGTACATGGCAGCATCAAGGATTTCGACGAACAGCTGGAATATCTACTTCGCCCCTATGGGATTATGCGGCGGACAGTGAAGCTGGAACGCGGCTGGTACAAAGATGCCGTTGGTGCAATGCTTGGCGTGCGGAAAACTGACAATTGCCCAGTGGCACTTATTCCAACCGGACTGGCGGGATATAGCTATCTCGACCCGGAAACAGGAAAACGAAAAAAAATAAACCGAAAGACGGCACAGCTGTTTGACGAGGAAGCGATTGCCTTTTACAAGCCGTTTCCGCTGAAAAAACTGAGCATTGCGAGTATGATGCGTTACATAATAGAAATGCTTTCTCCGTCCGATTTGGTACTGACCGTGCTGGCGGCGTTTGCCGTATCGTTGATTGGAATGCTTTCACCGAAGCTGAGCAACCTGCTGCTGTCACAGGTACTTCCGTCCGGCAGTATACAGTTGCTGATTGCTATTGCAGTGTTTACGGTTTCCGTTTCACTGAGTAGCCTGCTGATTTCCACAGTGCATGGAATGATTCGTATGCGCATTGACACAAAAATGAGTATTTATGTTCAGTCTGCGACCATGATGCGTGTCCTCTCACTACCTGCAGACTTTTTCAAACAGTACAGTGCGGGTGAACTTTCCAGCCGCATATCGCAGGTGCAGTCACTGTGTAATATGTTAGTATCCGCAGTGCTGTCAACCGGTCTGACCTCACTGTTCTCCTTGATTTACATTGGACAGATTTTCCATTACGCACCGATGCTGGTTGTGCCGTCACTACTTCTGACGCTGCTGACACTTGTGTTTACACTGGTTTCTTCCTTTGTACAAATGCATATCAGTAAGCAGAATATGGAGCTGGGCAGCAACGAAAGCGGTATGACCTATGCACTTATCAGCGGCATTCAGAAAATCAAGCTTGCCGGTGCAGAAAAACGTGCTTTTGCCAGGTGGGCAGAGCTGTACGCCCGTGGTGCAAAGCTGCGCTATGATCCACCAATGTTTCTGAAGCTCAATTCTGTCATCAGTCTGGCAATTTCTCTGATGGGAACGATGGTGATGTATGCACTGGCGGTAAAGTCGGGAATTTCTGTGGCAGATTATTATGCTTTTCATACTGCTTACGGCATGGTCAGCGGTGCGTTTATGTCCCTGGCAGGCATGGCACTGACCTTTGCACAGATTAAGCCGGTTATGGAAATGGTAAAGCCGTTTTTGGATACCGTGCCGGAAATCACCGAGGAAAAGCAGGTTGTGACACGGCTCTCAGGCGGCATCGAACTAAACAACGTTTCGTTCCGCTATAAGGAAACGATGCCGTTGGTGTTAGATAACCTGTCTGTCAAAATCCGGCCGGGGCAGTATGTGGCAATTGTCGGAAAGACCGGCTGCGGAAAATCAACGCTGATGCGGCTGTTGTTGGGATTTGAAAAGCCGCAAAAGGGTGCGATTTACTACGACGGCACGGATTTGGAGCGCATAGATCTGAAATCGCTGCGCCGACGCATTGGTGCGGTAATGCAGAACGGAAAACTGTTTCAGGGTGACATTTATTCCAATATCGTCATTTCTGCACCGCAGTTGACGCAACAAGAGGCGTGGGAGGCGGCGGAAATTGCCGACATCGCAGAGGATATTCGCCGTATGCCGATGGGAATGCACACAATTATTTCCGAAGGCTCGGGTGGTATCTCCGGCGGCCAGCGGCAGCGACTGATGATTGCGCGTGCTGTTGCACCAAAACCGAAGATTCTGCTGCTCGACGAAGCAACCTCTGCCTTGGACAATCTGACACAGAAAAAGGTTTCCGAAGCGTTAGACCGGCTGAAATGCACGCGTATTGTAATTGCACACCGCCTGTCTACCATTCGCCGCTGCGACCGAATTCTGGTGTTGGATGGCGGTAAAATTATCGAGGACGGCACATATGATGAGTTGATTGAGAAAAACGGTTTTTTTGCCGAGCTTGTGGCACGGCAGCAGATAGATATGAATTGAAGCAGTCAAAGCGGATAAAATTATATTTAAGAAATGTATTGATGGAGAAATTGCAGGCTCGGTTATAGGGTATGAATTAAACGAAAAAGAAAGGAGTGCTTAAAACATGAAGAACGACAAAACAGAAAACGGCAGAAAGCTGGAGGAGCAGGACATGGAGAAGGTTACAGGCGGCACGGACGAAAATCCTGATTACGGCATGCCGGATGATAAAAAAAGACCAGGCAGACCTGGGCCAATCATGAAATAAGGAGGAAACATTTATGGAAATCAAAGATTTGACGATGGGCAAAAGGCTGAGTGATGAGGAACTGGAACAGGTTGCCGGAGGAAAAGGGAAGCGTACGAGTGCTTGGTATTGCTGTGATAAGTACGTATGTCAGAGTTGCGGTTCGATGGGGCAGTCAAGAGCAAACCATGCTCCAGACTGTCCGGTTCCAGCGATTATTTGCGAAAGCAATATATGTGATTCTACAAACAAAGTTTTGGCTTTGATGAAGAACGGCTGCTGGTCGTGCAAGCATGTCTGGTACGGCGAAAATTATCCGAAAAACGAGAACGATATGTGGTGTGATAAATGATTGCAAATTTGCATGAGAGGTGGAAAAATCATGGAAATCAAAGATTTGACGATGGGAAAAAAGCTGAGTGATGAGGAACTGGAACAGGTTGCTGGAGGAAAATGGGTAAAAAAGTCGGCATGGTGGCATGTCTGTTCGAAGTACGTATGCCAGATGTGCGGTTCGACGAGTATGAAGATGAATGAACATGCTCCGGGCTGCACCGTTCCTGCAATTGAGCGGCCGGAATATGTTCCGTGCCATTCAGATGATCTGGGAGCTTTTTGGACATCCGGGAAAGATAACGGCTGCTGGTCGTGCAAGCATGTCTGGTACGGCGAAAATTATCCAAAAGACGAGGACGATTTGTGGTGCAATAAATAAGAGTGATTCGCTGTATTCAGAAATTTGGAGTCGCAAATGGCTTTGCCACTTGTGCGTAAGTTGTTTATGACAGAACCATTTTCTGTCATAAACAGAAAAATTCTTTCATACATTGATAACAAAACGTGATTACCGGGTATAAGATGAAAAGAAAACGGGTGATAGTTCTGCTTCTTGTTCTTCTGGCTGTGTTTTTTTCCGGCTGCATGACGAAGAAGGAAAAACCGGAAAAGATAAAGGATGTAGAATATACGGTTCAGGAGGAAGGAGAGCTTCCGGAGGAACTGTTGGTAAAAATGAAGGAAAAACAGAAGGATGCGTTTCAGATGACTTATGAAACTGAGGGCTATCTGTATATTGCCAAAGGGTATGGGACGCAGAAAACCAGCGGTTACAGTGTTCGTGTGCTGGAGCTTTATGAGGCAGCAGAGGGAATTGTATTTGCAACGGAGCTGTTAGGCCCGGCAAAGAATGAACCGGTGCTGCAGGTGGAAACTTATCCGTATCTTGTCATAAAAATTCAAAGCAGGGATTTGGACGTTTTGTTTCAGTAAGAGAAAGGAGAGCAGAAGATGGAGTTAAAAAAAGAAAATATCCATCGGGTGGGAATGCTTTGTCAGACCAATTCGTTTACACTGGATGATGATTTTAATGTGCCGGATGTAAAACCGGATGTCCGGATGATTGTCCGCGAAAACGGACGTATCCGCATGCTGGAGAAAAAATGCAGCGGAGGAAGATTACATATCCGGGGAGTGCTACTTGCCGACGTACTTTACATTGCTGAGGAGGACAATAAAATTTATGGTGTGGAAACTGAGCTACCGTTTGATGAAATGTTTCATATGGAACAGGAGGACTGTCCAGATATGACAATACGGACTGAGCTCGAGGATATTACTGCCACTATGGTTCATTCCCGGAAAATCAACATAAAGGCACTGATTACGGTAAAAGCAGTCAGCGAAGTGGTTCAGGATGAGGTTGTTGTTACGGAGGCAGAAGGAAATGGGCTGTTTGCCCGCACAAAGGATATCAATTTTACAAATCTTGCTGGGGTAAAGCGTGATACCATCCGGATAAAAGAAGAAGTGGTGCTGCCATCTTCCCGGCCAAACATTGGTGATATTATTTATCGGGAAATGCACCTTACTCTGACCGAAAGCAGAGTGATGGAGGAAGAATTATCCGTCAAGGGAAACATGAATCTGTTTGTTGTATACCAGGGCACCGGATTAAAGGATACCCCGGAGTTTTTTGAGGCAAAGCTTCCGTTTACCGTGCGGTTTGATTTGTCCGGAGCACGGCCGGATATGATTGAGGATATTTCCTTTACTGTGGTGCAGGAAAATATCAGTGTAAAGCCGGATGAGGACGGCGAAGAGCGTATTCTGGAGGCAGAAGCGGTATTGGAGCTTGACATGAAGCTTTATGAGGAAAAAGAGCTTCCGGTACTAGAGGATGTATATTCCGTGGAAGGAAATGTGAAGTTACAGGGCAGCGATGAGCTGATTCCGCATCTTCTTTTGAAAAACCAGAGCATGGGAAGCTTTTTTGGAACCTATACGCTTCCGGAGCTTGGAGTAACGCCGATGCAGATTTCTTATGGAAGCTGTGAGCCGCATCTGGAACAGGTTATGATAAAGGAAAGCATGCTTCATCTGGAAGGAATGCTGGAATTTAAAGTTCTTCTGATTACCGGCTCGGACGAAAAGCCGTATCTTGGCGTGAAATTTTTTGTACCGTTTGAGCAGGATATGGAAGTAAAGGGTATCAATGCCGCCTGTACCTATCATGTTTCGCCGCTGGTGACCGATGCTTCGTTCCAGTTATATCGGAGTGATGAAATTGAATGGAAAGCGGAAGTGAATTTCCAGACGATTGTATTCTGCAATGAAACGCAGTATATGATGACCGAAGCAGAGTTTGTACCGTTTTCGGAGGAAGAGCTGAAAAACAGGCACAGTATGATTGGCTATCGTAGTGAAGAGGGTGATAATTTGTGGTCGGTTGGCAAGCGGTTTCATGTGTCGCCGGATGCCGTGGCTGAACAAAATCATCTGGAAGAGGAAATGATTCCTGCCGGAAAAATGCTGTTGCTGTTTTAATGGATTTTTTCAGCAGGCAGAAAGGAAAGGAAGCTGTGACACCAGAGGACTGATGACACAGCTTCCTTTTGAAGGAAACGAGTGATTAATCGGAAAAATCATCTGTATTTTGGGTGCTGTCAGAAACACCATCGCACCAGTCGGTCAATTTCTTTTTGGCTGCTTCCAGGGTTTTCTGACAAATGTCCGGGAGCTCACCGCCCCAGCTTTTTCCGGCTTCATCGAAGCCTTTTTGCAATGCCTCCAGCATGGAGTCTGCTTTGGTTGGATCATTTCCGGCAAGAGCCTTGGCAAAGGAAAAGAGACGTTCGGAGGTTTGTTCTACACCCCAGTAGCCATCGTCTGCGATTTCTTTTGCTGCTTCCTTTGCAGTTTCATCATCAACGGAGATAGTTCCGTCCTTCACCATATCCAGTGCGTCCGCAAGAGTGGTAAACTTCTGCCCTTGTTTTAAGAGCATTTTTTCTACTAAAGAACGCAACTGAGCAGTTTTCTGATCTGCCTCTGCTTTCATTTTTTCAATAGTGGTAGTGTCATATTTGGCTGTCTGTTTTTTTTCGGTTATTTCTGATTTTTCATATTCAGCCGCTGCACCTTCCGCAAGGGAAGAGCCAGTGGTGTATTCTGTGTTTTTCTTATCCGGGTCTTTGACGCCTTTTGTGGTTTCGTAAGTGGCAGTCATTGCCTGAGAGATTCCAGCGATATCCATATCAAATCCTCCTTAGTTTTTGATGTACTCTGTAATGGAACATCTAATAGTTATATCGGCGCAGTTCTGTAAAAAATGAATCTTGTACATCAGTTTTTAATTAACGGAGCCAAATACCTGTCCATTTCTTCCAGTGATTAAGAAACCAATGTACTATGGCTGGTAGAATTTTGCGGCGAAGGAACGGTTTGCATATCCGTGATCGGAAAAATATTCCACAGCCTCTCTGGAATCGTTTTCATTGTCAAACAGACCAAACACGGTTGGACCGCTGCCGCTCATGCAGGTGCCTAATGCTCCAAGCTCCATCAGCCGGCATTCGATGTCTTCTACCTCCGGACAAAGCTCCCTTGCAACCGGTTCCAGAATATTGTTTAGGTTTGCACAGAGCTTTGAAATGCTTCCTGTTTCGATGGCAGACAAGGCGGCATCTATGTCAGGGTGGGAAGCCGTGGCAAGAGGAAGATGCTCGTAAACGTATTTGGTGGAAACAGCGGCAGAGGGCTTTATGAGGACACAGTAAAGTGCCGGTGCCGGAGGTAAAGGAGTCAATACTTCACCAATTCCTTCCGAGAGGGCAGTGCCAAGCCGGATGCAATAAGGAATATCCGCACCGAGCTGGACACCGAGCTGTTGCAGCCTTTCCATGGAGGCATTTACTTCAAACAGCCGATTCAGTCCTTTTAAAGTGGCAGCAGCATCCGAGCTGCCTCCGGCAAGTCCTGCCGCAGACGGAATTTGCTTATTGACAATAATCTGCACCCCTTCTTCCAGGTGAAAGGTGTCCATAAAAAGCTTTGCAGCCTTGTATATCAGATTGTGACTGTCCCAGGTGACATCCGGAAACTGTTCGGCATTTCGGGCGAGCAGTGTAATGCCGGACTTTGGCTGGCGGCACAATGTCAGGGTATCGCAGAGGGATAAAGACTGCATAATCATACGGACGGTGTGATAGCCATCCGGTCTTCTGTTTAAGACATCGAGTGCCAGATTTATTTTGGCATTGGCATAAATAGTAAGCTGATCCATAACGTGTGTCCTCCTTGTTTGAGAAGCGTACTCTTGAAATTTTCTGAAAGAAGTATTCCGGGAGTACATAAAGTACTATATCATAAAAATAAGAATTTGCCTAGTACATCAGTTGGTATATTGAAAATCCAGCAAGCGGCTTATCTTTTGACAAGGTGCAATTTGTCCAGCATAAGCTTCCACAGTTCATACAGCTTGCTGTCGAAATAAACGGAAATTTCCTTCTCTTCTTCCGGAGCCTCATAAAAAAGCTTTTTCAGTATAGAATGCTCCACCGTTCCGAGCTTCAGACGGTATGATGCGGAATCCTTCGGAACGTATTCGTAGGCAGAATCCAGAAAGCAGAGGGACGGGTAGGCAAGGCACCACCAGTTATGTCCTTCTCCGCTTCCGAGGACGACCTGGACGCTGTCATAATACCCCGGAGGAAAAATTACGGCATCTTTGGAAAGATAGGTTTGGCTGCCGTATATGCGGATGGGAAAATAGATGCGTTCTATTGTAACGTTAGCCGTATAGTCAACTGCGTACTGTGCCAGTGCGTTATTTAAAAGAGTGGTGAAAAATTGGCACTGCCTGGTGAGGGCTTCCATGGCATCCGTTTTTGTCCTGCTATCTATGGTTGCAGCATTCAGATAAGGAAGCAGAAAGTCACGCAGGGCAAGCTTGATGTTCTGGTCACGGTCACTGTCACTGGCTGCCAGAATATGTAGCCGGATAACCTCGGACGAAACAGCCGGAGCCTGTGGGGAGCTGCCAGAAGAGGCAGCAGAAGAATCGTTTTTCGGGGCTTCGGAAAAATCAGTGGCGGGCCGTGCATATTCTTTTTTGGGAAGCTTTGTGGCAATTGCAAAAATGGTAAGACCGGCAAGGCATAATAAGAAGGCAGCAATAATTCGTTCTTTCATGGGAAATGTCCTTTCTGTAATAAGTTCTTATCCGGAGTATAAACCGGAAAGAAAGTTTTTATTCAGTTACTTTTCTAAACCTCGCTAAGTGCAACTATTTTCTTTTCGCACGAGTGCACATCCAAAGCGGAGTGTTTTTATGTAATAGAAAATCGC
The DNA here is from genome assembly GCA_964544055.1 of uncultured Lachnospiraceae bacterium. Classification (GTDB taxonomy): domain Bacteria; phylum Bacillota; class Clostridia; order Lachnospirales; family Lachnospiraceae; genus SIG299. The sequence continues at coordinate 34,973 of CAZJAA010000016.1, read as the reverse complement.
AATTTCCTATTAAAAGATTTGTATTTCTCATTGAATTAGCGCATAAAAAAGAGTAGAATAGGAAGTAAGCTGTGAAAGTATGCCATGTTGCAGGGCAGCCGGATTAAAATAATTGCCTTGTGAGGCAGATGGAGGAAATATGAGCAGGAAAAATGTTTTAGTATTGTTTGGCGGAAGGTCTTCGGAGCATGAGGTATCCTGTGTATCTGCAGCTACCGTCATTTCCAATATGGATAAAGAGGCATATGAAATTTATGCTGTAGGCATTACAAAGGAAGGGCGCTGGGTGCTTGCGGAAACCCTGGAAGAAATAAAGGATGGCAGTTGGAGTAACAGCCGGAAACAGGCAGTGTTATCCCCGGATACAACAGAAAAGGCATTATATATACTGGAAAACGGAGAATCAAGAAAAGTTCGGATTGACGTGGCATTTCCGGTACTTCACGGATTGAACGGAGAAGACGGAACGGTACAGGGACTGTTTGAACTGGCAGGCATTCCTTATGTGGGCTGTGGGGTGTTGGCTTCTGCAGTTTCCATGGATAAGCTGTATACAAAAGTAATTGTTGACACACTTGGTATTCGTCAGGCAAGGTATGTGGCGGTGCATAAGGAGGAAATCAACGACACTGCGGTATATGAAAAAATTGAAGAAAAGCTTGGCTACCCCGTATTTATCAAGCCCTCCAATGCGGGTTCCTCCCGTGGTGTGTCCAAGGCAGCAAACCGTGAAGAATTGGCAGCAGGCCTTTTTGAGGCGGCAAAGCATGACCGCAAAATTTTAGTGGAAGAAACGATTTCCGGCAGAGAGCTGGAATGTGCGGTTTTGGGAGATGGAAAAGTGCAGGCTTCCGGAATCGGAGAAGTGTTGGCAGCCGCAGAATTTTATGATTATGAAGCAAAGTATCACAATGCAGAGTCCAAAACCGTAATTTCACCGGAACTTCCGGAAGGGAAGGAAGAAGAAATCCGCCAGGCAGCCGTAAAAATTTTTAAGGCAGTGGACGGTCAGGGCTTATCCCGTGTGGATTTCTTTTTGGAGCATGGAACAAACTGCGTGATTTTCAATGAAATCAATACTATGCCGGGCTTTACCTCCATCAGTATGTATCCGATGCTGTGGGGAGCTAAGGGTATGGATAAGCCGGCATTAATAAATCGCCTGCTGGAGCTTGCCCATGTGCGCGAAATCAATCTGTAAGGGGAGGCAGAATATGGAGAAAGCAGAACAGCCGGTGTGGTTGGAAAGCCCGATTGGAGTATTTGATTCAGGCGTTGGCGGTCTGACCGTTGTAAAAGAAATTATGAAGGCATTGCCGAAAGAGTCCATTGTGTATTACGGAGACACGGCAAGAGTGCCATACGGCAGTAAATCGGCAGAAACAGTTACGACATACTCCAGACAGATAGCACGTTTTTTAATGTCCCAGAAGGTTAAGGCAATTGTTGTGGCGTGCAACACCGTCAGTGCCCTTGCGTTGGAGACCATTAAGGAAGAATTTGATGTGCCGTTTATCGGCGTGGTAAAGCCGGGAGCCAAAATGGCAGCACAGGCAACCAGAAATAAGCGTATTGGCATTATTGCAACCGAAGGAACGATTTCCAGCGGTATTTATGAAGCCTTTTTAAAAAAGACCAGTCCGGAAGTAGAGGTTTTCGGCAAAGCGTGTCCTTTGTTTGTACCTCTGGCAGAGGAAGGGTGGCTGAATGATGAGGTCACAAGGCTGGTGGCAGAACGTTATCTGAGGGAGCTGAAGGAAAAGCAGGTGGATACGCTGGTGCTTGGTTGTACGCATTATCCGCTGCTCCGCACTATGCTTGGTGAGGTGATGGGACCGGAGGTTACTCTTGTAAATCCGGCATACGAAACAGCAAGAGAGCTTTGCTATGTGTTGGAGGATAATCACCTGTTATGCGAAAGAGACACGGCACCGGTTCACCGTTTTTTTGTCAGTGATGGTGCAGAAAAGTTCCGCCGGATTGCAAATTCTATTTTGCCGTGTGACCATCTGGAGGTTGAGGATGTTGCGGTGAAATGTCTGGAATAATGCGAGCAGGTTACCCCTGCCGGAAACTGTGGAGCATAAAAAACGGAAAACAGTACAGGCGGATGATGGGAAAGGAACAGAATGAAAAAAAACGTTGTAATAACGGTGCGGGGCTTACAGCGGTCAGTCAGTGAAGATGAGCCGGTGGAGGTTATCAGTGCCGGAACTTATTTAAGAAAAGCAGATACACATTATCTTTCTTACGAAGAAGCAGATGAGGATGGAAACATTACAAAAAACCGGATTAAAATTACCGGAGATTCGCTTGAAATGACAAAGCAGGGCAGCGTTGCCACACAGATGATTTTTGTAAAGGGGCAGAAGCAGTATACCTGCTATGTAACCCCTTATGGTGAGCTGATGCTGGGTATGACGACAAAGCACATCCGGCTGACCGAGGAGGAGCAACAGCTATCCGTTGCTTTGTGTTACGATCTGGAAATCAATGGAACGCATATGTCAGAATGCGAACTGGATATTGAAGTAAAGGAGTATACAAAAAGATGAATCTGTTAAAAAACAAAAAGGCGTATCGTCTGTCCGGAAGGGCAACCTGGCAGGAGGGAGCATTATACCTTGGTTATTCTGCTTCCTTTGTAGAATTTTCGTTTCGCGGAACAAAAGCGGAAGCAGAATTTATAACAGACCGTCTAGACTGGCCGGACATTCATCGTGCCTGGGTAGCGGTGTTTGTAAACGGAGCCGAAGAGCCGGCAAAGCGTTTTCAGCTTACGAAGGAAAGAGAGAGAGTTGTTTTATTTGAGAGTGAACAGCCTCAGAAAATAACACTTCGTATTATGAAATATTCCGAAGCGGCGTTTGGTGCAGTCGGCATTGCCTCTGTCAACGTGGAAGGGGAGCTTCTTTTGCCGCCACCGGAAAAGAAATTGAAAATAGAAGTAATTGGGGATTCCATCACCTGTGGTTATGGCATAGAGGGAATTGTTGACAAAGATACGTTTACAACGGCACAGGAAAATCCGTGGAACGCATACGGCTGCCGCATTGCCAGAGCATTGAATGCGGAGTTTTCCCTGATTTCCTGGAGCGGCAACGGTATTATTTCCCACTATGTGGAGGAAACGGTCAACGAACCGCGCAATGATGAAGCATTGATGCCGGAATTATACCGGTATGAGGATTTTTCCGCAGACCTTCGCCGTGGCAAAAACAGAAAAGACTATATCCTGAGAGACTTTGCAGCTTATCAGCCGCAGCTGATGATTATCAATCTGGGCACCAACGACGGAAGTTACACCCGCAACATTCCCGCCAGAGATCGTGCCTTTGTCAATGGTTATGTGAAGTTTTTACGGGAAATCCGTGAGGTAAATCCGGCTGCCGTGATTTTGTGTACCGTGGGTTTGATGCGTACTGAAACAAATGAACTTGTAGCAGAGGCAGTGGAACGTGTCAACGCTTTTGGCGACAGAAAGGTGTTTTTCAAAGAAGCTTTCTTACAAAACGGCGATGTGGATGGTATTGGTGCCGATTGGCATCCAACGGAAGCTACCCAGAAGAAATTTGCGGAATATTTGTTGAAGTTTATGAAAGAGAACAATCTGATTTAGATTTGTCTTCACTATGCAAAACACTGACAGTGTGCGGAGGCTTCTGTCAGTATTTTGCATGAAACAGCATTCATGAACGCTGGCAAACTGTGAAAAAATAAGTAAGTATGGAATTTTTACATGGTTTTTTAATTTTTCTTACGGTCAGATTAATCGCCTGTATGAGCAATAATCCTATCAGAACACCCGCAGCATTGCTAATTAAGTCATTCACATCAAATACAACGTTGAGTGGCTTAATTGTGAGTAATAATGCTAATTGACATAATTCGAAACTAAGTCCACATACTACACATAAAAAAATTCTTTTTATCATCGTGGTATCGAAAATAAATTGCATACCAAAACCAATAGGAAATGTCAGTAAAACATTTAATAAATAATGCTTCCATCCGGCTCCCTGGATGCCGATACGCCAGTTAATATTATGGGAGATATCGAATCCCGGTATATTTACTACAATCAGAGGAAATACAGCTATTTTGACAGCCATATTAACATACAATAAGGCTCCTATAACACAGAGGAAATAGGGATACTCTTTTTTTGATTTAATGCCGTAAAAGGTTAGTAAACTACCGAATATCAACGTGATTGGTATATAAAATAAATAGCTATATGTGTAAATCATATTTGCTTACCTTATTTTACCATAAAGTTACTTTTTAGCCAGCTTTGCCTTTACTTTCTGCATAAAACTCAATTTTTCCGGCTTTTCTGCCAGACCACTGCGCATCCCTTTTACATCAATGATGTAGATGCCGTTCATTACAGCCTTAACTTCCTTTTTGACAGGAATTAGGTCGAAAACTTTTGGTTCACACATTAAAGACATAACCTTTGGGCCGATTTTTGCTTTTACAACCGGCACCTTGGAGTTACGCAAGTACTTTGGTGTCTGTTCCAGCACGACATTTGGAAATCCGGCTTCTTTCAGCTTCATCTTCTTTTTGTCAATGACAAGAATGGAATAGGTCTGCGCTCCAATCATCATATCGGCCTGCGCTTTTTCCTGCTTTTTCTGCATTTTGCTGCCAAAGATGTATAATGCAACCAGTGCGGCAACAATAACCAAAACAATAACTAATGTAACAATCATCCATGTTTCCATAGTGGTTCTCCTTTTTAATAAGTGTAATCATCGGTAGATTTCAGCTGCTTATGTAAAAGCTGCTGACAATCCGAAGTATCATAATTGTATAAAATAATCCAATAAAATGCAAGCCAAAAGTTCTTTGAATTTCCGGATTATTAAAGATATTGCTCATGTCCTTTCAGCATTTCGGTAATCACATCACGGCAGTGGGCACCCATCGTCTTGCGTTCTTCCTTGGTGAGCTGGTCGGGATAAATCGGCTTGCCGTATTCAATTACACAGACAGCACTTTTTATCCATGGAGCAGACTTTTCGAAGACATCATCCGTGCCGGAAATGGCTACCGGGATAATCGGACAATTTGTTTTATCCGCTATTTTTAAGGAACCTTCTTTAAACGGAAGCAGTTCTTTTTCGTGGTTTCTGGTGCCCTCCGGAGCAATAAAGACGGAATATCCCTGCTTGATGTTATCAATACCGTCCAGTATCATTTTCATGCCGGCACGCATATCGTCACGGTCTAAAAACAGGCAGTTTACCAGCTTCATCCACCAGCTTAAGAAAGGAACCTTTTTTATTTCAATTTTGGCAACAAAGCCCATAAGGTTTGGGACGGTAATATATGCCATCGGAACGTCTGCTAGACCACGGTGGTTTGAAACATACAGAACAGCGGTATCTTTTGGCACATTTTCAACACCAAGCACAACTCGTTTCATTCCGGCGGGAATGGTTACAATTTTAAAGCCGACCTGTATAATTTTCTGTGCAATTGCAGAGGAAAGGCGGCGGTGCTTTTTGCGGAGCAGCGAAAGCACAAGGTAAACCGGAAGGGTTATAATAAAAAATAGGGCTAAAAGTAAAAACAATAAAATGGTTCTCATTCAAAGAAGCCTCCTGTTTCCTCTGTAGTATCTGAGCCGGTTTCCGGCACGTCATCTAAAAAAGGCGTGTCAGCATTCCAGAAATCATTGTCAAAAAGGTCATCATAAGAATTATCCGTATTCCAGAAATCTTCAGGAAAAGCCTCTTCCTTCGGCAAAGGAAGAGTGTTGTGCGGAACGTCATAGTACTGGTAAGGGAATAAGAGCTCTCCGGTGACATCATCCGTCAGGAATTCTCCAGTTTCCGGGTTGACATATGGCTCGTAAAAGACAACCGTGCCGTCTGCGTAGTATGTCAGTTCACCGGCATCATCACGCACAGGAACCTTGAGCGTCAGTAAACCGTCTTCAGAAACAACCTCTATGCCGAAGCTGTCCTTGAGCGGTTCGGTGTAAAGCAGATTGCCGTCTGCGTTAGCAGCAAGGGTACCGTCTGCATTCCAAAGCGGCTGCAGGTAAACAGGGGAACTGTTGTAATCCAGCCAGAGATTGCCGTCTGCGTCGAAATATGGCTTGGTATAGCAGAGATTGCCTACTGCGTCAAAAACGTACTGACCATCGGCATCATATACCGGTTCAATATAAAACGGAGTACCATCCAGACGAATGATGTTGCCTTCCTTGTCGCGGATGAGTTCTTTCAAATGAGGAAGTCCGGTTGTTTCGGAAAGCCAGATGGAACCGTCCTCCTTGTAAAGAACTTCGGAACCGGCGGTGGCAGCATACAGCTGATAAAATCGGTTGGTTGTTGTACTGATTAATGGACGATCCTCCAGCTCCGACAGCGTCTGGCTTGCAGGAACACCATAATATTCCTCCAGAGTCAGGTTATTTGTGTACAGATAATAAGCAAGAGGTACGCCGACATAACGGATGTGCCACGGTTCGTAAGCATAGCCGGTAATATCTTCCTTATCTTTCGGATAGCGTAGGATAAATCCAAAACGCCAGCAGTTTTCCTTCAACCAGATGCCTTCGGCAGTGTTTGCAAAGCGTTCTACCAGTCCGTAATTTACAGAGGCACAGGATACGTCAATCGCAAGTCCGGTCTGGTGTTCACTGTTACCGGGAGCTGCAGAATACAGGTTAATGTAAAAAATCGAGGAACGGGTTCCTAAATAGTATTCTGCCAGCTTGCTGCCGTAAATTTCATATTGACGGTCATAGGAGCGGTAGCCGGAAACACCGTAAATTTTCAAACCCTCTTCCATTAGGGCAGCATTGTAAAGCTCCTCTAATGCTTTGGCAGCAACCTTTTTTAATTTGCGTTTATCTAGAGTTTTGCTGCTGAAAGAAAACGGAATGTCCGGAGCTGTCAGGTCATCTGGTTTGTAGCTTTCTGTCAGAGGATAGTCGCGATTAATGATAAAATCAATGGTAGTGGTATCTGTGTTTACAGCAACCGGAGCCGGCGGTACCGTAGGAATCGGGGTAGGTGTCGGCGTTGGGGTAGGGGTTGCGGTAGGAGTCGGAGTTGCTGTTGGCGAATTGGTAGTTGGCGGCACGGTAGTTGGCGGCACGGTAGTTGGCGGCACGGTAGTTGGCGGCACGGTAGTGGCCGGGGAAGTCTGGTTGTTGTTTTCTTCGGTGATGAGTGGAGTAGGTGTTGCTGCCTCCGAGATTCCTGGCGTTTTTGAAGGAATGTTTGCCTGCGCCTGGTTCGGTTTGGAGCAGCTGCAGAGACCACATACGGATGCACTTAATATCATCATAAGAAAAATCGTCTTCTTTTTTAACATTATATTCCTCACTTCTTTTCTCTATTTTTAAATTGTGTAATTTACTGTTTATGCATTATAGCACAATAATATCAAATGTACAAATAAAAAAAGAAATAAATTTATATTGCAGGAAAAGAAGAGAATTTTAAAATTTCCGTTGACTTTCGAGAATTTTCGTTATAATATGGAAAAAGTAAAAGACAATGAGGAAGACAGTAATCGCTTCTGGAAAGGCGCAGCGAAGCCGGGAGAGTGGGAGCCGGCGGCAAGTACAAAGCGACGAATATCCCTTCTGAGTCGCAGGTCGAAACGGTGTGAGTTGTTTGAAACGTGTTGTTTGGAACATAGCAAATCACTTTAGTAGGCTGTGCCGGGTTCCACCGTTATATGGATATCATATCAGATTTTGCGTAAGGTGGAGTGTCCGGAGGCTTTCTTACAAAGCTTTGTAATACCGGTGCTTTATGGAATGCAAAATTTCGTATGCGAATGGGTGGTATAACGAATGGTAAGGCTCTTCGTCCTGTTTGCACAGGAGAGAGCCTTTTCTTATAATGTAGTGTGAATTTCACAAGGAGGAAAATCCTCTGTTCGCAAAAGCGGGCGGGCATTTTCACTCCGTGAAAACAAGGAGGATTGTTATGTACAAGAAAGTTGATGCAAGCATGAACTTTGTGGACAGGGAAAAAGCCGTAGAACTCTTCTGGAAAGAAGAAGGCATTTTCGAAAAAAGTATGGAAGCAAGAAAACAGGGCGAAACCTATACCTTTTATGACGGACCGCCTACGGCAAACGGTAAGCCGCACATCGGTCATGTGCTGACTCGTGTTATCAAGGATATGATTCCAAGATACCGTACCATGAAGGGCTATATGGTGCCTCGTAAGGCAGGCTGGGACACCCATGGACTTCCGGTAGAAATTGAAGTCGAAAAGCTTCTTGGCATCAACGGCAAGGACCAGATTGAAGCATATGGTCTGGAGCCGTTTATCGACAAATGTAAAGAAAGTGTCTGGAAGTACAAGGGCATGTGGGAGGATTTCTCCGGCACTGTTGGTTTCTGGGCAGATATGGAAAATCCATATGTAACCTATCACGATAATTATATCGAGTCGGAATGGTGGGCACTCCGTCAGATTTGGGATAAGGGGCTGCTCTATAAGGGATTTAAGATTGTTCCTTACTGCCCACGCTGTGGTACTCCGCTTTCCTCTGCCGAGGTGGCACAGGGTTACAAGGATGTCAAGGAACGCTCCGCAATTGCCCGTTTTAAGGTAAAAGGGGAGGATGCTTACATCCTGGCATGGACCACAACGCCGTGGACATTGCCATCCAACGTGGCACTTTGTGTCAATCCGGACGAATCCTATGTCAAGGTAAAGGCGGCAGACGGCTTTACTTATTACATGGCAGAAGCTCTTTGCAATACCGTGCTTTCAAAGCTTGCCGTAAAGGAAGACAAGGAAAAGGGGATCCAGGCACAGCCGGCATATGGAATTTTAGAAAGATACACCGGTAAGGAATTGGAATATAAGGAATATGAGCCGTTATTTGACTTTGCCAATGAGACGATTGCAAAGCAGGGCAAGAAAGCACATTACGTTACCTGCGACGGTTATGTCACATTAACAGACGGTACCGGTGTGGTACACATTGCTCCTGCGTTTGGTGAAGATGATGCCAAGGTCGGCAGAAATTATGATCTTCCGTTTGTCCAGCTCGTAGACGGCAAGGGTGAGATGACTGCAGAAACTGCTTATGCCGGTGTGTTTGTCAAGGATGCTGATCCAATGGTATTAAAGGATCTGGCAGAAAAGAATTTACTGTTTGAAGCTCCAAAATTTGAACACAGCTATCCGCACTGCTGGAGATGTGACACGCCTCTCATCTACTACGCAAGAGAGTCCTGGTACATCAAGGAAACCGCAGTAAAGGATGACTTAATCCGCAACAACAACACCGTAAACTGGATTCCGGAATCTATCGGAAAAGGACGTTTCGGCAACTGGTTAGAGAACATTCAGGACTGGGCAATTTCCAGAAACCGTTACTGGGGCACTCCGTTAAATATCTGGGAATGTGAATGCGGTTATAAGCACTGTGTCGGAAGCCGTGAAGAGCTGTTTAAAATGAGCGGCGATGAAAAGGCAAAGACCGTGGAATTCCATCGCCCATATATTGATGAAATCACGTTAAACTGCCCGGAATGCGGAAAGAAGATGATTCGTGTGCCGGAGGTACTGGATTGCTGGTTTGACTCCGGTGCCATGCCGTTTGCACAGCATCATTACCCATTTGAAAATAAGGAGCTGTTTGAGCAGCAGTTCCCGGCACAGTTTATTTCCGAGGCAGTTGACCAGACCAGAGGCTGGTTCCATTCCCTGATGGCAGAGTCCACGCTTTTGTTTAACAAGGCTCCGTATGAAAATGTCATCGTGCTTGGTCATGTACAGGACGAAAATGGTCAGAAGATGAGTAAGAGTAAGGGAAATGCGGTTGACCCGTTTGATGCTTTACAGACTTACGGTGCGGACGCTATCCGCTGGTATTTCTACATCAACTCCGCTCCATGGCTTCCAAACCGTTTCCACGGCAAGGCAGTACAGGAGGGGCAGCGTAAATTCATGGGTACGCTGTGGAATACCTATGCATTTTTTGTACTTTATGCAAATATTGATGAATTTGATGCAACAAAATATACACTGGAATATGATAAATTATCCGTAATGGATAAGTGGCTGTTGTCCAGACTCCACTCTACAGTCAAGGCGGTGGATGAAAATCTTGACAATTATCGCATTCCGGAAGCTGCAAGAGCACTTCAGGATTTCGTAGATGAAATGAGCAACTGGTATGTGCGCCGCGGCAGAGAACGTTTCTGGGCAAAGGGCATGGAGCAGGATAAGATTAATGCTTACATGACGCTGTATACGGCACTGGTTACCATTTCCAAGACTGCTGCCCCAATGATTCCGTTTATGACAGAGGACATTTACCGCAACCTTGTGTGCAGTCTGGACTCCTCCGCACCGGAAAGCGTTCATTTATGCGATTTCCCAACCGTGGAAGAAGCATGGATTGATAAAAAGTTAGAGCAGGAAATGGAAGAAGTATTACAGATTGTCGTACTTGGCCGTGCCTGCCGTAACGATGCAAACTTAAAGCAGCGTCAGCCACTGGCTCAGATGTATGTGAAGGCAGAGCAGGAGCTTCCAGAGTTCTTCCGTGATATTGTGGCAGATGAGCTGAACGTTAAGAAAGTTGATTTTACCGATGATGTACGTTCCTTCACTTCTTATACGTTCAAGCCGCAGTTAAAGACGCTCGGCAGACGTTTTGGCAGCCGCTTAAATGCCTTAAAGGAAGTGCTGAACAGTCTGGACGGCAACGCTGCCATGGATTCCTTAAACGAAACCGGCAAGGTTACCGTTTTGGTAGATGGCGTGGAAGAGGAGCTGGCAACCGAGGACTTACTCATCGAAGCAGCACAGAAGGAAGGTTATGTATCGGATTCCGACCACGGCATTACCGTAGTGCTGGATACGAATTTAACAGAGGAACTGATTGAGGAAGGCTTTGTCAGAGAGTTAATTTCCAAGGTTCAGACCATGAGAAAGGATTCCGGCTTTGAAGTGATGGATCACATTGTGGTTTATGTAAACGGCAATCCGAAGTTAGAAGCACTGATGAAGAAGAACGAGGCTGAAATCAAGTCGGTTGTTCTTGCAGACGAAGTGGTTACCGGAGCAATGGACGGTATCGCAAAGGAATGGAATTTAAATGGTGAGGATATCACCATTGGAGTGAAGAAAAAAATGTAAAAAGCAGGAAACATTGTGTTTTGTATGGCTGTCTGCAAAAGACTGTGGGCAGTCATGCAAAAAAGTGTTCCGGAATGGAGAGTTAAGTATGGAAATCACAAAGAAAGAGTTCAAGCAGAAAATTGCAGGCAACATGAGAATGCTGTACCGCAAGGACATTGAAGAAGCGTCCAGGCAGCAGTTATTCCAGGCAGTATCCTACGCATTAAAGGATTATATCATTGATATGTGGATGGATACACACAAAACTTACGAAAAGGAAGATGTAAAGACGGTTTATTATCTTTCCATGGAATTTTTAATGGGTCGTGCCCTTGGCAACAACATTATCAACATGAAAGCACAGAAGGTTGTTGCAGAAGTGCTGGAGGAAATCGGATTTGATTTGGATACACTTGAGGATGAAGAACCGGATGCAGCACTTGGCAACGGCGGTCTCGGACGTCTGGCAGCCTGTTTTTTGGATTCCCTTTCTTCTCTGGGTTATCCTGCGTATGGCTGTGGTATCCGTTATAAGTACGGTATGTTCAAACAGGCAATTCAGGATGGCTTTCAGGTAGAAAAGCCGGATGACTGGTTAAAGCACGGCAATCCATTTGAAATCAAGCGTGCAGAATATGCTGTAGAGGTTAAATTCGGCGGTTATGTAAAGATGGTGCGTGCTGAGAACGGAAAAGACCACTTTGTACAGGAAAATTACAGCTCCGTTATGGCAATCCCTTATGATATTCCGGTTATTGGCTATGGCAACGGCATTGTAAACACCTTGCGTATCTGGGATGCAGAGGCTATCAATGATTTCAATCTGGAGCACTTTGACAAGGGTGATTACCAGAAATCCGTAGAGCAGGAAAATCTGGCAAAGACGATTACCGAGGTTCTGTATCCAAACGATAATCATTATGCAGGTAAGGAGCTTCGATTAAAGCAGCAGTACTTCTTTGTATCTGCCAGCATCCAGCGTGCCGTATCCAAGTATATGGAAACACATGACGATATCCGTAAGCTGCATGAAAAGGTATGCTTCCAGTTAAACGATACCCATCCGACGGTAACGGTAGCGGAGTTGATGCGCATTCTTCTGGATGATTATTATCTGACCTGGGATGAAGCGTGGGAAGTAACAAGCAAATGTTGTGCTTATACAAATCATACCATTATGGCAGAAGCTTTGGAAAAGTGGCCATTAGAGCTGTTCTCCAGACTGCTTCCTCGTATTTATCAGATTGTAGAAGAAATTAACCGCCGTTTCCTGATTCTTTTACAGGAGAAATATCCGAATGACTACAATAAGGTAGAGAAAATGGCAATCGTTTATGACGGTCAGGTGCGCATGGCTAATCTGGCAATCGTGGCAGGCTTTTCTGTCAACGGTGTTGCGGCACTTCATACAGAAATTTTAAAGAAAGAACAGTTAAAGGACTTCTATGAACTGTGGCCGGAAAAATTCAATAATAAGACAAATGGTATTACCCAGAGAAGATTCCTGCTTCACGGAAATCCACTGTTAGCAGGATGGATTACCGACAAGATTGGGGATGACTGGATTACGAACCTGTCTCATTTGGAAAAACTGCTGGTTTATGCGGATGATGACAAGGCACTGGCAGATATCCAGAATATCAAGTACCAGAACAAGGTAAGACTGGCGAACTACATCAAAAAGCATAACGGCGTTGATGTAGACCCTCGTTCTATCTTTGATGTACAGGTAAAGCGTCTTCATGAGTACAAGAGACAGTTCTTAAACATCCTGCACATTATGTATCTCTATAATGAAATTAAGAAAAATCCGGATATGCCGTTCTATCCAAGAACCTTTATTTTTGGTGCAAAGGCATCTGCGGGCTACCGTCGTGCAAAGGCTATCATCAAGCTGATTAACAGTGTAGGTGATGTTATCAATAATGATGCTTCCATCAATGGAAAGATAAAGGTAGTATTCATTGAAAACTATCGTGTATCCAATGCGGAGCTGATTTTTGCGGCAGCAGATGTTTCTGAGCAGATTTCCACGGCAAGTAAGGAAGCTTCCGGAACAGGCAACATGAAGTTTATGTTAAACGGTGCTATCACTTTAGGAACCATGGATGGTGCCAATGTGGAAATCGTAGAAGAGGCCGGTGCAGAAAATGAGGTTATTTTTGGTCTTTCTGCGGATGAAGTAATTGCGTACGAGCACAATGGAGAATACAATCCAAAGGCAATTTACAACACAAATACGGACATTCGCATGGCAATGACACAACTCATTGACGGAACCTATTCGCCGGAAAATACCGAGCTGTTCCGCGAGCTTTATAACTCTCTGTTGGAGTCTAACGGCTATGAGCGTGCAGACCAGTACTTCATCCTTAAGGATTTCGTATCCTATGCAGAGGCACAGAAGAAGATTGAAGAAAAGTACCGTGATGAAAAGGGCTGGGCAAAGTCCGCACTTATCAACATTGCAAAGAGTGGCAAATTCTCATCGGACAGAACCATCGAAGAGTATGTTCAGGATATCTGGCACTTAGAGAAGGTTCAGGTAAAGAAAAACGGAAAAACTTTTTGTTAAATTGCGCCATTTTTGGTCTGAAAATCCTCGTTTTTTGTGCATTTTATACCTTGCAACTTTATTTTGCCTATGCTATAATTTTGCACGTTCACAAAAACCTGTAATTAGAGTCAATTGAAAAAAGGAGACAGAAAATGTTAAAGAATTTATTTTTTGAATGTGCTGGCGAGAGTTTCAACGCTGACGAAATTGTAAAGGCTATAAAGGCTGACTGGGTTGCTATGGGCAATAAGGTAAAGGATATGGCTGATGCAAAAATTTATGTTAAGCCGGAGGATAACAAGGCTTACTATGTTGTAAACGAAGTTACATACAGCATCAATTTAAAGTAGTTTGGCAAAAGACGGAACAGAATATGACATAATAGAAGAAGGTTTTAAACCTTCTTCTTTTTTTCGGAAAAAGCAAATAATATGAATGGAGAATAAAACTCCCTGTATAAATTTTTGTCATTCGGAAAAACTAAAACTGAATGATAAATAGAAAGGCAGGGGTTCATGTGAAGATAAGTGATGTTTTCAGAAAACGGGCACTGTTTGGTGTGGCGATTTTTTGTATCACGGCAATTGCAACAGTAGGTGTATTAAGTACAGGAGAAAATAAGGAGGAAAATCCATCGGAATCACTGGTAGATTTGAATGAGACGGATCAGCCGGGAGGTAATCAGACGGTGGACAATCCGGATAATCCGCCAGAGGTTCAAAATCCGGAGATACAGGCAGGAAATGACAAAGATACTCCAAAGGTGTCTGAATCTGGGGAAAAGGGTAACGAAGAGGTGGCAAAACAGCCTGAAGAAATCAAAGAGCCTGAGGAAAAAAATCCTTCAGAAGTAGCCGAACAGCCAAAAGCAGAACTGCCGGAGCAGCCGTCCCGGGTAGCAGAAAATCAGGAAGTAGCTGAGCAGCCGTCCCAGACGGAAGTATTAAGCCCGCAGTTAATTGCAGAGCAGTTAAATTTTGACAAATCTGCAGGGCTTTTATGGCCGGTTTCCGGCAAAGTAGTTATTCCTTACAGTCCGGATCATGGCGTGTATTATCATACACTGGATCAATTTGGAACAAGTGATGCAATGGTGCTTTCGGCGGCAGCCGGAACCGAGGTAAAAGCGGCAGCGAAGGGGGTAGTAACGTCAATAGATGAAAACTACCGTACCGGTACAACGGTAACGCTGGCACTGGGTAGCAATACGAGTCTTGTTTATGGACAGTTAAAGTTGGAAAATCTGAAGGAAGGCGATGTGGTTGAAGCCGGTGAATGCATTGGCACGGTTGCGGAGCCAACCAGATATTTTGTGGTAGAAGGTCCAAATGTGTATTTTCAGGTAATAGAAGGAGAAACAAGCATTAATCCTGCAGAACTTTTGAGGGAGCAGTAATGTGAAAACGGCTTGCGTTGCAGTAAAACAAGAGCAGGATTGCCGTTTGTGAATAGGCTTTTAAGGTAAGAGGAAGCAGAAAATCAAAATATATGAAAAAGCGGTCGGTAAAGCTGGTACAGTTTCAGTTGCTGCATGGCAGCAGGTGGGATATGTGAGGTGAGCCGACCGCTTTTTTTCTGGTAAGAAAAATTAAGACAGCTGTGGAAGAAAAACCTCCCTGCGATGAGTCACTTGGAAATCAGGATTTGTGTGAAGCAATAAACCCTGATGGCAGACAAAATTCGCTTGTGCGAAATTTTTTAAGAAGTTTCGTTTCTTTTGCCTCCTTGCGACAAGAACGCTCAGAAATGGAGATGATTATGTACCAGCTCATTTATAGTATATGCAGAAATCAAGAAGAAGTTACAAAGGAATGGCAATTGTGGATATTTATAATAAGCAAAACATGGTTATGAAGTGACACATACTGCCGGCGAGGACAAAACAGTGAAAAACTTCATGGGAGCCAAAATTTTTATGCAGCTGGTTAAACACAGAAAATTTGCAGGCATAAATTATGCCGCCAACCGTATAAATGATGCCTCCTGTCAAAAGCCAGAAAAAAGCACTTTTATCCAAAAGAGCAAGGATATCTCCAAAGGAGAAAACACAAATCCAGCCCATGGCAATATACAAAAGGGAGGAAATCCATTTTGGACAGTTTATTAGGAAAATGCATTGCAGTATTCCAAACAGGGCGATTCCCCAGACGAGGAAGAAGAGGAAAAAACCACCTGCATTTTGCAGGACAATAAGGCAGATGGGGGTGTAGGAACCGGCAATGAGTATGTAAATCATCATATGGTCCAGTTTCCGAAGTGTCCGATTGACTTTTTCGGAGAGATTGAACGTGTGATAGATAGTGCTGGCAGAATACAGCAGAAACATACTGATAACAAAAACGCAGATAGAGAACAGGTAAACCGGAGGTTCTGCCTTTGCAGCACAGAAAAGCAGTGGGAAGGCGGCAGCGAGAACCAGTACGACACCAATAAAATGCGTGATGGCACTGCCGGGGTCTTTTGGATGTGTAATGTTGTTGCGAAAAACCTCTTTTGACATGATAAAGTCCCCTTTCTTTCAAGACACAGTTCTTTGAAATGCACAATATGGTTTTTAAAACTGTGTAATCTATAAAAGAATACTACAACATATGGACAAAAAATGCAACAGTATTTTTTTATAATTCAGAAAAAGTATTCTCAGTCCGTGCAAGCAAAACGCCAAAACAGATTTTGCTTGCCAGTTTGGCTGCTGCCGTGCTAAAATATTCCCAAAGTGAGCAGACTCAAAATTTTTTTGAGGTGTCGTCCAAATGCTCCAAAAAAAGGGAACATAGCGGGACGGAGCGAGCAAAAAATGAAAAGAGTGGAGAAACAATGGATATTCAAATAGGTGATATCGTCACATTAAAAAAACAACATCCCTGCGGCAGCAAGGAATGGGAAATTCTTCGAGTGGGAATAGATTTCCGTATAAAATGCATGGGCTGTGGACATCAGGTGATGCTTCCAAGAAAGCAGGTGGAAAAAAGTATACGCCATATTGTTCGGGGAGGCGGTGCCGATGCAGAATGATGACTGGAGATTTTGCAAAAAGTGTCTGGTACGTGAGTTTGACAATGGAGAGTTATTCCGCACTATGCAGGAATATATTTCCCGCATTGATAAGGATATAAAAACATCGGCGGCAGAGTACGAGAAACGACTGGAAATTTGTACTCAATGCGACAGCTTGAGAAATGGTATGTGCGGTGTTTGTGGGTGTTATGTGGAAATGCGTGCAGCAGTAAAAAGTAATTACTGTCCTGCGGTTCGAAAAAAATGGTAAAAGAAATAATTAGAATTTTTTTATGGAAATTTTTGTTTGGTTATGTTAGAATGGCAGGTGTCATAAATAAGAATTGGTCAGAGTGGTTCGAGTGATTATGAGTAATGGAATGGAAGGCGTGAAATCAAATGACAAATCGTGAATTAATGGAAAAAATCTATGACAAGGTATGCGTAGTAAAAGCTGACGTAAACACGCTGAAGGCTGAGATGCAGGAAGTGAAGGCGGATATCAGCACACTGAAAGTCAAGGTAGGCACCTTGCAAGTCGAAATGGCAGATTTAAAAGAACGAGTTTCTTCTCTGGAACTGACATTGGAAAATGAATCCAATAAAAATATCAGAGTGGTAGCAGAAGGACATCTGGATCTGGCACGCAATCTGAAAGAAGTGCTTACAATGAAGAGCGACAGAGAGATGATAGCACTTAAAGTGAATGTTTTAGAAAATGATATGAGAATAGTAAAAAATAAGTTAAATATTGCATAGTGTTAAAAGGATTGGTATTTGAAGATATGATAATAACGATATAGGGACGATGTTTTGGGAGAGAGCATCGTCCTTTTTACTTGGATAGAAGGATTAAAAATATTACAAGGAAAGCAGGAAAGGAAAACAAAAATGTCAAAGAAAGTAAAAATTTTTCTGTGCTTGTTGTTTTGTATTTGTTGCGGCTGCAATTTTGTCAGATCGGAAAAAGTTATTCAAAACACGGCAGCCTTGGAACAAACAGGAACACCGGTGAAAACACCGGAAGAAACGGCAACACCTGAGTCGACAGCAACACCTGAACCGACAGCAACACCTGAACCGACAGCAACACCTGAACCGACGGCAACACCTGAACCAACGGCAACACCTGAACCAACTCCAAAACCGTCGGTACGTCTGACAATGGTTGGCGATATTTTGCTTCACACAAGAATACACGAATACAGCAGACAGGAAGACGGCAGTTATAATTATGATGCGGTTTTTAAAAACCTGATGGGAGAAATATCTGCAGCAGATTTGGCATTAGTCAATCAGGAGGTTATCATCGGCGGCGAAGCTCTTGGAGTTTCAGGGTATCCAACGTTTAATGCACCGGAAAAAATCGGAGATGCGTTGGTAAAAGCAGGATTTGATGTGGTACTGCATGCAACCAATCACGCCTTGGACAAAAGGAAAAAGGGAATACTGAATTGTCTGGATTTCTGGCAGGAAAATTATCCGGATATTGCAGTGCTTGGAATACATAACAGCTCGCAGTCACAGGAAACATTGTACATTACGGAGCTAGAAGGCATTCGCATTGCAATTTTAAATTATACCTATGGCACTAATGGTATTGCCTTGCCGGAGGATATGCCTTTTGCGGTAGATATGCTGGAGGAAGAAAAAGTAATAGCAGATTTAAAGAAGGCAAGAGAGCAGGCAGATTTTGTGATTGTGTGCCCGCACTGGGGGACGGAATATCGTCTGACACCGGATAAAAACCAGAAAAAGTGGGCGCAGATTTTTTTAGAATATGGTGCAGATCTTGTTCTGGGCACGCATCCTCATGTGATTGAACCGGTGGAATGGATGACAAACGAAGCGACCGGGGAGCAGATGCTGGTATATTATTCCCTTGGTAACTTTGTCAACTGGACTTCTGGCACTGTAGAGGGTACGGCAAACCGTATGGTGGGTGGCATGGCAGATGTAACGATTGAACTGGACGAAACAGGACAGGCATACATTGCAGATTATGGTGTATGCGCTGTGGTGTGTCATGTGGAAAAGAAACCGAATGGAATTACCGTGTATCCACTGGAAGAATATACGGAAGAGCTTGCCGGTCGGAATGCTATCCGAAGTCAGGATGCGGAGTTTTCTTATTCCTACTGCGTGGATTTGTGCAATCAAATCTGGGGAACTTTATGGAACTGAATCGTAGCTTTTTATTCAAAAAAATAGTTGACAGAGAAAGAAAGCTATGGTAAAATTCTACTTTGTGACGAGTTAATTTTCCTTGCTCTTTTCTACGGAAAGGGGCCAGAGACCAAAAGGAGGTGCAACACAACTATGAATAAGTATGAATTAGCATTAGTTGTAAATGCAAAAGTTGAGGATGACGTAAAGACAGCTACCGTTGAAGCTGCAAAGAATCTCATTACAAGATTCGGAGGCGTTGTAACAAACGTAGAAGATTGCGGTAAGAAGAGACTGGCTTACGAAATTCAGAAGATGAAAGAAGCATATTACTTCTTCATTCAGTTCGATGCTGATGCTACAGTTCCAGCGGAAGTTGAGCAGAGAGTACGCATTATGGACAATGTCATCAGATTCTTATGCGTTAAACGGGATGCAGAATAATAGGAGGGATTCCTAATGAACAGAGTTATCTTAATGGGTAGACTCACTCGTGACCCTAACATCAGTTACTCCCAGAGTGGAGACAACCTTGCCATTGCAAGATTTACGCTTGCAGTTGACAGACGTGGCAGACGTCAGGATGGTGCTGACCAGCAGACAGCGGATTTTATCGGCTGTGTATGCTTTGGCAGACAGGCAGAATTTGCCGAAAAGTATTTAAGACAGGGTACGAAAATTGCTGTAACCGGAAGAATTCAGACAGGCAGCTACACAAATAAGGACGGTCAGAAGGTTTATACAACAGACGTTGTATTAGACGATATCGAATTTGCAGAGAGCAAGAATGCACAGGGTGGCGATAACAGCTATTCCTATCAGGCTCCGCAGAGACCGGCACCAAGTGCAGCAGGCGATGGATTCATGAATATTCCAGATGGAATAGACGAAGAATTACCATTTAACTAAAATGGAACAGTCGATTGGATAAGGAGGTAATAACCATGGCTATGACAAAGACAGATAAGCCGGAAAGAACAGACGCTCCTATGAAGAGACGCGTTGTTCGCAGAAGAAAGAAAGTTTGCGTTTTCTGTGCAGATAAGACAAACGCAGGTATCGATTATAAGGATGTAAACAAGTTAAAGAGATACGTATCCGAGAGAGGTAAAATCCTTCCTCGCAGAATTACCGGCAACTGCGCAAAGCATCAGAGAGCTTTAACAGTAGCAGTAAAGAGAGCACGTCACGTTGCACTGATGCCGTACACTCTTGACTAAACCCTTTGTTTTCAAGGGTTCGCGAGGTCAGAGGTG
The DNA here is from genome assembly GCA_964544055.1 of uncultured Lachnospiraceae bacterium. GTDB lineage: Bacteria > Bacillota > Clostridia > Lachnospirales > Lachnospiraceae > SIG299. The sequence goes on along the minus strand of CAZJAA010000016.1, from coordinate 14,874 downwards.
TGGATTTGACACACTGCTGACACATAACTTTATAAGAGATTTTAGACACCGTAATGGTCGAAAGGCTGTTGCGGTGTTTTTGTTTTGTCCGGTTTTAATAAAAAGCGGTAAGATAACAAGGTGTTCCGTATTTATCCAGGATATCAGAAAAATTAAGGAGACAGTAATTAATTTTTTGTGCAGGAAATAGAAACTGTTTGTATTTTGCGGAAAAATCCGTTATACTATAAGTAATAACAGAATGATGAGGCTGGCAAAATCATTGCTTATTGGGGAGAAAACATATGAAAATGGAGAAGGATTATTTAACCAATTTACCAAACCGGAGAAGTTTGTACCAGTATTATCTTAATCTGCCGCAGGACAGCAAAATTCATGCCATGTTTCTGGATGTGGATAATTTCAAAAAGGTCAATGATATTCACGGTCATAATATGGGCGACCAGTTGTTAGTTTGCATCGCAAATTTTCTGCAGGCGGAAAACGTGGGCTTTGTATCCCGTCTGGGTGGTGATGAGTTCGCAATTCTTTTAAACAAAAAAATATCTGCCGAAAAAGTTCCGGAAATAGCCGAGCGTCTTGTGAAAGGTTTTAAAGAAATGGACTTTCGTAAAGACGTATTGTCGCTGATTTCCATCAGTGTCGGAATTATTCTCGACCAGGAGGTAACGCAGCCTCTGGATGATATTCTGGAAAAATGTGACAAGGCAATGTATCAGGCAAAATGTAACGGTAAAAATCGCTATATGCTTTACAACAAGCTGACTTCTACGTTTGAAAATAACAAAAAAATGGAGCAGGAGATGCAGGAAGCACTGAAAAACGGGGAGTTTCAGGTTTATTTTCAGCCTAAGGTCAACATGGTAACTTCGGAGTTGTACGGTGCCGAGGCACTATCCCGCTGGGTGCATCCAACCGAAGGAGTCCGCCTGCCGAAGGTGTACATGGAACTATTTGAAAAAAACGGTTTTGTGGAAAAAATGGATTTGTATATTTTTGAACAGGTGTGTCGTCTGAAAGCTTCCTGGAAAGGCAGAAAATACGAGCATCTGCCGGTTTCGGTTAATATGTCCCGTCTGCACCTGTATGACAGAAGCTTTCCGGAGCGTCTGGAGGCAATGGCGCAAAGCTACGGTATTTTGGCAAATGAACTGGAAATTGAACTGACAGAGAGCACCTTTATTAAAGACAGTGACGAACTGATTGCGGTAGTCGATTCCTTAAAGAAAAAGGGCTTCCTTGTGTCCATTGACGATTTTGGTTCCGGTTTCTCCGCACTGTATTTATTAAAAGACCTTCCGGTGGATACCATAAAAATTGACCGAGGATTTCTGCAGTCCTCCACCATTGACAGCCGGGGAAAAACGGTTCTCCGGAATATTATTACTATGTGCAAGGACTTAAAAATGGATGTGGTGACGGAGGGTGTGGAAACAAAGGAGCAGGTAAATTTTGTAATCAGCTGCGGCTGTCAGATTGCCCAGGGCTTCTTTTACGCAAAACCACTGCCGTTAAAGGAGTTTTATGAATTTGCAGAGGAATATATCGGAAATGCCAAAGACAATTACACGTTCCGTCTGAATGGTTCGCTAGTGTCAGAGGATGGCAGTCTGGAGGGAAGACTAAACGGCAGCGGATTTTTCTATGGTCAGGGCATCTTTTCAGATAGCAGCTCCATGTATTTTCCGGGTGGTGCGCAGGAGGAAAATACGGTAATCCTGCCAAATGAGGTTATTGTAAACGACAGTTTCACCATTTCTATGTGGATTCGTCCAAAGTCGGTAACGGCATGGACAGCAACCTTGTACGTAAAATTTGAAAACGGCTTCTGCGCCGTAGTTCCTTATGCATGGGAAGGAAATTCCTGCTGCCGTTTCCGCGATTCCACGTCGGTGAACGGTTGGTATGATATTGCTGCCTGCCAGTTCCGTGAAAACGTATGGCATCATTATGTTGTTACCTATAACGCCAAAACAGAGGTTGCCGTGGGATTTATCAACGGAGAAGCCATTGGACGGCTGGAAAATGTACCAACCAACCGTTTTGTCAATCTGGTGATACTGGGTGGTGATGTGTATCGTCCGTCTTTTCACGGAAATATTTGCGAACTGGTATTTTATAATGAGGCAAAGGACTATGATTTTGTAAGAAAACTGCATCAGTCTTACACGTCTAATGAAAAATTTATTGGGTTTTAGCGGAACGTTAAGGAGGAAAAGTTACAGATTAATGTAAATTTCTCTTGCACTTTCGGGAAAAAACTGATACACTTATGAATAAAATTTAGCGAATTAAAGCGAAAAATAAAAGGCAACCCCAAAAAATACAGCAGGACGCAAAAAAGCGGAAGCTGCTGCAAAGGCAAAACAGGTTTGCCGTTTGCTTGTAAGGAGGATTATATGGAGCAGTTTTTCATTCCGGAAGGCTATAAATCAGAGCTTGATATCAGAGAAACCCAGAGAGCAATCAAAAGCGTAAAGGATCACTTTGAACGTCAGCTGGCGAAAAAGCTGAATTTAACCAGAGTATCTGCACCGTTATTTGTAAAGCCGGAGTCCGGCTTAAACGATAATTTAAATGGTGTGGAGCGTCCGGTTTCCTTTGGAATCAAAGAGCAGAACGATGCCGAAGTGGAAATTGTGCATTCTCTGGCAAAATGGAAGCGTCAGGCGTTAAAGGCATACGGTTTTTCCTATGGTGAGGGTCTGTATACAGATATGAACGCCATCCGCCGTGACGAGGACACAGACAATATTCACTCTATCTTTGTTGACCAGTGGGACTGGGAAAAAATTATCCTGCACGATGAGCGCAACGTGGAGACCTTAAAGCATGTGGTGCGCAAGGTGTATGCGGCACTGCGTGAAACAGAGCATTACATGGCAGACAAATACGAATATATTGAGGAAGTGCTTCCGGAGGAAATTTCCTTTGTTACAACACAGGAGCTGGAAAACATGTATCCGGGCTGCACGCCAAAGGAAAGAGAATATCATATTGCAAAGCTGAAGGGAGCCGTATTCATCATGCAGATTGGCGGCAGACTTGCTTCTGGCGAAAAGCATGACGGCAGAGCACCGGACTATGATGACTGGAACTTAAACGGCGATATTATGGTATATTATCCAACGTTAGATATAGCACTGGAGCTGTCCTCCATGGGAATCCGTGTGGATGAGGCTTCTCTTGCCGAGCAGCTTGCACTTGCCGACTGTGAAGAACGTGCCAACCTTCCGTTCCAGAAAGCGGTATTAAACCGTGAGCTTCCATACACGGTGGGCGGCGGTATTGGTCAGTCCAGAATCTGTATGTTCTTCTTACATAAAGCACATATTGCTGAGGTTCAGGCATCCATCTGGCCGGATGAGGTGCTCGAACAGGCAAAGAAAAAAGGAATACAGTTTTTATAAAGCACAAAAAACGAAGTTATTTAAAAAAATCATCTGTAAAATAAAGCGCCCCTGAAAAGTCTGACTTTTTGGGGGCGTAGTGTTTATCAGCACAAAGTTTGCCAAAAACAGGAGGTTTTGCCTTAAAAAGCATAAAATGCATTTTACAGGGAAGAATACTATATGGCGGAATAATTATGAGATACGTTACAAAAAGTGAAAAAACCTCTTTGAAAACGTGGAAGATTGTGGTATCATAAATTATGTATAACTTTAATTTGCCTGAAATGGAATGAAAGAAGGAACAGCATGGTTAATATGCGTAAGGTCCGGCTGATGACAAAGCTGGCAATATATGAAAAAACAGAGGGAAAAGAGGACATCCGGTTGGGAAAATATTTCCGGCGGGATTATGTGCGGGTAAAAATTCTGCACAACATTGTTGCAGTTACTATTGGATATCTGCTGGTGCTTGCCATGGTAATTGCCTATCAGATGGAATACCTGATTAAAGAAGCAGTAAATCTGGATTATGTCGGCATTGGAAAAAGCATTCTTGGAATCTATGTCATTGTAATCACGGTATATGTCATGGCTGCCATGGTGGGCTATGGCCTGTATTATGATTATTCCCGTAAAAAGCTGGCAAAATATTTCAGGATGTTGCGGTTGTTGCGCAGTATGTATCAGGAAGAAGAAGTACCGTCCGCTGTGGAAAAGATGGAGGAATAGCAATGGAGATTATGACAAAATTATTAGAGTTCAGGGGAATGGCACGCCGCTTTTTCCGGAAATACCAGCTGATTACAGAACCGGTGTTCCGGTTTATCCTGTCTTACCTGGCATTTCACACCATTAATACTGCTCTTAATTACAATACCAAAGTTGCAAGTGTGGTAATAGAGCTTGCGTTGGCTGCGGTTGGCGCATTTCTGCCGCCGGTGGTACTGATTCTGATGTGTGCCATGCTGGCAATTTTACAGGTGTACAGTGCTTCTCCGATTCTGGCGGCACTGGTTGTAGTTATTTTTGCAGTGCTTTTCTGCTTTATTGCCCGTTTTTCCGGAAAATACGGCTATGCCGTTGTTGCGGTGCCAATTTTATTTGTATTTAAAATGCCGTATCTGATTCCTCTTCTGCTTGGTATGATTGCAACACCTCTTGCAATCTTTCCAACGGTCAGCGGTGTTATTGTTTACTATGTGTTCAAGGTAATTCAGGAAGCAGCAACCCGTCAGGACATTACGAGTCTGGATGCCACACTTGCTTTGTATATTGACGTGGTAGACAGTTTGTTTAAACATAAAGAAATGTTTATTACCGCAGCTATTTTTGCGGCAGTCATTCTGATTATGTGGCTGCTTCGGAAGCTCCGATTCGAATTTGTGTTTGAAATTACCATTATCGTTGGTGCTTTGGTGAATATTATCGGATTTTTGCTGGCTAATCTTCGCATGGATATCAATACAGGCACCGGTGATATGTTTCTCGGAACCGTTATTTCCATGTTGCTTGTGTTTATTGCCCAGTTTTTCCGCATGGTGCTGGATTACACCTCCGTAGAAAACGTACAGTTTGAGGATGATGATTATTACTATTATGTAAAGGCAGTGCCCAAAATTGATGTGGCAATGCTTCAAAAAAAGGTGCAGACTTTCTCAGGGGAGGAAGAGGATACTGCGGAAGAGGAACTGACGGCTGCGGAAGATAATTTTGAATTTACGGAAGCAGGACAGGAGGAGCCGCAGGAAGAATCGGCAGAAGAACTGCCTAAGGAGCTGCCGGAAGCGGAAGAATAATGATTCGGACGCACCTCGCAAACAGTAACGAAGAATAACAAAAATAAGGAACGGTTAAGTTATGGATAACATCTTAAACATGATGGATAAGTTAATAACATGGCTTTCACTGCCAAAGATGAGCCCAATGGATTTTGTGGAAATCATCCTGATTGCAGTGCTGTTTTACTATGTCATAAAATGGATTAAGACAACCAGGGCATGGGTTATTGTTAAGGGTCTTATTGTGCTTTTGCTTATTTGGATTCTGGCAACGGTACTGAAATTTGATGTTATTCTGTGGCTGTTTACGAATACCATTGGCGTTGGTATTACTGCGGTGTTGATTTTATTTCAGCCGGAGCTGCGTCGTGTGCTGGAAACACTCGGACAAAGAAAAATTCTGTCGTTGGACATTTTTGTAGATAATAAAGATAAAAAAAGTGAACGCTTTTCTCAAGAAACTTTAAATGAACTTGTAAGAGGTGCATTTGAACTGGCAAAAACAAAAACAGGTGCACTAATCGTACTGGAACAGGAAATTTCGCTGGAGGAATATGTACAGACCGGTATTTTACTGGATGCCATTGTAACAAGCCAGTTGCTGATTAACATTTTTGAGCATAACACACCATTGCATGATGGTGCCGTTATTGTCCGTGGTGACAGAATTGTTTCTGCCACTTCTTATCTGCCATTATCCCAGAATATGCGGTTAAGTAAGGATTTAGGTACCAGGCACCGTGCCGGTGTTGGTATTAGTGAGGTTTCTGACAGTTTTACCATTATTGTTTCCGAGGAAACAGGAAAGGTCTCCATTGCAAAGGGAGGAAACCTGATGTTTAATGTGGATGGTGATTTCCTTCGTGCAAAGCTTCAGGAAATTCAAAAAGGCAAGGAGCCGGAAAGCAAAGTGAAAAAAGGAATCCAAAAATGGAGAGGAAAGTGGGAAAATGAAAGTGGGAAAGCCGAAGATGGAAAAACAAAAGACAAAAAAATTCCAATTAGGGAAGTTACCATTCGGAAAGCTGAAAGAAAAGATCACACATAATTTAAGCCTGAAACTGTTATCTGTTGGACTTGCTGCATTGCTCTGGCTGGTAGTTATCAATTCTCAGGATCCGGTAGAAACCAAAACCTTTGAAGATATTCCGGTTACCATTATCAATGAGGACTCCCTAATTGAAAAGGACAAAATTCCGGAAGTAGTAGAAGGCGATACGATTTCTGTTGTAGTGCAGGCAAGGCGTTCCATCTGTGATAAACTGACCAAAAATGATATTGCAGCCGTGGCTGATTTTGAAAAAATATCGGTAACCGATGCTGTTCCGATTGATGTTGCCATACAAGGATATAATGAGCGAGAGGTAGAAATTGTCCGTGGAATGAATCAGGTGATGAAGCTTCGCCTGGAAGATTCCATTAGTAAAGATTTCCGCATCAAAATTTCCACAACTGGACAGGCAAAGGAAGGCTATGTCATTGGAGATATGGTAGCGAGTCCAAATATGATTACATTGACCGGTTCCAGTACCCAGATAAGCAAAATCAAAGAAGTTGTTCTGGTAGTGGATGTAGACGACATTGCAAAAGACTCCCAAAGCTCCGGAGTGCCGGTAATTTATGACGTGGCGGGTGAGCTCGTCAGTGCTTCCAAAGTAACCATGAGTGCATCTGAGGTAGAAGTAACCATTCCGGTGTTAAAAACAAAAACGGTAAAAATACTGGTTCACACGGTTGGAGAACCGGCAGCGGGATATGAGGTTGCCGCAGTATCCTATCAGCCGGATATGGTAACGGTAGCGGGAACACCGGGAGAACTGGTTCTTCTTGGCTCCGTCTTAAATGCCTATTGTGATGTTACGGAGCAGAGTACCGTGCTGGAAGAAAATATCGATATCGCTTCTTTATGGAGCGATCAGCTGGAATCACTCCGAATTGTAGACGAAGACAAGCTCGCAGTGACGATTTCTTTTAAGGAATATGAAGAAAAGGTATTTGAACTTACACCGGACGATATCGAAATCCGTGGTATGTCGGAGAATTTGCAGTATAAGATTGCAAGTCTGCCGTTTACCAGGGTTCATATCTCAGGAAAAGAAGCAGGCTTAAAGGAACTTACTCTGGAACAGCTTGCTCCATACATAGATGTCAGTGACCTCACCATGCCTGGAAGCTATATGCGCAGCATTACGCTGGAAAATCTGGATGATTTCATCCTGCAGGACGTTCTGTTGGCAGAAGTGGAAATTATTTACCCGGAGCAGCCGGAAAATCAGGAAGAAGTTTCCGGACAAACAGAAGCTTCCGAAGAAACGAGGAAAGATGTGTTGCCGGTGCAAAGTGGGGGAGAACAGTAACAAAAATAAATGGAATCACAACAGTAAGGAAATAAGAATTGAAGAATTTAATTTTAACATTTAAGAAATATCGGTATCTTCTGTTTCAACTGGTAAAAAAAGATATAAAACTCAAATACAGAAGCTCTTACATGGGAGTTCTCTGGACACTGCTGGAACCATTATTAACCATGATGGTTCTGGTTCTTGTGTTTTCAAAATTATATCACAACACAAAAGATTTTCCGGTGTATGTATTGTCAGGACGTTTGCTGTATTCCTTTTTTTCGAATACAACACGTTCTGCTCTTAAATCGGTGCGTGCAAATTCGAGCATGATAAAGAAGGTATATGTGCCGAAATATATGTATCCATTTGCTACGGTTTTGTCCGGTTATGTCCAGTTTTTAATTTCACTGGTGGTACTTGTGGCAGTAATGGTTTATTGCGGTGTTACACCAACCGGACATATTCTGGATGCTATTTTTCCGTTATTTATTGTTCTGATTATGACAATGGGCACAGGACTCTGGCTTTCTACGCTGGCTGTATTTTTCCGCGACCTGGAATATTTATGGGGAGTTGCCTTGACTCTGATTATGTATGCATGTGCAATTTTCTATAAAGTGGAAACTGTTCTCGGAGAAAAAAACTACTGGCTCTTCCGGCTGAATCCGCTGTATTCCGTGATTGAGAATTTCCGTGATGCCATTTATGGTCGTTCCCTGAATGTTTCGGTTATGCTGTATTCGTTGGGATGTGCGGCTGTTCTGTTTATCAGTGGACTGCTGGTATTTTATAAAAATCAGGACAAGTTTATTTTGCATCTGTAAAAAGAAGATTCCCGGAATGGAGATTACTATGTCAGAAACAGTTTTAAAGGTTGAAAATGTCAGTGTAAAATACCGCCTGACGGAACAAAAGGTAGATGACTTAAAGGATTATTTAATCAAGCTTTTTAAAAGAGAGCTGCGTTATAAAGAATTTCTTGCCCTGCAGCAGATTTCCTTTTCTTTAAACAAAGGGGATCGGCTTGCTATTTTAGGCCTGAATGGTGCTGGAAAATCCACACTTTTAAAGGTAATAGCCGGTGTTTTAAAGGCATCCGGGGGAACCGTAAAAAAGAAAGGAAAGGTAGTTCCGTTGCTAGAACTGGGAGCAGGCTTTGAATCCCAGTATACCGGAGCAGAGAACATCTATCTGTATGGTGCCATGCTCGGCTATTCCAAAAAATTTCTGGATGAAAAATACAATGAAATCGTTGCGTTTGCTGAACTGGAAGATTTTATCAACGTGCCGATAAAAAATTATTCTTCCGGAATGAAAGCACGTCTTGGTTTTTCGATTGCAACCATTGTTGAACCGGATATTTTAATTCTGGACGAAGTGCTTTCGGTGGGGGATGCAAAGTTCCGTAAAAAGAGTGAAAAGAAAATCATGGATATGTTTGATAAAGGAATTACCGTGCTGTTTGTTTCCCATAATGAAACCCAGGTAAAAAATATCTGCAACCGTGCCATATTATTGGAGCATGGCCGGATGACGGCAGCAGGTACGATAGATGAAGTATTACCGCTTTATAAAAAGCTGACAGAATAAAAGCGCAGTAAATCCACATAAGCCGTTGCGGACAGTTATATGTGACTGGAATGTGGCGGAAATTGAACTGCAATAGAAAAACTACCGGATAGCATAGTAAAGCATAGACTGCGCTTTGGATGCTACCCGGTAGTTTTTTCGGAGAAAATATATCCTGTTAACGTGGTTTTTTAGAGCTTTCGTCGGAGCTGTTCTGCTCGCTTTCGGTCTCGGACTGCTCGGAAGAGTCTGAGTTAAAATCTGCCTTTTTTGCAAGAGTGACATTTAACGTAACTTCTTCATATTTTCCGTTTACCATACGCTGTACGGTCAGCTCTACGGTTGTACCGTAACGGTAAGAAGAGATAGCGGAAACCAGCTCGGTGTTTGTGGAGATGCTGATGTTGTTGACTGCGGTTACGATGTCACCAACGTAAAGCCCACAGGATTCGGCAGGGCTGCCTTCTACAATGCTGTAAATGTAGGCTCCGAGCGGCCAGCCGTAATAAGTGTGTATATCTGCGGAAACACTTCGGGAAGATACGCCAAGAAAGCCCTTTTCCTCTTCGGTGAGAATTTCGCGTGTCATCAGTTCGTTTAAGATAGGAATGGCACGCGAAATTGGGATGGCAAAACACATACCCTCAACTTTGGTATCGGCATATTTTGCTGTGTTGATGGCAATAACCTCACCGCGTGTGTTGAATAGCGGACCGCCGCTGTTGCCGCCATTGATAGCGGCATCTGTCTGCAGAAGAGTCATTTTGTTGCCGTCAACGGTAACGGTGCGGTCGATGGCACTGATGTAGCCAACGGTAACCGACTGGCCATAGCCAAGGGCATTACCAATGGCAATAGCCATTTCACCAAGGCGGATGTCATCCGAGTTACCAAGGGTAACGATGCGGATGGCAGAGAGCGTATCGTTGGTAATTGTTTCTAACGGAACGGCAATGATGGCAAGGTCTGCGTTGGCATCCGTTCCCTTGACTACTGCCTCTAGTATGGTATCATCAATAAAAGTAACTTCAATTTTGGTAGAATCGGCAACCACATGGTTATTTGTGGCAATTAACAGTTCGGTGTCGTTTTTGCCGACAATGAAGCCGGAGCCGCTGACCGGAACTTCTTCCTGGTAACGCTGTCCCCAGAAGCTGGTAGTTTCAAGAATGGTGCTTGTAACGGCAACTGTTCCGGCAAGATTCTGATCTACGACCTGAACAACAACGTTTTCCGCCGGGTTTTCTACGCCTTCGATGGTACTTGCTGTGCCAAGGGTAATGTTGACTGGGGTCCCGTTTGCGGAAGCAACAACGCCGTCAGAGCCGGAACCATTGACGGTATTCTGCACTCCGAACAGCTGTACATCAAAAAATTTGTTGGCAACATAAGAAGTTCCCCAGAAGGCTGCACCTGCAATGACTCCGAAGCAGGCAGCACAGGCAGTCCATTTTAAAGCTTTTAAAAAAGGATGCTTTTTCTTTTTTGAAGGAACCGTGTCGGTAGTGCTGGTGTTGCACGTTTCGTAAGTGCGATAGGAGGAAGTATAGTTGTAAGTGTCGTATTTTTCTCCGCTGTTATACTTATAGCGGTACGGTTCCGAAACCACCGGCTCAGAGGAAGCAGCGTCAGCTGTGTACTGCCGGGAAGATGCTGGCTCAGAGGAAGCATCGTCAGCCGTGTACTGCTGGGAAGATGCCGGCTCAGAGGAAGCATCGTCAGCCGTGTACTGCCGGGAAGATGTCGGTTCCGTGGTTACAGGTGTATGATTGTTTTCAGTGAAAAATTCTTCGTTCATGTTTTGTTTACTCCTTTCGTGATGTTCCGCCCTCATCATAACAGCCTTTTGTGTATAGTTTGTGAAGAAAAAGGGTTTTTTTTGTTAAAAAGCTTTTGCTTTTTGGAGGAGTTATGCTACAATGTATGCTGTATAAAAATAATCTTTGTTGTGAAACAATATAAAATGTCCCAATGTGGACCGGAGAACCGTGGAAAAATCGCCCGGATGAGCTGATTTCTAACAAAAAGGTTTTCGAAATGAGGATAAAAATGGGTATAATAAAAAATCACCAAAAAACTTTAAACCGAATTCATGTTGCCATTGATCTGGTGCTTGTTGTTGCAGCATATGCACTGTCCTACGGCATCCGCTTTCTCTGGCTTGGTTGGATTCCGCTGTTTAATAAACAACCGGGAACCTATCTTGAGTTCGAAGTGTACATGAGCTACCTGCTGTTTATTTTGCCGGGCTATCTTGTGATTTTGCTGGCAAATGAAGTGTACCGGCCACAGCGGAGCAACCGTCGCCATCTGGAAGCCATGCGGATTGTGCGGACAAATATTATCGGCATATTCTACATTATGGCACTTTTGTTTTTAATTAAGGAAATGAATATTTCCCGTGTGTTTCTCGTTGTCTTCTTCCTGCTCAATGTGGCACTGGAGCTTTCTTACCGCTATGCACTGCGTATCCTGCTGCAAAAAATCCGCAGGGATGGGCACAACATCAAGCATGTGCTTCTGGTAGGCTACAGCCGTACTGCCGAGGGGCTGATAGACCGCATTATGGCAAATTCACAGTGGGGCTATCATATCATCGGCATTCTGGATGACTGTATGGAAACAGGAACCCGCTATAAGGGCATTCCGGTCATTGGCACGCTGGACACGCTAGAACAGCAGCTGGAAGATTATGACCTGGACGAAATTAACATAACCATGCGGATGGACGATTATGCCCGTTTGGCGGAAATTGTGGCAAAATGCGAAAAAAGCGGTGTGCATACAAAATTCTTACCGGATTATCAGGACATTATTCCAACCATTCCTTATATGGAAGATTTGGAAGGTCTGCCGGTGGTGCACATCCGGAAGGTTCCGCTTTCCTCCAGCGAGCTGAACCGCTTTGTGAAACGTTTCATGGATTTATTTTTGGGAACGCTGGCACTTCTGATTGCTGCTATTCCGATGCTGCTTGTGGCAATCATCATAAAATGTACGTCCAAAGGTCCAGTTCTGTATACGCAGAAGCGGGTTGGCTATAAAAATAAAGAGTTTCTTATGTACAAATTCCGCTCTATGGAGGTGCAGGAGGAAAGCAAAGAAAAAACAGAATGGACTACCTTTAAGGATCCGCGCGTTACGCCAATCGGCAGGTTTATCCGGAAAACGAGCATTGACGAGCTGCCGCAGCTCTGGAACGTTCTGAAGGGTGATATGAGCCTGGTGGGGCCGCGGCCGGAACGCCCATTTTATGTGGAAAAATTTAAAGAAGAAATTCCAAGATACATGGTAAAGCATCAGGTGCGGCCGGGAATGACCGGCTGGGCACAGGTCAATGGCTACCGCGGAGATACCTCCATCCGCAAGCGTATTGAATATGACCTGTATTATATTGAAAACTGGACTCCGGGCTTCGACATTTTAATTATGTTTTTGACGGTGTTTAAGGGATTTGTAAACAAAAATGCATATTAGTGATGCTTTTTTTGAACGGTTTTGTTCAAGGAAGTGTGCCGGAAATTCACACACCGGATATATAGACTGAAAGAAATGAGGATTATAAAATGACGGATGATGTAACCAAGACGGAAGAAAAAAAAGACGCTAATGAAGATATCTGCTATATTTGCCGCCGCACGGAGAGCAAGGCAGGAAAAATGATGAAGCTGCCTACCGGAATTTGCATTTGCTCGGAATGTATGCAGAAAACATTTGATGCCATGAATAATGTGCCATTTCCAATGGGTGGCATGGATTTTTCGGGCTTTTCACCGTTTATGTTTACTGGAGAAATGCCAAAGAGCCAGAAGCTTAAGAAAAAGCAGCCGCAGGAGCAGCCGACAGAGGAAACAGCCAAAGAAGAAGAGGGTGTATTTGACATCCGTGACCTGAAGCCGCCTCATGTGATTAAAGCCGAACTGGACGAATATGTGATTGGACAGGACAAAGCAAAAAAGGCAATTTCTGTGGCGGTGTATAACCATTATAAAAGAGTATACGATACGTCGGAAGACGGTGTGGAACTGGAAAAATCCAATATGCTGATGCTGGGACCAACCGGAAGCGGAAAAACCTATCTGGTAAAGACGCTTGCAAAGCTTTTAAATGTGCCGCTTGCCATTACGGATGCAACCTCGCTGACCGAAGCAGGCTATATTGGAGATGACGTGGAAAGCGTACTTTCCAAGTTGTTAGCCGCTGCGGATAATGATGTGGAGCGTGCAGAAAAGGGAATTGTTTTTATCGACGAAATTGACAAAATTGCAAAAAAGAGAAATGCACACAACCGTGATGTGAGCGGAGAATCGGTACAGCAGGGGCTGTTAAAGCTGTTAGAGGGTGCCCAGGTGGAGGTTCCGGTGGGAGCATCCAGCAAAAATGCCATGGTTCCGATGACAACAATAGATACAACTAATATTCTGTTTATTTGCGGCGGTGCATTCCCGGATTTGGAAAACGTAGTGAAGGAGCGTCTGACAAAGCAGTCCACCATGGGTTTTTCAGGTGAATTAAAAGACCGCTTTGACGGAGAGAAAAACCTGCTTGCCCTTGCAACGGCGGCAGACCTCCGGGAATATGGCATGATACCGGAATTTATCGGCCGTCTGCCGGTATTGTTTTCACTGAATCCGCTGGATAAAAAGATGCTCATCCAAATTTTGCAGGAGCCAAAAAACGCTATTTTAAAGCAGTACAAAAAGCTTCTTGCCATGGATGCGGTGGAGCTGGTGTTTGATGAGGGTGCGCTGGAGGCAATTGCCGATAAGGCACTCGAAAAAGACACCGGAGCACGCGCACTCCGTGCCATCATAGAAGAACTGATGCTGGATATTATGTATGAAATTCCGAAGGATGACTCGATTGGACGGGTCACCATCACAAAGGACTACATTGCCAATAACGGAGCACCAATCATTGAAATGCGTACCGGAGCGGTTCCGCTGCTGGGTGGCGAATAAAAGGGAATCCTGGGCGGTTATGCTGCCTCAGGGCACAGTTCCCGCAAAAAGATGCTGAAACTATGAAAAGAACCGGAAGAACCCTCATATCTTGGTAAAAAAGACATGGGGGTTTTATGCCGAAGTTTGAAGAATGCAGAAGAAGGATTACTTCGAATGATTATGCAGATGAAATCGCTGGGTATTATGGAAGCATCGGGCTGCTTTCCGGGGAAGAATGTTACCAGCTTGTGAATGAAGATTTTGCTGTGGTACACAATCTGCGGCAGGGAGAAGAAACACGGGATACCGGGGATGTTTCTTTTTTTATGCCGTACTGCTTCGGATTATTGCAGCAGGAAAATCTCGAATCCATCGGCGTAAGCCGGGTACGCCGGATACCGGGGTTTGACTACCGGGGCAGCGGCATTATTATTGGCATTGTGGATACCGGGGAGCGTGTTATTATAATGTCAAGTTAGTAAGAACCCAATGAAATCAAGGGTTCCCGCTGATTTAGTCCTACGAAAAAATGCCAAATCAAAGGTTATTTTGAGTTAGGATGAGCTCATTTTATAATTCAGAAAACGGAACTTGCATTTATTTAACACGCAGTATTTTTGATTTTGGCGACAGGCATTTTGTGCCTGAAAAATTGAATATTGTAAATTTAGATAGGACTAAATTAGCTTTTGACCAAAGTTTTGGTAACAGTGTTTGCTGTTCTTTGGACTTGCTGACTTAGTCCTACTTTTTTTGCCCGGAAAAGGAGGAGAGTTTGGCAATGACAAAGCGAGAGTTAATTGAGTTCCTGAATGAACTGGTGGAATTAGCCAGTGAAGAAAACAAA
>CAZJAA010000015.1:0-59685 GCA_964544055.1 uncultured Lachnospiraceae bacterium | reverse complement strand
TCCACCTCACGATGGACACCCTTGGTTTTAGCTATATCCTTCCCACTACTAGGGCAGATTTGGGACTTTCACCCGTTAGAACGTGCGCCCGCTGGGCGCACGTAAAAAGAGAGTGCTTCTTTACTGGAGCACTCTCTTCATATTTTGCACAAGTGGTTTGCGCCTCCATATTTTGCAGTTTTATCCGTTCAAAAGGTCCTATCACGTTGTGATGGGAAACATTTGCACAAAACTTAGCCGTGAAAAGCAAGCTTTTCCAAGCGAAGTTCGTTCAAATATGTTACTGCGACAAAGTCGTGCGACCTTTTGAACTGCCAGAGCTAAACTATGCAAAACCAGATGTATCAAGGCAACTGGTATTAATATTTTTTACCAAATTGGTTATTTCAATATTCTCAAATTCGCACTACAATACCTCCAACAGTACTGAAAGGAACTATTTTCATTATGCATAATACAATACCAAAAATTGCTGCGGTCAATGGCGTTGTCGGCTTTGGAAAATCGTCTCTGGCAGTTACCGTCCCGGTCATTTCCGCCATGGGAATCCAGTGTTGTCCGGTACCTACTGCTCTGTTCTCCAACCATCCGGGGTTTACGCAGTTTTTCAAGAAAGATTTATCTTCCGTGCTTCCGGAATATCTGGATTACTGGAAAAAACTTGGCCTTACCTTTGACGGCATTCTCTCCGGTTTTTTAAACTCTCTGGAGCAGATTGAGCTGGTAAAGCGGCTGATTACCGAATTTTCCACCGCAAACACAAAGGTTATCCTTGATCCTGTCATAGGAGATCATGGACGCCTCTACTCCGTTTATACCAAAGAAATGTGTGAAGCCATGAAAGACCTTGCCTGCTATGCCCACATTTTAACGCCAAATTTAACCGAAGCCTGCATTTTGACAGACATTCCTTATCATTCCGGCGACTGGACAGAAAGTGAGCTTCACGAACTGGCCAAGCATCTGGCACAGTACCCGGCAAAGCAGATTGTAATCACCGGCATTACATCCGGAAAGGAACTGATTAATCTGATTTATGAAGCACCCACCAAAATCACTATGCAAAGGCAGAAAAAAATCGGAACCGAACGCTCCGGTACCGGTGACGTATTTGCTGCTATTATTGCTTCCAATGCCGTCCATGACATTCCATTTGCAGATTCTGTGGCCATGGCAGGACAATTTGTAAAGGATGCCATTCTCTGCACGGAGGAATACCAAATTCCAGTCACAGACGGTGTATATTTTGAGCCGTTGCTTGGAAATTTAACACACAAACAGACACCATGGAGGAACACTCTATTATGAAAAAACATCTGATGCAACCGATTATCGGTGCTACACTCACACTTGCCGGACTTATTTTAAGCATTGTCGGATTTCAGAGCTATACGCCAACAGAAAAAATCAACGGAGAGGATTCCTTCTTTCCATTGATTTTATGGGGAATTTTTGCTCTGCTCATTGGTCTTGTTCTTTGCCTCAGCAGTCTTTACCGCCTGCATAAAAAGGAACAGGCAATTGTGTACACTTCTTCGGAACAGGTGAAACGTATTGCTCAGGCAGCTTTGTTTGCAGCACTTTCCTATGTCATGTTTACTTACTTTAAAATTGATATCAATCTGCCAGGCGGTTCCACTGCATTTCACCTCGGAAACACTTTCGTTGTACTTGCTGCTCTTTTGCTTGGCGGTTCGCTCGGCGGTATGGCTGGTGCACTTGGTCTGACCATGGCAGACCTTACAACTATTTATGTTACCAGTGCGCCAAAAACCTTTTTCATAAAGCTCTGCATTGGTTTGATTACCGGTTTTGTGGCGCACAACTGCTTCCACCTGACAAAAATAACGGACAAGAAAAAGCTTACCGTTGCCACAACCGTTTCTGCAGCCACAGGACTTTTATTTAACGTAGTTGCCGATCCTCTGGTTGGATATTTCTACAAAAGGTACCTATTTGGTATTCCACAGGATGCTTCTAAAGCACTGGCAAAAATTGCCACACTGACTACCGCTGTCAATGCCCTGCTTTCCCTTCTATGTGCCATTCTTTTATATCTGGCTTTACGGCCGGTACTTATCAAGGCAGATTTGTTTACAAGACTTGATAAATAATTTTTATGAAATATTTTCCTTTTCTTCTTGCTAATTCTGTTTCAAAGCATTAGAATACAGATAAAACAATGCTTATGAAAAGGAGATGCATCATGTATCATCAAAAATATATCATTTTATTTCTTATGCTCTGTGTTCTGTCTGCCTTTAGCAGTTGTAACACAGCCACTTCAACTGATATTGTCCCGGCAGCAGGTACACCTGAGACTTCCGGCTCCCAAACCCCGGATAATCCAGACAATCTTTCTGGCAATACCGTAGCTTCGGATACAGACCTTCTGCCATCCCAGACAGTAACCCCTTTCCCGACTGTTACGGAAATTCCTTCTCCAACCGCAACACCAACACTAACACCAACGCCGGTGCTTACTGCCATTACCTGTTCTTTCGCAGGAGATGTAACTCTCGGTAGTGATGTAATCAATCAGCCGGCTTTCCGGAATTTTTACAAAATGTACGATAACGTACAGGATGATTCGTACTTTTTTTCTAACGTGCTTCCTTACTTCGGTACTGACGATTTAACTCTGGTTAATCTGGAAGGAGTTTTATCCGACCGCGGCACGCGCTGCGACAAAAAATTCGCCTTTCGCGGAGCACGTTCTTATGTCAATATTTTGACTGAAGGCTCTGTTGAAGCAGTTTCTCTCGCAAATAACCATAGCAGTGATTATGGACAAGTCAGTCATGAGGACACAAGAGAAGTCCTTACCGAAGCCGGCATCCTGTTCGCTTATGAAGATCTCGTCAGCTACACAACCATCAAGGATATCAAAATTGCCATGATTTCCATTTTTGTTGCCCAAAATGGCATTGACGGTTCCAAGGCACTGCTGGACACCACGCTTGCCCAGGCTAAGGAACAAGGCGCAAACCTGATTTTCACCTCTTTCCACTGGGGTACCGAGGCCACCTCCGTACTGGATGATGAGCAGACCATCCTTGCCCATTATGCCGTTGACCATGGGGCTGATTTGGTTCTTGGACATCACCCTCACGTCCTGCAGGCAATTGAAAAATACAAGGATACCTACATTGTTTACAGCCTTGGCAATTTTTGCTTTGGCGGCAATACGAATCCACGGGATAAAGATACCATGATTTTTCAGTGCACATTTTCTTTTACGGATTATCAAAGAAACACAGAAGAAACATCCATCCACATTATTCCTTGCAGTGTATCTTCCGTTTCAGAATATAATGATTACCGTCCAACACCGCAGTTTGGAGAAAATGCAGAACGCATCATAAACAAATTAAACAGCTACTGTGAAAGCTATGGTCTGACTTTTACTGAAGAAAGTGAAGGCTGCTATCGTTCATCTGAAACCGGCATTCATTATCCGGACTTATAAAACATAGCAAATATTTTAATACATCACTTCAAAAAAGTACTTTACTTTTCATTAAAATCTGCTATACTTTTTATCATAAAAAATCTGCAGAGTAGAATCTTATGCGTTAAGTGCCGGATGAACAGGGAGTTGTCACCCGGACGAAAAGCACCCGCTTGCGGTATAGGGTTCGCATCCCGCTGCTACATACATGGATGAAAACCAGAATTTGCCAGCCAATGTAACAAACCAACCGATCAGCAGATTCCTGTTCTTTCTTCATTACTTCTCCATGATGTAGACCAACGAAGCTGCACAAAGGAGGAGTTTTTTTATGTCAAAGCAAGAAAACAGCACTGCAAACAAACACACTTCCCATGGCAAAAATTTTTCCCATACGTTTACGGAGTCAACAAAGAAACAAGGATTACTTATCCGCATTGGAACCAGAGTAAAAAATTTTTTCCAGATGTTTCAGGAATCCGCCATGGAGTTCAAAAACACGCACACGCTTGTCCTCTGCGCCATGATGGCGGCACTGTCCATTATTCTCAGCTACACCATATCCTTTTATATTACCCCTACCATCAAAGTAGGTTTTTCCGGTCTGCCAAACCGTCTCGTTGATTTTATGTTTGGTCCTGTCGTTGGCTGTTTTTTCGGCGGTTTACTGGACATTTTAAAATTTTTAATCAAACCGGACGGCGGCTTCTTTTTCGGCTACGTTTTAACTGCCATGACAAGCGGTCTCATTTACGGTTGCTTTTATTACCACTTACAAATTAAAAAGCCTTACAAAATCACCTCTGAGGTTTCCGGCACCACAGACCGGCTCGTGTACTGGTTTTTAACAAATCTGAAAGCACTGCTCCTGATTTTTGTTGCCAATGCTTTGGTAAAAATCCTTTGCAACATCGGAATGAATACACTATGGAGCTCTATGCTGACCGGAAAAGCTTTCCTTTCCATTCTTCCGGCACGCGTCATCAAAAATCTGATTCAGATTCCGGTTGATACGGTAGTACACTTTGTACTATTAAAGCTTTTCTGTCAGTTAAAACGGTTTCTCCTGCCAGATATCGACAGACACTAACGACTTTCGGTGATGCAACACCGCATTCCAAGGTAACAAAGAATCTTCTAAATTTACAGCTTATATTATAAGAACAAAAAAATCTTCCCATGCTGCGACTTTCGGTGATGCAACGCATCAGCCGAGGAGTGCGGGGAAGATTTCTTTGTTCTTGTTATTGCTGAAACATTCCGAAGCTTCTTTTTATCTATAACAGATACTGTTCCACTTCAATTCATTCTTAAACTGGCGAATCGTCGTATCTTTATCAATGAAAACAGCCTCAATACCCATAGCTGCTGCCCAGTCACCCATCTGTTCTGCGGTCAGGTCATAGGAAAATGCGGTATGATGTGCGCCGCCTGCTAAAATCCATGCTTCTGCACCGGTATATAAATCCGGCTGTGGTGTCCAGAAGTTGGTAGCAACCGGAAGCTTTGGCATCGGCTTTTCTACCTTCTTGCAGTCTACATCATTAATGATAAGACGGAAACGGTTGCCCAGGTCGATTAAGGAGCAGGCAATACCGTGACCTTCCTTGGAGGTAAATACAAGTCTGGTTGGGTCTTCTCTGTCACCCATAGAGAGTGGCTGACACTTGATACTGATAGGACCGTCCGCAATCGTCGGACATACCTCTAACATGTGTGCCTGCAGAATGCCTTCCTTACCCTTGACAAAGTTGTAGGTGTAATCTTCCATGAAAGAAGTACCCTTGGCATTCTTTACGCCCTGTGTCATAATCTTCATCAGACGCACCATGGCAGCCGTCTTCCAGTCACCTTCCCCACCAAAACCATAGCCTTTTTCCATCAATCTCTGGATGGCAAGACCCGGAAGCTGCTGTAAAGAGCCAAGATCACCAAAATGGGTAACAATGGCATGATAATTCTTTTCCTCTAAGAAACGCTCAAAACCAAGCTCAATCTTAGCCTGAACTGCAACGTGCCTCTTAAATTCTTCCGGATCTCTGCCCTCTAACAAAATGTCATACTTAGAATAATACTCTTCTACCAAAGCATTGGTGTCTGCATCAGAAACAACCGCAACACTTTCTGCGATTTCATTGACCGGGTAGGCATCGATTTCCCAGCCGAATTTTAGGTGTGCCTCTACCTTGTCACCTTCGGTCACTGCAACATTTCTCATATTGTCTGCAACACGCATAACACGGATATGGCTGCTTTCGATAACACCAATGGCAGTTCTCATCCATGAAGCAATTCTTTCCTGCACGTTTTTATCGGACCAGTGGCCAACGATAACCTTACGCTCAATTCCCATTCTTGTTACAATGTGACCGTATTCTCTGTCGCCATGGGCAGACTGGTTTTCGTTCATGAAATCCATATCGATGGTGTCATAAGGAATTTCTTCGTTGAACTGGGTATGCAAGTGAAGCAATGGCTTTCTGTACTCCTGCAAGCCTAAAATCCAGGACTTTGCCGGGGAAAACGTGTGCATCCAGGTGATAACACCGGCACATTCCTCGTCATTATTTGCCTCGTTAAAGGTTTTGCGGATGAGTTCGTTGGTAATCAAGGTTGGCTTCCAGACAACCTCAAACGGAAGTATGCCGGACTCATTTAATTTTGCTACGATAATTTTGGAATGCTCTGCTACGTTTGCAAGACATTCCTCACCATACAGATCCTGGGAACCTGTACAAAACCAGAACTTATAATTCTTTGTTGCTAACATGGTAATCCTCCTTTTTATTTGCGCTGTACTTCCGGAATACTCCATTCTGAAAATTCCGAGAGTACACTGGCGGAGTAAATCGTCTTTTTTACTCCTTTGTAAGTATCATACCACATCTTTTCCTGTTTTCCAACTGTTTTTTTCACAAAATACTTTAATTTTAAAGTTTCCGCTTAACCTTTTATTTCAGTCAAAACTTTAATAAATTCAAAAATGAAATGGAAAAAAAGACGCTGCCAATGAAGCAACGCCTTAAATTCCGTCATTATTTTACCAATGTATATACGATGATAACAAGTCCCAGCACAATTCTGTACCAGCCAAACAACGTAAAATCTTTCTTTTTTATGTAACTCATTAAAAATTTAATCACTACCACCGACACAAAAAATGCGGTTGCCATACCAAGTACTAAAACAGCAAGCTCTGTTCCGGTAAACGAAAAGCCAAATTTCAAAAGTTTTAACGCACTCATTCCAAGCATAACAGGTACTGCCAGAAAGAACGTAAATTCTGCTGCTGCCACTCTGGATACCCCAATCAGCAATGCTCCAATGATGGTAGCTCCTGAGCGGGAAGTGCCAGGCACGATGGAAAGCACTTGAAACAGACCAATAAGTAATGCTGTTTTATAAGTAATGTCCGAAAGTCCTGCAATCTTCGGTGTTCTGTTTTTATTCCACTTTTCGATAAGAATAAACGCAACACCATAAAAAATCAGTGCAGCTGCAATGACCGGCGGCTTCTGAAAATTTGCTTCCACATAATCATCGAACAAAATCGTTACGATGGCACCCGGAATGCATGCCACTACCACCTTAAACCAGATAGAAAATGTTTCCTTTACAATGACCGGCTTCGTCTTATCCTTTATCTGGAACGGCCACATTTTGCCCCAGAACAGAAGGATTACCGCAAGAATCGCTCCCAGTTGAATCAGAATGAAGAACATTTCTTTAAATTCCTCACTCATATCAAGCTTGATAAATTCGTCCACCAGAAGCATATGCCCTGTGGAACTGATTGGAAGCCACTCAGTAATTCCTTCCACAATTCCGAGAAAAATTACTTTTAACATTTCTAAAAAATCCATTGTTATCCCCATTCCAAGAACGTTTTTTGTTTGTGGAAGCGCATCAGAAATCTGCACAGACGATTTCCGGTGTCGCATCACAGCTCTTTGTGACGTTCTCAGCACAAAGAGCCATACGAAGCGTACGCTGCCACGCTTATGCTTCGCACGGTTCTTCATTCTTAAACGACTTTGTCGCAAACACGACCAAAGAAACAAATAGTCGACTGCACAGCCTTACAGCAGATGTGCCCGCAATTCCTCTGCACTGATATTGCAAAGATATGCCGGAGGAATATCAAAAATAGTCTTACAGCCTTTCATTCCCTCCTGCTTCATACGCACTGCCGCTCTGGCACAGGCTACAATCACGGATGCCGTAAACTCCGGATTGGAATCAAGCTTTAAGCTGTATTCGATAATATGTGTATTTTCAAGTTCCCATCCTGTTTTTCCGCTGCGGATAACAAAGCCTCCATGCGGAATACCGGCATGATTTTTCTTTAACTCATCTTCCGAGATAAAATGTACGGTTGTATCATAATCAGCGAAATAATTTGGCATAGACTTGATTTCAGCTTCAATTTTTGCCAAATCTGCACCTTCTTCAGCTACAACAAAGCATTCTCTGACATGCTTTTCTCTTGCAGAAAGCTCCGGATTAGCACCGCTTCTAACTGCTTCTAAGGCTGATTCTACCGGAATTGTGTACTGTTTACCATCTGTAACGCCCTCTACCCGGCGAATGGCATCCGAATGCCCCTGGCTGACACCTTTTCCCCAGAAAGTATAGTCCTTACCGTCCGGAAGTATAGCATTGGCATACAACCGGTTCAAAGAAAACATTCCCGGATCCCAGCCGGCAGAAATCACTGCAACATTACCATTCTCCTTTGCGACTGCATCCACATTTGCGAAATGCTCCGGAATTCTGGCGTGAGTATCAAAGCTGTCCACTACAGTGAAGCTCCTTGCAAACTCCGGAGTCTGTACCGGAAGATCCGTTGCACTACCACCGCATAAAATCAGGACATCGATCTCATTTTTATGATTTACCGCATCTTCTGCTTTGTAAACACTGACACCCTCCGTCAGAATATTCACTGTGTCCGGATTTCTTCTGGTAAATACTGCCGTCAGCTCCATATCATCATTCTGCTTCAGGGCACACTCAATTCCTCTTCCCAAGTTGCCATAACCCATAATTCCAACTCTGATACTCATATGCAATCCTCCTGTTTTCCTGAAGAAAACGTTCCGCTTAACATTAATAAACCTTTTCTTCCATTTCCGTCAATCAACTCAATTATGCTGCTGTTCCATTTTCTACTCTGCCTGTTCTGCCTGTTCTGCCGTACATTCATCAATAAAAATGAACTCCTGTGCATAAGGAAGGCTTCTTGCCCAGGCAATAAAATTTTCGTCCGGATAGCCGTCCAGTCCGCTCCATTCATTCTGCTTGTGGGAACGTCTCTGTCCTTTGCCACACATACCGAGCAGGTTTTCATAATTCAGTGTTACCGTTGCCCTCATATTATATCCATCCGGCAAAAGCTCGATAATCGCACGCCAGTACTTTTTTTCCTTTGTTTCATTAAAAAGCACCCGCAGCTGTTCCAAAGTCTCCAGCATTTTTTGAAACGCCTCTTCAGCAATACCGCCCACGGCATCAATTCCATGATGGGTAAAATCATCCACGGTAAACTCTTTCACATGGATTTTATGCATGGTAGAACAACTGTTTCTTACGGTAGCCACCTTGTAAGTATCGAACTCTTTCCACCAGAACAGAGGAGCTGTAATGTCCACTGCCACAAAAATCTGCCTCATAAACTTACGATGCTCAGAGCCTGCTTGGATTAGACTCTGTGCAAGCTTCTTATCGTTATCCCCAAGCACAAACTGATGGGAATCTGCTTTTTCATGGCTGTCGCTTTTCGCCCAACTGTTCATTGGATTACGCATTCCGCGCATAGCATGCGTAAAGCCCCAGACCTCTGTGTTTTCAAATTTCAATCGCCTCTCCCCTTTCAAAAATATACGGTTATTATACTACGTCACTTTACCGTGTGCAAGTTTTTTTTCACAAATATCCGGATTCTTTATATCCGAAGCAGTACACACTGCCGCTCAAAAAAATGATTATTTTTCCAGGTTGAAGAGTCCTGTTTCTTTTACAATATTAAACTGATTCTGCAATAGCAGCCAGTTTGCCCGAAACCAGCGCATCAGCTGCCAATACATGGCTCCACGCAGTTGCAGTTCCTGCAACAGATTAAATTTTGCCTGCAGACTTCTTACATCTTCAAACCAGACCTCATGCCGGACACCCTCTCTTGTGTAAGTAAAAAAAGGAGCCTGTGCCACTTCGTCAAACCTGATTTCGGCATTTTCACGAACTGCAATCTGCACTGCCTCCACATTTCCGATGCTGCGTGCTGCTGTAACACCTCTTTCATACGGCAAGGGCCAATCGTATCCATAATTTGGAATACCCATCATAATTTTCTCCGAAGGAACTTCCGAAACCGCATATTCAAGCACCTGTCTTACCTTGTCAATTGGTGCCACTGCCATCGGAGGTCCATAGGTATAACCCCATTCATACGTCATTACAATAACAAAATCTGCAACAGCTCCCAAAGCACGATACTCTATCCCCTCGTATAAAAGGCCTCTTTGCTGTGCAGAGGTCTTTGGTGCCAAAGCAACCGCCACAAGATAGCCTTCCCGATGCAACCGCTCTGCAGTCAATTTTACAAAGGCATTATAAGCATCCTTTGTCTCCGCAGGGATATATTCAAAATCAAGGTTTAATCCGGCATAACCTCTGTTTTTCATCACGAAAAGAAGTTCGTCCAACAAGGTGCTCTGTGCAGCAGGATCATTTACCAAGGTCGTAATTCTTGTATTGTCAAAACTACCGGTAGCATTTAACGGTGCTAATGTCAAAAAAGGGGCTGCCTTGTACTGCAATGCAAAATTTACCATCCACTCATCCTCCGTGAAGGGAGCCACGAGTCTTCCTTCTGCAGTAAATCCATAAGAAAAAACGGCCAGTTCCGAAAGAAACGGCAATGTACTTTTTAATACTTCCGGAGTAATGAATGTATACGCATAACCGCCGCTTCTTATATTTCTGCTTTTTTCTTTCCAGCCCGTATTAATAAGCAACGCCTGTCCAACTGCAAGTACGCTCGGATTTTCCAGTTGATTATCGTAAATCAACGTATCCTCTTCCATTGCATATGCAGCAGCAATTCCTGCTACAGTATCTCCCTGTTTTACTACATAAATTTCCATTATGCCACCATGAAATATATTTATTGCATTATATTCACAGTTCCTCATTTTTATATTTCATTTCATGATGTAAATGATTTTCATTTATGCATGCAGGACAAGCACCACAGTAAAAGCCGCATTTACCAAGTAATTTTTCGTCCAAATTGCACCTTATAAAAATTTCGATTTCAATTTCAAATTAGTTGCGTCGCCATATCCGAGCTTGCCGTAGAAATGTTCGTGCATCTCGTCATTAACGGAAACAAGCTGAACCATAGCTGCACCCATTGCCTTTACTCGTTCTTCAAGCTCTGCCATCATTTTTGTGCCGATGCCGCTTTTATGGTATTCGGATGCAACAATGATCTCAACGAGATTGTACGCCGTAAGATCGTAAAAGGTTTCAAATCTGCCCATTGCGAATCCTATGATATTATCGCCATCCTCAGCAATCATACAGTAAGAATCGGGAGAGCCAAGCACCTGCCAAACTCTCCGATATACAAGTTCGGGAGTCCATTCGTCGCCCGTTCCGTTCCAATATTCGATGAAAAGAGGTGTAACCTTTGCAATATCCTCTTTTTGCATTTGTCTGTATGTAATGTTCATTTTGTTTCCTCCAAAATATTTGTGTATTACTCCGAACAAGGCAAATCGCTCATTTTTTTACAATATTACCTCGTACTTGAAATCTTTCATGATAATATCTGTTCCTCTTTTTTGATATGTGTTTTCTCCGACAATTTTTCCACCACATTTTTGAGCCACACGGTTAGACGCAATATTTTCTTGACCAACAAATATCGTCACTTTTTCTGCACCTTGACCACGAGCATACTCTATCATCCCTTGAGCAATTTCAGTTGCATAACCTTGTTGCCAAAAATTCTTATGTACACAATAAGCAATATCATATACTTTTTTGTCTTCGCTTTCCATGAAACTGCATGTTCCTACTCGTTCTAAGGAATCCTTGAAAACCGGAATCAAATAACAACATTCGTTGTCTTCGCCCAATCCTTTCAACATTTTCAAATATTCTTCATCTATCTCTTCTTTGGCTTCATCAGGTAGATATTGTCCCATTTCCGAATCATTCCAAATACTATATGCCCACAAAGCATCTTCCTTAGTAAAGCCCCTCAATAAAAGCCTTGGGGTCTCAATATCATTTATTTTCATAAAATCCTCCGTCATATTTATCTGACTGATATTTATTTCTCGCTCACAGCATCAATTCAAAAATACCGCCATCAAATACAATATCATTGCCGTCTGTATCCTTGTAGAACGACACTTTTTCGGTTTCGATCAGCTCAAAGCCCAAGGATTTGAGAAGCGCAACAGAGGGCGTATTATTGATTGCCGTGCCTGCGGTCAGCCTTTTGATGCCAAGCTCACGCATATAGTCAATGAGCGCCACGTGGCTTTCCTTTGCATAGCCCTTGCCGTGATATGCGGAGTGGAAGCAATATCCGATCTCGTGTCCATTCTCTCGAATGTTAAAGGCACTGTACCCGATAACGGCATCACCAAGGCAGATAGCAAAAAACATATGCTCGGTGCCGCTATTCGCCACTGCCCATTTTGCAATTCTTGGATGAACATCCGCATCATCGGTGATGTGTGGCTTGTCATACTGTGAAAGGGTAGAAGTGTTAAAGTCCTCCCATATTTCTTTTATGCTTTTCCAATCGTCTGCTACAATGTGACGAATGATAAGCCTTTCAGTTTTAAACGATTTCATAGTTTCTTTCCCATTTCAATTCTAATCTCATGGCGTTCCGGATCGGTATTCGTATAGGCATACAGATCAAATCCGATTATATCAAACCCGTTCTTTCGATAAAATGCAATCGCATTTTCATTGCAAGTCTGAGTCTCTAAAACAACCATTCTTGCGCTACTTTCTTTTGCGTCTTTCAGTATGTTATTCATCAGCAGGGTTCCAATACCATTATACCGCCGAGTATCATCGAATACGCAGATACTGCTGATACGATACCGATTATTCCATTTTTCAAGAGTACCTTCTACATATCCAAGCAACTGTTCATCTTCAAATGCTCCAAACGCAACAGGATCTTCCAACCATTCATTAAACATATAGTCATCAAAAGTCATTTCTGTTGGATTAGCAAAGTGTTTATACTCAATTTGGAAGCCCATATTCGTTTTTGCGATATCATAATATCCGTTAGTTATGTATCGCAAAGTAAAGTTTAGACCTTCGTACATCTTTCTGTCAAGTTTTTTTATTTCCATATCTTGCTCCCAATGCTCATATCCTGCCGCCACTTTGGAGCTTCGCCATCATCAGCCCAATACTCGTCCATAGTGACAATCTTATCTTGTTTGAGTTTGATGAAAGACGTAACGTGGAAAGAAGCGGAGTAATCCTTCGGATAAACCCGTGTTGCAGTAATCATCATATTGATATTGTCAATATTGGTTTACACTTTTTTCTCAAGGATGTTCGACCTTATGCTACTTTCTGTAATGAATCATAGTATTTCTGCCGTTTAACCATCGGAGGTAGTCCGCCGTTAGTAGAACAGATCCTCCGATTATTCCAATAGCTGATGAAGTATCTCCAGATGAGGGTTTTTAACTGTTCTACAGTCATTGAGGCAGTGTCATAGCGTCCATAAAGTAATTCTTCTTTGAAGCGTGCCCACATGCTTTCACATCTGGCATTATCATGGCATCTGCCGCCGGCACTGTTCATGCTTGGGCGAATGCCATATTTGTTGATTGCTTTACGATACAGCTCACTGGTGTACTGGGTACCTCTGTCACTGTGAAGAATGGCGCCCCGCAGCATTGCATACGCTTTGTAAGCATTATTTAAGGTTTGTTCACAAAGGACAGCTTTCATATTCGTATCCATAGCGAGGCCTAACACTGCTGAATCGTAGCAGTCAAAGATAGCTGAAACATACAGTTTTCCGTCGGAAGCCTTTATTTCAGTCATATCGGTAATACACTTTTTCAAGAGGTTTCTCAGCTGAGAAGTCCCGCTTAATTAAATCCTCTGATTTCCGGGCTTCTTTATCAGCTTTGGTAATACCGTTAGGCTTACGCTTCGGTTTATGGGTAAGACCAATTTCTTCCATGACACGATAAACAGTTCTCTCACCGGGAATGTGTACTCCTTCCGGCTGTTTGAGCAGTAATGCCTGATACATACGGATTCTTCCATAGGTATCATTGCATTCATCTTCGCTGCAAATATCAAGCATGGCATCTGCCAGCGACTGGTATTTCCAAGCAGCCTCTTTTGTTTTCAGATATTTACTGAATGCCTGTCTGGAAACATGAAGTACTTTGCAGTAAAAAGAAATTTTACCCTTAATCCTGCCGTCATCCGTTTTCTGAGCTCGATAAGCTCGTCATTAAGTGATAAAGCATTTTTAGGAGTATGTGATGCTTCAGAAGCACTAAGACGTCCTTCTTTAAATGCTTTTATCCAGCAGTAAATAGTACCATCTGGTATGCTCAGTTCCTGAGCTGCTTTATGCCCGCCGATTTCCTGAGCAAGCTTTACAGCCTGTGCTTTAAATTCATTGTCATAAGATTTTTGATTCTGTGCCATAGTTTTTTCTCCTATTCTCGTATTGATTATGATTATATATCAAAATCCTTGAGAATGTGGTGTCAAATTTTATGATACAACATCAAAATCACTTGGTAAATCTACCCTTTCCGGATTTCGTTCAGCTTTGCGTTCAGGGCTAACATTTCCTCCTTTGTCAGCGGTTTTGCTCCCATAGTACCAAGCATGGAAAGCAGCCGTTTGACCGTAAAACCGCCAAGGAAATCCATCATCTCTTTCTTCTCCGTCATGGAGCCGACATCCATCATCGTTTTCTGACCGTTACCCACACTACTAAACAATTCCTGCATCAGTTTTCTGCCCTGCTTATTGGCAAACACGGCTTCTGCCTTATCGTTAATGGAAAAGAAGCCATCCGGTGCGGTAATGTCGAACCAGTTGAGCACATCCCCAGTTTCTACCATGCGGTAGGCATCGTTGAATTTTTCAACCTTGACAAGCTTTGCGGTGTCAGCACATTCTCCCGCCCTTGCCAAAAGCTGCGTTGTTTCTTTGTTCGGCACGTCAAAATAGAAGAAATGAAGCTCATTTTTCTGTTTGCCAAGGCTGACACCGTTTGCAAACAACTCTACCTCCGGCTGGTTGCTGTAAACCGTTACTTTTGTCACATCCTCTATACGGTCTACATAGCGTTTTCCACAAATGTGCACAAACGGTTCGTCAGACAGCCACGCCTTGTACGCATAGAAGGAATCCTTTTTATAACTGCGGTCAAACGTTACCAGACCTTTATGGTTCTGGCCGTCCTCACCACCTTCGGCACGGGCATCCGCACCAAAGTCAAACATATTCCACACATGGGTTGCCCAGAGATACTTTCTGGTAAACAGCTGCTTAATCAGTTCTTCGTGATAATATGCCTGATATTCTTCGGAATAGTCCCCTTGCTCCGGATTGGAATTATGCCAGTTGAGAGCTTCACAGCCATATTCGCTCATGCCGACCGGAAGCATCGGATGCTCTGCGTGGAACTTGTCCATCCATGGACCATTCATGGACGTGTCACCGCCATACCAGCCAAAATAGTGGTTCCAGGATACCGTATCCGGGATTTTTATATAGTCACTGTCTGTTGGTGCCATGGAAACAATTGCCATGGTTGTTGGTCTTGTCTTGTCCCATTCATGGCACAAATCATTTAATATGCGGTGATTTTCCAGCAAATCCGGGCTGTCTGCACCTTTCATCGTAATTTCGTTGGAAAGTCCCCATACCACAATGGACGGATGATTATAATTTTGCGCCAGCAGCTCCTTCATCTGGGAAATCGTGTTTTCCCTGCCGTTCGACATATGATTGGAAATGTACGGGATTTCTGCCCAGAGGACAAAGCCCAGCTCATCGCACAAATCGTAAAAATACTGGGCGTGCTGGTAGTGTGCCAGACGGATGGTTGTTGCACCCAGCTCATAAATCAGCTCGGCATCCTCTTTATGATGCTCCGGAAGCAGTGCATTACCGATACCCCACCTGTCCTGATGGCGGGAAACTCCACGAAGCGGATATTCTTTTCCATTTAAGATAAAGCCTCTGTCCGGGTCTATTTCAAAAGAGCGACAGCCAAAGCGAATCGTCCGCTCGTCTAGTATCTCATTTTCCTCCAGAAGCAGTGCTTCCAGCGTATATAAAAACGGATCCCGTCTGCCATGCCACAAATGCACGTTTTTTATGGTCAGCTTCGCCGTGCATACCGCTATTTTTCCATTTTCCGCCATGTCATCCGTTGCTGACACCGTTGCAGCCACGCTGTTTGTCATGTGCTCCTCCGCTGACGTGGTTACTTCGGCTATTTTTGTTTTGTCATCTGATTGTTCTGTTTGCGTCGTGCCTTCTCCGGCTGTCCATACCGCTTCGGCTATTTTTTCCGCACCCTCCCGGATAACATATTTTACGCTTTCCCTGCCGCTAAGTCCGGCAAAAAAGCCCTTGACCTCAACCTCGGCATTGTTTCCTTTTACCACCGGTGTTACCTGAATGCCCGGACCTCCGTAAAAATCCAGGTCAAAATGCGCCTCCGGCACACAAGTCACGCTGACATTCCGGTAAATACCGCCGTAAAACGTGAAATCTGCCATCTGTGGATACACCGTGTCGTTGGGGGAGTTATCCACAGCAACTAAAATTTCATTCTCTGTTTTCAACAATTCCGTGATGTTTACCCGGAATGTGGAATATCCACCATCATGATGTCCGGCAAAGGTTCCGTTTACATACACATCTGCGGAGGAATTTGCACCCTCAAATTCCAGATACACCTGTGCGGCTCCCCGGCAGTCTGACCTGTCAAGTCTTTTTGTATAATAACAGGTGCCACGGTAATAATCGTTGCCGCCGTCCTGTCCGTCTTTGGCATTCCAGGTGTGTGGCAGAGTGACCTGCTCCCACTTTGACAACTCCATGGCACGGTTATCTGCTACCAGTTCTGCCTCCTTGGTAAACAACCAGCAATCGTTAAATAAAAATTTCATCGTTCTGTTATCCTCCTTCTTGTTTTATCTGTTTTGATGCAATGGACATTCCACCGTTCAATTAAACTATTTCCAGTTTTCGGTTCTTTATACTCTTTTCTGCATTCCAGACGTTTCTGCTGCACTTACTTATACTTTTTTCTGCGTTTTCCCCAGCATACATTCCATAAGTACTTTAAGAATTTAATTAATGTTCCATTAAAATCTCCACAACCCGGTCATTTTATGTTATACTGGGTTCATACAATAGAAAAAAACTATTGTCACATCAAAGCCCCCACAGGGCAGATATTTGATGTCGGTCGTGGGCAGCCCCTCAATTCTGCCCGCCACAAAAGAAAGGAGAACAAACTACTATGGAATACCTTGTAATTATCGCACCAATTGCAGCCATTATTATTCTTTTATTTGTCCTTGGCTACGTCAAAGCATCTCCGGATACTGCTTACATTATCTCCGGTCTTCGTAAAAAGCCAAAGATTTTAATTGGTAAAGCGGGCATTAAAATTCCGTTTTTAGAGAAAAAGGACGAATTAAGACTCCAACTGATTCCCATTGATGTAAAAACCTCGAGTGCTGTTCCGACTGCGGATTACATCAACATTCAGGTGGATGCCGTAGTCAACGTAAAAATCAGCGACAACCCGGAAAAGCTTACGCTTGCCGCTCAGAACTTCTTAAATAAAAAGGTGGACTATATTGCCGGTGTGGCACAGCAGGTACTCGAAGGTAATATGCGTGAAATTGTTGGCCAGATGCGCTTAGAGCAGATGGTAAGCGACCGTCAGACCTTTGCAACCAACGTAAAAACCAACGCCGAGCCGGACCTTGCTGCCATGGGACTTGACATTGTCAGCTTCAACGTGCAGAACTTTGTGGACAGCAATGGTGTCATCGAAAACCTTGGTGTGGATAACATCGTAAAAATCCAGAAATCTGCTGCCATTTCTCGTGCCGAAAGTGAAAAGGAAATTGCCATGGCTCAGGCAAATGCCCGCAAGGAAGCCAATGATGCCGAGGTTGCTTCCTCTCTTGCCATTGCAAACGCCAAAGCAACTGCCGAAAAAGACAAAGCCGTAGTTCTTGCCGAGGCAAACCGTGGCGCAAAGGAAGCTGAAATTGCCGCAAACACCTTAATTGCCCAGAAGGAAAACGAGCTTGCCATCAAAAAAGCAGAGCTTCAGAAGGATGCTGACACGAAAAAAGCAATTGCGGATGCTTCCTATCAGATTCAGCAGGAAAACGAGCGTAAAACCATTGAAATTGCTACCGCAGAAGCAAACCTTGCCCGTCAGGAAAAAGCAATTCTCTTAAAGCAGAAGGAAGTTGAATTAACCGAGCGTGCCCTGGAAGCTGAAGTCAAAAAGAAAGCAGAAGCACAGAAATACGCTGTTCAGCAGAAGGCAGAGGCTGACCTTTACGAAACGCAGAAAAAGTCCGAGGCACAGCTGTTTGAGCGTCAGAAAAACGCCGAAGCAGAAAAATATGAGCAGGAGCGTGCTGCTGAAGCTATGAAAGCAACCGCAGAGGCACAAAAATTCGCCATGGAGCAGGAAGCAGAAGGTATCCGCAGCAAGGGTCTTGCCGAGGCAGAAGCCATCCGTGCCAAGGCTCTCGCAGAAGCAGAGGGTATTGAAAAGAAAGCAATTGCCATGAAGCAGATGGGCGAGGCTGCCGTGCTTGAAATGTACTTCAATGCGATGCCGGAAATTGCCAAGAGCATTGCCGAGCCTCTTACTAAGGTGGATAGAATTACCATGTATGGCGACGGCAACTCCGCAAAGCTCACCAAGGACATTATGACAACCCTGACTCAGGTAACGGACGGTTTAAAGGAATCTGCCGGAATTGACTTACAATCTGTACTCTCCGGCTTTGTCGGTGCAAAGCTTGCCGATGATAACAAGCAGTAATCTTTGCCGTCAGCCGCTGCTAACGCAGCTTCCCGTTTTACTCATGATGCGGTGGAGGCTAATCGCCATCTACCGGTATAGGTTCGGCTTTGCAAGCTAACGCTTGCAGCCGATACCCATACCGGTAGATGGCTGAATAGTTACTAGATTTCAAACTTGTTCATCATCTGTATCATCATCTGAACTTGTGCCGTCTGTTCTTCACCAACGGCTGCTGTTTCTTCGGAAGAAGCCGAGTTATTGTCTACAATTTCCGCAACCTTAGAAATGCTTTCGTTAATCTGCTGCATTACTTCCGACTGCTGTTTAATTGTTTCAGACATAGCACTCATCTTGTCTGTGGCTTCCTTGGCACCGGTCATAACCTCACTCATGTCGGCAGCTACTTCATCCGAAATCAAAATACCCTGTTCTACCGCCAGCACTGTATTTTCAATCAGCTTTCTGGTTTCGCCCGCAGCCTCCGTGGACTGTTCGGCGAGTTTCTTTACCTGCTCTGCAACAACGGCAAAGCCACGCCCAGCATCCCCGGCACGCGCAGCTTCAATGGATGCATTCAGCGACAAAAGGTTGGTCTGGCTTGCAATGTCTTCAATGACACCAATAATTGCACCAATCTGGTCGGAACACTCGTTAATTTTGCCAATTGCTGTTTTTAACTGCTGCATCTTCCGGTTGGTTTCCGTCATAACTTCTCCAGCACGCGTAGAAAGCCCTACTGCTTCTGCCGCATCTGTTACTTCCTGATTCATCACACGGGACATATCGCTAATGGCTGCAGACACTTCATTTACTTTTGCCGCCTGCGTTGTGCAGCCTTCTGCAAGGTCAGACGCTGCTCCGGCAAGCTGTTCCGAGCCACTGCCGATTTCCGTTGCCGCATTGCGGAGGCTTGTCAGTGTTTCTCTGGTATCTGAGATAATTTTTGTCATGGATTCCTGAATGGCAACAAAATCACCCACATATTGCTCTTTTAAGCTTACGCAGTAATTTCCATTTCCCATTCTGCCAAGTGCTTCCGATATTTCGGTAATCATATTCGTATAGTTCCGGTTCATAAAGTTGATGGCTGCCACCATACTTCCAACCTCACTCTCATCCTCCGGCAAATCCGAACTGCTGTTAAAATTACCGCCGGCAAGAGCCCGAAGCATTTCTGACACCTTGATTACTGGGAACAGAAGCTGCTTTCTTGCAAAGCCCATAATGGCTTTAATCTGCTGAATAATCGCAAAAAACTCAAGGATAAACATAAGCAGGCAGATTACCTTGACCGTCGTCATTATTTTCTTGTTATTTGCCTGTCGTGCCTGAATTTTTGTTATGCTTTCGTTAATTAACGTATTGATTTGAGCAACGGTTGTTTCGTATTCGTCACCAAACACCGTTTCCTGGGCTTTTTTCAGGTTTCCTGCCTGTGCCAGCTCCAATGCTTCTGCTTCCATTGTTTGCATAGCCACAGATAAGCTGTCTACCTGCTCCAAATCTGCCCATTCTTCCTCTGACAGATTTTTCAATTTTAAACCATCCCAGGCGTTCTCCCTGTTTTTATCCTCATTCAATTCTTTTACATAGGCATTATAGTATGTGTTGTCACCGGTAACGGCATAGGACTGTATGGATTCTGTCAATGTTTTGGATCCAAGACGGTACTGGTTCAAATACATAGTGACATCCAGCTGATTTGTACTGACCATGTTGGAAAAAATACTTACCAGGGCAAAAATCGCTAAAAAAGCAATTCCAAGCCAGACAATGATCGTTGTCTTTTGTGACACTTTTTTCAACATTCCGGACTGACCTTTTGGATTAATTGGAATATCCGCAAATTTGTCTTCGGATATTTTGTTTTTCATGTTTTCTGACTTTCCCATTTTCTTTACCTCCCATAATTATCTGTGTCTGCCATTTTCACGTTATTACCGTATTCCGGAGCTTTTTTGCGATGGAGCAAAAGAAACAATGTTTCTTAAGAATTTCGCACTGGCACGTTTTATCGTTCCGGTTTTATGCAATTTCCGCACCGCTTGGCATCTTCTTTTCCGGTGTCATCAACGCCAGCTCGCCGTTTTCATCCTCGGCACAAAGCAGCATACCTTCTGAAACAATGCCTGCAAGAGTAGCCGGCTTTAGGTTTACAAGCACCATGACTTTTTTGCCAACCATCTGCTCCGGTGTGTAGTGCGCCTTAATTCCGGACACAATCTGCTTTACCTGAGAACCGATTTTCACCTGAGAGCATAGAAGCTTTTTCGACTTTTTCACTTCTTCACAGGCAATGATTTCTCCCACCTGGAACTGTAGCTTTGCAAAGTCATCATAGGTGATTTCCGGCTTTGCCTCAATGTCAATCACAGCTTCCTCTTTGGCATCCGCTGCAGGCTCTGCACCATTTTCTTTTGCATACTCTGCTGCCTGAGCCGCCTTGATTTCCTCTGCCACCTTTAACACGTCCTCCAGTACCAGACGCTGGAATAAGATTTCCGGTGTTTCGGTTACTTTTGTGCCGCTTGGGTAGCTACCGAAAGCATCCAGCTCTTCCATGCTTCTTGCAGAGGTATTTAACTGTGCAAAGATTTTCTTTGCAGTTTCCGGCATAAACGGAGCCAGCAGGCTGGTGCCGATGCAGATGCTCTCGATTAGGTTGTAGAGTACGGTCTGTAAACGCTCCTGCTTTATTTCGTCCTTTGCAAGTGCCCATGGCATCGTTTCATCAATATATTTGTTGCATCGTTTGTACAATGCAAAAATTTCTGTAATGGCATCTGCCACACGAAGATGTTCCATCTTTGCGGCAACCTTGCCCGGCGTTTCGAGTGCCAGTGCCTTTAATTCTTCATCCACAGCTTCTGCCACGCCGGCATTGGTTACCACGCCGCCAAAATATTTGTTGCTCATGGAAACGGTACGGTTTACCAGATTGCCGAGCGTATTGGCAAGCTCCGAGTTGCAACGCTCCACCAAAAGCTCCCAGGTAATCACGCCATCATTATCAAACGGCATTTCGTGAAGTACAAAGTAACGCACTGCATCTACGCCAAATACCTTGGCGAGGTCATCCGCATAGAGCACATTGCCCTTACTCTTACTCATCTTTTCTCCACCCTGCAGCAGCCACGGATGTCCAAAAATCTGCTTTGGAAGCGGAAGTCCGAGTGCCATTAGCATGATTGGCCAGTAAATGGTGTGGAACCGCAGAATATCCTTGCCGATTAAGTGTAAATCTGCCGGCCAGAACTTGTTGAACTGGTCGGTGGAGTTGCCGTCGCAGTCATAGCCGATGCCGGTGATGTAGTTGCTTAAGGCGTCAATCCAGACGTAAACCACATGCTTTTCGTCGAAGGAAACCGGAATGCCCCATTTAAAAGAGGTTCTGGACACGCACAAATCCTGAAGCCCCGGAAGCAGGAAGTTGTTCATCATTTCATTTTTTCTGGACTCCGGCTGAATAAATTCCGGATGGGTGTTGATGTGCTCAATCAGGCGGTCGGTGTAATTGGAAAGCTTTAAGAAATAAGCCTCCTCCTTTGCCGGCTGACATGGTCTGCCACAGTCCGGGCACTTGCCGTCCACGAGCTGGGATGCTGTGAAGAAGGACTCACAAGGAGTACAGTACATGCCTTCGTAATGTCCTTTATAAATGTCGCCCTGGTCGTACAGCTTTTTAAAAATCTTCTGTACCTGCTTTTCGTGGTCAGCATCCGTTGTACGGATAAAGCGGTCGTAGGAAGTGCCTACCTGATCCCAGATGCTCTTGATTTCTCCGGCAACCTCATCTACAAACTCCTTTGGTGTCACGCCCTTTAGAGCTGCCTTTTCCTCAATTTTCTGACCGTGCTCATCTGTGCCGGTCTGTAAAAATACTTCGTAGCCCTGCAGACGCTTAAAACGTGCAATACTGTCTGCAAGAATTGCCTCATAGGTATTGCCGATATGCGGCTTGCCTGACGTATAGGCAATTGCAGTTGTCATATAAAATTTCTTTTTTTCCATAAAACTCTCCATTCCGGGAACATTTTTCTTTGCTTTACTCGTTATAACAAAAAGTTACCAGTGGTTTTTGAACGCATTTGGATACAGAAGCAACGTTCCCTGTTTGCTTTTTCCTGTTGAAAAGAATAAAGAATGCGCCTTGACACATTCTTGCGCCAAGTGCGATCACTTGCGACTATTTTCTTTTCGTGCGAGTACGCATCCAAAGCGGAGCGTTTTTGTGTAATGGGAAATTGCAATTTTCTATTACATAAAAACTCCCGCCCTTACGCAGAAAGAAACATTGTGTTTCCACTACATAAAGGCGGGAGTCAGACTCACGCGTTACCACTTTAATTTACAGCATCCTCACGGAGTGCTGCCTTATGCACTATGCCAGTATCTGACACTGCCATCACAGTGCGCCACTATAACGGGTGAACCCGTCGCAGCCTTGTTACAGACAAACCCTGCGACATTTTGTCAGAAAACCTTACCGCCCTTCTGACATTCCATACCGCATTTTGTAACGTGGTTTTGTTCCATACTTCGGTGCGAAGCTCCAAGGCCATTTTCCGCGAACCTCCATTTATCCCCTTTCAGCAACCGGGAACTCTCTGCTAAATTTCGGAGCGTGTACTTTCCTTTTCACAGCTTGTTTTATATGAAATTACAAGATAAATGTTATCACGAAACAAGCGTTTTGTAAAGGGTATTTTTGCCTAAGCTTCCGCATTTTTGGTTATGCAGGGCAGCCGCAATTTGTTCCAGCAAAGCTTCTGTTACCGTGAAATCATCAGCCGCAGCAATACAAAATCATCCCCAACTGAATTTTCTGCCTTTTTAATGGTCACGGTATGCTCCGCAGCTTCCTTGGAAGTAAATACCTCCTGAGAGTGGGCATAAGAGCCCCAGCCGCCCGGAAATTCGCCGGAAAGGGTTGCAGTGCATTCTCCATCCACCCAAACCTCATAATTGCCAAAATCAGAGCTCGTAGAACGCCAGAACAGGATGCCAAGATTGCGGCAGGTTACCTGAAAGGTAATTTCTCCATTGCCGTCTACGGTTTTCCAGACATTGCCCCAGTTATTATAATCCGTACCGGTTTCTGCAAAAGATCCATATGCCGCTGGAGTGATATCATCTGCCCCTGCCAGTTCGGCATCCAGATATTTTTCCTTTGTCACAATCTGCTTTGAAAAAGCTTCCGGTTCGGCATAGTAGTCCAGCTCCGCATAGATATTATTTAAGTATTTCCAGAGCATTTCACCCACAATGGCATGTCCCAAAGCAGACGGATGCGTCACATCACCGGATAATTCCTTGTCGGTGTAGCGTCCGGAATCAAAAAAATCGGATAAAAGATTTAAGTAGCTCACCATCGGAAGCTTATAGTTAAATCCAATGAGCTGATGCGAATTTTGTGCAGAAGCAAGGTTTGTCTGCCCCATAAACAAAAGCATCACCGCCGGAGCGTCCTCTGAGGAAGCCAGCTTATATACCAGGTTATCGTAGGAGGTTTTATATGCAGTTGTATCTGCATCATTGACCGAAAATTCCACCAGAACCACATCCGGATGAAACATCAGTACATCCTCGTCCACACGGTGTACGCCAAGATAAGAATCCGTTGCGCCTATTCCGGCATTGACAACCGTAATTTCTGCCTTTGGAAAGGTTTCCTTCCACCATGCAAAAAAGAGGTCGGCATAGCATGCTTTTTTCTGCACCTGACTGTCATTGGCTCCTTTGGAAATTGTTCCCTGGGTAATGGAGCCGCCAATCACGGCAATGGTCACCGGTTCTCCTGCCTCGGCTTTTTTCATGACTGCCGCCAATGCGGTATTGTCACAGGACTGCCAAGGGCTTGCCGTCTGTATATCCTCCTCGGCCAGATACTCCGACCATGCCGCAACCGGTGTCCGCTCTGTTTTTTCCGGTGTTTGCTCCAAAACAAGAGTAGCCGTTGGTGTGGTCTCAGATAAGGTGCCGCCGGTTTCTTTCTGGCATCCTGCCATAATAAAAATACATCCTGCTACAATCAGTGCTGTTATCCATCTTTTTTTCATGTTTTACAACCTCTTTTCAAAATTTCCGTTTACGATTACATTTTCATCGACTATCACAAAGGCCTGCTGGTCAATGCCGTGTACAATGTCCATAATTTCATTTACTTCGTATTTGTTGATGCAGGATACCAGAATGTGGGTTTCTTCTTTTGTATAAGCTCCGCAGCCCGTCCATTCGGTAACGCCGCGCCCCGTCTGCTCGGTAATTTTTTTGTCAATGCCGTCTTTTTTTGTAAAAATCATCACCCGGACATTGATGTTCTGATAATGTGTTTTATCCAACATCAGAGTAAAAATAACTGTATAAATCAACGAATAAATCACGGTCTGGACATCAAACAGAAACAGCATGACCGTATACAGAAGCACGTTGAAGTACAGGGAAATTTTTCCCACACTGGCACTTTTAAATTTTTTCGCCGCCCATACTGCCACCACATCAATTCCGCCGCCGCTGCCGCCGGCACTTAAAATCAGCCCCACTCCGGCTCCGGAAGCAATGCCGCCGATTAACACGGAGGTCAGGTAATCCTCCACAATCGGCACCGGCAGGGACGGAAGCAGTGTGATAAATATACTGATTGCACCGGATCCAATCAGCGTTTTCAAAAAGAATTTTTTTCCAATCTGAAGGTAAGCAAGCAACAAAAGCGGAACGTTAATCAGCATATATACCACGCCGTATAAATTAAGCCCTTCCACCTTAATAAACTGCTCCAGAAAAAGCGTGAGCAGCTGGGCAAGACCTACGCCGCCGCCACTGAACAGGTGAAGCGGTGTTAAAAATACATTCATTCCGAAGGCGTATAACAGACTTCCCGCAACAATAAGTCCGGTATTTTTTGCCAGGAATGACAGATTACTTTTCATTTTCATAATTCATCTTTCTCCACCAGAATATCCAATCAATCATTTATTTTTCTGCTGTTTACCGTTCCGTTTCTGCTTCCAAATTAAAGTTTTTAAGGACAAATGCAGAAAATGCCGGCATTGTCAGGGTAATTGTACCGTTCGTCACCGGATACAGTCTTGCTTCCGGCTTCATGCTGTCCGGTCTGGTAATCATCTGACTTACCAGAAACGGAGAGTTGATTTCCAGTTCTTCCACGGAAAAGGCTATCCTTTTTTCGGTATCATTGTTATTGACCGCCACAAAAAACTGATCTTCACGGTCGAACCGTCCAAAGCTTAACACACCATGTTCGCAGTGCAGCATACAGAAAGAGCCTGTGCGGAGTGCCGGAAAGGTTCGGTGAATGCGTATCAGCTCTTTATGCATGGAAAGGATTTCCTGATCCTCTGCTCCCCACGGATATGGCCGACGGTTATCCGGGTCGGTAAAACCGCAGACTCCGGCTTCATCTCCATAGTACAGGGTTGGTGCGCCCGGCCAGAACATCTGCAGCACAACTGCTTCCGCAAAAACTGCCTTGTTAATCCCTTCCTCTGCCGCTTTTGGACCAAGCACCTGAACTCTTCCTGCCTGATGATTGGTTCTTGTCAGAAAGCGAGAATGGTCATGGTTGGACAATTCGTTCATCGCGCAATACAGGGATGCGGTCTGAAATTTTGCCATGTTGTATTTCATGCAGTGTAAAAAGTGCTCGTGATTATTCCACAGGTGTCCGCGGAACTCATCACTGTGCTTTTCCATTCCGGTTAAAAACCATGTGACCGGCTCCATGAATGCGTCATAGTTCATGACGGTATCCCATTCATCCCCTTTGAGCCATGCCGCCGCATTTCCATAATGTTCGGCTAAAATCACGGCATTCGGATTGGCTGCCCGGACTGCCTTGCGGAAACGCTTCCAGAATTTATGGTTAAATTCCTCACTGTGTCCTAAATCTGCGGCCACATCCAGTCGCCAGCCATCCACGTTATACGGTGCGGAAACCCATTTTACACCGACACTGCAGATGTATTCGCAAAGCTCCTCGGATTCTTCATAGTTGAGCTTTGGAAGCGTTTCATACCCCCACCAGCCCTCATAGGAATTTTTATCATCCGGATTACGAAAGTTGAAAAAGCTCCGGTATGGACTTTCCTTGGACTGATATGCTCCGGGAGCATATCCGCCGCCCACCCGGTAAAAGCCCTCGCGATCCATCCATTTATTAAAAGAGCCACAGTGATTAAACACTCCGTCCAAAATCACTTTCATGCCGCGACGGTGGATTTCTTCTACCAGCTCTGCAAAAAAAGCATTACTGGCTTCCAGATTTTCTTTATCGGTCGTTCTTTTGATGTATCTTGCATAGGTGCTGTCGCCGATTTTTCCATCATTGATAATTATGCCAAAATGCGGATCTATATAATCGTAATCCTGGCTGTCGTATTTATGGTTGGATGGGGAAACAAAGAGCGGATTAAAATAAATCACTTCCACTCCGAGCTCCTGTAAATAATCAAGCTTTTTGCGCACGCCGGCAAGATCGCCGCCGTAAAAGCGTCCTACATCCAGATTCGCTACCGGAGTGTCCCATGCTTCCACTCGTTCCACATTTGTGCCGATATAGCTGTATTCTCCCGTCTGCACATCGTTTGTTTTGTCGCCATTGCAGAAGCGATCCGTATAAATCTGATACATGACGGCACCCTTTGTCCATTCCGGTACTTCAAAGCCCGGAGTCAGCCGGAAGAAAAACTCTTCGCTTGCTCTGTCCGTCACGCCGCTGCGGTCATAATAGTGAATAATGCCTTCGCAAATAAAAGAAAAATAATACCATTCCTGTGTTTCCCCTACAGGAAGCTGTGCTGTGTAATAGTCAAATCGTTTTCCCGTTTCTGACAGGTTCATCGGCTGCTCGCCCTGTCTGGTATGAAGCATCGGGTATGCATGGCAGCCCGCAGGAACGCGGAACCGCACGGTCACTTTATCGCCTGCTTTTATATTGACCGGGCTGCGGTATTCTTTTGTGCCATCAGAAAAAAACAAATTCAGGTTCATGGAAATTGTGCCAATCCTCTCTTGTCTGATTTTATGATATGATACCGGTGCAACAGACCGGACGTACGGAGCAATCCGGTATCATAAAGGGCAAAATACATTTTGACTCCAACATCATTATATGTGATAAGGTAAAAAGGCTGGCAAATACTTGCCAGCCTTTTCGGAGAAGGTATTTTTGTTACTTATGGGGTGTAGCAAAAACTATATAATGTATTGGGGTTTACGAGTGTTATTATAGTATAGTTTGTCAGATAAGTGTGCACAAACTTTACTTTTTTTTTAAGTTTTTTTTGTACATATTTACAACAACTTTCTAAAAACACGCAAAACCACATCGTTAAATTATACAAAAAGCGACTCAAATTCCTCTTTTGTGATGCGTTCCTTTTCGAGCAGAAGCTCTGCACACGCATCCAGAACCGCTTTATGTTCCTCTAACAATTTTTTTGCCATTCCATAGCATTCGTCAATAATTGCCCGAACTTCCTCGTCAATGCTGCTTGCCACTGCATCACTGTAATTTTTTGTATGTCCATAGTCTCTGCCAAGAAAAACCTCATCTTCGCTGATTTCACAATTGACCAGACCGATTTTTTCAGAGAAACCATACTTTGTTACCATGTTTCTTGCCGTTTTTGTTACCTGCTTGATGTCCTGGGATGCACCTGTTGTGACATCATCAAACATCATTTCTTCTGCGATACGTCCGCCGAGTCCTACCATAATATCCTGTAAAAGTCTTCCTCTGGTGATAAACATATCGTCCCGCTCCGGAAGAGGCATCGTGTAGCCTGCTGCACTGGAACCGGTTGGTATGATGGATACGGTATACACCGGTCCGACATCCGGAAGCACATGGAATAAAATTGCGTGTCCCGCTTCGTGATAAGCGGTAATCCGCCGTTCCTTTTCGGTTATGATACGGCTCTTATGCTCTAAACCAATGCCAATCTTAATCATGGACTTTTTCACATCTTCTTCCACAATATAAGCGCGGTCATTTTTGGCAGCACTCAAAGCAGATTCGTTTAACAGGTTTTCGAGATCCGCACCTGTGTAGCCTGCGGTAGTCTGTGCGATTCTTTTTAAATCCACATCCTCTGCCAGCGGCTTATTTTTTGCGTGCACCGCAAGAATTTCTTCTCTGCCCCTGACATCCGGACGGTTGACATAAACCTTACGGTCAAAGCGTCCTGGACGCAGTATTGCCGGGTCTAAAATATCAACTCGGTTGGTAGCTGCCAGAACAATGATTCCTTCGTTCTGGGAGAAGCCGTCCATTTCCACCAGAAGCTGGTTCAGCGTCTGCTCACGTTCATCATGTCCGCCGCCCATTCCGGTGCCACGCAGTCTTGCCACGGCATCGATTTCGTCGATAAATACGATACATGGTGCATTTTTCTTTGCCTGGTCGAACAAATCACGCACACGGGAAGCACCGACACCGACAAACATTTCCGCAAAATCCGAGCCGGAGGTTGAAAAAAACGGAACGCCCGCTTCTCCTGCCACAGCCTTTGCAAGCATTGTTTTACCGGTTCCGGGAGGGCCGACCAAAATAACTCCCTTTGGCACCTTTGCGCCCAGTGCAATGTACTTTTTCGGATTTTTCAGAAAATCCACAATTTCTTTTAATTCTTCTTTTTCTTCCGTGACACCTGCCACATCTTTTAAGGTTACTCCGGTGCTCTCCGGACCCATTGTCATTCTCGCACGGCTCTTACCAAAATTCATCATCTTGGTGTCGCCTGCACTGCCTCTTCCCATCATCATGTTAAACATAAAAAACATGACAACAAAAACCAAAATTATCGGCAGAACCTCTGTTACAAACCAGTTTGGCTTGGAAATGTCAGTAACCTCCGGACTTAACCCGGCATCCATGGCTGCCTTCCATGCCGTTTCCGTGTTTACCACGTTAAACGTCTTTACGTTATCATTTTTGTCCACAACACTGACACGTCCTGTCGGTGCCTCTTCATTCTGGCGGATGATAACACGCATTGCAGTTCCGTCCTCCAAATCTTCTAAATAATCCTGATAAGTGTAGCTGGCAGCGTTGGTCTGATTCGATGATGTCAGCCACAGGCCCGCCAGTACACAGAGAATAAGCAGGATAAAAAAGCCCTGCCCTTTTAATGATTTACCCAAAATAATCCTCCTTGTTGTTTTACAATTCTACGACTCCGATGTATGGAAGATTACGGTATTTCTGCGCATAGTCCAAACCGTAACCCACAACAAACAAATCCGGAATTTCCATACCGACATAGTCCACATTTACCGGTACTATGCGGCGATCCGGCTTATCAAGCAAGGTACAGAGTCTTAAACTCTTTGGTCCCCTGACTTTTAAAACGGACAGCAGGTGGGAAAGAGTTCTTCCGGAGTCTATAATATCCTCTACCACAAGCACGTTTTTATCCTTAATGGAATCATCCAGATCTTTCATGATTTTAATGCGTCCGGTGCTTTCTGTACCGTCGCCATAGCTGGACACAGACATAAAGTCAATCGTGACTGGCACCGTAATATATTTGGCAAGCTCAC
The DNA here is from genome assembly GCA_964544055.1 of uncultured Lachnospiraceae bacterium. GTDB lineage: Bacteria > Bacillota > Clostridia > Lachnospirales > Lachnospiraceae > SIG299. The sequence goes on along the minus strand of CAZJAA010000015.1, from coordinate 29,566 downwards.
AGGTAAAAAAGATGCTTCCACGCAGAATGCATACCAGATGCAGCTTTTCTCCTTCATAATCCTTACTGATTTGAGCCGCCATTTCACGAATCCGCATTTCGAGCTGTTCCTGTGGAATCAACACATTAATTTTGTCTTCCATTTTTGTTTCCTCCATCTGTAGTTGCTATCAGAATGTAGCTTGTTTCTTCTGTGATACGGTATCCTTCGCTGCCGCGGATACCGGGAATCCAGAGTACCTCGTCTCCTGCTGCCAAAAGACGCACCCGTTTCCGCTCAGGCAGTGGAAGCTTGGTTTCTTTTAACACATCCATTACACGCTTTTTTCTGCCATCAGCATACAAAACAATAACATCCTCTGCACTAGGCGTCCGTAGTGCAATAACTTTTTTTATTTTATCATAATCAAACCATTTCGTACAGGTATTTTTTGGGATAATTTTTCCCATTTTCCGGGCAGGCTCCACGGTCAGCGTCAAAGTTTCTCCGGTAAACGGCAGGATTGTCTGATAAGGGAAAGACGAAATTTCCTCATAAAAGTCCGGTTTTTCAGGTGTTTCCCTGCCAATCCACAGACTGTCCGGCTGCCGCCTTGCTATCACACCGTTTTTCAGTGTCAGATACCGTCCGACCTGTTTATGACAAAGTTCCATGCAGTCTGCAACAAAACCAGCGGTCATATCCTTTTTTTCGCCTGCTGCAAGACAAAGTGCTTCATACATGACACGTTCCGCCAAAAGGCTCTCTGCGCACAGCAGAGGCGCAATCTGAAGCGTTACGCCCTGTTTGCCATGTTCTGTAACACATTTCTGAAACAACGCCTCTGTGAGGCTTTTCAGAAGTTCTTCCACCCGCCCGATGTACGCAGCGGTCTGTGCAATATGCTCCGTTGCACGCGGCTGGATTTCTTCTGCACACGGCAGCAGACGGTGCCGGATTTTGTTTCTTGTATATTCTTCCTCCAAATTGGTTCGGTCTATACAGTACTTCTGCTTTTTTTCCACCAGATATTCTTCAATTTCTTCCCGCGACACTCCAAGCAGTGGCCGGACAAGTGCTCCGTTTTTCGCTTCCATTCCAGAAAGGCCTTTCAGCCTGCTTCCGCGCAGAAGCTGGAACAATACCGTTTCCGCCTGATCATTCTGGTGATGCGCCACCGCAATTTTTGTGCAGTCCGACTGCTCCTTCCACTCCAGAAACGCCTGATACCTTGCATTTCGTCCGGCTTCCTCCAGCGTCCAGCCATGCTTTGCGGCAAGCTCTGCCACCGGCAATGAAACTACATGAAGCTCTATGCTATGCTGTTGGCATAACTCCTCGCAAAAAAGCTGATCCCGGTCTGCTTCTTCACCACGGAGGTTGTGGTTTACATGCACCGGAACAAGCGTAAGCTTCCATTCCTTTGCCAGTGCAAGTAGCACAAGAAAAAGACAGACGGAATCTGCTCCTCCGGAAAGACCAACCAGCACACGGTCTCCTTCCTCAAACAACCCTTTCTGTCTGCAATATGTCCTGATTTTCTGTTGAAACAAAAATTCTTTTTCCATAGTGCTTCTATTCTACCCTTTTCCAGCAAAAATAACAAGCCCAAACTGTTTAAAAAATACGTTTTTTTGCGGTACCCCGGGAAAAAAACCGCAGTACGGCACAACGCTTTTTCCCCACCTTCCTATTTTTGCCGGTAAATGGCACAAACTAACACGGTCATATCGTCCTTTGGTTCAAAATTTTGAACGAGCAGCGAAGCATTTAAAATTCTTCCTGCAATGACCTGTGGACTTTTCCCAGGTTCTTCTCCAATGACCTGTCGCAAAAACTCTGCCCGTTCTTCTTCCGGAATCGCATCCAGAACGCCGTCACTCATCATAATGATGTAATCCCCCTCATACAGCTTTTTTACCATACAATCATAATCCACCGTCTGCACCATGCCAATCGGAAGTGTTCTCGCCTCTACACATTCCAGCCATTTTCCGCGCCGAAGATAAGTTGCCGCCCCACCAAGCTTTATAAATTCACAGGTACCGCCGTATAAGTTTATCCGGCTGATGTCCAGCGTGGCAAACATATTCTGTCCTGTGCGCAGTGCAAGAACGGAATTGATCAGTCGAATGGCTGCTTCCTCTTTAAAACCGGCTTCGAGCATCTTTTCCAAAAGCACAAGCAAAGACTCGCTTTCCTTTGCCGCTTCTTCGCCGCTTCCCATGCCATCTGACAAAATCATTGCCAGTTCACCATCCTCTTCATAAAAGAAGGAAAACGAGTCTCCCGATACCGTCTGCTCCTCTTTTTGGGTTCGCGCCACTCCGGTCAGGCAATAGTATTCCGGCTCTTCACGAAAAATAACACTCTGCTCCTCTCCGGAAAGATAACCGCGACAATTGTTTACGGCTTTTACCGGAAATCCCAGCTTTTCCGAAAGAAGCTTTTCCGTCATCCGCATGGATACCAGCTGCTTCACCCCATCACTGCGCAGCGTTAAGCTCAGTTCCCTTCCTTTTCCCGGTTTTCCGGCAGTTTCCAGGCCTCTTGCTTTGATATGGTAACGTCGCAGAAAAAACAAAAGATCTCTCCGTTGTTCCTTTGTCAGATACTGCTCTCTTTTTATGGAGCTGTTCATCTGCAAAAAAAACTGTGCCGTTTCCTTTAACTGATATACCAGTGCCTCCTGCCCTTCCAGCATCTGATGATAGGCTGCCTGCTTTGTGCGGGCAAGCTGTTTGCAGGAAACACAGCCGGCTTTACAGTCCGTTACGTTTTCGCAGAACTTTTCTTCTTCCTCTCTTTTTTCCGTCACATATGCCGAAAACACACGCGCCAGCTCCTGATAAGACTGTGCTGCCCTGTTTGTCCATCGTTCCATTTCTCCATCTGCTCCCAGCATTTTACCCCTCCGTTCCGAGAACCTCACAAATCGTTTTGTTCTGTTATCTGACCGCCATTATACAAAAGATGTTTTACACTTTTTGTCAAAAGAAAAGGAAGAGTTTTAAAAACTCTTCCACATAAAATGACTTATTTTTCTTCCGGTCGCAGTATGGTTTCCTCCGGATATACCAATCCTAAAACCTCTCTTGCGATTTCTTCTATGTATTTTACCGTCTGCATATAGGCACGCTGGTCTTCCAGCTCCTCCGAACGTTCCTGCTCGGACTGAAGCTCTTCTTCCAGCTCACCCTTTCGTTTTTCCAGTGCACGTTTTTCTGCCTGCAGCTGAATACCGCTGTAGGTAATAACCGCAAACAGCACAAGTACCGTCACTGCAATGATTTTAAGACCGCTTTTTCTTTTTGCTTTTTTTTCTGTGTTCCGGATTACTTCCTTCATCCACCGACACCCGTCCTTTTTTATTCTTTGCCTTTATTTTATACGCTTTCTTTCTTTTTTGCAAGAACTTTTGCAAGAACCATTTTCGAATATGCTCCAGCGGCACACAAAACGTACGCACATAAAGGCAGCAGCCAGCCCCTGCTCCAAAAAATGCATACCAGCGGAGAATTCCGTCATTCCAATGAAATATTGCCAGAAAAAAGCACACTCCGGCAGCAGAAAGAAAGAGAATATCCTCTGCATCTGTCATTGTGCGGCTATGGCGGACTAAGGTTCTGAAAAATACAAGCGGATGATAACAGGCAGCTGCACAAAATCCATACAACCCCATAAGCAGGAAACAGGCCAGTTCCCCTTTGATGCTTTCATTCAACATATTCAACGGAACAGACGTTTTAAGAGACTATCCCCCGCACCCATCTTTTGAGGCTTATCGGCATAAACAAAGCTGTCTACCTGCCCTTCCAAGTCCACCTCGCCCTTTTCCACAGTAAGACGTTTGACAAACAAATCATTTCCGCGGATAATAAGTGCTCCCATCGTGGTGTTCAGCACAACTTCCTTTGCATCAAAAGAAACGACCTCTTTTACTCCGGTCAGCTCTGCTGCTTTTCTTCCCTGTACTAAAAACTTATGCGGCCCGATTCCTGCTGTTTTTTCTTCCATGGCACATCTCCATTCCGAAACATCGTTACTGCTCCGACATCCCTTATTTCAGTAACGAACCTGTTATGTTTCGGCAAACTGTCCGGTAGTTACTTTAAGTTTATGCACCCATTGTTTCAAATATTCCTTGCTGTTTTTCTACAGATACTTAAATAATTCCTTTGCCGCATCTTTTTTGGTCGTATCCTGAATATCCAGCACTTCTACCTTTACTGCCTTTGTTCCAAAGCCGATTTCAATTATATCCCCCACCTTTACTTCTGTGGATGCTTTTGCCACCTTATCATTGATGAGTACTCTTCCAGCGTCACACGCCTCATTGGCAACCGTTCTCCGTTTGATTAAACGGGATACTTTTAAATATTTATCCAGTCTCATACGTTTTCCTGCTTTCTGTCCGCACTGCGGACCGGTAAAAATTAAACATGTGCATTGATACATTCTCCGCAGAGCATTTTGATTTTCAGGATGCACTTTCCCATAATTAAGAAGAGGGCTACTCCGCAATGGAAGAGCCCTCTTAAATTATTCATTGTTTGCATAAAAAGCGTTTTAACACTTTGACGTGAAAAATAATTATGCACGTTTTAATTTTCTAAAATTTTTCAGACAATTAAAACGGTTTAAATTGATTTAAGCGTTAACAACGTCCTTTAAAGCCTTACCAGCTTTGAACTTAGGGTTCTTGGAAGCTGCAATTGTAATCTTCTTCTTTGTCTGAGGGTTGATACCTTCTCTTGCTGGTCTTTCGGAAACTTCGAATGTACCAAAGCCTACTAACTGAACCTTCTCACCCTTCTTTAATTCGTCAGTAACAACGTCGATGAATGCCTTTAATGCCTTTTCTGCATCCTTCTTGGATAATTCTGCGTTTGCTGCCATAGCTGCAACTAATTCTGTCTTATTCATTGTAAATCCTCCTCTAAAAGTATTAGATAATCAGTTACTGTTTGCCTGTACTGTGTACTTTTTTCAGTAACAACATTGTGCCTTTCTTTTCCGGCACATTCTGCTTTGCCAGACTTTTCTGCTGACACATGGCCTGGTTTTCTCTCCCTTTGTTTTCGGTCAAGTAATTCAATGCCTACACATTTATTTATAAACTGATTAAAGGCATTTGTCAAGGAATTTTCTGTATTTGACGTCAAAAAACATGATAAAAATTCTAAAAGCTGCGATTTTTTATGATTAACTGTTTTTCAAATCGTTTTTTGCCCTTTTTCGATTAGTTTTCCATCTGTCTTCCCAAAAAAGAAGCAGCAGTCTGGGCAAGCTTCAGCTCCATCTCTCCCGGCCTCTGTTTTGCCTCTCTGGAAAGAAGAAGCACCGCTCCAATAACATCACCCTCGCAAATAATCGGAACAATAACCTGACTGTTGTATTCCTCCTCATCAAAGCTGATGGAAATAAAGTTTTTTTCATTCTTTATGGCTACGAGTGTTTCCCGCTCCGTCATCAGATATTCCAGCTCCCTGCTGACCGATTTGGCGAGCAAATCCTTTTTTCCGTTGCCTGCCACGGCAATAAACTGATCCCGGTCGGCAATTGCGGCTATCTGCCCGGTAGTCTGTGCCATTGCCTCCGCATATTGTTTGGCAAAAAGGCTCAGTTCACCAATCGGAGAATATTTCTTCAAAATGATTTCGCCTTCCCGGTCAGTAAAAATTTCCAACGGGTCGCCTTCTCTGATACGAAGTGTCCTCCGAATTTCCTTGGGCACAACAACACGACCCAAATCGTCAATACGGCGTACAATTCCTGTTGCTTTCATAACAAAAACCTCCATTTACAAATCATAGTTGTTGACGCTAGTATCTGTAAACAGAGGGATTTTATACCTCTTCCTCCGAAATTTCTTATACTGTCTTATTCTTTCGCAGCTCACTTGGCGAATATCCATATGCTTTTTTGAATTTATAAGAAAAATAGTTGCCGTCATTAAAGCCACAGGCATATGCCACTTCACTGACAGCGCGTCCAGTTTCATGCTTTAACATCTGCTCCGCTTTGTTTAAACGGAACTGTACCAGATACTCCTTAAATCCAATGCCGGTTTCCTGCTTAAACACGCGCGATAAGTGCTCCTGACTGACGGACAGCATTTCAGCAATCACAGAAAGCTTTACTTCGTTCATATAATTGTTTTGGATATATTCCTGAACTGTTGCAATAAGATTACTGCCACCCGAAACATTTTCATGCTCATTTTTATGGCGCAGAATAACAAACATCAGCTCTGCCGTGAAGCATTTCAGCACTTCCTCCGATAAAACATCTGCATGGCTGTACTCATGCTCAATTTTGGCAAACATCTCCTCCAACTGACTGATTACCTTGTTGTTGCGGTACAGTGGTCCAATGGATGCCAGCCGCTCCAGCACAAGCTTTGGAAGATAGTTGTAGGAACAGTTTACCAGCAGTCTTGTATGCGGCACACCGCCATACGTTGTCCGGTGGCTTGTGTTTCCGGGAATCAGAATAATGTCTCCCGGCAGCACTTTATAAGTGGATTCTTCAATGTAATAGGTGCAGTGCCCTTCTTTCATGTAATATATTTCAAAAGCATCATGGACATGCCTTGTAGACTCATGCCCAACAATATCAACCACCTTGCTGTAATAATAATCCGGTATATAATTTGAAATCGTTTCGCTCATGCTGTATCTCCCTTAAAATGCCATATAAACATTAACACTGCGCATACAGGTACTCTTATCATCTTATCACAAAAATAAAAAGCCCGCAAGGGATGATTGCGTCCGATGTTCTGACACATATTCTCCCTTGCAGGCGATTGCATTTCTCTTATTTTATTTTATTTTCTTTGACCGCTTATCTAGTGAGATTACCATTTTTTTTGCCATCTTCAATCACATACTCTGTTTCACCATCAAACAGATATACGTTCTTGTAAGGAATGGAAAATGTAATTCTGCTGTCCATTGCCGGCGTATCGTGTGGGTCTATCTTTAAAATCGACTGTACGCCATCCATATTGATGTATACGTTAGTATTATCACCAAGCAGCTCTGTCAGCTCCACGTCTGCATCCAGCACATAGCTGTCTGCCTGCGTTCCAAGCTCCGTACCTTCCGGACGGAAACCAAGCACAATTTTCTTTCCTTCATAGGAAGCTAATTTATCTGCCTTAAGTACAGCATTTAAGTCAAGTGCGGTATTACCAACCTTAATTTTTCCACCCTTTACTTCGCTGGTTACAAAGTTCATTGGCGGCTCTCCGATAAATCCTGCTACAAACATATTTACCGGCTTAAAATATAAATCGTATGGGGTACCAACCTGCTGGATATAACCATCTTTCATGCAGACAATACGGTCTGCCATAGTCATGGCCTCTGTCTGGTCGTGAGTAACATAGATTGTGGTTGCTCCAACTTTTCTGTGAATATCCGTAATTTCAGAACGCATGGTAACACGCTGTTTTGCATCGAGGTTGGAAAGTGGCTCGTCCATTAAGAAAATACCAACCTTACGGATGATGGCACGGCCAACCGCAACTCTTTGTCTCTGTCCACCGGATAATGCTCTTGGCTTTCTGTCCAGATAATCGGTAAGACCAAGAATTCTTGCTGTTTCCTGAACCTTTTTTTCAATCACGTCATCATCTACACCCTGCAGGGAAAGTCCAAACGCCATGTTGTCATATACGGACATATGAGGATACAATGCATAGCTCTGGAATACCATGGCAATTTCCCTCTCACGAGGACCAATCTCGTTGGCACGCTTGCCATCAATACAGAATTCTCCATTACTGATGTTTTCCAGACCAGCTATCATACGAAGCGTTGTAGACTTACCACATCCCGAAGGACCGACAAATACGATGAACTCGCCGCGTTCAATCTCTAAATTGAAATCATGAACTGCATGGAACCCATTCGGATAAATTTTGTTTATTCCTTTTAAACTGAGGTATGCCATAATTTTCTCCATTCCTTATATACTAATTTCTATTTTTTTGTTTTGCGTCAGATATAATTTTAATCATTGTGTTTTTCATGGTAATGAAAAGCATGTCAATTGCCATGTAGGATAAGCCAAACAGAATCGGTTCTACGCCAACAAACATTTCACCTTCTGTTCCGTTCAGTCTATTCAAGGCAAGATTCAATATGTTATAAAAATATATGACGCCCAACAGTATAAAAAACGCATAGAAAATGTTGGCAAAGAATGTCCAGTATTTCTTCTTTGGGAACATCATCCACTTGTCATTCTGCCCTTTAAAGGTTTCTAAAAAACGAAAGGCATTGTTTACTAAAATATCGGTAACCATACCCATGACAATTGCCAGCACCACAATCATATCCAGCATGTCTGTTACATACAGACCCAGCCCCCAGAAAATGAAGAAACACACCGCCCCATTAAACCAGAACTTGATAAATAAAGCCTTTATCCAGGAAGGAACTTTACTCAGGAAGCTTTTGCTCCGGTATTCTTTTCCTGGATCTTCTTTTGTTTTTTCGTAGGTTTTATTTTTTGCATTCACCAGACGGTCAACTGCATCTGTTTTCAGATTATAATAATCTGCGGACGACTTTCTCTGCGAAGTATGGTTTTTATTTTCTTTCTTTTTTGCCATTAAAACTTATTCCTCGTCACTTAAGTCAATTGCGCCAAGCTTACCATTATCCTCCACCTCGATGGAAGTATTAATCTTCTTTAACAGCTTTGCATAAACCGGCTCAATTACGATAAGCACTGCACTGACAATAAGCGAAATGATATGAGTACTCATCAGCTTATATGCATCATTGATATACATGGTATTTTCTGTAATTGCAATCGGATTTTCCGGTCTCTTTACTGCTGCCCAGATACGTTCTGCATAGAAATTATCAGCAAAAATAATAATTCCATACATTACCAGAACCATGGCAATCATAATCCAGTTCGGCTTTTTACGCTTTGGATATGCACTAAACAGGCATACATAGCAAAGAATGGAAAGAAGCATGGCTACAAAGGAGCAAAGTCCCATATGTGCGCCATAAACCTTTGCCGTTGTATTGGAAATGTCGGTTAAGTTCAGCGAGAAGATGCAAAAGGCAACCGTATGTGCCAGAAGTGGAATCACCTGAGGATTTTTCTTCAGGGAAACCAGAAATTTTCTAATCATTTCTTTCATAATCGTATCCTGCCTTTATCTTATTGCGTTGGTAGTTTCCTTATCGAAGAAATGCATACGTTCAAAGGATACACCAACCTCATCTCCCGGCTTGTAGTTCGACCACTCACGGAATTTGGCTGTTGCCTTGTGTCCGCCAATCATTCCATGTACCAGAGTTGTCTGACCAAGGTTTTCGTTAATAGTGACGGAAAGTGTCATATCATTTCCCTTAATGATGTTTTCCGGGCGAACACCTAAGGTAATCGTCTTTCCAACATAATTTTCAAGAACTTTCTTGTCGCTTTCGTTTAAGTGTACGGTAAATCCAATACCCACCAGTTTATCGTCTGCTACCGTACATTCAAAAAAGTTCATTGGCGGAAGTCCGATAAAGGAAGCTACAAACAGATTTGCAGGGGTATCGTAAAGCTCCAACGGAGTACCTACCTGCTGTACATAGCCCATAGACATACATACAATGCGGTCTGCCAGAGTTAATGCTTCTGTCTGGTCGTGGGTTACATATAACATGGTAGCACCGAGACGCTTATGAAGAAGAAGAATTTCTCTTCTTGTAGCACCACGGAGCTTTGCATCAAGGTTGGATAACGGTTCGTCAAACAGGAAAACCTTTGGAGTACGCACAATGGCACGACCCATGGCAACTCGCTGTCTCTGACCACCGGAAAGCTGCTTTGGCTTTTTGTTGAGCTGGTCGGTAAGACCAAGGATTTCTGCCGCAGCCAGCACTTTTTCGTGAATTACATTTGAATCCTCATGGCGCAATGTTAACGAAAACGCCATGTTTTCATAAATTGTCATATGAGCATATAACGCATAGTTCTGGAAAACCATTGCGATATCTCTGTCCTTTGGCGGCTTTTGTGTTACATCCTCGCCATCGATGATTAAGGTACCGGAAGAAATATCCTCAAGACCAGCAATCATACGAAGCGTTGTAGACTTACCACAGCCGGATGGACCAACAAGTACAATGAACTCACCGTCTTTTACATCCAGGTTGAAATCAAATACGGCCTGTACTTTATTGTCGTATATTTTGTTTATATTCTTTAAACTTAAGGAAGCCATAGTTTACGCCTTTCTTTTGGACTATTGGTTTCGTCTACGCGAGTCCCTTTTCTTTTAAGTAATTGTTCAGGGTTGTTACTTTATAAGCACTTACAAGACCGGAGGCAAGACATGCAATACCGGAAATTACAAGGCAGATGCATACCCACAGAAACTGCTTATCTTCCATTACAGTAGTTTCTACTCCGTTAAGAGTAAGTACCGTGCTGTGAGCCATATGCGGAATACCTAAAATTCTTACAAACTGTAGTACACCAACTACCATAATAACCCAGGAATAATGTCCTTTATAATTCTTTACACCTTCGGAGCAAAGGAACGAAGTTAACAAAAATACCAGGTTATATAATACAGAAAGACCAATCGTGATTGTATAGTAGTAGGTATCCACATCAGAACTGTAGATGCTTACAAAATATAACACATCAAACAAAATCGCAAGATATGCCAAGTTGGCAGAGAGCTTGTTTTTTGTGTAACGTAAGCGGTCTTTCTTTATTGTTTTTGCATCCATCATGCCGCCTTGCCCCCCTTACCGGCCTGTACCAGCTTCTTTTCGTTTCTCATTAAGCAAATCTTCCATACCAGATTAAACAGGTTGATCGCTGTTGCAACAAGAAGAAATCCGAAAACAAACTTGCTGGCATCAAACCAAAATGTAGATTCGGTATATTTGAAACCATATCTTTCATTCAGCTTACTCAGCTCTGCAAAGTCAATTTTTAAATACCGTTCTTTATATGATAATAAGTTGCTGAGGCTCCAGTAGGAATAATAAATTGCTCCCAAAGTATTTACCCCAACAGTAATATAATTTGCAATGTAATATTTTCTGCGGTTCTGGTTCTGGAACACATACTGGGAAACCGCCAGAAGGATTAATACCAGACCTGCAATTGTAAGTTCGCTGTTGAACTGCTGCATATCGTAGTAAATTTCGGAACCGGCTACCTTTACCTTGGATAACGCTTCCTCTGTCATGCCGTTTTTATAATATCTCTCCGCATGATAATCAAACTTCATTTCATACATGTCTGTTAAAAGACCTAAGGAATATACAAATACAAGCGCAGCGGCTATCAGTACAACTAAGCACACAATACGCTGGAGAATCATTTGTTTCTTATACATATCTGTCTCCATTCTTTGCCACAAGCCGGCAAAGTTATTAATTCACTGTTGCCATTCGCTCGGCAACAAGGCATAATTTTTTGCAACAATCAATAAATTAATTGTTTTTATCCGGTCGGAGGAGCCAAAGCTCCTCCACCGAATTTTAATTCCTGTTTGCCAATTTCAGTATTGACTTTTAATTAGTTAAGACTCTTATAGTAGTCCTGTAAGCTCTCCCATGCACCCTGCTTGATGTCAAGGTAGCTTGCACCGCTCCATGTATCTGCTACAGTTTTTGCTGCGGAAGCTGCGTCTGTGATAGCAGCATCACCAGCACCTGCATAACCGCTTGCGATCATGTCTACAAGGATATTTACCTTACCCTTGGATGTGCTGAACATATCAGTAAGGTTTGTGTAGCCCTTAACGATATCGTTTTCTGCCTTAGATGTAGGAAGAACAGTAGGAACGGATGTGTACCATGGGTTCTCTGTGATAGCTAATTCCGGATGCTTGATTGTACCAAGACCGATAGCGGTAGAGATGTAACCTGCACCTTCCTTACCAACTGCATGTGTACACTGATATTCGAATGCCTGGCTCTTCATGAAGGAAAGAGTAGAACCAAGGTACATACGAGCGTAGTTTGTATAGTTACCGGATGCCTTTTCCCAAAGCTCTGCATAAGTTGCATCTGCAATTTCAGGCATCTGTGTACCGTTGAAGTTGAATGTTACATAATTACCGTTTGCATCTGTCTTAATGAATGCCTTAGGACCATAGGACATAAGGATTGTACCTTCTTCGCTGTAAGCGTAGTCGATAAGAGCAAGAGCTGCATTGAGCTTGTTAGTATCGTTACCTACACCCTTAAGGGAAATTCCCCAACCATCTGTCTTAACGGATCTCCAGGACTCTGTGAATCTCATGTACTTTTCAGTACCATCGTTCCAACGTGCTACAGGAACCATAACAGCCATGTACTTTTCGCCATCCTGTAACTGTGTTTCATTGTAAACAGTCTGAGTCTGGTTGTAGTCATAGTGCATGAAGCCTTCATCTTCTTTAAGCATTGTCTTTGTGTCGGTGTCTTCCATCTTTACGAAAGAGGAAGAAATGAGGCCTTCCTTAACCATAGCGTTCATCTTTTCAAGTGCTACATAAGTAGCTTCGTCCTGACGAGCATCATGAAGTTCACCGTCAGTACCTACATATAAGTAATCCTGTCTGGATTCCAGACCACGAACACCGAAGAGAGTACCTGCAAAACGGAACATATCTACTCTTCTCTGGTTGTTGTCATCTTCTCTGGAGAAAAGACCGCTTACGCTATCTCTGCCGTTTAATGTCTGTGGGTTAGCAACTACACAACGAAGAAGTGCAACTAATTCATCTGCATCCCATGCTGCGTTCTGACCAATGAAGAGGTCTGCTCTGTTTTCGCCATAGTAGCCATTGTAAGCCTTGTCAATGTAATCACGAAGCATGTTAACAGCGTCAACACCTGTTACAGTGCCTGCTGCAAGAGCATCGTTCATATTCTTTACAATGTTGCCTGCTGCATCGTAATCCTTGTTGATGGATTCTACTGCGGAACCATCCTTCTTAACTACATCAGCTGCAACCTTGCCGCTTGTTGGCATATATGGCTCGTAAGCTGCTGCATTTAAGTTGTTGGACTTTTCAGCTGTGAAAGCACCTGCGCCGTTTAAGAGCTTTTCTACCCAGTCAGTTCTCATAAGAGGCATACGCTCGATATCGTTTACACCGTCGAAGTATGGGGAGAAGTAGATAGCGCCTGTGTCTGTGTCACCTGTAATGGACAGACGAACAATTGGGTTAGCTTCAAGGTAAGCCTTGAAGTTTGGCATATAGTCAAGGTATTCAGCAATGTTTACAACTTCACCAGCTACACCAGCTTCGGAAAGACCTGTAGCATTACCGGATACAACATCAACCTGGTCAAGCTGTTCTTTCCAGTACTTGTATTCGTTTGCTGCGGAGTTACCCTGATACTTGTTTTCAAATACAATACCGAGTACGTTCTGTACTTCAACCCAGGTAGGCTTTAAGTCGCCGGCCTGATATGTTTTGCCATCAGCAAGTGTTACGCCTTCTCCTGCTGTTTCAGCATCAAAGAACATACCTGTCTTTGCGCTGTTGTAACCAGTAGCCATACGAAGTACGGTACCTTCTGCATACTCAAGTTTTAAAGCCGGAGCTTCTGTTGGAGCTGGAGTATTTGTATCCTCCTGCTGACCTGCCTGTGTTGGTGCAGGTGTAGTGTCGTTCTGTGCTGCTGTTGTTGGTGTAGGATCTACAAGGCCGTCATTACCCTTGCCACACGCTACCATGCCAACAGACATAGCCAGTACAAGAACTAAAGAAAGAATTCTCTTTTTCATGTTTTTTACCCTCCATTTTTAATTCTTTTCTTTATCATCATTAATGCTCATCGCAATAATAACCTGTGTAATTGTGTTCTGCAAAGTTTGCAGACTATTCTTTTACGCCGCCCATGTTAACGCCCTTTGCGAAATACTTCTGAATGAACGGATAGATAATAAGTACCGGAATGATGGAACATACAATCAGTGCGAAGATAACGGAATCTGCCGCATATGTTTCGTTCCAGCCGGTCATGATATCCGGATCCTGGAATTCCTCTAACTTCAGTCGGATGAATACCTGGAGCGGATGCTCGTTTAAGTTGCTGATCATCTGTCTTGCCCAGAAGTAACCATTCCATCTGGAAATTGCAAAGAATAAAGCAACCGTTGCAATCGTGGACTTACTCATTGGAATGTAAACACGGCTTAACACCTGAAATTCGGTTGCGCCGTCTACGATTGCTGCTTCTTCGATTTCTGCCGGCACACCCTCAAATGCGTTACGCAGTAAGATGATGTTCATGGCAGCCATGCCCATGGCAATAACAACCAGCCACTTGTCATCGGTAATGCCGAACGTACGGAATACCGCCTGTGTATTTAAGTAGTTTAAATACTGAGGTACAAGACCTGCAGAAAACCACATAGTAAATACAAGGAAGAAGTTAAAGGTTTTGCGGAACAGCAGACGCTTTTTGGAAAGAGCGTAAGCACCCAGAATAGAGGTACCCATGGCCCATAAAGTTCCGTAGAACGTAATAAACAGTGTATTTGTGTAGGAGTTCCAGAACATGTTGTTGTTGAACATGCTTGCGAACGCCTCAAACTGCAAATCCTTTGGGAGAAGCACAAGCTGTCCGCCTTCTACGGCATCAATGCCGCTGATTGCAGCAGAGATAGCGTACAGGAACGGATATAAACAGCAGATTGCAAATACTATTAAAAATACATGGCTTAAAATTTTAAATATAAGCTCGGATACTTCAAGCTTTCTTTTCATGTCAGAAGTACCTCCTTAGTATAATGAAACGTCAGACGCTTTACGAGCAATTGTGTTAGCAGCAATAACAAGTATCATACCCATTATGTTATTTAACATTTCTGCCGCCGACGCAACACCAACAAGGCCGTCCGTAATACCGTAACGCTGTGCAAACGTGGAAACAACGTCTGCGGTCACGTAGGTGTTTGGATTATAAAGCAACAATACTTTTTCGTACCCAACGTTCAGCAGGGAACCGATACGGTTGATTAACATAATTACGATTGTGGAAAGAATGGACGGAAGCACAACGTACTTCATCTGTGCCATCTTGCCTGCACCGTCAATCTGTGCAGCTTCGTAGCTGGTTGGAGAGATTGCAATAATGGCTGCGAAGAACACAATGCTGTCGTAACCTGCACCCTCCCAAATACCACTAATCTGGTAGATTGCACGGAAAAATCCCGGGTTGTTTAACAAGCCTGCTGCACCGGTTTCCTGGCTGATGATTCCAAGCTGTACAAGGAAGCGGGAAATAACACCCATTTCCATGCCCGCAAGTGGGGATGCCTGGCGAACCAGCATGGTAACCAGAGAGGTCATAACTACGGTAGACATAAACTTAGGAAGATATGTAACAACCTGAATGACACTTCGTAAAATATTGGAGCGGATTTCGTTGAAGAACAAGGCAACGATAATCGGCATTGGGAATCCGAAGCACAAGCCATAAAAGCTTAACAGGAATGTATTTCGGAAAGCTGCCCAGAACGTTGTGGAAAGGGAGCTTCCTCCAAACAGCTGTTTAAAATAAGCAAAACCTGCGTACAGCTGGTCGGCAACGTCCAGTACGGAATCCTCAACTTTAAAGCATCCAAGTAATTCGTACATTGGAAAATAACGCCAGAACAGGAATACTAAAATCATTGGTACGAGCATCAGGTACAGACGCCAGTCCTTTGCTACTGTTCTTGCTACATTGAGCCAGTAATGTTTTTCTACATCATCTCTGACCAACTGCTCCTCGTTTTCTCTGTAGGTTCCTGTACCTGCGTCATATACGAGGTAGTCATCGGCTTTCATTTTCATAATATGCCTCCTTAAGTTTTGCGAAGCAAACTGCGGATTGTCCGCACTGTACACATGTTTTTTCATGCAGACCTGCACATTTCCTCGCATTGTTTTTCACTTATGCTGATGTATTTTAATTTTCTAAAATTCTTCTTCCTGCACCGGTTCGTCCTGTGTTTCTTCTTTCTGCCTGTCCAGACGGAGCAGATAGGTTTTCTGGTCTTCCAGCATACCGTCCGTTGTGCGAAACAGGAACAGAACCAGAATTGCAAAAACAAGGGACATAATGTCGGTTGTTGAAAAAATAACAAACACACCCCACGAATCGCCAAACAGAACTGCGAGCAAACCACGCCCCAGCACCTGACCAGCATAGGCTGTTGTCACAAAAAGCAGCGTGTGCCAGCGGCTGGTACGGATTTTTTCTTTTCCGAACACTTTAAACCACAGCATAGCAAGCAGGGCAAACAGATTGCCTATACAATAGATTGCAAACTGCTGTGGACTTCCACCGGACAGCACACAATACACAAAGCCACCGGCAACTGCAGCAAAGCCCGCCTGCCAGCCCCAGCGAAACATAAGCATACACACCAGAGCCAGACTGATGGAGATGGCAACCGGCTGCAGAGCAAACCATTTTATTGTAGCCAGCGTTGCTATTCCTTCGAAAATAATTGTAAGCGCTACCAAAATTGATATATCAATGGTGCGATATTGTTTAAATGTAATTTGATTCATATTTTATAATTTTCTCATTTTTTAAATATTGCTTTTGTCTTCCGATATATTGTTATTGTACAACATACACCGTATTTTTTCCTTGATTTTTTTGACGTACTGTTTCAAATATCTTAGTTTTTTTGATATGATTTTGCATTTTTGCTTCCGCATGTAAAATTTTCCACTATTTTTTGTAACTTTTGCACAACGTTTTTGTAAACGTTTACATTTTTGTAAGTGGAGATAAATCAAAATAAGGTTCCAGATATTCATGCGTATTAAAACACATTTCACAAAACAGTTTTCTGGCATCCTTTATCGGTAAGCAGTTACATAATGGCTGATTCACAAACGCCTGAAATATTTTTTCCAGATTTCTTTCTTTGATTCCTTCGTAGGTGTTATCAATATTGACACAGCAACGGTACACCAGATTTTCCGCTCCCACCGGCAAAGGATTCGAAACCACCGGGCGTACACAGTCATTGGAAAATACACAATTTGTTTCTACAATGGAACCATACGGCAGCTGCGGCATCTGGCCGCGGTTAGGCATATTCACATTGGAAACTACCGTATCAAAGCCAAGAATTGCTTTCAAAAGCTCTACGGCTTCTTCCTCCGATTTCTGCACCGGAAACTCTTTGCGTCCCTCTGCCATTTCAATCGTATCTGCAATTTTTTTCGCCTGATCCTGTTCCCTGTAATCCACGGTAGTCAGATTAAATGCCCACTCTTTTACCGTTTCCGGATTTTTCAAATACCAGTTGTTTGGCAGAAATTCCACCAGATGACGGTCTCCGGCTGCCGCCAGTGCTCCATATCTTTCATATAAATCCATTTTCACTTTATTTCCGTAAGCAAATGGGTCATGCCGGAAAGCAAACCGGTCATCTCCTTCTTCGTAATAACCGTCTGCACCAAATTTTTCCGCAAACTCCGGAATTAGTTCCAAAAGATCCATATTCTGATATTTTGCCTCGGTAATCCATGTAAAATGGTTGACACCGCACGCATCCGTATAAATACTCTTCCGGTCAGCTTCTATTCCGCGCAGTTCTTTCAGCATTACCGTTAAAAACTTCTGTGCATGAAAAACCTCATGACAGCATCCGAACGCTTTGATTTCCGGGAACACATCATACAGCGTTTTTACGCAAATGCTCATTGGATTCGTAAAATTGATAACCCAAGCTTTTGGGCAGATTTCCTTTATTTTTTCCGCAAATTCTTCATAAAGCGGAACTGTACGCATGGCACGAAGAACACCGCCCGGTCCTGCCGTGTCCCCAACCGACTGATAAATACCGTATTTTTCCGGCGTATGTACATCACTGCGCATTTCTTTAAACGTACCGGGCAGAATAGAAAGAATCACAAAATCCGCATTCTGCAATGCTGTTTCCAAATTATCACATACTGTATAGGTAAATTTGGAAGCCGTATTTGGATTCTGATTGATATAGCCGCCGATTTTAGCGTTGCGTTCGGCTGCCTCTTTATCAATGTCATACAGGGCGATTTCGCCGGATAGTCCATCTGCTACCGCCAGGTCTGACATAAATACTCTTGCCCACAATTTTGAGCCACCGCCAATGTAACATATTTTAATATTCCGATGCATTTGTGTATGAACCTCCCATTTTTCGTTACCATGCCCTTGTATCTCGTTTTGATAACTGTTTTATAAGAATCAACAATTCCTCTTTTTTCACATATAGCTTCTATTATTGTAACCACTTTCATTTTTCTTGTCCATAGTTTTTTTGAGTTTCCTTTTTTTACTATAGCTTTTTTTACAATTTTCCCATGAAAAAGCAAGCAATCTTTCTATGGACATTCTTTTTCGAAACGTCTATAATAAACACGGAGAACAGAAAATATTTTCAGAAAGCGAGGAAAACAGGCAAATGAAAGATATGACAAAGGGTTCTGCCGCAAGCCACTTATGCAGTTATGCCCTTCCGCTAATTTTAAGCAACTGGTTCCAGATGGGCTACAACGCCATCGATTCCATTATCGTTGGTCGTTTTATCGGCAGGGACGCACTCGCTGCCGTTGGAATAGCTTCCCCTTTAATGAATCTGGTTATCCTCTCCATTTCTGGGCTCTGCATTGGTGCCGGAGTTCTGATGAGTGAATTTTTCGGAGCAAAGCATTTAAAAGAACTGCGGATTCAATTTGCAACCACCCTCCTTTCCGGTACAATATTAAGCGTTCTGATTGCAATTCTCGGCATTCTGCTGGTACATCCGATTCTTACCCTGCTTGGCGTGCCGGAAGAAATTATGGATACTACCTCCATTTACGTAACCATCACCTTTCTTGGTGCTCCGTTTACCTTTTTTTATAATGCCCTTTCCGCAGCACTAAAAAGTGTCGGCGATTCCAAAACACCTTTAAAATTTCTGATGTTTGCCTCCATTTTAAACGGTGTACTCGATATCATTTTTATTGGTGGTCTCGGCTTTGGCATTGTATGCAGTGCCACGACCACAGTTATTGCAGAAGCCGTTTCTGCCCTGCTTGCCGCTCTTTACCTAGCAAAACATCTGCCGGAACTTTATCCGCAAGCAGGAGAATGGGTGATTAACAAAGAACACTTAAAACAGACGATTCAATACGGCGGTGTTTCTGCCCTGCAGCAGTCCGTACAGCCTATCGGAAAACTGTTAATCCAAAGTCAGGTAAACGCCCTCGGTGTTGATGTCATTGCTGCCTTTAATGCCGTATCCCGAATTGACGCTCTGGCACTTGTTCCCGGGCAAAGCATCGGTCAGGCTGTCACAACTTACATTGCACAGAACCGTGGTGCCGAAAAAAAGGAACGCATTGCAAAAGGATATGCTGCAGGTGTCGCTCTGGAAACCCTCTACTGGCTGTTTTTTGGCAGTTTTGTTTTCTTCGCCAAAGAACCACTGATGTCTCTTTTTGTTACCGGTGAAGATGCTTCTGCCGTTATCCACACCGGTGCCAAATACCTTTCCCTGATGGCAGTATTTTATTTTCTTCCGGCCATGACAAACTGCGTTCAGGGCTTTTTCCGTGGCATGGGAAAGCTAAAAATTACCTTATGCGGCACTATCATCCAGACAAGCATCCGTGTTGCAGCAACTTACCTGTTGGCCCCTTCTTTGGGCATCCGTGGCATCGCATTTGCCTGTGCCGCCGGATGGATGATGATGCTTCTCTGGGAAATCCCTCTGTGCCTGCGAACACTATATCATCAAAAGGCCTGACATAAAATCCCCATTCCGAATGTATCATAAAAGCCGGAAAGAATATTGATTTCTTCCGGCTCTTTGTTTTCTTATTTTATTCATTCAACGCTTCATACACAGCTTCCCGCACATTTCTCGTCAGCTCGCCAAATCCGGCACCGCACCGCTGCACAAAAAACAGCAGGACAATATTTTTTTCCGGATTTATTGTCACATAATTGCCTGTCCAGCCATCCCAGCCAAACTCCCCTGCATTGCCGCAAGTTTCTGCCGCGTTTACATCTTCCAGACAGCGCATCAGGCAACCATAACCATAACCCTTTACACTCTCCCAGTCGAAAGTCTTACGCTGCGACACGGTCAGATGGTTCTGTGACATCTGTTTTACCGTTTCGGGCTTCAGTATCTGCACGTCGCCAAAGCTTCCGCCCTGCAATAGCATCTGTGCAAATCTGGCATAGTCATCTATGGTAGATACCATGCCGGCACCACCGGATTCAAACGCCACATCTTTTCTGTAATACTCACCCAGATGACTTGCCGTAAACGGCACAAGTATACCGGAAGACCAGTTTTCATACGAAACAGCAAAACGATCCCAGTTCTCTTCCGGCACAAAAAATCCGGTATCGTTCATTCCAAGCGGTGTAAAAATTTCTTTCTTCAGAAATTTCCCAAATCTTACACCGGAAGCCGCTTCCACCACGGCTCCCAGCACATCTGCCGAAAAACCATACATCCATTTTTCTCCGGGCTGAAATACAAGCGGTACTTCTGCCACTGCTTTCATCCATTCCATCGTATTCACTGTTTCTCCGGCTTCCCTGCGGGCAATCAGCCGACGGAATACTTTATCCAGTCGCCTTCCGGATTCCAGTTCTTCACACGGATACGGAATGCCGCTCGTCATATTCAGACAATCCCAGACAGTAATTTTTCTCTCCGCTGGTATCTCCTGTGTTCCGTCCCATACAGTCATATCATTAAAACATGGCAAAAAATCTCCTACGGCTGCATGCAAATCAAGTTTTCCCTGCTCCTGAAGTTTCATGACCGCCACTGCCGTAATCGGCTTTGACATAGAATATAAATGAAAAATCGTATCCTGTTTTACCGGAATACGTCGTTCCATGTCTGCCTCACCATATACCGCACGGTACAGCTCCTTTCCGTTTTGAAGCACTAAAAGACTTGCTCCTGCGTATTCTCCCTTTGCCAGAGATACTTCAATTAACTTATCAATATCTGGTGTATGTAACATCGTTTTCCTCTCTTTCGCTGTATAACCTTGTATCCATCGTTTCGACATCATGTGCTATCTCTTTTGTCGGAATAGAAAAGCAGTTTTAAAATTGCCTGTCGCATTTACGATTGAAAATATATTCTTTTTGACGACTACAATAACCGGCAACACATTTGCTATAGTCTAAACCAATTTGATTCCAAATTCTTTATTAATAATCATTATCTAATTATATTCGTATTATTTTAGAACTATTTATGTTTTAACATATCGAGTCATTCTGGATTGGCCAATCTTTTTTATCTGTCCTTCTTTTACCATCCTACTTAATACTGCTTCAACCGTGGTTGGGCTAACGTCTGGTAAAATGCTGCAAATGTCCGCTTTAGAAATCGGAACCAGACTGTTGAGAACGGTCGCTTCGATTCGTGCAGTCTTTGTGATTTTATTACCGTGAACTACAGTAAAACGCTTATCCAATTCCTTATAACACATATATAGTGTAGAAAGGAAATTCTCAATAAAAGGAATATAAGAATTCTGATTTTCGTGCCAACCGATAGAGGATTCTCTTAACGCTTCGTAATAATATGCTTTATAGTTATTAATCTGTTCTTCAAAGGAAACATACTTTCCTGCATCATAGCCATTTTTGTAAAGCAACAACAATGATAGTAGACGTGACATTCTGCCGTTGCCATCCCGGAAAGGATGAATGCACAGGAAGTCAAGCACAACACAGGGAATCAGCAATAACTGATTGATGTTGGCATTATTGTGAGCTTCCATATAAGCCAATTCCAACTGTTCCATCGCTTCATCCACCTCAGAGGAAGGTGTAGGCTTAAACCGGACTTTTCTGTTGCCGTCTTTGTCTTCCTCAATGATATAATTATCGCCCGTCTTATACTGACCGCCGTACTCATAACCGGCAATCTGCATCATAGTTTCGTGAAGTCTTAAAATATCGCTCTGTCTAAAGTCTAAAGTGTCATGATACTGATGAATTGTATTTAGGGCATCTCTGTAGCCTGCAATTTCACTTTCTGTGTGGTTTAAGGGAGCACTATCCCGATTCACAATGGCAACAATTCGCTCATCACTGGTAACTATACCCTCAATTGCGTTAGAACTTTTAACCGATTGCACTTTTGCTACCGCTTCCAGTTCTGTAAATACCTTTGCATATTCTTCTTTTCTGACACCAGCCATAGTTTTAAGCGATACAATACTGGATGTGAGATTAATCAGGTTCGCCGGTAACAATCCGTTATTTAAAAAGGAATAATCAAACTTTCTCATAGTTAGCCCTCCGTTTCTGCATATTATTATAGCATAGTATATGCAGAAGCTCAAGAGTTTCTGCATATACTATGCTATAATAATATGCAGAAACTTCGTTGTAAATCAGTTCTATTTATAAATGTAAACGTGAGCCGAACAACAAAAAATCATAAAAGAACCTATCCCTTTGCGAAATGGTATCGTGGGGGGATAGGTTCTTTCATTAGGATGTCAAATAGTTTTCTAAGTACTACTTAACAAACTCAACTTTTTTAACTGTATTATTGAATCCTTGTATTCTAAAGCCAAGTGTAGCTGCATCTGCAAAATCAGATGTCAACACAACCTCTTCTACAACATCTATTGATACTTTTCCTACATTGTAAGAGTCCATCAATACCTTCGACCAGTCATCTTTTGTTACATATTTGAACTGTCCATAGTCTTTAGAAGTATCTGTAGAAGTATAAGTAATATACATTTTTTCTGTTCCGTCAAATTTGAAGCCAGTAAAACTTGTAGCATCTATTTCAATCGTTGTGGTTCCCCAGTCAATAGCGGTTGCGCCCCCGTTCCAAATTTCCTCTGCACCACCTATAACTTCTACTTTGCTAATCGTCCAGTTGTATCCTTGGATAATTAGTCCCTTATTTTTCAGGACTTCATATTCAGAAGACAATGTAACTACTTCTGTTGTAGATGTAGCAGAAATTTGTACATTATACTCACTATCTTTAATCGTTTGCCAATCGCCATCCACAAACTTAAACTGAGAACCCCAAGCGCTAGCATCAGTAGCACAATAAGTTACCACCAGTTTTTCTGTTCCATCATATTTAAAACCACTAAATTTGTCTGCGGAAATCTGCACCGCATGTCCCCAGTTTCCTGACTCCTGACTTCCTTTCCAAACCTCTCCATATGCAATCGGTTCTGGTGTCGGTGTTGCCAATGCACCACCAGTTGCTGTTCCTGTACTTCCACCCGGTGTTGGTGTTACCGTCGGTATTGGTGTTGCCGTTGGTGTCGACGGTGTTGCTCCTCCTTCACTTCCGGAAGCGCTTCCACCCGGTGTTGTTACAGCAGATAACTTAACCTCATCAACCAGAATACCATTAATCTGGAAAGCCAGTTCTGTTCCATTATCCACAAGATTTTTCACAGCCGCCGCTGAAAGCACAAATGTCATGGATGATGTTCCATTTGGCAGATCCATAAAACCGTAGGAATTCAAAGCGTAGTCTGCGCTTACATATGCATCAGACTCTAACTTTGGCCAACCACTGATATTCTTAAAGCAGGATAAAACATAATTGTTTTTCGAAGAAAGCTGTGTATACTTTACTTCCACTTTTACATCACCAGTGTACTTTGCAAGTTCTGAAGCTGCAATGCCATATGCCTTACTATAATCACCGGTATAGAAATCTTCCAAGGTTGTATTTCTCAAGGTTGCTTTTGTAAAATACATATTGCTGACCTGAAGATCCAACGTACCCTGTACTGTTGCAAGATTTTCTTTCGTAATTACTACCGTGATGGTGTTTGCTTTTTTATCAACGCCAACACATTCTGCTGCTTTAGAGTTTGGAATCTTATTCCAGTTAGAATCAATAAATGCAAACTGAGCATATTCATCATTCACACATACATATTCCAAATCAAATGCAATATCTCCGCTAAAATTCTTTAATGCACTGTTCGGAATTCCTGCACCCTTAGACCAATTGCCCGGATAAGAAGAATCCAAAGTAACCTCTACACTTGCTTTTGGAATAGGTGTTGGCTTTGCCGTCGGCATCATATTTATCATACCCTGTGGCATGGTAGTATCGTTTTCGCCCTCTACCGCCGTTCCAAGGGTAGCAACATTTGCACCTGTGCCGTTTACCACCGCATTGTTCACAGTTCCCAGACCATATACTCTTACCTTGTCACCATTGACAACTGCATTTTCAATTTTTCCGCAGCTTGGAAGAATAATGCTGTTTTTGTCACCTTCCACTGTCATTGTGCCAACTTTACCATAAATGCGGATTTCCGCATCCGTTGTCTTTTCGCTTACTACAAGGTCCGTTGCATTCATGTTCAGCGATACATTTCCTGAATTTTCCACAATAACGGTGTTTGCAGAAGCAGTCATTCCGTCCAGTCCGAGAGAAACTGCACTGCCGGAAATAACAACGTCATCCATTTCACAGTTATTCAGGGTAAGCTTTAAGTTGCCGTTACCATTAAACTGTTTCTTTTCCATCGTTACAAAAAGGTTTCCGCTGTGACCTTTGACAGAAACGGACATATTGTCTTTTCTGTTTTCGGTAGAAATATTCAGTTCGCTTACCCTGCCCTGAGTAAGGTCAAGAGAAGCATTTCCTAAAGTTTCTAACGTCTTAATCTTTGCATTTGTGCCGGTACGGAATGTAACCTTTGCTTTTTCTGCAGCATTAGCAGTATCCAGATAATCAGAATACAGCTTTAATGCTTCTTCCAGTTCCATGCCGTCTTCTACCAGCTTCTTATAGTCAACTTCTTCTACATTTGCATTTTCCAGAACAACCTTATCGATTTCACCGTCCAGTAATACAACCGTTCTTTCCACACCACCCTCTACTACAAGAAGGTCTGCAAACATTCTGTTTAACACAATTTTAGATGCATCTATGTCTGCCGGAATGATAATCTTATTGTAAATACCATTCTCAAGCGTTGCAATTCCGTCCTTATTTACCATATCCTGTGTCAGGGTAAGAACATCTCCCTCTGTATACTGGATAACTGGAGTTGGGGTAGGTGTTGCCGTTGGCTTTGGCGTTGCCGTTGGGGTAGGCGTTGCCGTTGGGGTAGGCGTTGCCGTTGGATCTGCCGTTGCTGTTACCGGAACAACCGTAGCCTTTGTTACTTTCAGAGCTTTCACCTGGAATAATAATCCACCGCCATCTGCAAGAATCTGATCTACACCTTTCTGAGACAGTTCCACGGTAATGGATGTGTCACCTGCGCTGAAAGAATCTATGTAACCATAGCTGTTGCTCTTTAAGTTTGTAATATACTCTGACAGATTGTGCCATTCCGTGCCGTCACTGTGCAGAGCCAGATTCCACCAATCAGCAGTTTCCTGTGTGAATTCAACTACAATTTTTGCACCATCGGTACAGTTTTTGAATGCACTTGCCGGAATTTTGCTTGTGCCGCCAAAGTCAGTGCTTGTTGTTGTAATTTCAAACTCCGTACCCTTGGTGTCGTCTTTCTTTTCTTCTGCCGGCTTTGCATCACCGGTATAAACATCCCACTTAATGGTGTACATTACACCATCATTCTTAGAAAGACCAAATTTAAACAGCATATCTGTCCATCTGATATCAGACACGTTATAGCTCGTCTGAGCTTCTCCAATCACCCAGTTTTCATTTACGCCACTATATCCGATATTAAATGTGGTGTCACTGTAAAATTTAATGTAAGAAACGTCCTTTGGATCAATACTTCCCAACAAATCTGTCTGCGAAACTTCTTTTTCCGTCCACCATGAGGAATCAGAAAACGTGACAGAGCTTGAATAGGCCACCTTACTTTCTGCTGCGTAAACCTCCGTTATTGCAACCCCTACTGATGGTAATAACATCGCTATGGTTAACAGCCATGCCACTACCTGAAGTATGAATTTCTTTTTCATAACTTCATAACCTCCTTCATAATTTTAGATTGTTCGGAACTTCACCCCAACTGCACCTGAACTTCCGAAGATTCTATTTAAAACTGCTATTTTAAGCAGTTTTAATCAATTTGATTTTACAGAAAAGCTGTACCTTTTATCGTTCTTTTGCAGCACATTCTCTCCTGCAAAAAAAACAAGGAATCTGCCTTTCCGGCAAACAAAAAAACAGAAATAACACCTGCTATTAATCAGATATTATTTCTGTCCCTGTAAATTTATTCTATAGGAAAAAAGCTCAGAACTATTGTGCTGTGCTGTGCTGTGCTGTGCTGTGCTGTGCTGTGCTGTGCTGTGCTGTTAAAAATCATATTTCCTGCTTTTTCCACTGTCAACATCTACATTCCAAAAATGGACTTTTCCCTTTCTGAAAACTATTTTGTTTTCTTATACTTCATTCTGTAACCAAGAAATATCTTGTTACATTTTACCAAGAATGTATTTTCAGTATACACCATTTTTGAGCATTTTTCAACAAGAAAACGTTTAAGTAGTTCTCAGTTTTTGCTAATTTACACAAAAAATGCCCAAAAAAGCAACATTTGAAATCAAATCTCCGCTGCCCGGATTATTTTTTTAGCAAATCACCGTCTACCAGCTCCAGCTGATATTTTTCACAGAGTTTCTTCGCCCGCTCCACCGTTTCTTTATTGAAAAGCTGCTCCGGTGCATGGGCGTCCATGCCGATAATTGCCTTGTTTCCGGTTTCCTGTGCCAGCTTCAAAAAACGCTCTGCCGGATACTGTCTGCCCTCCCACAAGCCGAGAATGTTGATTTCCAGCGGAACATCCGCCTTTTTCATTGCTTTGCAGAGGCGTTTCATGTGAATGCGGTACAACTCCTCCTCACCGGTAAAATTCACCAGATCCGGATGTGCCATATAAAGATATCTGCCGGAGTTTATACCCTCAATGGCAATATCCACATAGCCCTTTAATACTTCTTCCTCCGAATGCTTCCAGCCGGTATACACCGAATCGTATTCTGCACCGAGAAAATGCTGTCCCTGAATCATATAATCCAGCGGATAGTCCTTAAGAAGCTTATCCTGTGCCTCTACCAGTCCCGGACAATGCTCCGTTTCAAAGCCGATATAAATCTTAATGTCGGCTGCGTACTCCTTTTTCAGTGATTCCAGACTGTAAAAATAGCCGTCCACCTCATTCGGTGCCATACGCATATTGGAAACATAGTCTTTGCGCAGAAACACCCACGGGCAATGGTCAGCAAAGCCTAAAATCCGAAATCCAGCTGCAATGGCTGCCTCCACATATTCCCTGTCCTCTCCGGACGCATGGTGACAGCGTTTCGTGTGTGTATGGTAGTTTGCATATAAAAATTCATGGTTTTCTGTTTCATTTTTTGAACTATGATCTGACATTTTCATACTCCATTCTAAGAACTTTTTCCGTTTGAAACGCACACCGGAAATTTGTTCCGGCGATTTTCATACTCACAGCATGACTCATTGGTAACGTTTTTTATTCTTCCCGTTTTCTGTCGTATGCCTGAATATATACAAAATTTCCGTTATCTCTTCCATCGTGGTATGCCGGATTTAACACTGCTTCTACAAAATCCCTGCCCTCCGGGCCATTGATTACAACGCAGACACCAAGTGCCGCTTCCACATCAGCAGTCACAACATCATCCAGAAAGATTTTCTCACCGGAACGCACCATGTTGGACGGAATAATGATGGAATCTCCGAGCCAAAGCCCCGACTCCTGCTTTTCTTTCAGCTGCCTGATTAAATCCTGCCCCGTCACCAGCCCAGATACCGTAATTGTTTCCCCAAAAAATTCATTGCGAATCCAGATAACATTTACGGTAAGCCCCGGAAAATTCTGCATCAGTTCTGCTGCAAAATCCTTCAATACCGGATAAGCAAGCTTTCCAGTTACAGCCGTCACGGTGCGGTGCAGATTTTTCTGCAGTCGTGCATACTGACTGCTGTTTTTCAGCTGCTCCATCACCTGTGCAAATTCATTTTTTAAAAGACGCATCATGCCAACACCGTTTTCCAGCTGAATATAGCCGTCATACCGCTCTTCCTCCGGAAACTCTCGCTCTGCCGTGATATACCACTCGTCACTAGCGTGGATAAAATGCAGTCCGTACTGTTCAAAGCATGCCTGCTGGTAGCTTTCTATCAAATCTATGACCGCTCCGGCTTCTTCCTTTGAAAAAAGTTCCAGCGGATACAAACCCTCCCGGTACTTTGTGATGCCAGCCGGAACCACGGAAACACTGCGCATATACGGCAGAAACTGCATTAAATCTTCAATGCTGCGTTTCAGCTCTGCCCCGTCATTGACTCCCTTGCAGCAGACAATCTGTCCGTTCATTTCTATCTGATGGTCGTACAGTTTCTGGATATACTTTAACTTTTCCCCGGCAAACCGGTTGGTCAGCATTTTACAGCGCAACTCCGGATTTGTAGTCTGCACGGAAATATTGATTGGTGCCAGATGCAGCCGGATAATGCGGTCAATATCCTTATCCTTCATGTTGGTAAGCGTAATGTAATTTCCCTGCATAAAAGAAAGACGAGAATCATCATCCTTAAAATAGAGTGTTTCTCTCATGCCCGGCGGCATCTGGTCGATAAAGCAGAAAATGCACTTGTTGGAGCAGGAGCGATATTCGCTCATCAGCTCGTTTTCGAAGGTCAGCCCCAGGTCATCATCATAATCCTTGTCCACCTCTAACAGCCATTCCTCACCGTCTGCCTTGCGGATCAAAACTTCCAGATAATCATCCTTTATCATGCACCGGTAGTCAAACACATCCTCTATTTCCTGATCGTTAATAGCAAGTAAAACGTCCCCCGCTTCCAACTCCAATTCTTCTGCGATGGAATTTGGCTCTACTGCCTGAATGATATGCTCCTTTTTTTTCATTTCCTCTGCTCCTCTGCCTTATAAAAACTGCACCAGCTGCTCTGTTTCTTTTCTTGCCGGAGCCTGAGGCTCTTCTGCCGGAAATCCAAGGGCAATCAGGGCACCGACTCTTTGTCCTTCCGGAAGTGAGATTGCCTTTGCCACTGCTGCATCATCAAAAATTCCCATAATACAGGTGCCAAGCCCTTTTTCATGCGCTGCCAGACAGAACGTCTGTGCCGCAATGCCGGCATCAAACATTTCCCAGGCATTTTCCTTCGGTGTGGTATAGGAACCGTCCCGCTCATAGCCGGAACGCTTCTCCACATAGGCAAGTACCACCAATGCCGGAGCATTCACAAGAGTTCCTGTATTATAAGTAAAACCAAGCACACAGCTTTCCGCAATCTTCTGCTTTAACGCAGCATCCTGCACCACATAATAGCGTGCAGTCTGGGTGTTTTTCCAGCTTGGCGCAAACCGTGCCGTCTCCACCACTTCACGGATCAGCTCCGGTGAAACCGCCTTCTCCTGATAGGTTCTGATACTTCTTCTTGTTTTAATGCATTCTGTTGTATTCATGTTTCTCTTACTCCTCTTTTCTTCTATCTGTGCCGATACTATTAGCCAATTAACACTTTTTTCCTTTATCTTTTTTCTTTGGTTCTAACATCACATCATACCGTCCAAAGCCACTTTCCCGGTTAGAAGTGATACTGT
>CAZJAA010000014.1:0-62248 GCA_964544055.1 uncultured Lachnospiraceae bacterium | reverse complement strand
CTCCCGAAAATAAAGGAATTTTAATAAAAAACAGGTAGTAAATTTGACACTACCTGCAGATGTATTGAGGGAGAAGAAATTTGAAAGTTGGATGGGAAAATTTCAGTGTATCCATGCTGGCAATTATTTTGTGGGTTTGAAGGAAGATGGAACAGTCCTTGCAGAAGATGTAGAATTGAATGATTTGATAAATAATGTTGAACAATGGAAGGATATTCAAAATCTGGCGGTGGCTGAAGATACTGTAATTGGGTTAAAAAAGGATGGAACTGTGGTTGCGGTTTGCAAAACAGGAACGAATCAGGATCAATGTGAGGTAGATGAGTGGAAAGATATGATTGCAATAGGTACGAATGGGAAGGTAACGATAGGAATAAGAAAAGATGGCAGTGTAGTTTTTAGCGGCTGTCTGAACAGCAACAGTTTTTATAAAAAATAAGAAAGAAAACAAAGGTTAGATTGAGAAATTTGAAAATATAGTATATAATGGGTGCAGAATACGTCTGGTGTGTTCTGCACCTGCTTTTAGTTTTTGCAGGCAGGGCGGATTTTGTCAGTCACGGAATAAATCATTTGAAAAGCTATTTTTTTAGTGGTAAAAAATAGAAAGTCTACAGGTGTAGAAAACGAAAGGAGACGTAAATGGGCGAATACCGTCATGTATCCCATACTTTTTTGCCGGTCTATGACGAAAACTCAGAAATTCTTATTTTAGGCAGTTTTCCGTCGGTAAAATCAAGAGAACAGGGCTTTTATTACGGTCATCCGCAAAACCGGTTCTGGAGGGTTCTGGCGGCGTTGTATAGCTGTGAGGTTCCAGAAAGCATCGAGGGAAAAAAGGCAATGCTGCTTGCCAATCATATTGCGGTCTGGGATGTGATAGATAGTTGTGATATTATCGGTTCAAGTGACAGCAGCATTAAAAATGTAATTTCGGCAGATATTCCGTGGCTTTTGCAGCAGACAAAGATTATCCGGATTTTTGCCAACGGAAAAACAGCAGGATGCTTGTATCAGAGGTTCAGTGAGCAAACTACCGGAAAAACGGCGGTGGTGCTTCCGTCTACCAGTCCGGCAAATGCAGCGTATTCCATGGAACGGCTGACGGAATGCTGGAAAAAGGAGCTGCTTTTAAAATAGGGCTAAAGGCTTTAAAACCAAGGGACTGCATGAAAAATAAATGATGTTTGGAAAAAAATGAGAAGGATACCAAATAAAAATGGAGCAAAAAATGGAACATAGAGAGATAGAGCCAGTGAAAATAACGGAGCGCATTTCTTACATTCCGGCATCCAAAGAACCTCTCTCAGCAGATGTAATTTTTATCGAGGGAGAAGAATATTTGTATGTGTTTGACGTGGGAAACAATGTGCAGGTAGCGGAGTATATCAATGGTATTCCGAAAAAGAAAAAAGTGTTTTTGTCGCATTTTCATGCCGACCACATTGGAAACCTGAGCAGGGTGGCGTGCGAAACGGTATTCTGTGGTACAGAAACAAAAAAGCATATGGAAAAAATTTCACCGCATACGATGGAAACGTATGTTACAGAACCGCTTATCCTGAACGACGGAATTTCTGTTGGAATTTATCCGGTGCCGAGCAGTCATGCAAAAGGTTCACTGCTGCTTATGGCGGGAGATTATCTTTTTCTTGGAGATTCCCTTTACTGTCAGGCAAAAGGAGAGCGTGCGTTTTACAATGCCCAGCTTTTGCAGGAGGAAATCAGGCTGTTAAAAGCCCTTCCAGCAACATACGTTTTTTCCAGCCATGAAAAACGTCCCATTAAGCCGAAGACAGTGGCGGTACGTTTTTTGGAGCAGATTTATGCAAAGCGGGAAAAAAATAATCCATATATTGTTGTGTAAAAGCTGCGGTTTATTTCACAAACAAGGAAAGTAACAGAAAGAAACGTTCAGAATGGAGGATTATCATGGATAAAAAGAAAGAATTACTTCGTACAGTAAAATTTGTTTTATTTTCTATCAGTGCAGGGGTGATACAGGTTGTCGCCTTTACCATTATGGAGGAACTGTTTCAGGTGACGCACTGGGTGGCTTATCTGACGGCATTAGTGATGTCTGTATTGTGGAATTTTACACTCAACCGGAAATTTACGTTTCATTCGGCAAATAACGTGCCGGTTGCCATGGCAAAGGTGGCATTGTTTTATCTGATATTTACACCGCTATCCACCTGGTGGACGGCAGTGCTGACCGGAGAAAGCGTTGCATGGAACGAATATCTGGTGCTGGTGCTTACAATGCTTACTAATTTTGTGACAGAATATTTATATGACCGTTTTGTTGTATTTCGTAAAAGTATTGATACGGCAACCGGAAAATGAGAAATTATTTACAGGAATGGAGATTTTATGCCACAGGAAAATGAAACGAATTGCATACAGAAGAAAATTCCTGCCAGACGGCTGGTGGTGGGCATTCTTGCCCATGTGGATGCGGGGAAAACGACGCTTGCAGAGAGCATTCTGTATCTGTCCGGAAATATCCGCAGTCTGGGACGTGTGGATCATGGAAACACGTTTTTAGATACCGATGCCTTGGAACGCACCCGCGGTATTACTATTTTTTCGAAGCAGGCAGAGGTAACGCTTACGGCAGGGGAGCAGGAGCTTTTGGTGACGTTTTTAGATACGCCAGGGCATGTGGATTTTTCGGCAGAAATGGAGCGTACTCTGCAGATTTTGGATTATGCGGTTCTTGTGATTAACGGAATGGATGGCATTCAGGGACATGTGCTGACCTTATGGAAGCTGTTGAAACGATATCATATTCCAACGTTTCTTTTTGTGAATAAGATGGATCAGAACGGAACAGACCGTGGAAAACTGTTGGAAGAGCTGCAAAGCCAGCTGTCAGAGCACTGTATTGCGTTTGATGTATCAAAGGAGGAAAAGGCAGGGGAAGCATGGCAGGAAAGCCTCGCACTGTGCAACGAAACGCTGCTGGAGCAGTATTTGGCAAACGGCAGCATTTTACTTGCGGATATCAGACAGGCAATCGCAGAACGCCATGTATTTCCGTGTTTTTTTGGTTCGGCATTAAAAATTCAGGGCGTGGATAAGCTTTTACAGGGGCTGGTGGAGCTTACCGTCCGGAAAGAATATCCGGCAGAGTTTGGGGCACGGGTGTTTAAAATAACAAGAGATGATAAGGAAAACCGTCTGACGCATATCAAGCTGACCGGAGGTTCCATCCGAGTAAAAGAACAGGTGTCGGAGGAAAAAATCGACCAGATACGTTTTTATTCCGGTACGCAGTTTCATGCAGAAACCGAAGCAGTGGCAGGGGAAGTGTGTGCCCTGACCGGTCTGGAACATACCTTTGCAGGTCAGGGACTTGGAATAGAAAAAGGCTCCGGACAGCCGCTGCTTGCACCGGTTCTGGATTATCAGGTGATTCTTCCGCCGGAAGCACAGCCGCATGTAGTATACCGCAAACTGCTGTTATTAGAAGAAGAGGAACCGCTTTTGCATCTGACCTGGGATGAGCAAACCAGAGAAATCCGTGCTCAGGTGATGGGGGAAGTGCAGATTGAGGTTTTAAAAAACAGAATAAAGGAACGGCTGGGACTGGAAATTACCTTCGGTATCGGTCGCATTGCCTATAAAGAAACCATTGCGGCAGCTGTGGAGGGCGTAGGGCATTTTGAACCGCTGCGCCATTATGCGGAGGCACATATTTTGCTTGAGCCGGGAGAGCGAGGAAGCGGTCTTACGTTTGCCACAGAGGTCAGTACGGATGTGCTGGAATTAAACTGGCAACGGCTGATATTGACTCATTTAGAAGAAAAACAGCATAAAGGCGTGCTGACCGGAGCACCGATTACGGATATGAAGCTGACCGTGGTAGGTGGTCGTGCTCACAAAAAGCATACCGAAGGCGGTGATTTCCGCGAAGCAACCTACCGCGCCGTGCGTCAGGGCTTAAAAAAGGCAGAAAGCATTCTGCTGGAACCGGTGTATGAATTTCGTCTGGAAGTGCCACAGGAATGTGTCGGACGTGCCATGACGGATATTGGAAAGCGGAACGGAAGCTTTTCTGAGCCGGAAATCACCGGTGGAGGTGCCGTGCTTTGCGGAACGGCTCCGGTTGCCACTTTGCAGGACTATCCGATGGAGGTTGCTGCCTATACCAGAGGAGTGGGCAGAATTTTTCTTACACCGGGCGGTTATGAGCCGTGCCATAATGCCGAAGAGGTGATTGCTGCCTGCGGTTATGATGCGGAAGCAGATTTGGAAAATCCAACCGGTTCGGTGTTCTGCACCCATGGAGCCGGATTTGTGGTGCCGTGGGATGAAGTGGAAAATTATATGCATGTGCAGACTACGAGGGAAGAACCGGCGGAGGCTGAAGCAAAAGAGGATATGTATACGGAAACGGACCGGGAGAAGGCTTCGGAGCGTATAGCAAATGTAGGAAATATAGAAACCGGCAATAAAGAATCAGAGCCCGGAGTAACAAACCGTACAAAAAGTGCGCATTCTTCTTTCGGTTCTGCCGTCGGGGCTTTTTCTGCCGAAGATAGAGAGCTTGCCGAAATTTTCAACAGAACCTATGGAAAAAGTGAGGCTAAGGGAAAAAGCGGAACGGCATATGACCCGATGAGCGTGGTGCATCGTCCGGCTGCTTCCGGACGGGTGGAAATTAAGCCTGCAGAGCGGCAGGAAGAATATCTGCTGGTGGATGGTTACAATATCATTTTTTCCTGGGACGAATTAAATGAGCTGTCAAAGACAAACATTGCAGCGGCAAGACAGCGTCTGATGGACATTCTGTGCAATTATCAGGGATTTAAAAAGTGTACACTGATTCTTGTGTTTGATGCCTACAAGGTGGAAGGATTTACCGGAGAGGTTTTAAAATACCATAACATCCATGTGGTTTACACAAAGGAAGCGGAAACTGCCGACCAATATATTGAAAAAACCGTGCATCAGATGGCAAAAAAATATAAAGTAACCGTGGCAACCTCGGATGCAACCGAGCAGATTATTATCTGGGGAGCCGGGGCACTGCGTATGTCTGCCCAGGGGCTGTTAAAGGAGGTTGCGGAAACCAACCGTGAAATCCGCAGACTGCTTGAAGAAACGAAACAGCCGGGAAAAGAAGGTATATTAAAAGGACTTCCACCCGAACTTGCCGAGCTTTTGGAGGAAGTAAGACTGGGGAAAAGGGAGTTGTAAAAAGGAAAAGTCATTTCATTTTTAACAACAATATGATATAATCGGAACATCAGAAATAACGGAAACAGTTTATTTTTTAGTAGAAATGAGGATACCCATGAAACTTACTTATACTCTGGAAGGCAATCATATCTGCCTTACCAATGGAACAAAAGAAAAGCATCTGGAATGGATTCATGCAGGGCTGCTGCGTGTGTATGAACAAAAAAACAGCGAGGAACTTGTAAAGCTGAATTACCGTAGGGAGTCGGTAGCCGGAAAAGTGGTGGCACTTGGTGACAATTTCATCATCAAAGCAGGAAATTGTGAAATTCTGGTGGACGAAGCCCTGACGCTTCGTATGACCCGGAACGGTCAGCCATATTTTGAAGAATATGCCGGAGAGGATGCAAAAATTTACGAGGAAGATAAAAATTTTGACCTTGCTAAATTGGAAGGACACAAGGAAGAAGCGTCCCTGGCAAATTTTAAGGCACAGATGACCTTCCGCCTGTTTGAGGAGGAGGATAAGATTTACGGTCTTGGGGATAAGGCAGCGCATTTAAACCGCCGCAACTATGAGTACATTTCCTGGAATACGGATGACCCGTCCCAGCATAACGAAACCTATAAGTCACTATACAAGTCAATCACTTATCTGTTGGTAAATCATCATCAGACAAGCTATTACGGATTGTTCTATCCGTCCAGCTACAAGTGCATCATCAACCTTGGAAAATACAGCAAAAAGTTTATGTATATCGGTACTCAGAAAGGCGAATACGATTATTTCCTGCTGCTTGGCGACACTCCGGCTGAAATTACCAAAAATTACACGGAGCTGGTGGGCAGAAGCCTGTTTACCCCAATGAAATTTCTGGGCTATCATGCTTCCCGCTGGTCTTACTCTCAGGAAGAGATGCAGGCACTGCGCAATTTTTCTAAGGAAAACCAGATGCCGTTAGATTATATCCACATGGATATCAACTATATGGATCATTACAAGGTATACACGGTGGCAGAGGACTATTTTGACGATTTAAAGCAGTTTTCTGCCGCTTTAAAGGACGATGGCATCGGTCTGATTCCGATTATTGATCCAGGTGTAAAGCTGGAGCCGGGTTATCCGCTGTATGATGAACTCACAAAAAATCACGGCTTTGCGACAAAAGACGATGAGGATTATGTCAATGCAGTATGGCCGGGGGATTCCAAATATCCAAATTATTTTGATGCAAAAACGGCAGAGTATTTAACAAAGGTGACGGAGGAGTTTGTTGCGGAATATGGTCTGTCCGGTATCTGGTGCGACATGAACGAGCCGGCATCCTTTCACGGCCCGTTGCCGGATGATGTGGAATTTAAAGCCGGAGAGAAGACCTATCTTCATGAAGAAGTGCATAATCTGTACGGCGAATATATGATGCGTTGTATTGCAAAGGCATTTACGGAAAACAACCGCCGTCCGGCTGTGATTACAAGAGCGGCATTTGCAACAAGCAGTCCGTACACGACATCATGGAACGGGGATAACCAGTCGTTGTGGGATCATCTGCGTACCTCTCTGCCACAGGTCATGACAATGAATCTGTCCGGCTTTGTGGTAAATGGCGTGGATATTGGCGGTTTTGGCAATGAGTGCAGCAAAGAACTGTTAATCCGTTGGATGGAAGCAAACATGTTCAATCCGTTTTTGCGCAATCATTCTTCGTTAAATACCAGACATCAGGAGCCGCAGGCATTCGATGAGGAAACCGTAGAGATTTACCGTAAGTTTTTGAATTTGCGTTACGAGTTTTTGCCGTATTTATACGATTTGCTGCACAAGGCGCATACAACGGGAGAACCACTATATCGTCCGCTGTTTTACGATTTCCCTGCGGATGAAACTGTTAAGGAAATCAATGACCAGGTCATGATTGGTGATTCGGTAATGTTAGCCCCAATTGTAAATCAGGGTCAGAAATCCCGCGTGGTTTATCTGCCGGAAGGAAAGTGGGTAAACTATTTTACCAATGAAGTAATGGAAGGTGGCAGGGAATATCTGGTGCCGATGAAATTAAATGAAACCGGGCTGTTTATCAAAGCGGGTGCGATGATTCCGATGTTTGCAGGACTGCTCCACATCGAAAAGAGCAAGCTTACCAATCTGCATCTGTATCTGGCACCGGGAGCAGATGAATCCGAATATGTGCATTACGAGGATGACGGTGAAACGCTGGAGTATCAGAAAGGTGCTTATAACGAGTATCATTTTGTGAGAAAGGGCAACACCCTGACCATGAAGCTTCTGCACGAAGGCTACACATCCACCTACAAAAAAATAGTGGTGCGCTATGGGGAAAGAGCCAGAGGGCTTGTATTTAATAAAGAGATGGAGATTCAGTTGTAGTTTAACATTATGCACAAGGAACACGCAGGGGCTGCCGCACTAAATTGATTAGTGCGCAGCTCCTGCGTGTTATGTGTTAAGATGAACTCATTTAATGTTAATAAACAAATGTTATTTTGTCGGTTAATTCTGCCTCAAAGCCTGTACATCTGTCTAACGTGTCACCGTCATAGTGAAGAATTCTTGGTGCGGAAGAAGTGACAGCAACCGTTTTTCCGGTGAGCAACGTAACTCCTGGCTTTCCGGCATGCTTCTTGATATACAAAAGCGGAATGGTGCATAGTGCCTGAAATTTTGTCCGTCCGCTGAAAAGCATAAAGTTTAAAATGCCGTCTGTATCGGAAGCATCCGGTGTCATGGCAACGCCGCCGCCTTCATATGGCTGGTTCATGGAGGCAATAAAAAACACATTTTTGTAGAATTCTTTTTTGCCGTCGATGGTAATTTCCATGTCGGACAGCTTTGCACCGAAGATTTCTTTTACTCCAATGGCGAGGTATACCAGCTTGCCAAGCTTCAGCTTGTTCAGACGCTTTTTTAAGGCGGAACGCTCTGCCATATAGCAGATGGCGGCATCATAGCCAAAGCCAGTGCTGACAAGAAAGTACCGGGTGAACGTTTGCAGGTCTGTTCGTGTATAGGTGACCTTACCGACATCAACCTGTAGGATATTTTTTCGCAAGTGAATGTTTAAAAGCTGTTCGTCCAGGGCTTTTGGAATTGCCTTATTGCGGCAGAAATCGTTGCCGGAGCCCGTTGGAATAACACTTAATTCTAATCGTGTATAATCAGGAATGGCGTTAAGACACTGGTTGATGGTACCGTCACCGCCAATCAGAACAACGGTAACGGCATTTTTTTCCTTGGAAAAAATTGTTTCCATAACCGGGCGTGGTGAGAGGTTTTTTTCTAAAAAATGTACCTCATAGGGTATGCTTTTCTCGTTTAAAAATTGTTTGACCTGCTCCCACTTGGCGGCACCCTTGCCGGAACGAGAGGCAGGATTTACAAAAAAGTACAGCATAAAGGTTCTCCTGTCGTTGTTGGTGTGTGACCTTTTGACTGCGCAACCAAAAAAACGGAAACGCAGGGATTTGTATATTGACAAATGCTTTTCTCTGGTATTACGATACCATTTAGAAGAAAGCTTGTCAACGAAAGTTTCTATTAACAAATGTTGTAAAAACAAACCCTGTAAAGCAGAAGAAATTGCCGGACAAGGCAGAAATAAGGCGTGATGCAGGAAAAGGTGGGAAAATGAAGAGAGAAGGCAGTTTATCTTCCTTGACGGATGGAAAAATATATAGAAGCAGTGATATGGCACGGCTTGGCTGCAACGATTGCGAGGGCTGTTCTGCCTGCTGCAGGAATATGGGAAATTCCGTGGTGCTGGATCCGTACGATGCGTGGCGGTTGGAGAGGGGACTGGAAATACCGTTTGCACAGATGATAGGAAATCAGATGATGCTGTCTGTGGTGGATGGCTTGATTTTACCTAGCTTAAATATGGAAACACAGACAGGTGCCTGTCCGTTTTTAAATGAAAAGGGACGATGCAGTATTCATGCGTTCCGACCGGGTATCTGTCGGCTTTTTCCACTGGGACGCTATTACCATGCCGATGGATTTTCCTATGTGCTGATGATCGGTGAGTGCAAAAAGCAGAATCGAAGCAAGGTAAAAATTGAACAATGGCTTTCGGAGCCGAATATTAAGGCTTACGAACAGTTTGTGCTTTCCTGGAAAAAAATTCTGGAAACAGCAAGGGAAAACCTGAAGACTTTAAGTCATACGGAGGCTTCCTCCGGTATAAATAAAGAACAAGAGGAAAAGCTTCTTGCAAAGCAGAAGCAAATCAGCCTGGAACTACTTCAGAAATTTTATTTTTCTTCCTATCAGAGCAATTTTTTTGAGGAATTTTACAGCAGATGTTATAATTCGCCCAACTTATAAGAAAATTTGCTGTTTTATGTGGGAATTACAAAGGTATATTCTGAGGTTTTTGTTCTACGATTAAGAAGCGGATGTACCAGTCAAAAAATACGAAAATGAAAAAAATGCAAAAAAATGAAAATTTTTTAAATTTCCTCTTGCAAAAACTTTATTGGACTAATATAATAAAGTATCATAGCACAGAATGATAAAAACAAGGAGGAAAATCCTCTGCTCGCAGAGGCAGTGGTATTTTACCCCGAAATACAACAGAAAACTTCGTTTTCTGATTGTCAAGAAACAAGGAGGATTAGTATGTCGTACGTTGATGAAGTAATTGCAAAGGTATCTGAAAAGAACGCAAACGAACCAGAGTTCTTACAGACAGTTGAAGAAGTATTATCTTCTTTAAAGCCAGTTGTAGACAAGAATGAAGAGGCATATAGAAAGGTAGCACTGTTAGAGAGAATGTGCGAGCCTGAGCGTGTAATCGAGTTCCGTGTTGCATGGGTAGATGACAATGGTCAGACACAGGTAAACCGAGGTTACCGTGTACAGTTTAACGGTGCAATCGGACCTTACAAGGGTGGTCTTCGTTTCCATCCATCCGTAAACCTTTCCATTATGAAGTTCCTTGGTTTTGAGCAGACCTTTAAAAACAGCTTAACTACACTTCCTATGGGTGGTGCAAAGGGTGGTTCTGATTTTGACCCACGCGGTAAGAGCGATGCAGAAATTATGAGATTCTGCCAGGCATTCATGACCGAGTTATATCGTCATATTGGTCCTGACGTTGACGTTCCGGCTGGTGATATTGGTGTAGGCGGAAGAGAAATCGGTTATCTGTACGGTCAGTACCGTCGCATTAAGGGTGCATTTGAAAATGGCACATTAACCGGTAAGGGTCGTTCCTACGGCGGTTCCTTAATTCGTCCGGAAGCTACCGGCTATGGTGCAGTTTATTATACCTGTGAAGTATTAAAGCATGAGGGTGAAACAATTGAAGGTAAGACCTTTGCAATTTCCGGCTTTGGTAACGTTGCATGGGGCGTAACAAAGAAGGTTGCAGAGCTTGGCGGTAAGGTAGTTACATTATCCGGTCCAGATGGTTACATCTACGATCCAGACGGTATCACCACAGAAGAAAAAATCAATTTCTTACTTGAGATGCGTTCTTCCGGCCGCGATAAGGTTCAGGATTACGCAGATAAGTTCGGTTGCCAGTTCTTCCCGGGTGAAAAGCCATGGGGTGTTAAGGTTGACATCGTTATGCCATCCGCTACTCAGAATGACGTTAATTTAGAGCAGGCAAAGAGAATTGCAGCAAACGGCGTGAAGTACTACATTGAGGTTGCAAATATGCCAACAACAAATGATGCTCTGAAGTTCTTAATGGAACAGCCGGGTATGATTGTTGCTCCATCCAAGGCAGTAAATGCAGGTGGTGTTCTTGTTTCCGGTCTTGAAATGAGCCAGAACAGTGAGAGATACAGCTGGACAGCAGAAGAAGTAGATGAAAAGCTTCACCGCATCATGATAAGCATTCATGATGAATCTGCAAAGGCAGCAGAAGAAGTTGGTCTTGGCTACAACCTTGTAGCTGGTGCAAATATCGCAGGCTTCAAGAAAGTTGCAGATGCAATGATGGCACAGGGCACATTCTAAAATTACATAAGTAAGACGAAAATGAAGTAAACACGCATGGTTGATCCATTTCACCATGCGTGTTTTTTTTGCATAAGAAAAAAACTATGTGAACTCTGCTTATGCGAAAAAAAGAAAGAGCAAGAGGTACGAGTGAACAGTAACTAAAAAGTTGTATACAGGAGCAGTGCAAAGGATAAAATATTGACAAATTGTTGGTACGAGATGATAATAGAGATAACAGTATTGATAAAAAGAATTGAAGAATTTAAAATCAGGCAGTTGCTGTAAGGAGGAAGAAAAATATGCATATAACAGAAGACGTGAGATATATCGGAGTCAATGACCATTCCATTGATTTGTTTGAAGGACAGTACGTTGTGCCGAATGGCATGGCATATAATTCCTATGTCATCCTGGACGAAAAAATTGCGGTTATGGACAGTGTGGATGCCGGATTTACGAAGGAATGGCTGGAAAATATTCCAAAAACGCTGAAAAACAGAATGCCGGATTATCTGGTGGTGCAGCATATGGAGCCGGATCACTCGGCAAGTATTGACGACTTTGTAAAGACATATCCAGAAACAAAAATAGTGGCTTCTGCCAAAGCGTTTGTGATGATGCAACAATTTTTCGGCACGGATTATCCGGAGCAGAAAATTGTAGTGGGAGAAGGAGATACGCTTTCTTTAGGAAAGCATGAACTCCACTTTGTGGCAGCACCAATGGTTCACTGGCCGGAGGTGCTTGTGACCTATGACAGCACCGACAAAATTTTGTTCTCGGCAGACGGTTTTGGAAAGTTTGGCGCTTTGGATGTGGAAGAAGACTGGGCATGCGAAGCAAGACGCTATTATTTTGGAATTGTCGGAAAGTATGGAATGCCGGTACAGGCACTCTTAAAAAAGGCAGCGGCATTGGATATTCAGATAATCTGTCCGCTGCATGGTCCGGTTTTAAAAGAAAATCTGGGCTATTATCTTGACCTTTATCATACATGGTCTTCGTATCAGCCGGAGAGTAAAGGTGTTGTCATTGCTTATACTTCCATTTATGGAAATACAAAAAAGGCCGTGCTTGCACTCGAAGAAGAGCTGCACACAAAGGGCTGTCCAAAGGTTGTAGTAACCGATCTGGCACGCTGTGACATGGCAGAAGCAGTAGAAGATGCGTTCCGCTACAGCACGCTGGTTCTGGCAACCACAACGTATAATGGTGATATTTTTCCATTTATGAAGGAATTTATCCATCATCTGACGGAACGCGGCTTTTGTAACCGTAGGGTGGCATTTGTGGAAAACGGAAGCTGGGCACCGGTGGCGGCAAAGGTGATGAGAAGACTGTTCGAAGAAAGCAAAAATCTGACGTTTGCGGAAACCACGGTAAAAATCATGTCTGCCTTGGATGAAGCAAGCCGCCAGCAGCTGAAAAATCTGGCAGCGGAGCTTTGTCGGTAAAAGAGTACGGAATTGCAACATGGAGGAATATTTTTTTCGCATTTGGGAATACTAAAAATACAAAAAAATTTCGTTTGTGCAAATCCTTCACGTCATAACATGATGTGACCTTTGGAACAATGAAAATTGCAAAATGTAGAAATTAAAAAATATTCTGAAAGCGGAGGAATGCCATGAAATATGTATGTGAAGTCTGTGAATGGGTTTATGAGGAAGAAAAGGGAGATCCGGAACATGGAATAGCTCCCGGAACAAAATTTGAGGAGCTGCCGGAGGATTTTGTATGTCCTTTGTGTGGAGTTGGAAAAGAAAACTTTGTTAGACAGGAGCAGTAAGCGAATAGTTTTTTGGTACTTGACAAATTTGCGGCGAAGTAGTATGGTATCTATAGAACTACTTCACTGCTTTAAAGCGTAACGGTTTAAAGCGAAAAAACTGAAATTCGGCAGAAAAATGAAAAAGCGAAAGTATGGAAGCCTGCCGGAAAAACGGGTGGAAGCCTGAAAAAGGAAAATAGGAACTTTGGAGGAACGCAACATGGAAAGAAACAACGGAAACTTAATCGCCTTTCGACCGGATATTAAAGTCGTTGACTGTACACTCAGAGACGGAGGTCTGGTAAACAATTTTTCATTCAGTGACGAATTTGTAAAAGAGCTTTACCGCACCAACATCAAAGCGGGTGTGGATTATATGGAATTTGGCTACAAAGCATCCAGGGAAATCTTCAACCGGGAAGAGTATGGAAAATGGAAATTCTGCGAAGAAGAGGATATCCGCAACGTTGTAGGCAATAACGATTTTGATTTAAAAATTTCAGTTATGGCAGATGTCGGAAGAACCGATTACAAAAATGACATTTTAAAAAAGTCTGACAGCGTGATTGACATGATTCGCACAGCTACTTATATCCACCAGATTCCTGCGGCAATCGAGATGATACAGGATTCTCATGAAAAGGGCTATGAAACAACGGTTAATATTATGGCAATATCCAAAGTGCGTGAGGATGATCTTTCCAAAGGACTTGAAATTCTTGCAGAAAGCGATGTGGATATTATCTATTTGGTAGACAGCTTTGGAGCGTTTTATCCGGAGCAGGTGCGGCGTCTGACGGATATGTACATGAACATTGCTGAAAAATATAACAAGAGAATTGGCATTCATGCCCACAATAACCAGCAGCTTGCGTTTGCCAATACCATTGAAGCGGTAACCAACGGAGTAAGTTATCTGGACGCTACAGTCAGCGGCATGGGACGCGGAGCCGGAAACTGTTATATGGAGTCTCTGCTTGCATTTCTTCGCAATCCCAGATATAATCTGGTGCCGGTCATGGACTTTGTCCAGAAGCATATGACAGCCGAGCGGGAAAAAGGCAGTGTCTGGGGATATGATATTCCATATCTTTTAACCGGAGTGCTGAACTGTCATCCGTCTTCCGCTATCAGCTTTACAGCAGACCGGAGAATGGATTATTCCAGATTTTATCAGGAATTGCTCGACCATATGGGATGAAATATTAAAAAAAATTTTAATAAATTTCTAATGAAAAATAATAAAGAATGCGGTACAATAGTCCTGAATGTATATCACCCCCAGGAGGAATACTACGGATGAAAATTCTGATAACTACGGATTTGTTCACTACATCGACCAACGGTGTAGTAACCTCTGTCCGGAATTTATATGAGGAACTGACAGAAAAGGGACATGATGTTCGTATTTTAACGTTGTCCGATAATCATGAAAGCCATAAAGACGGCAATATTTATTATATTAAATCCGTTTCCATTGGTTTTGTATACCCGGAAGTGCGTATGCCGATTTCTTATCACAATAGCCTGATTAAGGAACTGATTGAGTGGAAGCCGGATGTGGTGCACAGCCAATGTGAGTTTTTCAGCTTTCAGTTTGCACAGCGGATTTCCAGACTTACTGGAGCACCCATTGTTCATACCTATCATACTTTGTATGAGCAGTATATTACTTATCTTATGCCAAGCAAGTTTATTGGAAAACGTGTTGTACGGCGGTTTTCCAGAATGCGCTTGAAAAAAGTAAAAAGGGTAATTGCACCAACAAGCAAGGTGGAGAATGCGTTAAGGGGCTATGGAGTAAAAACAGATATCCAGGTAGTGTCAAGCGGAATTTCCTTGGAACAGCATCAATATCGTATCAGTGCACAGGAACGTAAACGCAAGAGACAGGAGCTTGGAATACCGGAAAATTACAGTGTGCTGTTAAATCTTGGAAGACTTGGAACAGAAAAAAATCTGGAGGAGCTGTTGCAGTATTTTGCAAAGGCATTGCAGCGGATGCCGGAGTTGGTGTTTCTTGTTGTAGGGGATGGACCGGATAAGCAGCATCTGGAAAAAATGGCGAAGGAGCTTCACGTTGAAAAAAATATTATTTTTACCGGGATGGTAAACCCAAAAGAGGTTCAGAAATATTATCAGCTGGCTGATATTTTCGTAAACGCTTCGACCAGTGAAACACAGGGGCTGACATATATTGAGGCAGCAGCAAACGGCCTTCCTTTGCTTTGCCGAAAAGACCCTTGTCTTGCAGATGTTGTTAAAGATGGCGTCAATGGTTACGAATATACAAATTATGAAGAGTTTCAAAGTCATTTGATGGAAATTCTTCAGAATCCTGAGTGGCGGGCAAATGCTTCAAAACAGAGT
Source organism: uncultured Lachnospiraceae bacterium (assembly GCA_964544055.1). Lineage (GTDB taxonomy): Bacteria > Bacillota > Clostridia > Lachnospirales > Lachnospiraceae > SIG299. The sequence continues at coordinate 46,949 of CAZJAA010000014.1, read as the reverse complement.
GAAAAAATTGCAGAATATTTTGGCAAAGAGCATTTTGTGGACTTGATTGAGGAAATTTACGAAGAAATGTGTTGAAGCTGAAATTAGAAGCACAGATTATTTTTTTGATGGTTTAGACACTATGTAATCGGACATAGTGTCTTTTTTTTAAATCCTTTCCTATTTTTTTAAAAATAGGGCTTGCGAAAAATGAAAAAATGTGTATTATAGAAAATATACTTTAGTACATTAAAAGGGGAATGGAGAAAAAAGAATGAGCAAAGTTGTAAAATTTGGCGGAAGCTCCTTAGCAAGTGCGGAGCAGTTTAAAAAGGTTGGCAGTATCATCCGTGCAGAAGCGGACAGAAAGTATGTGGTTCCATCTGCTCCGGGCAAACGTAATTCCAAGGATACTAAGGTAACGGATATGTTATATGGCTGCTATGCACTGGCAGAGGCGGGCAAAAATTTTGAAAAAGAGCTTGCGCAGATTAAGGCAAGATATGATGAGATTATTGCAGGTCTGGAGCTCAGAGCTGACCTTCTTGACAAAGAATTTGAAACAGTAAAGGCTCAGTTTGCGGCAAAGGCAGGCAAGGATTATGCGGCTTCCCGCGGAGAATACTTAAACGGTATCATTATGGCGGAATATCTGGGCTATCAGTTTCTGGATGCGGCAGAGGTTATTTTCTTTGATGAAAACGGTGAATTTTTAGCAGATAAGACAAATGAGGTTTTGGCAGAACGAATGAAGGAATATGAAAATGTTGTACTGCCGGGCTTCTATGGAGCAACCTTACAGGGAACGGTAAAAACTTTTTCCAGAGGCGGCTCCGACATTACCGGTTCTATTCTGGCAAGAGCAGTTCATGCCAACATTTATGAAAACTGGACAGATGTTTCCGGTGTTCTTATGGTAGACCCTAGAATTGTGGAAAATCCGGTTGGCATCAACACCATTACTTATAAAGAACTTCGTGAGCTCGCTTACATGGGCTTTTCCGTGCTGCACGAGGATGCCATTTTTCCGGTTCGCATAAGCGGCATTCCAATCAACATCCGTAATACAAACCGTCCGGAAGACGAAGGTACCATGATTGTAGAGAGCACCTGCAAGCAGTCGGAATATACCATCACCGGTGTTGCCGGAAAGAAGGGCTTTGTTTCCATCAACATCGAAAAGGATAAAATGAATTCTGAGGTTGGATTTGGCCGTAAGGTATTGCAGGCATTTGAAGAAAACGGTATTTCCTTTGAGCATATGCCGTCCGGTATTGACACCTTGAGTGTTTTTGTCCATCAGCCGGAATTTGAGGGCAGAGAGCAGCATGTATTATCCACACTGCACCGTCTGGCACAGCCGGACAGCATCGAAATTGATGCCGATCTGGCACTGATTGCAGTAGTTGGTCGCGGAATGAAGTCCAATCGTGGTGTTGCTGCAAGAGTAATTGCTTCTCTGGCACATAAAAACATCAACATCAAGATGATTGATCAGGGCTCCAGTGAGTTAAACATCATTCTTGGTGTAAAGAATGAGGATTTTGAACCTGCCATTAAGGCAATTTACGATATTTTTGTAACAACAAGATTGTAAGAAACGAAAACTCCGGGAACCGTGTCTGGCTTTCCGGAGTTTTATGTACTTTCGGGATATTCTTTGAACGAATGATTCCGGCTATCTTTTGTTTAAGGAGGAAAAATATATGTGGTTTGTATTTGCATTATTATCTGCTGTATTTGCGGCACTGACCTCGATTCTTGCCAAGGTGGGCATTGAAGGAGTAAATTCTAATCTTGCGACTGCCATCCGCACGGTTGTTGTGGTGGCGATGGCATGGGGAATGGTATTTTTAACCCACGCACAGAACGGAATCGCCGAAATCAGCCGGAAAAGCTGGATTTTCCTGATTTTATCAGGACTTGCAACCGGAGCATCCTGGTTGTGCTATTATCGCGCCCTGCAGATTGGAGATGCCTCTAAGGTTGTGCCGATTGACAAATTGAGCGTGGTGCTGACATTGATTCTTGCATTTGTATTTCTGCATGAGGACTTTACCCCAAAATCCATCATCGGCTGTATTTTGATTGGCGCAGGAACACTTATTATGGTACTTTAAAAAATAAAATGCAAGGTATGGCACTGCGAGGTTTAGAGCTATGAAAACTTTTTTATGCGAATATATTCACCCGGCGGCAAGAAAAGCATTGGAGGAGTGTTCCGAAATTGTTTCAGACTGGGAGCATTTTTCAGAATGTGATGCGGCGATTAACCGGAATCTTAAATTCACCGGGGAAGTATTAAAACAGGCAAAACATATGAAAGTCATTGCAGTTCACGGAACCGGAATGGACGGTGTGGATGTAATGGCGGCCGGTCAGCTCGGTATTGAGGTATTTAATACACCGTACCGGAATGCGGCATCCGTGGCAGAGCTTAACCTTGCCCTGATGCTGATGGCAGCAAGAAAAATGTCGCAGGTGCAGGCAGAGGTGGCATCAGGTGCATCCGTTGCCGACCCTTTGGTTGTAGCCGGAATGCAGGGAATGGAGCTTTCCGGAAAAAACGCTGCTTTTCTGGGAGTCGGTGAAATTGCAAAACGTACAATTGCCATTTGTAAAAATGGTTTTTCCATGCGTTGTATTGGCTGGTCGCGCAGTTTAACAAGGGAAAAAGCGGAAAGCTACGGCATTGAGTATGCAGACAGCATACAGACAGCGGTAAAAACGGCAGATTTTGTGATACTTGGTATGGCACTCAATAAAGAAACCCATGGAATGATTGGTGAAAAAGAGTTTTCTGCCATGAAGCAGGGAGCCGTGTTTATCAATACCGCACGAGGGGCTCTTGTAGAGGAAAGGGCTTTGTACCGGGCATTGTCCGAAAAAAATGCACAGGGCAGGACAAAGCTTTTTGCAGCCGGACTGGATGTCGTGGCAGAAGAGCCGCTGTGCAGAGAAAATCCGCTGTATCAGCTTCCTAACGTGGTATTGACACCACATATCGGAGCCAATACTGAGGAAGCTTTATATCGAGTCGGCATGGCATGTGTGGACGGAATAAAGAAAATACTTTATGTTTCCTCAAAAGTGTGATATACTAAAACAGTATGAGTTTCATTGCTGTCTATCAGTTGTAGGAAAACAGTAATTGAAATTTCTTTAGCCATGCCGTATTTGTGGCAGATTGAGAGGAAATATGGGAAAAGAAAAAAAAGAAAAACCTGAAAAAAAAGAAAGAAGAAAAGAACGGATAAAATTTAAAGGCCCCCTGAAATCTTATATGCAGTGGCCAGTCTGGCTGGTGCTTCTTTTGCTTTGCATGACATTGAGCATTTATGCGGTGGACAGGCAGGCAGCGGGTATCATGCTGGTCTATACGATTGTGTACGGTATGATTGTCACGATTTTGTTTGTTTTTAAGCGTCCTTATATTGTGGGCGAACTGGTACGTTTTGCTGCGGACCATGGACAGGTGCAGCACAGCTTTGTAAAGGAACTAGATATTCCGTATGGTATTATTGATTTGGAGGGGCACTTAATCTGGGCGAACAATGAGCTAAAGGACATCGTTGTGTACGAAAAGGTGGCACGCAGTTCTATTCAGGATGTTCTGAAAGAGCTTTCGTTGGAGCAGCTTCCTACCAAAGAAAATGATGTGACGCAGTATATTGTTCATGGAAGAAAAAATTATCGTGTCCTGATGCGTCTGATTGATATGGATGACTATGCGGACGATATGCCGTGGAGCGCAGAAGAAAGACAGGAAAACAGCGTCAATACGCTGATTGGAATGTACCTTTATGATGAAACGGAAATTCTGGCGTTAAAAAAAGAAAACGAAGAAGAAAAAATGTTAGTTGGTCTGCTTTATATTGATAACTACGAAGAAGCGTTTGAAAACGCAGATGAAGTACGCCGTTCCCTGGTAACCGCCTGGGTGGAACGTGAAATCAACAAATATATGCAGAGCATTGACGCAATTATCAAGCGGCTAGAAAAGGATAAATATATTTTTGTCTTTAAGAAAAAATATTTAAGCGTGGTGGAAGCAAACCGCTTTGCCATTCTGGAGGAAATTCGAAACCTGAATATTTATGAAATGACAGTTACGATTTCCATTGGTGTAGGTGTGGGAGCCACCTCTTATACCAAAAATTATGATTTGGCTCGTACTGCCATAGATCTCGCCTTAGGACGTGGCGGTGACCAGGCAGTCGTAAAGCAGGGTGACCAGATTTCCTATTATGGAGGAAAGAGCGTCCAGATGGAAAGGAACACCCGTGTCAAGGCGCGTGTCAAGGCACATGCCTTAAAGGAATACATCGAAACAAGAGAACGTGTTGTGATTATGGGGCATTCCTATGCAGACATTGATTCCCTTGGCTCTGCCATAGGTATTTACCGCATTGCAAAAACGCTGAACAAGAAAGCGCAGATTGTCATTAATGATGTGACCAGTTCTATCCGTCCGATGCTGGAGTTGTTTCAGAACAACCCGGATTACGAAGAGGATATGTTTATTTCGGGCAGCCGTGCACAGGAAATTGTCAATGATCAGACACTGCTTGTCGTCGTAGATGTAAATCGTCCGGCAATCACGGAGTGCAAGGAATTGCTTGCACTTACAAAAACAATTGTTATTTTGGATCATCACCGTCAGACCGGAGAGGCAATCGATGCGGTGCTTTCTTATATTGAGACTTATGCTTCCTCTGCCTGCGAAATGGTCGCAGAAATTTCACAATATATCGGTGAAGGCTTAAAACTGAAACCTCTGGAAGCAGATGCCATGTATGCCGGTGTGATGATTGACACAACGAATTTTATGATGAAAACCGGCGTCCGCACGTTTGAAGCTGCGGCATACCTAAAAAGAAACGGTGCGGATATCACTAAAATCCGTAAGCTCTTCCGTACCCGTTTTGTGGAATATCAGGCAAAGGCACAGGCAGTTTCCACAGCAGAAATTTTTATGGACCAGTTTGCATTTGCCGTTTCAGAAAGTGAGGGACTGGACAGCCCTTCTATTGTGGCAGCCCAGACAGCAAATGAATTGTTAAATATTGACAAAACCAGAGCGTCCTTTGTCTTCACCGAGCATAACGGCAAGGTGCATATCAGTGCGCGTGCCATTGATGAATTAAATGTTCAGGTGGTGATGGAAAAGTTTGGCGGCGGTGGGCATATGAGTGCGGCAGCTGCACAGCTTTCCGACTGCACCGTGGAAGAGGCAATGGATAAGGTAAAAAGTACACTACGAGAAATGAAAGAGAAGGGAGAAATTTAAAATGGAAATCATTTTATTACAGGATGTAAAAAGCTTAGGAAAAAAAGGTGAGGTTGTAAAGGTAAATGACGGTTATGCCAGAAATTTTATCCTGCCGAAAAAGCTTGGAATAGAAAAAAATGATAAAACAATGCGTGAATTAAAGCTGCAGAAGGCTGCGGAAGAAAAAAGGCAGCAGGAAATTTTAGAAGAAGCGCAGGCACTGGCAAAGAATATTGAGGCCGGCTGTATTCTTCTGAAAATCAAGGCGGGAGAAGGCGGACGCACCTTTGGCTCGGTATCTACCAAGGAAATTGCAGTTGCTTTAAAGGAACAGTTAAAGCTTGAGATTGACAAAAAGAAGCTTCAGCTGGCAGAGCCAATTCGTAACTTTGGTACCTATCATGTGCCGGTTCGTCTGCATCCAAAGGTAACAGCGGAAATCACAGTAAAGGTAGAACAGGCGTAAAACGCGGAGAATTGCAATGGAAGAAGCTTTAATAAAAAAAGTACAACCGCATAGTAAGGAAGCAGAACAGGCGGTAATCGGTTCCATGATTATGGACAGGGATGCCCTGCTTACCGCATCAGAACTGTTGCAGAAAGAGGATTTTTATGTCCAGCAGTATGGAATCTTATTTGAAGCCATGGTAGAACTTCTGCAGGAGGGCAGACCGGCGGAGCTTATCACTATTTTGGACAAGCTGAAAGAAAAAGGTGTTTCTCCGGAAATCTGCGGAATGGAGTTTATCCGTGATGTCACAGATGCTGTTTCGACCTCGGCAAATATCAAATATTATGCTGAAATCGTGTCAGAAAAAGCATTGTCCCGCAAGTTGATTAAAATTACGGAAGGTATTGCAAACACCTGTTATCTTGATAAAGAGCGGATGGATACGATTCTGGAAAATACTGAAAAACAGGTATTCAATATTATCCAGAAACGAAGTGCCGGAGAATACGAGGATATGCGTCAGGTAGTGCTCCGCACATTAAAAAATATTGAACAGGCAGCCAAAAGTCAGGGACGTATTACAGGAATAGCGACCGGCTTTCGCGACTTGGACTACAAGCTTTCCGGTTTGCAGAAGCAGGCACTGCTTGTTCTGGCAGCACGTCCTGCAATGGGTAAAACAGCGTTTGTATTAAATATGGCAGAATATATTTCCATGCATTCCAAGGTGCCAACTGTTATTTTTTCACTGGAAATGGGGAAGGAGTCTTTGGTAAACCGTCTGCTTGCCATGAATTCCAGAGTAGACTCGCAGAGCATCCTGACCGGTGATTTAAAAGATTCGGAATGGGCTGACTTAATGGAAAGTGCCAGAAATATTGGGGAGTCTTCTCTGATTATTGATGACACGCCGGGAATTTCCCTTTCGGAAATGCGTTCGAAATGCCGGAAATTAAAGCTGGAACGCGGGCTGGGACTTGTGATTATCGACTACCTGCAATTGATGACCACAAACAGCAAAACGGAGTCTCGTCAGCAGGAAATTTCAGAAATATCGCGTTCGTTAAAAGCGTTGGCAAGAGAACTGGACGTGCCGGTGATTGCACTGTCGCAGCTGAGTCGTGCAGTAGAGCAGCGTCCGGATAAGCGTCCGATGATGTCGGATTTGCGTGAATCCGGAGCTATTGAGCAGGATGCGGATGTGGTTATGTTTATTTATCGTGACGAATACTACAATCCAAATACAGAGGAACCGGGTGTAACGGAAATTATTATTGGAAAGCATCGTGCCGGTCCAACCGGAACCGTTAAGCTGAAGTGGATGGGCGATATTCAGAAATTTGGAAACCTGGAGATGCGTGCCCAGTAAAAAACATGGAAAAATTGCGGCAGAAAGGGTGTCTGGAAATCCTGTCTTTGGATGGTTGTTATAATTTGTCGTAATTTTTTGATTGCTGTCATGAAAAAATTGGAATAAAATGGGATGCATGCTTGAGAAATGTCCACATACCATTTATGATAGAACAGAAGAAACTGTTTGGAAGGAGTAAACGGTATGGAGTGTCAGACGGCGCTGGAACAGGTAAAGCAGTTACAACAGGAAGGGTTTACAGAGGAAATGATACGTCAGCTTTTGCCAAAGCTGGAACAGGTATCGATGCTGAAAGAGGAAGAACGGATGCAATTAAAGCAGCGGCTGGGGCAGCTCCTTCCGGAGCTGGCAGGTGCAAAATCAATGCCGCTGGCAGAGGCAGAGAGCAACTTTTACCGTATGTATTCCGGATTTGGCGGTGCAGTGCTGGAAGTGCTGAAACAGAATAACCAGGTTCTGCTGGAAAAGATGGACGAACGGATCGCAGACCGTATTTTAAAGGAAATGAATTTCTTGTTCCGCGAACGGGAAAATCTGGAAGAAGAAAGATACCGGAAACTGGACCGTACCATTCGGGAATGTCAGGTGGCAAGACAGCGTTTCTCCCTAGAGGAAGAGCGGAAAAAGAAATTTCGGTGGAAGTAAAAAAAGCAAAGAGAACAAAGAATGTGCCTTGGCACATTCTTGCGCCGAGTGCGGACGCTTGCGACTATTTTTTCTTTTTGTGCGAGTGTGCAGCATAAGCGGAGCGTTTTTATATAATAGGAAATTGCAATTTCCTATTATATAAAAAACGGTGTAAGAATTTCTTACACCGTTTTTTGTACTCCTATGATGTGCCGGATAAATAGCGGCACATGGTTGTTTTAGCCCTCGATAGAACCTGTTGGGCAGGTTGCAGCACAAGCTCCGCACTCTAAGCATGCATCTGCGTCAATCTCGTAATGAGCTGCTCCTTCTGTGATAGCGCCTACCGGGCATTCAGCTGCACAAGCGCCACAGCTTACACAGTTGTCGGTAATTGTATATGCCATAATAAATTCCTCCTTGTTTTTTATCTGTACTCTTAAAATCTTCTTTGAACGAATGATTTCGGCTATCTTTTTGGTATGCTTTTTTATTTGCTCGTCGTACACGCCGTGTACGCACTGCGAAAATGTCATTGCATATCAAAAATCCATCTCGGAATGATTCATTCAGAAAACTCCGAGAGTACATTTATTTCTGTTTCTATTGTAATATATTCTGAAAAAAAATACAAGTAAAATAGTTTCATTTTTATACAAATACAACGCAGAGGTTACCGCTCGGACAACGGAAACAAGTATTTTTTTATGAAATGTGGAAATAAATATATCTTGACGAGGACGAGGGATGTGGATATAATCAATGTGGTAATAGTTGCCGGAACCAGATAAGAAGAACCGGTAACCGTCAATATTTTAAGGAGGCAGATAAAATGACAACAGTAACAAAGGAAATGACTATTGGAGAAGTTATCATGATAGATCAGGGGATTATCGCTGTATTATTAAATTATGGAATGCATTGCATCGGATGTCCGTCCGCACAGGGAGAATCCTTAGAGGAAGCCTGTATGGTGCATGGTCTGGAAGTAGATCCTCTGGTAGATGAAATCAACGCATATTTAAGTAGTAAATAAGCAGTTTTCGGCTTACAGCCAGGCTTTGTGTGTATTTGGATAATAAAGCTGTATTATAGTAAAAAAGACATATTCCGTTCCTTTTCCGTTTAAGCGGAGGCACCGGAATATGTCTTTTTTCTTACAGGACGCTAAGCGTCTGTACGGCATCTGTTTTTACAATTGGTTTAAAGTGTTCCTCAAAATAAGAGAGAGAGGAATAGCCGGTAGAAACCGGAGCACCATATTCAGAAACAACATTGCAGATTCGGTTGAATTCTTCTGGTGTGTGTTCTGACATATGAAGAACCAAATAGTAGACAGAATCTGGTTCTTCTTTGTATAAGGTACTTTCGCCAAAATAATATGGAGAAATCAGGTGTGCAAGTTCTGCGGCTGCATTGAGGCTTGGAAAAGAGTAAACCTTGACAAAGCTTGCAGGAGTCGGGGAAGACTCGTTCTGAGAAGATTCTTCCGAAGAATCGCTTTCCTTTTCTATGGCTTCTCTGCTTTTACCAAGCAGGGCACCCAGCTGCCCAAAACATTCTAAAATTTCATCCGCAACAGAAGAAACCGGAGAAGAGCTTTCTTCCGTCGAGTCACGGAAAGATGAAAAACTGGAAAAACGCATATCTAGTTCGTCCGGGTCTTCTACCTTGGTAACAACTAAAACAAGACAGTCACCCGAAACCGGAATGGCTTCTATCATAAGAGGAATATCTTCTGCTTCGAAACCACATTCGTAAGATGCCTGAACCATCAGCTCACGAAATAAGTCTTTGGCTTTGTCGGAGCCGTAAGCAAGTTCGCTAAGTTTTAAATTGCGGTCTGCAAGATCCTGGCGGCTTAAGATGCAGCGAATCTGCGTATCACTGATTTTTTCGATTTTCATTATGCTTACCTCCTTCATGTCATAATGTGCTCCCGGCTGGTCTTTTCTACGGATGCTTCCGCTACGTTTCTGCATGCTGCTTTTTCGCTGTATGCGTCGTGTTACGCAATGCGAAGCTGTGATTGCACATCAAAGCTTCACAGCAGAATCTTTTACGCAGAGGCTGCCGAGAGATATTTATAGATAACAGATAGTATAATTGAAATTGTTAACAAAGTCAATTGTTTTTATTTCGTCATATTGCACGAAAATAATTGTTTTTTTTCTACATTTATTCCTGAAAAAAGGACTTGTATATTTTGGTGGATGGATTTATAATAAAAAAGCAAAGTTACTTGTATCCCCTTCAGTAAAACGAAAGGAGTATATGTTACCCAAAGAATTACTGAACAAGTACCGCATCTTAAAAAGGATGCATCATGGCATTGGTGGAGATATCTGGCTGGCAGAACATACAGCACTTGGCGGCAAGCGTGTTCTGAAATCTATCGAAAAATCCCATCCCCAGTATGATGCACTGACACGCGAAGCAAAAATATTACAACAATGTCAGCATCCCTCTATACCTATCATATACGATATTCTCGAATTTGATACCCAAACTTATATTGTGGAAGAATTTATTGAAGGTGAAAATTTAAAACAATATATAGTCAGGCAGAGAAGTATTTCTGCTTCTTTACTTCTTGAAATTTCAATGCAATTATGTGAAATCTTGATTTTCTTACATAATCCCGCAAGGAAAATTTTGCATCAGGATTTAAAGCCGGAAAACATTCTGTATACGAATCATAAGTTGAAGCTTGTAGACTTCGGTAGTGCCATCTGCCTGAAGCAGCAGAAGGACGAACGCTTTATTTTCGGAACCCCGGGCTATTGCGCACCAGAGATGAAAACAATGGGCAAATTGTCAGAAAGAACAGATCTTTACTGTATGGGCAAATGCATGGAATATATGCTGTTTCATACAGAAAGAGCGCCAAGAGGATATCGTGCGGTTGTGGAGCGTTGCCTTCGGCAAAGAAAAAATGAATATGCATCTGCTGGCGAAATTTACATGGAGCTTGAAAAAATAAGCCATCGGAAACATAGGGAAAAGGTGAAAGAAAATTGGTATGCAGTGACCGGATTGTTCTCGGAGCAGGAGGCAGGCATAACTGCCCTGCAGCTGGCAATGTATTTAAGAGACAGTCATAAAAAAGAGGTTCTTTTTCTTGACTGTACAAAGGAGCATCTGATGGAATATCCGGAGCTGTCTGAACACCATTTAAAAAACGAAGGGGAAGAAAACAGCTTTGTATTTGAGCGAAAGAAAATTACCGTAGCAAAACGGGTGGCTCCACAGGAGGTCAGCGGTTGGAGAAACAGAGGCTATGCCTATATTGTCGTTTGTTTGGGAAAACAAAGTCCGCTGCTTTCCGCCTGTCCGTTTAAAAAATGTATTTTTGCCGGTGCAGTGACCGAATTTGGCCTGAATGAGTGGCTGAATATGCTTTTGCAGACCGGCAAAAGCCAAAAAACAGCGGTTGCACTGACCGGAGGAGATACACTTTTAGCAAAGCGGATATTTGGAAGAAAAATTCGTGTCGGGAAGCTTTCTTCTTATTTTCAGGCGTTCGAAAAATCAAAACCGTACAGCAGACAAATGAAGCGTCTGCTGGGCGGCAGGTAACCTGTTGCAGTCCATCAGGAAAAACTCGTCACGGGCTTCTTATCCAATGGATAAACTATGGTTGCAGCAAGACAGGGCAGAAAGAAGAGTGTTTCTTGGCCGCTCAAACCGGGAGTCTTTTCTTCTTTCTGCCGAATGAAAAATAAACTTTTGTCTGACGAAAATGTAAAAGAAAGAAACTCAGATAAAATTTATAATGACAGTCGCCAAAAAATTTGATATACTCATAAGGAACAAAAGGATTTGTTACGATAGAAATGAGGTACAATTGAGTATGGAAAAGGCACTGAAAATCAAAATTATAGTAAGCACCATTGTCATCTGTTGCGTTATTACGGCACTGGCACTGGCATTAGCAGATAAATATACACCAAGTGAAACAATGCGTTCTTTGGATAATTACTATGATGTTGCTTCGGATGAGGCAGTGGTTCTTTTGGAAAATGAAATTTTTAATGAGCGGGCTTTTTTACAGGAAGACGGAGTGTATCTGTCTTTTACTACGGTACGGAATCTGTTCAACGACGAATTCTATCTGGACGAGGAAGAAGAACTGTTAAGCTACGCACTGCCGGAAGAACTTATCCGTGTGGAAACAGGCAGTTCGTATTATTTCAAAAATAAAGAGCAGTTTTCGATGGGACATCCGATTTTGTTAAAATCGGACGGAGCGTATTATATTTCTCTTGCGTTTGTATCCATGTTTTCTGACATGACTTATGTTTTTTATGAAAATCCCAACCGGGTGGTTATTCATTATCAGTGGATTGATTTTTTATACTACGATACTGTATCGGAAGAAACTCCAATCCGGTTTGAACCGAATATTAAAAGTGACATCCTTCGCCTTGCATCTGCCGGAGAAAAGCTTTATTATATCAGCGGAACCGGGACAGGCGGCAGAAGTTTTATTAAGGTGATGACTCAGGATGGTATTTACGGATATGTGCAGAAAAAATTTCTTGGGGAATCATATTATGATGTTATACAGAGCACTTATGCAAAGCCGGAATATTCGCATATTACATTGGACGAAAAGGTTTTGCTTGGCTGGCAGCAAGTAACCGTGCCAAAAGCCAATGACAATCTGGAGCAGCTTGTGGCAACGGCATGCGAAATGAATGTTATTTCACCAACATGGTATCGTCTTTCGGATGAAGAGGGAAATATCATTTCTCTGGCGGATGCCGATTATGTAAAACGTGCACATGACATGGGGCTTATGGTCTGGGCACTCATTGATAATTTTGATCCGACGATAAGCACTTATGAGGTGCTGTCCTCTTCTTCTGCAAGAACAACCCTGATTGAAAATATGATGGCAGAGGCACTTCTTTATGGGTTTGACGGTTGGAATATAGATTTTGAAACGCTGGCGTCCAAAACAGGCTCGCATTTTATTCAGTTTTTGAAAGAACTTTCCATACGATGCCGTGAGGAGGGAATTATTCTTTCGGTGGACAATTATATTCCGGCACCGTATAATGAGTTTTATGACCTTGCCACACAGGGCAAGGTAGTGGATTATGTAATCATTATGGCATATGATGAGCATTATAGTGGCTCTGATACCGCAGGCTCTGTAGCTTCCATCGGCTTTTTAAAAAATGCAGTAAATAATACGCTTGCCAAGGTGCCAAAGGAACGTGTTATCATGGCGGTTCCATTTTATACGCGCCTTTGGATGGAGCAGGAGGAAGCAGGAGGAATCCGGCTATCTTCTGAAGCACTTACGATGAATGGTGCAAAGGATGTTCTGGAACGTAACGGTGTAGAAGCAGAATGGGATGAAACAACCGGACAGAATTATGCAGAATACACACGGGAGGGAGTTACCTATAAAATCTGGCTGGAGGATACGGATTCTCTGGAAGAACGGTTAAAGGTGATTTCCGGAGCGGAAACGGCAGGGATAGCAGCCTGGCGGCTTGGATATGAAACAGAAATCGTCTGGCCGATTATCGACGCTTACATGAACAAATAGCGCATATCAAACGGAGTCTGTGCATTCCCTTTGTTCGAAACAGTAATATGAAACAGGCTTTTTCTAATACAATATCTGTAAAATATCAAACAGGACCGCCGAAAAACGTGTCTGGTCTGGTGAAAAACGGCGTATCGGAATGCGGCAGTCCGGAAAATGGAGACAGAGTTGAAAGAAAAAGTGTTTCTGTGTTTGCTGGCAGCAGGGATTCTGTTGCTTGGGAAAATGTATTTTAAACGTGCAGAAGCTGGGCATGCGGAATATACGGCTGCAACCGTTACGGAAAATCCGGTCGTTGTGATTGATGCCGGTCATGGTGGAAAAGACCCCGGTAAGGTTGGTTGCAACGGAGCCTTGGAAAAGGATATTAATCTTCAGATTGCTCTCCGGTTGAAAAAACTGCTGGAGCAAAATGATGTTTTTGTAATCATGACAAGGGAAGAGGACAGGGATCTTGCGTCAGAGAATGCCTCCAATCGTAAAAATGAGGATTTAAGAGCAAGAGTGAATCTGGCAAGGGAAGCTTCTCCAATCGCACTGGTGAGCATTCACCAGAACAGCTTTACCGAGGAAGAGGTGGACGGAGCACAGGTCTTTTATTATGATGCGTCCGCAGAAGGAAAGCGTCTCGGAAGCATGGTACAGGAGCATATGAGGCAGGAGCTTTCCGAGGAAAATCAGCGTGTGGCAAAAGCAAATAAGGAGTATTACCTGCTCAAAAAAGCAGAATGTCCAGCAATTATTGTGGAATGCGGCTTTTTGTCCAATCCGGCAGAAGCGGCATTACTTATAACAGAAGAATATCAGGAAAAGGTAGCATTTGCCATTCATCTTGGTATTTTGGAATATATTCTATCCGCCGGAAATACAGAAAAATAAAAATGTCCGGAAAATGCTGCCGGAACGTGCAGGCAAGTAAAAATGCCGCCAGACTCTGGTGCTGGCAGGCGGTAGCAAAGAAAGCGTGAAAAAATATGGAAACAAAGATAATTAAAATTGACAGGAAAAATCCAGAGAAAGAGCTGCTTGCAGAGGCAGGGCGGCTGTTAAGAGAGGGAGCACTGGTTGCCTTTCCGACAGAAACGGTGTATGGTCTGGGAGGAAACGGACTGCAGGGGGATGTTGCTGCAAGAATTTATGCGGCAAAAGGAAGACCTTCGGATAATCCGCTGATTGTCCATATTGCCGAAATAGAAGCATTAAAGGTTTTGGCAGTGGATATTCCACCATTGGCATATAAACTTGCAGAACGGTTCTGGCCGGGACCGCTTACCATGATTTTAAAAAAGAGTGCCGTAGTGCCGTATACTACAACCGGTGGTCTGGATACGGTGGCAATACGTATGCCGTCGGATGAAATTGCACGCGAAATCATACGCATCTCAGGAACGTATATTGCTGCACCAAGTGCAAATCTGTCCGGCCGTCCGAGTCCGACAAAAGCGGAGCATGTTATTGAAGATTTATCTGGACGAATTGAAATGATTGTAGATGGTGGTGCTTCAGATATTGGTCTGGAATCCTCGATTATAGATTTATCCGGTGATGTACCGGTGATTCTTCGTCCCGGATTTATCACAAAAGAAGATTTTGAACAGGTGGCAGCAGAAGTGGAGTATGACCAGGCAGTGCTGGCAGCAAAGCTGCAGGATTCTGTGGTAGCCAAAGCACCGGGAATGAAATATCGTCATTATGCACCAAAAGGGCAGATTACCATTGTGGAAGGTGAGTCCGAGGAAGTTGTGAAAAAAATCAATACCCTTACTGTCATGCAGGAAGCAAAAGGAGTCCGGACGGCAGTACTTTGTGCCGAAGAAACAAAAAAACAGTATGTGTGCAGTCATATTTTTTCGTTAGGTTCCTTAAAACAGGAAAAGGAAATTCCGGCACATCTGTTTGCAGTGCTTCGACAGTTGGATACGGAGCAGATGGATGTGATTTATTCAGAAAGCTTTGAAAATACCAGGCTTGCAAAGGCAATTATGAACCGGCTGCGGAAAGCGGCAGGATATCAAATAATAAACGCAAAGGAGAATTAGAAAATGATAGCTTTAGGATGTGACCATGGCGGTTATGATTTAATGCAGGAGGTTATTGCTCATTTGGAACAGAGGGGAATCGCATATAAAAACTTTGGAACCTTTACAAAGGAATCCTGCGATTATCCAGACTATGCAAAACCGGTGGCTGAAGCCGTAGTGAGCGGAGAATGTGAAAAAGGTATTTTAATCTGCGGTACCGGTATCGGCATTTCTATTGCCGCAAACAAAGTGCCGGGCATTCGTTGTGCATTATGCCATGACTGCTTCAGTGCCAAAGCAACCAGAGAACACAACAATGCGAATGTGCTTGCTATGGGCGGCAGAGTGATTGGAGCAGGACATGCCATTGCCGTGGTGGATTTATTTTTAGATACACCGTTTTCCAATGATGAAAGACATATTCGCAGAATTGAAAAAATAGAAAATTAAACCGGTATAGAATTTCGGAAAATTTGTGTTTTGCGAAGAAAAATACTGCTTTTGAAAAAGTTCCAACCATAAAACCGTGGCCGGAACTTTTTTTGATGGATTCGTCTTTTTTATGTAATAGGAAATTGCGATTTCCTATTACATAAAAACGCTCCGCTTTGGATGTGCACTTGCGCAAAAAAGAAAATAGGCGCAGGCGACCGCACTCGGCGCAAGAATGTGCCAAGGCACATTCGTTATAGGGAATGCAGATTATCTGCCGGTAAACGGTGCCAGTTCCAGACGGATAAAATAGCCTTTGTTATGGTCACATACCGGGCATTTTTCAGGCACGGTAGTGCTGTTTATGATATGACCGCAGTTTAAGCACATCCACTCGCATGCAACGTCAGAAATAAAGAGCTTGTTCTGCTCCAGCAAATTTGCAAAGCGTGAAAATCGTTCTGCGTGCGTTTTTTCAATTTCGGCAATCAGCTTAAAGTCTGCGGCAACCTTTGGGAAGCCTTCCTTTGCAGCAATTTCACCAAAGTTACGGTAAACATCACCGTATTCTTCCAGCTCGTTATGCTCTGCATAGCGCAGAAGCTGCAAAATCGATGGGCTGATGTCTACCGGATATCCACCATCGATATGAATGGTTTCTCCTGCCATTTCTTTTAAATGCTTATAAAAAATCTCTGCATGCTCTTTTTCCTGTTTTGCCGTGAATTTAAAAACGGCAGAAATGACATACAGGTTTTCTTTTTTTGCCTGTCCTGCTGCGATGGTATAGCGGTTTCTCGCCTGACTTTCCCCTGCAAATGCTCTCATAAGATTTTTCATTGTTTCGCTTGTTTTAAAATCAACTGCCATGGTAATCCTCCTAAAATGTTTGATGTAGAAAGTATTACCATGGCAGTTGAAAAATATTCCGTATTATTTTTTAAATGGTTTGATTGGTGTTTCTTCGGTGTAGCCAATTGTCCGAAGGTGTTCTTTAAAACGTTCAATGGCATTATAAAAGCTGCGGTAGCTTTCCAGTGCAAGGTCAAAGTGCTTCAGTGCCAGCTCTCGGTTGCCGTCTTCTGCTGCCTGCCAGGAATCACAGCCATGTCGGTGAAGCTCTTCATGGCATTTTCGAAGCTCCTGGAAAGAGCGGCTTCCGGTGATGCGGGTATCGGTTTGCTGGTTCATCCATTTGCCGAGCTTACAGTCATTCCAGTTGTTAAGCTGCGTAAGCTGCAGATGTTCAAAACCGGCAATGTTGTTGTAAATGCGCCATGTCAGAATATGGTGGTCAATCTGGAAAACACGAACCCAGTCCTGTACGGTTAAATCGGAGAAGCCGCGAGCCATGTCACTGCGTGCACTGTCAACATAACGGCTGATGGAGTGGAGATGGTCACCGGTAGCAAAACAGTCACGTTCCAGAATTTCATAGCTTTCTGCCATGGATTCGATGGAGTTAAGGAAACTCTGGGTTACGGCGGTCTGGGTATTGACTGCCGTATGAATGTTGCGGATACGGTCGTTAATCAGATTCATGTGGTCGCTCATGCTGTTTATGTCGCGAACGGAATTTTGTACCCGGCTGTTGCTTTCGTTCAGATGATTTGTTGTGCTGTCTACCAGTTCTTTCAGCTCGGAAAGGCTGAAACGCAGTTCATTTACATAGTTTACAACCATGTCAGCTGACTGTGCGGTGTTGGCGGATAGATCTTTTACCTGACTGGCAACAATGGAAAAGCCACGTCCTGCTTCACCGGCACGGGCGGCTTCGATGGATGCGTTGAGTGCCAGAAGATTACTCTGGTTTGCAAGCTTTTTAACCATGTCGATAATGTTGGTAATTTGTTCTATTTTTTCTTCGAAGATGGCAACTTTGTTGTGGATGCCCTGAATTTGTTCCACAGAGTCGGATACTGCTTCGATGGTGTCGTTCATGTTTTTTACACTGGCAGAAGAAACTTCAATGGCAGCATGTGCATCGGAACGGATATGCTCGACTTCTTCGGAAATGTTCTGGATAGAAGATTCAAATTCTTTACTGGAAGTCGTCATGTTCTGGATGGAGCTGTTCTGTGCCATAACTTGTTCTATCATTTCTTTGACACAGGAATTGTCACCGATGTGCTCCATGGATTCATTCATACGCATGACATAATTGTTATTTGACCTTTTTAGGACAGTCATCATTTCGTTGAATTTATTAATAACATCCGCATCGGAATATAAGAAAGTGTCAACGTTGGCATATTTGCCGTCAATAAATTCCTGCATGGCCTTTAATAGAAGCTGCTTGTCGTTTCCTGTGTAAACTGCTTTTTCTTTTTTCTTAAACATAAAAAAACCCCTTTGCATAATGTTGTATCAGTGAAAAACACTGGTTATTCTGTTTGAGTTATGTATTTTGTCAGGCATTCAGTGAGCTCAGAAAATCTGTTTTGATGAATGTATGACAGAAGCTGGTTTGTAGAGCGGAGTGCCTGGGTGAGCATTTCTATGGTGATGAGTCCCTGCTCCAGCGCATCAGCTGCTTCGTCCAAATCGACGACCTGAAGTGTACCGTCCGGAAAAATGATTACATCGATTAACAGGTCAGAAAAAACGATGTCGTTTTCAAGGTCTGATTCGGCAATAATATCGCAGTACCAACGTGAAAAACTCCCATCTGCACCGTAATGGCGGCTGATTTTGAATCCTTTTTTACGGTAGTAGGCAGAAATACCGCTGGCAAAGTCAGAGCGTGGCTTTAAGGTAGTCCAGGAAGTGATGATAAGGTTATCATCCATAAATAAAATTTTATCATCCTTTAGAAGCTTTTGCTCGTTTGGAATAAATCGTCTGCGGTAAAGACGGGTTTGCGAAGTGTCCATTGGTAAATCACTCCTTTGTACAGTCTGACGACTTTTTCTTTATTTTATCACAAACAGATGAATTTTGCACTAATTTTCTTCACATGATTCTAAAAGTTTTGTAAAATAGATGTTATGGTTTCTTGTAGTCTGTTTTCGTAGCAGGTCAGGTTTTTGTCCACGTTTTTGGACTGAAAAGAAGTAATACCGGGAAAATTTCCAGACGTCCAAGCAGCATGGTAAAGGTCAAAAGGATTTTAGAAAAGAAGCTGTAGCCGGAAAAACTGGAGTAAGGTCCAATTGCTTCAAATCCGGGACCAATATTGGAGATGCTGGAGAGGGCGGCGGATAAGTTGGTAAAAAAACCATGTGTCACCGTGTAGGTTCCGGCATCGGAAACAATTTCCACGGTTGTGCCGTTGACCGGGTCAAAGGACAACAGAAACAAAACGGTAAGCAGCAGGAAAAAGTACAGGGAAAGAAACGCAAATACGTCATTGATGGTACGTTCTTCCAGTGTTTTTCCTTCGAATTTTACTTTCGGAACATAACGTGGATTAATCAGCTTGCGGATGTTAATATGCGTTCCCTTGATGGCAATGACAATCCGGGAAAGCTTGATGCCGCCGGAGGTTGAGCCTGCCATGGCACCGGTGAACATAATAAGAAACAGTACTGTTTTTCCGAGTAATGGCCAGAGGTTATAGTCGGTGGTGGAATAGCCTGCGGTTGTCATAATGGATGCTACCTGAAACAGGGAATGGCGGAAGGCTTCTTCGGTAGTGTAGCTTTGCGGAAATGCGTCAAAACGTCCGACAAGACTTAAAAACACAAAGAAAACAGTCGCTCCGATTATGAGAAAATAGCACCGGAATTCCTCGCTGCGGAGAACATCTTTTATTTTTCCAATGAGAAGCATGTAATACAGACTGAAATTACAGCCGAATAAAATCAGAAAAATTGCCATTACATATTGGGAAAACGGATGGAACAGTTCAATGCTGCCCGGAACAAAGCCGAATCCCCCGGTTCCGGCGCAGCCAAAGGTAGCAAGGAGACTGAAAAAAAGGTGGTCCTTTTCGTATCCGGCAATTGGCTTGTCCAGCATAAGGATGAGTACTTCCAAAACGGTCATGCCAAGATAAATCAGATACAGAATCCGGGTAGTAACCTTCATGCGGGAAACAATTTTTCCAACCTGTGGTCCCGCACTTTCGGCACGGAGCAGGTGCATGGAATATCCTTCGTTGCTTTCCGGGATAAAAATCAAAATGAAAACGAGTACTCCCATGCCGCCAATCCAGTGGGAAAAGCTGCGCCAGAATAAGCCGGAATGGGAAATGACAGTGATATCTGTAATAATGCTCGAACCGGTTGTGGTAAAGCCGGACATAATTTCAAAGCAGGCATCAATGTAGTTTGGAATGTCTTTGTTGATGACAAAAGGCAATGCGCCAAACAGAGTCATAATAATCCAGACCAAAGCAACAAGGGCAAAGCCCTCCTTCTGGTACAGAGAATTTCTTTTTGGCTTGGCAAGCTGCAAAAGCCCTCCAATCAGTACAAGTAGCACGATTGGAAGCAGAAATGCAATCTGATTTAGAACAGGTTCTTTATAAAGAAAGCTGACGATAAGCGGGGCAAGCATCAGAATACCTTCTAAAATCATGATTTTTCCAAGAATTTCTCCTAATTTGGAATAGTTCACCTTGCTTTCCTCCTATTCGAAAATATCGGTCAGGTCATCGAAATTTTTGTGCGTGGTAACTGCGATGACATTATCATTGTCTTTGATACAGGAATTACCATCTGGAATGATAACTTCATTGTTGCGGATGATGCAGGCAATCAGGCAGTTTTCTTTGAGCTTTAGTTCACGCAGTGGTTTGTCAAAGAAAGAAGCACGGTTTTTTGCTGTAAATTCCAGTGCTTCCACCTGATTATTGACCAGACGGTATAATGTGCGGATGTTGCTGCCACGTTTGTTGGTGAGGGCACGGATGTAGCGGATGACGCGAGAAGCAATGATGTCTTTTGGAGAAACATTGCTGTAAATTCCAAAATCCTCAAGCATGCCGGACAGCTCATCACGGTCGGTTTTTGCAATGATTTTCCGGACGTGCTGTTTGTTTGCAAACAGGGATACGATAATATTTTCTTCATCAATGCCGGTCAATGTGATGAAAGCATCCATGGCATCCAGTCCTTCTTCCATGAGAAGATCGTGCTTTGTGCCGTCTCCGTGGAGGACAGTGACTTTCGGAAGAAGCTCGGCAAGCTCTTCTGCACGTTTTTTGTCCTGTTCAATCAGTTTTACATTGTATTTTTTCCGGGAAAGCTCATCGGCAAGGTAAAAGCCAATGTTTCCGCCTCCGATAATCATGACATTCTTTAAAGGAGATTTAATCAGGTTAATTTCTGTCAAAAAATCACCGAGAGAGTTTGATTCGGAGGTAAAGTGGATTTTGTCTCCTTCTTCAATACGGAAATTACCGGAAGGAATAAAAATCTGCTCACCGCGCTGCACGGCACAGATAAGGACACGGGTATGATATTTTTTGCCGATGGTAATCAGTGTTTCTCCTGCTAACGGACAGCCGGATTCTACGACAACGGCAACAAGGGTAACCCGTCCTTTTGCGAAATGTTCTACATGGGCAACTGACGGAAGACTGATAAGACTGAACAGTTCATTGGCGGTTTCTTTTTCCGGGTTGAGTATCATGGAAATGCCAAGTTCTTCTTTCATGTCGATAATCTGTCGGCGGTATTCCGGGTTCCGTATTCTTGCCACGGTATTTGGCGCACCCAGACGTTTGGCAACCAGGCAGGCAAGAATGTTGACTTCGTCGCTGTCGGTCAGAGCAATCATCATATCGGCATTTTTTACACCGGCTTCCTGCTGGATATCCAGACAGGCTCCATTGCCGACAACACCAAAAACGTCATATTTTTCGATGGCGGCTTCTATTTTGTCTTTGTTCTGTTCAATAATGGTTATGGTGTGGTCTTCGGAGGAAAGATTATTTAAGACGGTTCTTCCGATTTTTCCAAGTCCGATAATTACTATTTTCATAATTCGCAGCTCCTAAATTTAATTTCTTTTTATTTATTTTTTTTCATAAACAGTATATAATATATACCACGATACGCACTTTGTACTTGACGATTTCTTCGAAATCTATCGAGGTCGTCATTCAACGTTCGAAAAAAAGAGCAGGCTCTTCTGCTCATTATATCATGAAAAAATAATGGTGTCATCCCTGAAAAAAAGATAATAAAAAATCTCTATCTTTTGACGAAAAAGTGTGGTAAAATAAGAATGTTATCAGAAAGGAGACTGGCAAATGAAAAAAAACAATAAAATTGCAAGAAGCTTTCTGATGATATCCCAAGTTGGAATCACGATTCTTGTACCGGTTTTCCTTTGCGTTTATTTGGGTATCAAATTAAATGAGTGGTTTGATACCATCTATTTTGTACCGGTTTTTCTTATTTTAGGCATGGGGGCTGCGGTAAGAAATGTTTACCAGCTGACGAAAGCACTTTATGTCGGTGATAAAAAAAAGGAAGATGCAGAGCTGGCTTACATCGAAAACCTGAAAAAAGCCGGGGAGCGCAATAAACAAAAAAGAGAGCGCAGGGATGGTGCGGCAGACGAAAAATAAAAAATGTCCGGAAAGGAGTATTCATTGATGAAAGAAACAAAACAGACAATGAAGGAGCTGCTTATAGGAATTGCCTTTTTTTCTATTCTTTTTCTGGCAGGAAATTTTTTTGCATCCAATAAGCTTGCCTATACGCTTGGACTTGTCCTTGGAAGTCTGATAGCTGCCATTATGAGCGGACATATGTATCATTCCATCGAAGAAGCAATGTTGTATGAGGAAGATGCGGCATCAAGAAAAGTAAAAATAGGTGCAATATTCCGGGGCTTTCTTATTATGGCAGGACTTGCAGCAGCACTGCTGCTTCCGCAGTGGATTTCCCTGCTTGGTGTTATTTTCGGAGTGCTTAGTTTGAAGTTTTCGGCTTATGTACAGCCGTTAACCCATAGAGTTTTACAAAAAATTTTAAACAAAGGAAGGTGAGAAAGTGGGACCAGGGAGTGTCTTTCGAATGGGCATACTGGCAGCCTCCGAACCAAACGTAACCTTTGGTGTGGACGGTCTGTTTCAGTATGAACTGTTCGGACAGGAACTATGGATTACCAATACTCATGTTTCGCTTCTGCTTGTGGTATTGACACTGACAATTTTTTCAATTGTGGCGAACCGCATCATAAAAAAAGCAGATCCGAATGAGGTACCGGGGACGTTCCTTAATATCATTGAATACCTGGTAGAAACTGTGGACAGCCTGACAAGAAACAACATGGGAGACAAGCATTTTTCAAAATTTTCCAATTATATTGGAACCTTGTTTGCGTTTCTTCTTGTAGCAAACTTGTCCGGCCTGTTCGGACTCAGACCGCCAACGGCAGATTACGGTGTCACACTTGGACTTGCCCTGATTACGTTTGTATTAATTCATTACAATGGGTTTAAATACGAAAAAGCAGGACATGTTACCAAACTGTTTGAGCCGCTTCTGTTAACACCAATCAACATTATTGGTGAAATCGCAACACCACTGTCGATGTCTTTGCGTTTGTTCGGAAATATTTTGTCCGGAACCGTAATGATGGGACTTTTATATGGTCTGCTTCCAAAGCTGCTGCAGTTTTTCATCTGGCCGATTTTCGGCGGACTGCACGTTTACTTTGACGTGTTTTCCGGTGTAATCCAGTCATATGTATTCTGTATGCTGACCATGGTATTTATTTCCCAATGCTTTGGCGACGAAGAAGCCTGAGCAGCAGGTAAAAACAAGAAAGGGTTACTGGTGAAACACAGGCGAACAGTAACAAGAAAGCCGCAAAACAGGCGGCAGAACGGAGGAATTTTATATGTTAGAAAATATTACAGGTGTGGATTTTATTAAAGGTTGTTCTGCAATTGGTGCAGGTATTGCAATGATTGCCGGTATCGGTCCTGGTGTAGGTCAGGGTATTGCAGCCGGTTTTGGTGCTTCTGCGGTTGGACGTAATCCGGGCGCAAAGGGCAACATTATGTCCACCATGTTACTTGGACAGGCAGTTGCCGAAACAACAGGTCTGTACGGCTTCGCAGTAGCGATTATTCTGTTATTTGCAAATCCATTAGTATAAAAAAACAGAAAATAAAAATAAGTAAGGAGGCCGAAAATTGAATCATTTAGTATTAGGTTTGGAAAACCGTATTTTCGGACTTGACCCGCAGCTTCTGGCAGATGTCGTGATTCTTGCACTTGCAGTGGGCTTCCTGTTTTTTCTGATGTCCTATCTTTTGTTTAATCCGGCGAGGGAGCTGTTGAAAAAGCGTCAAAACAAAATCCTTGAGGAAATGGAAACTGCAAAAAATGATATGGCAGAAGCAAGCCGTATGAAAGAGGAATACGACGCAAAGCTTGCTTCGGCAGATAAAGACGTGGATGCAATTCTTTCTGAAGGAAGAAAGAAAGCTCTTGCCAGAGAAAATGAAATTGTAGCAGAAGCAAAAGAAGAGGCTGCCAGAGTTTTAGAACGGGCAGAACGTGAAATTGCACTGGAAAAGAGCAAGGTTAAGGATGAAGTAAAGCAGGAAATGGTCGGCGTTGCAAGGGAGCTTGCAGGAAAATTTGTGGCAGAGTCTCTGGATGATGCTGCACAGGCAAGACTGATTGACGAAGCATTGAATGAAATGGGTGACGATACATGGCAAAGTTAATGGAAAGTTCCTATGGAGATGCATTGTTTGAACTGGCACTGGAAAAAAATGAACTGGATTCCATTGCGGAGCAGGTGAATCTGCTGGTTCAGGCCTTTGCTGAAAATCCGGAGCTTTTAAAGCTGTTAAACCATCCGAAAATCAGTAAAGAAGAAAAAATCTCTGTAATAGAAGCTGTTTTCAAAGGACGTTTTTCTGATGATATGGTAGGATTTCTTGTCATTGTTACGGAAAAGGACAGAAGCACCGGCCTGGATGCAATGCTGCACTATTTTCAGGCAAGAGTCCGTGAATATAAAAAAATCGGAGTTGTTGTGATTACTTCTGCCATAGAACTTACCGATGTCCAGAAAAAACGTGTCGAAGAAAAATTATTACAACTGACGTCATATGAAAGCTTTGAGGCTGAATACCGGGTAGATGCCTCCTTGATCGGGGGAATGATTATCCGCATTGGTGACCGGGTAGTGGATGCGAGCATCCGTACCAAGCTTGACGATATGACGAAAAAGTTACGGAAGATTTCACTTTCGTAAAGAAGAGCAGTTACTGAAACAAAGCACAAGGAAACAGTAACGCAAAGTATAAAAAGAAGGAAGGTGCTTATATCTTGAATTTAAGACCTGAAGAAATCAGTTCGGTAATTAAAGAACAGATTAAAAATTACAGTACAAAATTAGAGGTATCTGATGTTGGTACGGTAATCCAGGTTGCAGACGGTATCGCACGTATCCACGGTCTGGAAAAGGCCATGCAGGGTGAGCTGTTAGAGTTCCCTGGCGAGGTATACGGCATGATACTGAATCTGGAAGAAGATAATGTAGGTGCAGTACTCCTTGGTGACAGCAAGAGCATCAGTGAGGGCGATACGGTTAAAACAACCGGCCGTGTGGTAGAGGTTCCGGTTGGAGATGCGATGCTTGGCCGTGTAGTAAATGCACTTGGACAGCCAATTGACGGCAAAGGACCAATTGAAACAACAAAATTCCGCCGGATTGAGCGAGTAGCCTCTGGTGTTATTGCAAGAAAATCCGTAAATACACCGCTTCAGACCGGTATCAAGGCAATTGACTCCATGGTGCCAATCGGACGCGGACAGCGGGAGCTGATTATCGGTGACAGACAGACCGGTAAAACAGCAATTGCCATTGATACGATTATTAACCAGAAAGGACAGAACGTAAAGTGTATTTACGTTGCTATCGGACAAAAGCAGTCTACCGTGGCTTCTATTGTGGGTACCTTGGAAGAATATGGTGCCATGGATTACACAACCATTGTGGCAGCAACTGCATCGGAACTTGCACCATTGCAGTACATTGCTCCGTATTCCGGCTGTGCCATCGGTGAAGAATGGATGGAAAACGGACAGGATGTCTTAATCGTTTATGACGATTTAAGTAAGCATGCGGCTGCTTACCGTACACTGTCCCTGTTACTTAAGAGACCGCCGGGACGTGAAGCATTCCCGGGTGATGTTTTCTATCTGCATTCCAGATTACTGGAGCGTGCTGCAAGACTTTCCGACGCACTGGGCGGCGGCTCCTTAACAGCACTTCCAATTATTGAAACGCAGGCAGGTGACGTTTCCGCATACATTCCAACAAATGTCATTTCCATTACGGATGGTCAGATTTATCTGGAAACAGAAATGTTTAACTCCGGTTTCCGTCCGGCAGTAAATGCGGGACTTTCGGTATCCCGAGTTGGTGGTTCTGCCCAGATTAAGGCAATGAAAAAGATTGCAGGTCCAATCCGTATCGACCTTGCCCAGTACAAGGAGCTGGCAGCATTTGCGCAGTTTGGTTCTGACCTGGATGCGGACACCAAGGAAAAGCTGGCTCAGGGTGAGAGAATCCGTGAGGTATTAAAACAGCCTCAGTACAAGCCAATGCCGGTAGAATATCAGGTCATCATTATTTATGCCGTAACGAAAAAGTATCTGCTGGACGTTGCGGTAGAAAATATTAAGCTCTTTGAAAAAGAACTGTTTGACTTTATTGATACCAAATATTCTGAAATTCCGAAGGCAATCTGCGAAGAAAAACAGATATCTGAGGAAACAGAGCAACTGTTAATCAAAGCAATTGAGGAGTTTAAAAAAGAATTCAGAGGATAGAGAGGTGTGATGTGACATGGCTTCCATGAGAGATATCAAGAGGCGCAGGGAAAGTGTACAGAGCACCGGGCAGATTACCAAAGCAATGAAGCTGGTTTCTACCGTAAAGCTGCAGAAAGCAAAGAGCCGCGCAGAAAATACAAAGCCGTATTTTGAGCATATGTACAAGGCAGTCAATGCTATGATAAAAAAATCCGGCAACGTGGTTCATCCCTATCTTCAAAGCGGCAGTTCGGAAAAAAAAGGTATTATCGTTGTGACCTCCAACCGCGGACTGGCAGGCGGCTACAATTCCAACATCCTTAAAATGGTCATGAACAGTGGCATCCGCAAAGAGGATGCAGTAATTTATGCGGTTGGAAGAAAAGGCAAAGAAGCACTGGCAAGACGTGGGTATACGATTGCCGAGGATTATTCCGAAGCAATGAATGAGCCGTTTTTTCATGACGCAGTAGAAATTGGACGCAGGGTATTGGAGGATTTTACCGATGGAAAAATCGGAGAAATCTATCTGGTGTATACGGAGTTTAAAAATACGGTTACCCATATTCCGACCTGGTTAAAGCTGCTTCCGGTAGCGGCTTCCGAGGACGAAGAGGAAGATGCCATGGACAGACTTACCATGATGGAATATGAGCCAAACGAAGAAGAAGCACTAGAACTGATTATTCCAAAATATCTGAACAGTCTGATATATGGCGGGCTGATGCAGTCCTTTGCCAGTGAAAACGGTGCAAGAATGCAGGCAATGGATTCTGCTACAACCAATGCCGAAGAAATGATTTCCGACCTGGAATTAAAGTACAACCGTGCCCGTCAGGGTGCGATTACCCAGGAGCTTACCGAAATCATTGCCGGCGCAAACGCAATCGAGTAATTTTGAAATATTCGGCTGTGCAGCAACGATTCCGAACCTGTAAAAGGCGGAATTGCTGCTTTGTCAAAAAATAACAAAAAAGGAGTGAACGAAATTGGCTACAAACAATATCGGAAAAATCACTCAGATTATTGGTGCGGTACTTGACATTAAATTTACAAACGGAACGCTTCCGGAAATATATGAAGCAATCGACATCCAGAATGGAGAAAATAAGCTGGTGGTAGAAGTTGCCCAGCATCTGGGTGATGATACGGTACGCTGTATTGCCATGGGTCCGACGGATGGACTTATCCGCGGTATGGATGCAGTGGCTACCGGTGCCCCGATTTCTGTTCCGGTTGGTGAAAAAACGTTAGGTCGTATGTTTAACGTACTTGGTAATCCGATTGATGAAAAACCGGCTCCCGAGGGAGTGCAGTATTTACCAATTCACAGAAAGGCACCTGCGTTTGCAGAGCAGTCTACACAGACAGAAATGTTAGAAACCGGTATTAAGGTGGTTGACCTGCTCTGTCCTTATCAGAAAGGTGGTAAAATCGGTCTGTTCGGCGGTGCCGGTGTAGGTAAAACCGTACTTATCCAGGAACTGATTACCAACATTGCAACAGAGCATAACGGATATTCCGTATTTACCGGTGTAGGTGAACGTACCCGTGAAGGAAATGACTTATACTACGAAATGATTGAATCCGGTGTTATCGAAAAAACTACCATGGTGTTCGGTCAGATGAACGAGCCGCCGGGAGCCAGAATGAGAGTTGGCTTAACCGGTCTTACCATGGCAGAGTACTTCCGTGACCAGACCGGTAAGGATGTCCTTTTGTTCATTGATAACATTTTCCGTTTTACCCAGGCAGGTTCCGAGGTTTCCGCCCTGCTTGGTCGTATGCCTTCTGCGGTAGGTTATCAGCCGACTTTGCAGACCGAAATGGGTGCCCTGCAGGAGCGAATCACTTCCACAAAGAATGGCTCCATTACTTCGGTACAGGCGGTTTATGTACCAGCGGATGACTATACGGACCCGGCTCCGGCAAATACCTTTGCTCATCTGGATGCAACAACGGCATTGTCCCGTTCCATCGTAGAGCTTGGTATTTATCCGGCGGTTGACCCATTGGCTTCCACTTCCCGCATTCTTGATCCAAGAGTCGTTGGTGAGGAGCATTATCAGGTAGCCCGTGGAGTACAGGAAATTTTACAAAGATACAAGGAATTACAGGATATCATTGCGATTCTTGGTATGGACGAGCTTTCCGAGGATGAAAAGCTTCTTGTGGCAAGAGCCAGAAGAGTACAGCGTTTCTTATCCCAGCCGTTCCACGTTGCAGAGCAGTTTACCGGTATTCCTGGACGTTATGTTCCGATTTCCGAAACTATTCAGGGCTTTAAGGAAATTCTGGAAGGCAAACATGATGACATTCCGGAAAGTTACTTCTTAAATGCAGGCAACATTGATGATGTTCTTGCCAGAGTAAAGAAGTAAGCTAGGAGGCTTATATGGCAGATGTGAGTAAGTTTTTCCGCCTTCAGGTAATTTCACCAGACCGCATTTTTTATGACGAAGATGTGGAAATGGTGGAGCTTAGAACCTCCGAAGGAGAAATGGGTGTGTTAAAAGGGCATATTCCTTTAACTGCAATTTTAGTTCCGGGTGTTTTGAAAATCAAAAAAGATGGGCAGGAGAAAAAGGCTGCCCTGCATGATGGCTTTGTGGAGATTTTTCAGGACCACATGATTATTCTGGCAGAATCCTGTGAATGGCCGGAGGAAATTGACCTGCACCGTGCCGAAGAATCCAGGGTGCGTGCGGAAAAAAGACTTTCCAGCGGTGATGCCGGTATCAACATTGCAAGGGCTGAACTGTCTTTGCGTAAGTCACTGATTCGAATTGAACTTGCGGAAAAATAATAAAAAAGTAGGCTTCCGAAAATGCGTGCATTTTCGGAAGCCTACTTTTTTTGCTAGGATGCATTTTTCTATTGACATTACGCATAAATTAATTATAATAAGAATAACTAATCTAGAACAAGCAGTTTAAAATATTTAGAAACGGAGGAAGAAAATATGCCGCCAAAACCAAGGTTTACCAGGGAAGAAATTGTGGCAGCGGCCATGAAAGTAGTTTCCGAAAAAGGAATAGAGTCTTTGACTGCACAAGAACTCAGAACGGCATTGCACTGTTCGGCAAGTCCGATATTTACTGTTTTTAATACGATGAAGGAAATTCAGGAAGAAGTCCGGGTGGCTGCCATGCAGTATTTTGAGCAATTTGAAGCAAATGACAGGGCGGATTGGCCGGTTTTTAAGCAGATTGGCATGAAAATGGTTCTGTTTGGCGTTCGTGAGCCAAAACTGTACCAGCTGCTTTTTATGCAGGAAAACCGCAAGGCAGTTACGTTTGATGATGTGTTTGGAGAGTTGGGAGAAACTGCAGCTCTTTGCATTGATGCCATTGAAAGGGACTACGGCCTGTCAGCTACGCAGGCAAAGGTATTGTTTGCAAATGTCTGGATATATACCTTCGGTATTGGTGCCCTGTGCGCCACCAGAGTCTGTCATTTTTCAGAAGAAGAACTGAGTCAGATGCTCACTACGGAATTTCAGGCAATGATGATATTGATTAAATCAGGTAAAATCAATTTGTAAAAAAAAGGAGAATTTTACATGAAAACGCTAAACAGCATTCAAACACTTTCCAAAATAGGAAAAATACTTAGTAAAATTGTTTTTATTTTCGGCATTATTGGTGCAGCCTGCAGTGCTGTAGGCATGGTGTGCCTGCCTTTTTCCGATACCGAAATTTTAAAAATCGGAGGCGTGACGTTGCACGGTCTGATTGTGGATCAGGCAGGCGTGGAGCTAAACGGTATGTATTCACTTTTGTCCGGAACCTTAATTGTCTGCATTGGTCAGGCGGTAACAGCAAAAATCGCAGAACGGTATTTTGCACATGAGCTGGCAGAAGGAACGCCATTTACCATGTTCGGAGCAAAAAAACTTATGAACCTTGGAATTGTAACGATATGTGTTCCGCTGGGCACAATGATTCTTGCGCAGATTATCAGTAGCATTGTGGCAGAGTTTGCCGGCTGCGGAGAGATATTTAAGCTGGACGGTGGTGACAGTGTGGCACTGGGAGTAATGTTTATTGTGATATCCCTGCTGTGCCGCTATGGAGTCGAACTGCGGGAGAAGAACGAAGCTTCCGGCAGATAATACAATTAATTTCTTATGTGGCTATTTGTGCCGGAGCGTCACAAATTTTATTTCTTTTGCCTTGGCGAAAAAAACGCTCTGGAATGGAGACTAGTATGCAGGAAAACAGATACCCCTATCGTTACGAAACCCATCTTCATACAAAGGAGGCAAGTGCCTGTGCAAGGAGCACTGCAAAAGAACTTGTGCTTGCCTATAAGGCGGCAGGGTATACCGGCATTATGGTCACGGATCATTTTTACCGTGGGAATTGTGCCATTGACCGGGATATGCCGTGGGAAGACTGGGTAGAATTATTCTGCAAAGGGTATGAGAATGCCGAAAAGGCAGCGGAAACGGTTGGACTTCAGGTATTTTTTGGATGGGAAGAATCGTATCAGGGAACGGATTTTTTAATCTATGGTTTAGATAAGGAGTGGCTGAAAAAGCATCCGGAGCTGAAAGAAATTACAGTGGAGGAACAGTATCGTCTGGTGCATGAGGAAGGCGGTATGGTGATTCATGCCCATCCGTACAGAGAAGAATGGTATATTCCAAAAATCCAGTTGTTTCCGGATTGCGTTGATGGGGTGGAAGTGTTTAACGCTTCCCATTACGGGAAAAAAATGCGGGACGATGGGCGTTCTATGTATGATGTTATGGCTTTGGAATATGCCGCACGTTACCAGCTTCCAAAAACAGGCGGCTCAGACATTCACAGTACCGGTCTGCTGTATGGCGGCATGGAATTTAAACGGAAATTAAATGATGTGACCGACTATATTGGCGCAGTGCTGAAACAGGAGGGCAGTCCAATCGATTATTTTGCCATAAGAAATAAGCATTGATGCAACCACGGAAATTGCCTGCATAAACCTCTTTCTTTTTCCTCATACTATGGGAAAAAGAAAACAGGAGGCAGTTATGGCAAATCAGGATACTATAAAACTTTTACAGGAATGCGATGCAGGAACCAAAATGGGAGTAGGCTCGATTGACGAGGTACTGGAAAAAGTACAGGACGATAAACTAAAGAAGCTTTTATCGGAAAGTAAAGCACATCATGAAAAACTGCAGGAGGATATTGAGCATCTTTTAGAACAGCTCGGTGCGGAAGAAAAAGAACCGAATATGATGGCAAAGGGAATGTCATGGATGAAAACCAATGTAAAGCTGGGAATGGATGAAAGTGATTCCACAGTAGCGGATTTACTGACAGATGGATGCGACATGGGAATAAAGTCTCTGTATCGTTATATGAATCAGTACAAGAATGCGGAACAAGAGGCAACTTCCATAGCAAAGAGACTGATTGATATTGAGGCAAAGCTGGAAACGGAATTAAGAAAGTTCTTGTAAATGCTTTCAGAAAGTGATAAAATATCTTTGCGTGGGGTTTAACGTTGTAAACAACTAAAGAAGGAGAGGTAAAAAATGGAATCGAAAAAAGCAAAGCTTCCCGCATCGCCCGAGCGAATTTTTAAGATTATGCTGATTTTAACCTTCAGTGTAGCAGGAGTTTTCTTCCTGAAAAACCTGTTGAGTGGCGGTGTCAAAGGTGCAGTAGTCATTGGGGTTTGTCTGCTTGCATTTGCAGCACTTATTTATGCGTCCATGAAAATGAAGCTGCATGCTTCGGTAAGACGGCTGGTTATCAGTGTGGGCCTGATGCTTGTGGTGTTTATGATATCCACCAGCAGCGGTGACTTTTTAAGTGATGACTTTATTTTAATGCTGGCAGTCATTGGTCTGGGAGGTCTGTATCTGGAACCGTTGTATCCAATTATACAGGGCATAACAGGAGTTATCCTGTTAATTCTCCTGCGTGTTTTGTATCCGCAGAAGGCAGACCCGGATGGGCAGTACATTATGTGTCTGGCTATTTTTGCACTGACCTCATTTATTATGTATCTGCTTGTAAAGCGAGGAAAAGCTTATATCAATCTTGGAAATGAACGTGCCGAGCAGGCAGAACAGTTACTGGCATCTATCCAGCAGGTCAGCGTGGAACTGGAAACCAATTGCGAACAGTCTTCCAGACGTGTTGCCGGTATTTCAGAAATCAACGACAACTTAAAAGAAAACGTAGTAGAACTGCGCCGTGGTTCTGACTCTGTTACAGAGGGAACCAGAGAAGTCGGTCAGGCATGTATTGAAGCGATGAATCAGGTGCTCGTAACTGGAGAGCAGGTTTCTTCCTTAAATGCCACATTAAAAAGCATGGAAGAAGCCATGGAAGAAAATAGTGCCAATATGCGCGCTATGTCGGAGCAGATGCAGAATGTGCGAAAGGAAATCGCAGAGGAAAACGAAGTATTTGCTATTCTCCAGAAACAGATTGATGAAATTGCCGTGGTGGCAGACCAGATTACCAGTATTGCAGCAAGCACCAAAATGCTGGCGTTAAATGCTTCCATTGAAGCAGCGAGGGCAGGCGCTTCCGGCGCAGGATTCGCTGTTGTTGCTTCCAAGGTGCAGGATTTGGCAGTAGACAGCAATCGCAGCTCGGAACAGGTGGTAAAAATTGTAGATCAGATGAAAGAACAGATTGCCAGAACAGCGGAGGAATTAAAGGCAAGCGTTGATGCAATCGAAGAGTCGGTGCAGGTGCTGAATGGTCTGGAAGACGGCAACGTAGGTCTGACCACACAGTTTGGTATGCTGTATGAAAACATCGAAGAACAAAATAAAAACATTCAGGGGATTGATTCCATTTTTGGAAATCTTCGCGACCGTATTCTGGAGATGGGAGCCTATGCCGAAGAAAATCAGGCTATGGTAGATTCCATTGCAACGGCAACGACATCCTACCGAAATTATGTAAATGATGTTGTGGAAGAAACAAAGCGCATTCATAACTTATCCGCAGCGATGCTCGAAACCTCTGCTGAAATTCGAAAATAAAGAAAACGTCTGTTTGAGAAACAAAAAGCTGTCACTTTACGAGTGCTTCGTTAAGGTGGCAGCTTTTAAAATTTCTTTCATGGGAAAAGTATGTCCGGCGTTGCGGGTTCTTTGTTCTATCAGAGGCAGACCGGGTGTTTTCTTAGGAGCGTAACGGCATTTGCATGAATTTACTGCATTGCGTTGATTGCTCTGGTAATGCAGGCAGCAGGAGCGGAGTCGATAATTACATAATTCAGGCTGCCGTTTAATAAATCCTGGACGGCAAGAGAACCATTTTTATATCCAATGCTGGTGGCAGAAAATCCGGCAAAGCCTAGGCTTTCATCTCCTTCGGTATAAAACTGTCCGGTTGTGCCAATTTGAACACCAATCTTTGTGGTAGAATTCTTTGCACGCAGAATGGCTTCCACGTCGGCTGCTGTTTTGCAGGAATCGAATTCGGTGTTGTCGGAGGTTACAATCAGCTTCTGGGAAGCACTGTAGTAAGAAGTGGAGAAGGTTACATGTTCTTCACGATCCGGCTTTATGGTAAGTCCTGCCATGGCAAGGTCACATTTTTGCTGACCAACGGAGGAGCAGACGGCATTGAAGTCCATGTTGGAAATCACTAATTCCTGACCAAGATAATCGGCAAGAGCCTTGGCAATTTCCATGTCGATGCCGTAGTAGTTATCGCCCTTCATGTACTCGAAAGGCTCGAAAGCAGCGTTGGTAGCAACAATTAACTGGTCCTTGGAGCTGTCAAAGGAAGCAGAGGTTACAGCGACCGGGGTACCGTCACCAAAGTAGTTGTTGCAGATTTCGTCAAATTTGCCGTTTGCCTTAATCTCTGCAATAAATGCATTTACGGAAGCTAACAGCTCCGGCTGGCTTTTGTCTATACCAAATGCATATTCTTCGCTGGTTAATTCAATTTCGATTACTTTTGCTGTGTTTGCTTTATTGTTGCCGCATCCTGGAAAAGCTGCGATGATAAGTATTGTCATTAGGGCAAGTGTGAGAATTCTTTTCATTTTTGTCTCCTTTGAAAAATGAATTTTTATACTATATGCCGCATAATATATCATGGCTGCGGTAAAATTGCAAGTGATATTTCGTTTAAATTTTCCTTTGTGTGACAGAATAATTGCTTACTATGAAAAGAAAGAATTGACGAAATGAACGGAATGATATAAAATTTACGGTAGTATGGGGTAAAATTTTAACAGAATTCAGGAGGCTCATCATGGGTGGTTTTTTTGCAGTTGCATCAAAGGAATCCTGTATTATGGATTTATTTTTCGGAACCGACTATCATTCTCATCTGGGAACAAAGCGCGGTGGTATGGCAGTGTATGGCCCTAAAGGCTTTGACCGTTCCATACATAACATTCAGAATTCGCCGTTCCGCACGAAGTTTGAACGTGATGTGGAGGAATTGGAGGGAAATCTGGGTATTGGCTGTATTTCGGACTTTGAGCCGCAGCCGCTTTTGGTGCATTCGCATCTGGGAAGCTTTGCGGTAACGACCGTTGGCAGAATTAACAATGTGGACGAGCTTGTAAATGAATGTTTCGAAAAGGGACATACCCATTTTCTTGAAATGAGCGGAGGAAGCATCAACCCAACAGAAATTACGGCAGCTCTTATTAATCAGAAAACTACCTTTGCAGAAGGACTTGCCAACGTGCAGGAAAAGATAGATGGTTCCATGACGGTGCTTGTTCTGACACCGGAAGGAATTTATGCTTCCCGTGACCGTCTCGGACGCACTCCTGTCATTATCGGAAAAAAGGAAAATGCCTTTTGTGCATCCTTTGAAAGTTTTGCCTACTTAAATCTTGGTTATCAGGATTACAAGGAACTGGGACCGGGGGAAATTGTATACATGACACCGGAAGGGGTACAGACACTAAAAGAGCCCGGAGAAGAAATGAAAATCTGTTCATTCCTTTGGGTATATTATGGGTATCCAACCTCGACCTATGAGGGAGTGAATGTTGAAAAAATGAGGTATGACTGCGGACGGATGCTTGCCGGACGTGATGAAGAGGAGCCGGACAGTGTGGCAGGTGTTCCGGATTCTGGTGTGCCTCATGCCATCGGATATGCCAATGCCTCCGGCATTCCATACGAGCGTCCGTTCATTAAATATACGCCAACCTGGCCGCGTTCCTTTATGCCGACCAACCAGTCCCAAAGAAATCTGATTGCAAAAATGAAGCTGATTCCGGTGCATGAACTGATTCAGAATAAAAAGCTTTTGCTGATTGACGATTCTATTGTGCGTGGTACGCAGCTAAGAGAAACTACGGAATTTTTATACAACAGCGGAGCAAAAGAGGTACATATCCGTACTGCCTGTCCGCCACTGCTGTTTGGCTGCAAATATCTGAACTTTTCCCGTTCCTCTTCGGAAATGGATTTGATTACTAGACGTATTATCCAGAGAAGAGAAGGAGAAGTAACGCAGGAATTGTTGGAGGATTATGCAAATCCTGACAGCGAAAACTATAAAGCAATGGTGGAGGAAATTCGCAAGGAGCTGAACTTTACTTCTTTAAAATTCCATCGTCTGGATGATATGGTAGAAGCCATCGGAATTTCTCCATGCAAGCTTTGCACCTATTGCTGGAATGGAAAAGAATAACCGAATTTAATTTCATAGAACTTGACAAATACCCTGCTGGGTATATGATGTGAATACCCGGCAGGGGTATTTTTATGTAAATAGGAAAAAGCGGGCTTCTGTTACATAAAAACGTTCCGCCTTGGATGTGCACCCTGCCGAATAAAAATGCTTCGCAATGGTGTGTCCCGTACAAAGCTTTCATTGTCGCAGGCAACCGTGCTTGGTGCGGGAAGGTGCAAAACCGGAGTTGAAAAATAGATGAGAAGAAAAAGTAAAATGATCGGAGTAAAAAGATGAGTAACAGTGAAAAATGTAATTGTGGGAAAAAAACAAATCGTTCGGAGGAAGAGCGGAAAAAACTGCTGAATCGTTTAAACCGCATGGAAGGGCAGATACGGGGATTAAAAGGAATGGTAGAAGAAAATGCATATTGCAATGATATTCTAGTACAATCTGCAGCAGTTACTGCAGCAATGAACAGTTTCAACAAGGAGCTTCTTGCCAGCCACATCCGTCACTGCGTGGTGTCAGATATTCGTGAAGGCAGGGATGACGTTGTGGACGAACTGGTAGGAACCATTCAAAAGCTGATGAAATAAAAGAAATGGAGATGAGTTTTGATGAAGCAGTATATGGTTACCGGTATGAGTTGTGCGGCATGCTCTGCCAGAGTAGAAAAAGCAGTTTTGAAGGTGCCGGGAGTCAATGCTTGCTCGGTCAGCCTGCTGACAAATTCCATGGGTGTGGAAGGAACGGTGGAGGATGCAGAAATCATCCGGGCAGTCGAACAGGCAGGCTATGGAGCAACGGTAAAATATGGAAATCAGGCATTGGAAAACGGAGGAGAAAATGCCTGGGATAGAGGTGCAGAGGATGCTCTTGTGGATAAGGAAACACCGTTATTAAAGCGGCGGCTTGTGTCTTCTCTTGGCTTTCTTGTTGTGCTCATGTATGTGTCCATGGGACATATGATGTGGGGCTGGCCGGTGCCGGAGGCACTTGCCGAAAATCCGGTGGCAATTGGTCTGGTTGAGCTTTTGCTTACCGTGATTATTATGGTGATTAATCAGAAATTTTTTGTGAACGGTTATAAAAGCCTCTTTCATGGCGCACCAAATATGGATACACTGGTAGCACTCGGCTCAAGCGCCGCCTTTGGCTACAGCACCTATGCGCTGTTTGCCATGTCGAATGCACTGCTGCTCGGAAATCACGCACAGTTGCATGAATATCTGCATGAGCTGTATTTTGAGTCGGCAGCAATGATTTTAACCTTGATTACCGTAGGAAAAATGCTGGAAGCACGTTCCAAGGGAAAAACCACGGATGCTTTAAAGGGCTTGATGAAGCTTGCTCCAAAAACGGCAACGGTAGTCAGAAATGGGGAAGAACAGACCATTTTCATGGAACAGGTAATGCCGGGAGATGTGTTTGTGGTACGTCCGGGTGAGCAGATTCCGGTGGATGGAGTTGTGCTCGAAGGAAGCGGTGCAGTGGACGAATCGGCTTTGACCGGAGAAAGCATTCCGGTGGATAAGGAGCCGGGAAGCACGGTGTCCGCAGCAACGTTAAATCAGGCGGGCTTTTTATCGTGCCGTGCCACAAGAGTCGGACAGGACACGACACTGTCTCAGATTATTCAGATGGTAAGCGATGCGGCAGCAACCAAGGCACCAATTGCCAAAATTGCAGATAAGGTTTCCGGAGTTTTTGTACCGGTTGTCATTTCCATTGCCGTGATTACCGCCATTTGCTGGCTGCTTGCCGGTGAAAGTGTAGGCTATGCCCTGGCAAGGGGAATTTCCGTGCTTGTTATCAGTTGTCCATGTGCACTTGGACTTGCCACTCCGGTAGCCATCATGGTGGGCAATGGCGTAGGTGCAAAAAACGGAATTCTTTTTAAAACGGCTGTTTCTCTGGAGGAAACCGGAAAAGTGCAGATTGTGGCACTGGATAAAACCGGAACCATTACCATGGGAAAACCACAGGTGACGGATATTATTCCGGCAGAGGGAATCAGAGAAGAAGAGCTTTTGCGTTGTGCCAGAGCACTGGAAGAAAAAAGTGAACATCCTCTTGCAAAAGCAGTTTTGGCATATGCAGAAGAAAAACAGGTGGAAAAAGCAGAAGTTACGGAGTTTGAAGCACTTCCGGGTCGGGGACTTGGCGGCAGAGACCGGACAGGGCGGCTGTATGGCGGAAATGAAGAATTTATAGCCGGAAAGGTACTGCTTGGGGAAAATATAACAAAACAGGCAGAGCTTTTTGCAGCACAGGGAAAAACGCCTTTATTTTTTGCAAGAGAGGACCGGCTTCTTGGAGTAATTGCGGTGGCAGATGTTATCAAGGAGGACAGCCCACAGGCGGTAAAGGAACTGCAGAATATGGGTATCCGGGTTGTTATGCTGACCGGGGATAATGAAAAAACAGCAAAAGCCATTGGCACTCAGGCGGGGGTGGATGAGGTGATTGCCGGAGTCTTTCCGGAAGGAAAAGAACAGGTAATTCGGAAACTTAGGGAACAGGGCAAGGTTGCCATGGTTGGCGACGGCATCAATGATGCGTTGGCACTTACCAGGGCTGACATGGGAATTGCCATTGGGGCAGGAACCGATGTTGCCATTGATACAGCAGATGTGGTATTGATGAAGAGCCGACTTCTGGATGTTCCGGCGGCAATCCGGTTAAGCCGTGCAACGCTGAAAAATATTCATGAAAATCTGTTCTGGGCATTCTTTTACAACAGCCTTGGTATTCCGCTGGCAGCAGGACTGTTTATTCCGGTACTTGGCTGGAAATTAAATCCGATGTTTGGAGCGGCCGCCATGAGTCTGTCAAGTTTTTGCGTGGTAACAAATGCCTTGCGTCTGAACCTTGTTTCGGTGTATAATGATAAAAAGGACAAAGCAATCAAACAAAAGGGTGCGTATACGACGCCAGTAGAAAAGGAGAAAAATATGACTAAGACAATGAGAATTGAAGGTATGATGTGCGGACATTGTGAAGCAAGAGTAAAAAAATGTCTGGAGGCTCTGCCGGAGGTAACAGAGGCCGTAGTGAGCCACGAAGCCGGAACGGCAGTCGTTACATTAAATGCAGAGATTTCTGCGGAAGCTTTAACCAAAACCGTGGAAGCACAGGACTACAAGGTTCTTTCGGTAGAATAAGGCTTACGTTTTATTTCTTAGGCGGTGTGGCTTTAGTACATCGGTTTCGTCCGGTTCTGCAGGCAAGCCTGCACTCTGTATATATGCTTATATAGGGCGGAATAATTACATTACTCGAAAAACATCTTGAAAGATAGGAAGAAATGTTATATGATATAAGAAATAAGAAATAGGATATAAGTACTAAAAAATAATGAAAAAAGCGGAGCACCGGCAGCAACGCTTCTGAAAGCTGGTGCTTCTATCATGTACGGAACTCCGAACATTTATTGTTTAAGAAGGGGGCAGAACGCAGAAATGAGATTAAAAAATCGTTTGTATATAACGCTTTTGTTAATTTCCCTTCTTCCATTGTTTCTGTGCGGCTTTATTATGCTTTATCAGAACAACAAAAATATGGAAGGTGTAATCGAGGAAAATCTGCTTGGTGTCAGTGAATACCGGATTGATGATATAGAAAGTTTTTTTGAACACATAAAGCAGAATATGGAAAGTGTGGCAGACTACAGCTTTTTGAAACAGGAGGTGCTGGCGTGCACAGGTGCGGCAGACTCTGAAGAAGCTGCCATAAGAGCATATATAGAAGAAATTCTCAAAGGTCAGACAGAGCGCCAGCCATACATTGAAGCTATGGTTGTTACGGACAAAAATTTTTCTGTTGTGGCATCCAGCAAAGCGTATGAGCCGGGTGAAAACAGCGGAATTGGTATTGCAAATCCAAAGTTTCTGGAAGGCAGTTTTTCTGTCGGCAATGTATACAGCGTTGAAACAGAAGAAGGAAAAATCCGGTTGGTTCATGCCTACTTGGGAATTTACGATCAAGAGGAGCTGATAGGATATCTGGCAGCAGAAGTCCGGTTGGATTATTTTGACAAATACCATGAGAAAAATATATTCTGGGATAACGGAATTGTAATCATTCGTGATGGAAACGGTAACATTGTCATTTGTGGCGGTGCCGGGGAAGAAAGCGAAGGATTTGAAGAAAAACAGGCGCTTCATGACCAGAAAATTGAAAGTGAACGCATTAGACGCAGCTACAAAAAAGAAGGTGCGGTCCCATATAAGGTCGATGGGAAAAAGTATCTTGCGCAGTACTCCGACATACAGTATACCGACTGGACCATTCGAGTTTCAGCAAGTGTGGACAGCTACATGACAGTGGGAGTTTCTTACACAATGCTTCTTACTGCGATTTTTGCCGTGGGCTTATTAATGCAGCAGACCTTAAACCACTATATCAGTGGAAAAACAATCAAACCGATGGAAGAAATCCGCACATTATTAAAGCAGGTGCAGCAGACGGGTGATTACAGCCTCCGTCTGGAACCGGGCTCGGATGATGAAATCGGAGAGCTGCAGCACGAAGTGAACCATCTGCTGCAATGCGTAATGGAATTGCAGCGGCAGGAAAAAGAAGAGCAGAAATCTCTGGAAAAGAAAGCAGAAAAAGACCCAATGACCGGTATTATGAATAAAAAAGCCATAGCGGAACGTGTGGAACAGATGGCAGAAGAATTGGAGCCAAGAGACAGCCGCATTGCCGTGGGCTTTCTTGATATTGATGATTTCCGTGATTACAATACCCAATTCGGTCATGCAGAGGGTGACCACGTCATTAAGTATGTGGCACATACGCTGTGCGAAATGATTCCAGGCTCGGTTGGACGTAACGGTGGTGACGAATTTGTTTTCTGCATGGAAACAGACGGAAGGGAAATCGTTGAACAGCTGATGGAACGGTTGCTCCGTAAACTGGAAAATGGTGTGATTAACGGAGTTACCGGAGAAAGAATGTCAATTCCGTGCAGTATTGGTATTGTCATTGAACGTGCCGGAAAAATAGACGGCCGCAGGCTGATACAGGAAGCAGATGAGGCGATGTATGAAGCAAAGGGAAAAGGAAAGGACACTTATTTTGTTGTAGTAAAATAGAAAAATTCGTAATTGCTTTTGTTGTGAAAAAATGCGCAACAAAAGCAATTTTTTTGCTTTTAAACATTTATACTGTTTTAAATCAAAAATTTTATTTTATACTTGCAAGTATGGAAAGAAGCGTGTACAATAAGAACAGGTGTGCCTATTACACACTACGAAGACAGGGAGGAAAATCCTCTGCTCACAGAGGGCGAGAGGGAGTCTCCGAAATACAACAGAAAACTTTGTTTTCTGTTGTCAAGAAACAGGGAGGATTGGAATGGCAGAAAAAATATTATGGAATGATGGCTGGAGTTTTGCAGAGCTTCCGGTGGAGGAGGCTTCTATGGACTTTCCGGCAGAAGCAGACTGGAAGCAGATAGATATTCCACATGACTGGATGATTTATAAGACGCATGATTTGTATCGTGACAGCGTCGGCTGGTATAAAAAGGAATTTACGTTAAATGAGATAAAGGGGCTGTATGCATTGCGCTTTGACGGTGTTTATATGGACACTACGGTTTATGTAAATGGCAGACAGGCCTTTGAGTGGAAGTATGGTTATTCCATGTTTGAGGCAGATATTACGGATTTTGTGCAGGAAGGAAAAAACCTGGTGGCAGTACGCGTGGTGTACCGTTATTTAAATACCAGATGGTACTCTGGTGCAGGTATTTTCCGTAATGTATGGTTTAAAACAAAGAACAATCTTCATCTGGTTTCGGATGGCATCTACATCACCGAGGTAAAGGAAAATGATACCAGATGGAGAGTGGAAATTGATACCGAGCTTTCTGCAAAGTGCGCTAAATGCGCTGCCGGAACAGCGAGACTGGTTCAGAAAATTTATGATGCGGACGGTACTCTGACCGCTGAAACAGCAGCTGATTTTGTGGTGGAGAGTACACCGGTCTGCTCCCAGGTACTGGTTGTGGAACATCCAAAACTCTGGGATATTGCACAGGGCAATTTGTACCGTGTGGTAACAGAACTCTGGCAGAAAGAAGTTCTGCTGGAAACGGAAGAACAGAACATTGGCTTCCGGACGCTGGAATTTAATAAAAACAAGGGCTTCTTTATCAATGGAAGACATGAAAAAATCAACGGTGTCTGTGAACACCACGACCTGGGTGCGTTGGGCTCTGCATTTAACGCAGCTGCAATGCGACGT
Source organism: uncultured Lachnospiraceae bacterium (assembly GCA_964544055.1). Lineage (GTDB taxonomy): Bacteria > Bacillota > Clostridia > Lachnospirales > Lachnospiraceae > SIG299. The sequence continues at coordinate 4,624 of CAZJAA010000014.1, read as the reverse complement.
AAGCTTTTAAAGCTTCGTGAAATGGGTGTAAATGCGGTCCGGACTTCTCACAATATGCCGGCAAAGGAACAGATGGAGCTTTGTGACGAACTTGGCTTTCTGGTAGACTCCGAAGCTTTTGATATGTGGGAAAGCTCCAAAACAGAATATGACTACGGCCGTTTCTTTAATGAATGGTATGAAAAGGATGTGGCTTCCTGGGTGCGCCGTGACAGAAACCATGCGTCCCTCATTATGTGGAGCATTGGTAATGAAATTCCGGATACCATGCGCGAAAACCGCGGACAGGAAATCACAAGAAATCTCAGGGATGCGGTAATTAAAAATGACCCGAAACGTCATGTGCCGATTACCCATGGCTCTAACTTTATGAAGTGGGAATGCGCACAGGGCTGTGCCGGGGAACTGGAGCTGCAGGGCTACAATTACGCAGAGTGTCTGTACGAAGAGCATCATGCCAAAAATCCGGACTGGGTAATTTACGGAAGTGAAACAGCCTCGGTTCTTGCAAGCCGTGGTATTTATCATTTTCCTAAGAGCAAGCATATTTTATCCGACTCGGATGAGCACTGCTCGGCACTTGGAAATACCATCACCGGCTGGGGCGCAAAAACTTATGATGCCTGCATCACGGATGACCGGGATGCCGAATTTTCCCTAGGACAGTTTATCTGGACCGGATTTGACTATATTGGTGAGCCGACACCGTATCAGACAAAGAACTGCTACTTTGGACAGATTGATACCGCAGGATTTCCAAAGGATTCTTTCTATATTTTTAAATCCCTGTGGAACAAGGAGGCAGAGCCGTTTGTTCATCTGTTCCCATATTGGGATTTCAACGAAGGACAGCTGATTGATGTGCAGGCGGCAACCAATGCACCTTCCGTGGAACTGTTTGTGAACGGTGTCAGTCAGGGAGTACAGCACATTGACCACGCAAAGGACAAAACACTCACCCGCTGCTGGCAGGTTCCTTATGAAAAAGGAAGCATCTGCGCAGTAGCTTACAATGAAAAGGGCGAGGTAATTGCCACAGAAGAAAAGCATTCCTTTACAGATGCGGTACGTCTGGAAGTAAAGGCAGAAGCAGATACGGTAAAGGCAGATGGCAGAGACCTTGCATTTGTACAGATTTCTGCATTTGATAAAGACGATTATCCGGTAGAAAATGCCAGAAACCGCATTCATGTTGAGGTGGAGGGTGCCGGTCGCCTGATTGGACTGGATAACGGTGACAGCACAGACTTTGACGAGCATAAGGGAAAGAGCAGACGATTATTCGGCGGTAAGCTGCTTGCCATGATTGGTACAAAGAAAACAGCAGGGGACATCAAGGTAACCGTAACAACACCTGGAATGGAGCCGCAGACGATTACCATTCAGGCAATCGAAGCTGAAGCTCTTTCCGGCGTTTCCTGTCTGGAGGAAAATACGGAAACCACGCTGTATTCCGGCGGTACCAAAGGCACTGCGCTTACTCAGGGAAAAGAAGAAATTCCGGTGCGTAAAATCGAGCTTGCCTGCGAGGGAAGCCGTCATATGACAAAGAATGAAAAAACAGGAGAAAAGCCATCGGTTGTAATTACGGCAAAAATATATCCGGAAAATGCTACCTATACCGACCTTTGCTTCAAGGCAATTACCGACACCGGCATTGAAGTGAATTTTGTGACACTGCAGACCGAAGGAAACCGTGTTGTGGTTACGGCAGAAGGAGATGGCGAATTCCGCCTCCGCTGTGCTGCTATGAACGGCAGTGAAATCGAAAGTGTGCAGTCTACCTACGAATTTGTGGCAGATGGCATTGGAGCCGCAGCATACAATCCATACGAATTAAACAGTGCCGGACTGTTCGACTACCGTACAGAAAAGGTAGTGGAAGGCATTGAGCATGGTGTGAATTTCCTTGGCAATGACGGGGATGCCATGGAATGTGTGGCAGGCTTTGCAAGTATGGATTTTGGTGATTACGGAACAGACAAAGTAACACTTCCAATCTTTGCAAACACCAATGATCCGGTGAGCATTCAGATTTGGGAAGGAAAGCCTGGCGAGGCAGGAAGCATCTGCCTGTATGATGGTGTATACCATAAGCCGGGACAGTGGATGGTATTCCAGCCGGAAACCTACATGTTAAGTAAGAGATTAAAGGGAGTCACTTCGGTTTATATTGCAACGAAAGACTCGTATCAGTTAAAGGGCATTGTGTTTGAAAAGCAGGAGAAGGCTTTTGCAAAGCTTGCCATGACCGACAGAAATTTCCTCTATGGGGACAGCTTTACTGTAAATGGGGATACCATCGAAAAGATTGGTAATAACGTAACAATCGGATATGAGAATATGAACTTCGGAGCAGAAAGTGTAAAGAAAATCATTATCTGCAGCCGATCTCCACTGGCAAAGAGTCCGGTTCAGATTCGATTTAAAACAGAAACCGGCGACAGCATTCAGGTAGTGCAGGTGCCGGGAACTGCGGAATATACCGAGCAGACCTTTGAAATTGAAGCACTTTCCGGAAATGGCACACTGGAATACATTTTCCTTCCGGGCAGCAATTTCGATTTCGCATGGTTTCAGTTTGAACAGTAAGTTTGAAGAAAGAGGAGCAACAAAAGAGTTATGAAAACAAAGGGACCAAAGCTTTTTACAGCAATGAAGGGGTACACAACAAAGCAGCTCACCAAGGATATCATAGCAGGTATCCTGGTGGCTGTCATCGCTTTTCCACTTTCCGTGGCGTTAGCAATTTCTTCCGGAATGTCTCCGGAAACAGGCCTGTATTCAGCCATTATCGGCGGGTTTTTTGTTTCTGCCTTTGGCGGAAGTAAGGTAAACATTGGCGGTGTTACCGCAGCTACCGTAATGACGGTATTTACCATTGTCGAAAAATTTGGATTGACCGGTCTTGCCGTGGCATCCATTCTGGCGGGTATCATTCTGATTCTGCTGGGCATTTTAAAAGCGGGCGTATTACTTCGTTATATTCCGAGAACCATCACCCTGGGCTTTACTGCAGGTATCGCCATGGGTATTTTCTCCGGACAGTTAAAAAGCTTCTTTGGTCTTAACATGGGAGCAATTCCGGTTCGCGTGCTGGACAAATTTGCAGCATATGCAAAGGTAATTACAACAATTGATCTGCCAACCCTTGCCGTTGGTCTGCTTGCCATGGTAGTGCTGGTGGTGCTGCCAAAGTTTTTGCCGAAAGTGCCAAATTCCCTGGCGGCAATTTTAGTGACAACACCGGTTGTAATGCTTTTAAACAGCCGTGGTATTGCAGTGGCAACCATTAAAAGCGTGTACGGTGAGCTGCCGTCCCACTTTCCGGTGCCAAAGCTTCCTAAAGTATCACTGGAACTGATTGTGGATGTATTTCCATCGGCACTGACGCTGGCAATTCTGATTGCCATTGTATCCCTGCTTGCCTGCGTGGTAACGGACGGGCTGATGGGAGAACGTCATGACTCCAACCAGGAACTGATTGGAGAAGGCATTGCCAATATTTTCTGCGGCATTTTCGGCGCACCACCGGTAGCGGGTGCGGTAGCCAGAGCCTCCAACAGTGTAAAGAGTGGTGGACGCACACCGATTGCAGGCATTGTACACAGTATTGTAGTAACCATTATCCTGCTCTGCATGATGCCGCTGGCCGGTTACATTCCGATGCCGACCCTGGCAGCCATCCTGATTCTCGTTTCTTACAACATGAGCAACTGGAGAGAGTTTGTCAACATGGCAAAGCATGCACCAAAGTCAGACTTTACGGTGCTGATTGTTACATTTTTATGCGGCGTTATCTTTGATTTGCTCACCGCTGTGGAAGTTGGTGTATTCCTGTCCGCCATCCTGTTCCTTCGTCGAATGACAAATGTTACCTCCATACGCCGCTGGACAAATTTAAAGGATGATGTGCCGTATAAGGGTCAGACGCAGGAATATAAGGCAATTCCAAAGCATACGCTTGTTTATGAAATAGAAGGTCCGATCTTCTTTGCAACGGTAGATAATCTGATTGAGCAGATTATCTGGAAGGAAACAACCAGAGTGGTCATTGTCCGTATGAGAAGTGTTTCCACGCTGGATATTACTGCAATCCGTGCCCTGGAAAATCTGCTGGAGCATTGTCAGAAAAAGCAGGTAACGCTTGTATTTTCCCATGTACAGAGCCAGCCGTATCAGGTAATGAAAAAAGCCGGTTTTGTGGATAAGGTGGGTGAAGAAAACTTCTGTATGCATATTGATGCAGCCTTAGAGCATGCAGAGGCAATTGTAATAGAAGAAAAAAGACGGCGCATGGTGGCAGAAGCAAAGAAGGAGCCTGCGGCGGAATAAAAGGCACAAGAAAATGATGTAGAATGGAGTGGCACAAGAAAGGAGCAGCAAATGAAGAAACTTATCTTAATTGTTTTTATATTGTCAGGTCTTTGTTTGTCTGCTTCCTGCCGGGTAATTGCAACGTCAGATCCTACCGGTGTGTCGACACAGAGTTCTGCGCCAACCAAAACGCCTGCGCCGACAAAAACGCCTGCACCAACGGAGACACCAGTGCCGACAAAAACGCCTGCACCAACGGAGACACCAGTGCCGACAAAAACGCCTGAGCCAACGGAGACACCAGTGC
>CAZJAA010000013.1:33659-68162 GCA_964544055.1 uncultured Lachnospiraceae bacterium | reverse complement strand
GACTTAAAGCCAATGGAAATGCAGATTTCCTATTATATGGATTTAGCGTATGATTTTGAAACCTATGGAACCAACGGAAGTGTGACACCGGGGGACTATTATCTTAAATTTGTCAAACAGCAGTTTTCCTACGGTGTTTCCGAAGTGGTTCAGGCACAGATGGCAGGGCTTTTAGCGGGCTATTCCAAGTTAAATGCCATCTGTAAGCCGGAATATATGAGAGAAAACATCTACAGCATTGAAAATTTTGGAGAAGCGCAGAGTATGTTGGATTTTGCCCTGTTTTTGATGGAGGGTGCCGAGCTGGTGAAGCCGGAAATTCCGAAGGAGCTTCAGGACGCCTATGAACAGCTCGTTTTTTATCCGGTGACCGCCTCTGCCAATGTAGTGGCACTGTATATTTATTCTGCCTACAACCGCTATTATGCAGAAAAGAAGGACGCAAGAACCAACGGCTTTGCAGCACTGGTGGAAGAAGCCATTGCGAAGGATAAGGAACTGATGCGCCATTACAATGAAGAAATGTCCGCCGGCAAGTGGAATAAAATGATGAGCCAGCCGCACCTTGGCTATGTGGCGTGGAATGCGGAAAACTGTGCACTGCCGACACCGATTGTGCTGGAAGACGTAAGCTGTCCGTACAGCAGGGACGTTTTGATTGAAGAATTGATGGAAACCAGACCAGAACCGCTTGCGGGCTGTGTGGTTCTTCAGGCAGATGCTTATGCGGAGAATGTTCCGGTGGTGCTTGTAGAGCGTGTGCAGGACAGCTTACAGAATACCGGAATCAGCAGGCAGCAGGCAGAGAATGCGGTGCACCCTACGGAAAGACAGGAGGGTGGCTACAAGATTTTCTCCGCACAGTTTCGGATAATTCCAAATTACGGACGCTCGGATGCTTCTGCCAAGGTATATCCGGTGACGATGGAAACGGCAAAGCTTTATGACGAAACCGGAAGCGTGGAGGGCTTACCATATCTGGAATATATTTTTGATGCAGATATGACGACCGATTATGCCATTCGTGTCTATCTGGCACCAAGCAATCATCTGGATGGGGATAAAGTAGAGCTGCGCTACGGCATTGCTGTGGATGAGCAGGCTACTGTGGTAGTCAATGCCCTGCCAAAGGGCTACATTGCGGGCGACTGCTATGAATGGCAGTGGAGCCGTGCCGTGGAACAAAACGTTCACATCAAGGAAAGCAGGGTATCGCTGGCTGCTGGAGTACATAAGCTTCGGTTTTACGGCATTGATGCAGGTCTTGTATTGCAGAAAATCGTAATTTACCGGGGAGCACTGCCGGATTCTTACTTAGGACCGGAAGCATAATGTGAACAATATATGGCTATGCGGGTTATTTTGTAAACAATACAACAGGGGCTTCGGAAAGAAGCTTTTCCAGAGCATGGAAAGAGAAGGGAAAAAAGAAAAATGCGAAACTTAAGATGGATTTTTATGCTGGCAGCAGTGGCATGTTTTGCCATGTCAGGATGCGGAGAGAAAAAGAATACAGAGCTGCCGACACCAACGGAAACAGCTGCACCAACGGAAACGGCTGCACCAACGGAAACGGCTGCACCGACAGAAACGGCTGCACCGACAGAAACAGCTGCACCAACGGAAACTCCGACTCCGGAGCCGACAAAAGCACCGGAAACGGACTGGTATAGCGAAATGCTAACGGATTCGCTGGTTTCTACCGGAAATAATGCGCGGTTAAAGAAGGTGCTGGAAAAGGCAAGAAATGGAGAAACTGTGCGGATTGCCCTGCTGGGCGGTTCCATTACAGAGGGTGCCGGTCCGGCAAAAAAGACAGATGGTTATGCGTATCAGTTTGTGGAGGCTTTTCAAAAGGCATATGGAACCGGGAACAATATTTTGTTTGTCAATGCAGGGTTGAGCGGCACACCGTCCTCTCTTGGCGTAATTCGCTATCAGAAGGATGTACTGGATGTGCTTGGTGCAGAACCGGATTTATTTCTTATTGAATTTGCCGTAAATGACTGGCAGGAGGCAACCGGCACAAGAGCGTATGAAAGTCTGGTGCATGATGTACTGAGCCAGGAGAATGAGGCTGCCGTTATTCTTCTATTTGCGGTGGCGAAAAATAAATGGAATGTGCAGGACAGCTATCTTCCGGTAGGAACTTATTATGACCTGCCGATGGTAAGTATAAAGGATGCTATTGCGGAACCGTTTAAAAACAGTCAGCTGACGGATGCAAAATTCTTTGCGGATGATTATCACCCGACCCAATACGGTCACACGGTAATGTCTGACTGCCTGATGCATCTTCTTGAGGTGGTAGATGCCGAGGAGACGGAGGAACTGGCAGCAGTGCCGGAAAACGGAAAAATCGGGCTTGACTTTAAGCAGGTGGTGATGTTAAAAAGCGGCAGTGAATATGAAGGAATTACCATGACACCGGGCAGCTTTACCCAGAAGGATATGCTGATACAGGGCATGGGGCTTTCCTATCAGGCGGCATTTCCGGACAACTGGAAGCGTGATGCGGCAGCAGAAAATGATGTCTTTACCATGAAGCTGACCTGCAAAAACCTGCTTTTAAACTTTAAAACCTCAAGCAGCAAGGAGTTTGGTGCGGCTGAGGTGTATGTGGACGGTACAAAGGTAACGACAGTAGATGGTTACAGTGCCGGAGGCTGGAATAACTGCAACGTGGTTCTTCTGATTGACGAAGCCGAAGCGGCAGAGCACACGGTCGAAATTAAGATGAAGGACGGCGACGAAAATAAGACCTTTACCATTTTAAGCTTTGGTTACACAGAATAGTTTTGTGCTATAGGATGCCGCTTCAAGCAATTGACATCCTCAAAAAAGGAGTTATCTATGAACAGAAAAATTCAACACCAAATCAATCCTCTGCTCTGCCTGGACTATCCGGATGTGGATGTCATCCGGGTGGAGGATACCTACTACATGGTCAGCACAACCATGTATTTTATGCCGGGCTGTGAAATTCTGCGTTCTTACGATTTGGTAAACTGGGAGCATGCAGCGTATGTGTATGATGCATTGGATTCCACACCGGCACAGCAGCTTACCGGAGAACAGAACATCTACGGACAGGGTATGTGGGCGGCGAGTATTCGTTACCATAAGGGGATATTTTATGTGTGCTTTGTTGCCAATGATACCGGAAAGACCTATCTGTATCAGGCATCCTCCATCGAGGGTGCCTGGAAAAAGCAGAACATCGCCGGATTTTATCATGACTGCTCTCTTCTGTTTGATGAGGATGACCGGGTATACATTGCATCCGGCAACACGAACATCCGCTTACAGGAGTTAAATGCCGATTTGAGCGGACCAAAGGAAGGCGGTATCGACCGCATTATTGTCAGTGACGCAGGACATCCAGGGCTTGGCTACGAAGGAACGCATTTTTATAAAATAAACGGTAAGTATTACCTGTTTTTTATTCATTCGCTGCGCAGCGAGTGGAAGCGCGTAGAGGCGTGTTTTATGGCAGATTCGCTTTTTGGCGAATTTACCGGCGGGGACGTGTTAAATGACGATATGGGATATTTTAATCAGGGTGTTGCTCAGGGCGGCATTGTGGATACTCCGGACGGAAACTGGTATGCGGTGCTGTTCCAGGATCGCAGTGCAGTAGGCAGGATTCCGGTGCTCGTTCCGATTTTATGGGAAAACGGCTATCCGGTGTTCGGAGAGCATGGAAAAATACCTGCCGTGGTTGAAACAACAAGCACAAGACCGGGCTATGAATATGCTCCGCTCGTACAAGGTGATGATTTTAAGGCAGGAGAAGCTTTGCCAAGTGAAAAAAAAGCAGAGGGCAGGGTAGTGAAAAATGCATACTATGACAGCTTTGGATTTAAGAGCTGCTGGCAGTTTAACCACGAACCGGATTTGTCTCTGATTTGCCGGAACATGAACAACGGAACGGTGAGAATTACAACTGACAGGCTGTGCCGGAATGTGACGCAGGCCAAAAATGTTCTGACACAGAGAATGCGTTTTCCTTCCTGCGAAGCCATTGTCACGGTAGATGCGTCTGATTTAAAGGATGGTGACTATGCCGGGCTTTGTGCCTTGCAGTCGTGCTACGGCTTTGTTGGCATTACCAAAAAGGCAGGAAAGCTTTATGTTGTCATGATGCACCGTCCGGCGGAGGATGCATCCATGCAGGCAATGCAGCCGGATACGGAGGAAGGCATTCTTTGTGAGCTTACAGAGCTGACTTCTGATGCAGTGGCTCAAGTCCGACTGCGTGTGAAAGCGGAGTTTGCACAGATGGCAGATGAAGCGGAGTTTTCTTATGACTGTGGGGTCGGCTGGAAAAAAACAGGCATCACCAAGAAGCTTTATTTTAAGCTGGATCATTTTACGGGCTGCCGGTTTGGACTGTTTGTGTATTCTACCAAGAAAGCAGGAGGCAGTGCAACATTTTCGGCATTTGTGTATCAATAATGGACAATAAGGAACGTTTGCTATACTTGGAAATTGCGTTGCTGTTCCGACAGCAACAAATTACGGATAAAGATGCAATAACACGGAAAACCTCTTGACAAAAGCCGTCGTACAGCATAAAATAAGATAAAATTGTTTCTGCGGCTGTGAACGGTAAGGCAGCGTCAGAAACTAATATTTAACGTGGCGTAGAAGAGGAATAGTACAACTCCTGATGTGTCAGAGAAGAAGCGGCTGGTGAGAGCTTCCCACAAATGGTTTTGGAACCTGCCCCGGAGTCCTGCATGAAAATGCAGCGCAGGTCTGCGATACAGACAAAAAGTGCAAACCAAAAACATCCTTGTGCGGCTGTAACTGCCCTTGAGGGTTTTGGTTTGAAGCAGGGTGGTACCGCCGTATTTTCGGTCCCTTTTGTAGCGTAAGCATACAAAAGGGACCTTTTTACTTTATAGGAAAGGATGAAAAAAATGAAGCTGAAAAACTTAGTAGGACCAAGATTTAAGGAAAGACCAGCAGACTGTGTGATCGACAGCCATGCACTGATGATTCGCGGAGGATATATGAAATATGTCGGAAACGGCATTTTTTCGGAGTATCCGGCACTGCGCAGAGTAACCTCCAAAATTGAAGCAATTATCCGGGAGGAAATGAATGCGATTGACGGACAGGAAATTTTATTCCCGGTGGTTATGCCGGCAGAGCTTTGGCAGGAATCCGGCCGCTACGACAGCATCGGCAGCGAGCTGGTTCGGTTTCAGGACAGAAATAAATCCAAAATGGTGCTTGGCATGACGCATGAGGAAGCTGCCGTACAGCTGGTGCGTGACTATGCCCAGTCTTATCAGCAGTATCCGTTTATGATTTATCAGTTCCAGAGAAAATTCCGTGACGAGGCAAGACCGAGAGCCGGAATGATTCGTGTGCGCGAATTTACCATGAAGGATGCGTATTCTTTCCACACCTCCCAGGAGGATTTGGAACAGTATTATCAGAAGTGCTATGATGCCTATAACCGCATCTTTAAGCGTGCCGGTGTGCCGGAGGTAGTTACCGTGGCATCCGACTCCGGTATGATGGGCGGTAGCATTTCCCATGAATATATGCTGCTGACTGAGGTTGGTGAAGACTCCATCGTGCTTTGTACCGAGTGTGATTACAGAGCCAACATGGAGGCTGCGGAAAACATAGTAAAAAATAATTTTACAGGCACGGCTGCAGCGTTGGAATGTGTAGAAACACCGGGCTGCAAAACCATTGAAGAGGTGTGCAGCTTCTTAAAGGCAGAGGTTGCGGCATCCTGTAAGGCAGTGGTATATCAGAAAAATGCAGATGATTCCTATGTGGTAGCTTTTGTTCGTGGAGATTATGAGGTGAACGAAACAAAGCTTCGCAATCTGGTGGGCGAAGATATTCATCCGGCAGAAATTACAGAAGACGCTCCGCTTGTGGCAGGTTACATCGGACCGTTCGGACTCTCGGACAAGGTTGCTTTCTACTGTGATTTATCTTTGCAGGGAACCGGAAATCTGGTAGCCGGAGCCAATAAAGAAGGCTTCCATTATACCGGATTAAATCTGGAGCGTGAGCTTCCGGAGGTGAAGTTTTATGATATAGCAAAGGTAAAGGAAGGCGGCATTTGTCCTTGCTGCGGCAAACCGGTTCTGACGATTAAGCGTGGTATTGAAGTGGGAAATATTTTCCAGCTCGGAACAAAGTACAGCAAGAGCATGCATATGCAGTATGTGGATAAGGACGGCTCCATCCACAATCCGATTATGGGATGCTATGGTATTGGTGTTGGTCGTCTGGCAGCTTCCGTATGTGAAGCAAAGCATGATGAGTTTGGCCCAATCTGGCCAATTTCCATTGCTCCATGGGAGGTTCATCTTTGCTGCCTGCGTCCGGATGACGAGGAAACAAAGAAGGTGGCAGACGCCTTATATGAAGAACTGCAGAAGCAGGGCGCAGAAGTAATCTATGATGACAGAGAGGGCGTCCGCGGCGGTCAGATGTTTGCCGATGCGGATTTGCTTGGTGTGCCGGTTCGTGTGGTTGTCAGCCCAAGAAATTTAAAGAACAATCAGGTGGAGATTACCACAAGAGATAAGTCGCTAAATGAGATGGTAGACGTTTCCGAAGCACTGGAATACATTCTGAAGCTGAAGGAAGAGCTGTACGAAAAGTTAAAATAAATCGGATAAACGCAGAAAGGGCACTATTTTTAAGAAAACTACTGGTTTCGAAAAAATAGTGCTTTTTTCCATTAATGCCGGGCGTATGTGCGGAAAAAGAAAAAAGGTTGCTGTAATACAAAAATTCTGTTAAAATAAAAAATGAAAGTTGCGAGACAAAGAAACGCAGAAAGGAAGCAACCGTCCATGAATATTCAGGTGCCGGAAAAAGTGAATATGATTATTGGAACGCTACTGTCACATGGCTATGAAGCTTATGCGGTAGGCGGCTGTGTGCGTGACTCCCTGCTGGGGCGTGAAGCAGACGACTGGGACATTACTACTTCGGCAAGTCCGTATGAAGTAAAAGCATTGTTTCGCCGAACGGTGGATACCGGCATCCAGCATGGTACGGTTACGGTTTTACTGGATAAAGAAGGCTTTGAGGTGACTACTTACCGCATTGATGGAGAATACGAGGACGGCAGACATCCAAAGGAAGTGCATTTTACACGAAATCTCACAGAGGATTTAAAACGCCGTGATTTTACCATTAATGCCATGGCTTATAACGAGCAGACCGGCATGGTGGATATTTTTGGCGGTGCAGAGGACTTAAAAAATAAAATTATCCGCTGTGTGGGTGTGGCAGGAGAACGCTTTGATGAGGATGCCCTGCGCATTATGCGAGCGTTTCGTTTTTCGGCACAGCTTGGCTTTTCCATCGAGGAAAATACCAGAAAAGCGGCGGCTGCCCGGGTAGAAAACTTAAAAAAAATCAGTGCCGAGCGCATTCGCATCGAGCTGACAAAGCTGCTTGTTTCCTCTTACCCAGATCGCCTGCTTATGATGCAGCAAAGCGGCATCACGGCGGTAGTTCTGCCGGAATTTGATGCCATGCTTTCCACCGGACAGTGCAACAAAAATCACCTGTATAACGTAGGCGAGCATACGCTTAAAACAGTAGAACTGGTCGGAAATGCAAAAAAGCAGCAACAGCATTTGAAAGAACTGCTTCCCAATTTTTCGACGGAGGCTGTGATAACAGAAAAGGTGTGGACCAAAAAGGAACTGCAGATTTTGCGGTTTGCAGCCTTGTTACATGATGTCGCAAAGCCTTTGGTGCAGGTGACGGATGAGCAGGGACTGCATCATTTTCCGCACCATGCAGAAATCGGTGCAAAACAGGCAAAAAAAATTATGCACCGGTTGAAATTTGATAATGAAACTACGGATTTTGTAGAGAGGCTTGTGGCGGCGCATACGCAGTATTTGACGTTTACAAAAGAAAAAATAGAGAATCTGGCAGCCATGCGTCAGATGATGCATCGTCTGGGAACAGAGATAATGGAGCTTTTGTGGGAGCTTCAGCTGGCCGATGTGTTATCCCAGCATCCAAGTGAATTAAAACATAAGCTGGAAGCACTCGCCGAAACGAAAAAGCTTTATCAGGAAGTGGTGGAGCACAAAGACTGCGTGACGTTAAAACAGCTTGCAGTCAACGGAAAAGACCTGTTAATGCTCGGTGTGCTTCCGGGGCGTTTTGTTGGCGAAATGCTGGAACAGCTTTTGGACGAAGTGCTGGCAGAGCCTGCCTTAAATACAAAGGAACAATTAACTGAACGGGTAAAGCAGATGGTAAACAAGGAATAAGCTTTCTTTCTCCGACATAAGATTAAAGGAGTACGATTTGGGTCGGAGGAAGAAAGATGGATGATAAAATAGCGGATTTACTGGCACAGTATGATTTGACGGTATATAAAGCCGGCCGTGTAAAAGGAGCCTGGATACTGGAAACAGAGCAGGGGCTGAAAAATCTGGGGAGTATCAGCTACAGTGAAGGAAAAGTACGGTTTGAGCAGAAAATAAAAGAATTTGCCGGAAAACAAGGGTTTTCTGCACTGGATTTTTATGTGCCAAGCCGGGAACAGCAGTTTCTGGTACAGGGACCGTATAATGAAACTTTTGTAATGAGAAACTGGTTTCTGGGGGAAGAGTGCAATGCAAAGTGCAGGGAAGAAGTACTGCTTGCGGTAAAAACGTTGGCAAGGCTGCATACCTGTATGTCAGGGGTTCCCCTGACCGAAGAAGAAAAAACCTTCTGCAGTCAGCCCAGATTAACGGAAACATTGAAAAAACGCAATAAGGAGCTTCGCAGGGTGCGAGCGTATATCCGCTCTAAAAAGCAGAAAAGTCAGTTTGAACAAGAGTTTTTATCACAGTTTGAACTTCAGTTTTCCCAAGCAGAACAGTCGATTGCCTGCCTGGATAGCGAGGAATACAGCCGGTATTACGAAAAAAAGCTGAAAGAAGGAAGTATGCTGCACGGAAGCTTTACCCACCACAGCGTTCTTGTTCTTTCCAAGGAAAACATGGCAGTGACAGGCTTTGAAAAGGCTATGGCAGGAATACAGATTTTTGATTTGTATCTGCTGTTTCGCAAGATGATGGAAAAATGGGAATGGGATACGACATTAGGCGCTGATATGCTGTCAGCATATGACCATATTCGTCCGATTCCGATGGAAGAATACCGGTTGCTTCCTGTTCTGCTCGCCTATCCGGAAAAATTCTGGAAGGTAGCGAATCAGTATTACAACAACCGAAAATCCTGGATACCGGAAAAAAATATGCAGAAGCTTTTGCAGACCATGGAACAGGCAGAAAAGAAAGAAGAAAGTATAAAAACACTATTCCGGTAGACACACAAAGGAAGGAGCAAAAAACATATGACGGAAAGAGGCAGAAAAAAGCAGAAAATAAGCGGTACGGCAGCAGTGATGATAACGTTTCTTCTGCTTATCTTTATCAGTACTGCCCTGTTGTTTCTTCCGGAGAAGAAACCAACGAAAAAAAATACAGAGGTTAGTCCGGCACCGTTCCTGACTCAGGCAGCAGAAACTCTTTTGCAGGAAACAGAAGTTCTGGCAGTAGTGCTGGAAACAGATGCGGAAATAAAAATGCTTACGGTGTACAATGTAGGGGAAGAGGAGGAACAAAAGCTGGTATATACCGGTGCTACCACTTTTTTTGATGGCTATGGTATCCAGAAAACAGCTACGCAGCTGGAAAAGGGCGGACTGTACCGGTTTACCATAGATACAAAGGAAGAGTGGATAACAACGGCGTGTGAGGCAGTGGATCGCCGGGAAAAGCCGGATAATACCGAGGTCTGGGAAAAGACAGGGGTGGAGTATCTGACCATATCGGACGAAATGCTATCTTTCCGCGGACAGAATTACCGCTATTCTGATGGGCTTTGTGTGATGAGCAACGGCAAAAAAATTACGTTATCGGAAATTCAGCCGGCACTGGATGTGCTTACAATCCGCGGTGTCGGTCAGATGATTTACGAAATTGAGGTCATCAAAGGTCATGGTTATATTGCTTTGGAAAACCATGAGGATTTTATTGGCGGGAGAATTACGATTGGCAGTACAAAAATGGAATCTGTGACGGAAGAAGCTCAGTATCTGGTACGGGAAGGAACGTACCTTGTCACGGTGGAATGTGGAGACTATGCCGGCAAAGAGCAGATTACGGTAGTAAGAGATGAAACCGCAGTATTTGACGTGTTTGAATATGGAAGCGGACCGATTAAAAAAGGCTGGCTGACCATTAAAATCGACCCGCTTGGTGCTGACCTTTTTATCGATGGCGTAAAAACCGCTTACACGGACGGTATTGAACTGGAATACGGAACCTATCAGTTTGAATTTGCCGAAGGAGGATATATTTCTTATAAGGCTACGGTTCTGATCGACCAGCCAAAACAGAGCCTTTCGGTATTTCTGACAGAACAGCCGTCCTCCACAGAAGAACCGGACGACGGTGACACAACGACCAATCCGTCCGGTGGCGGAACCTCCTCCGAAGAAACGCCTTCTGGCGGTTCGGAGCAGGAGGAAACCTCCGGAACAGGCGGTGAGAGCATCAGTGGGCTGACCAGCGTTTCTGTCCTGAACATGGGCTATGAATTCAACCGGAACAATGCCATTTACATTCTTGGTCCTTCCCAGGCAGAAATCTATCTGGATGGGGAATACCTTGGCACCGCACCAATGGATTTTGAAAAGATTATCGGCTCCTATGTGATTACGGTCATCCGTACCGATGGTGCTGTAAAGAATTTTAACTGCTCCGAAACCGATAACGGCGAAGACTCGTACTATAATTTTAGCTGGGTGGAGTAAGCTGTTTTTAGTTGAGGTTTGTGAGGAATGGGGGAGGTTTTGTATTTAAAAGTTCACATCATAACGTGAAGTGAAACATTTGCACAAGAAAGCACTCTGAAAAGCTTGCTTTTCAAGATGTTTTCTTATGCAAATATGTCAGCACGACGCAGTCGTGCGACCTGTTAAATACAAAAAAACTCTCCTGCACACCTCATCTAATTAGCAAATTCCAAAAACGTAACCTGAAATAGGTTGCGAACTTTTATAAAAAATGATAAACTATTGATAACTTATGATACAAGGAGGTTTTTTTCATGGATTACAGAAAGATGTATGAAGAATGGTTAAGCAATCCTTATTTTGATGCAGAAACCAAAAAAGAACTGGAGACCATCAAGGATAACGAAAAGGAAATTAAAGAACGCTTTTATACGGAATTAGAGTTTGGTACCGGTGGTTTACGCGGTATTATCGGTGCAGGCATCAACCGCATGAATATCTATACAGTCCGCAAGGCTACCCAGGGACTGGCTAACTACATCATCCGTGCTGGCAAGCAGGATAAGGGTGTTGCCATTGCCTTTGACTCCCGCCGGATGTCTCCGGAATTTGCCAAGGAAACGGCACTCTGCCTTTGCGCAAACGGTATCCCAGTTTATATTTTTGAGAGCCTCCGTCCAACACCGGAGCTGTCCTTTGCCTTAAGAGAGCTGGGCTGCGTTGCCGGTGTCAACATTACAGCCAGCCATAACCCGCCGGAATACAACGGCTACAAGGCATACTGGGAAGACGGTGCACAGATTACCCCTCCTCATGACGTGGAAATTTTAAAAGAAGTAAAGGCAGTGACTGACTTTGCTACCGTAAAAACAATGTCTGAGACAGATGCTGTGGCAGCAGGTCTTTACCATGTTATCGGCAGCGAAATCGATGACAAGTACATGGAAACTTTAAAGAAATTAGTACTTCGCCCGGACTGCATCAAGTCCATGGCAAAGGAATTAAAAATTGTTTATACACCGCTTCACGGAACAGGAAATGTTCCAGTAAGAAGAGTTTTAAAAGAGCTTGGCTTTGAAAATGTTTATGTGGTTAAGGAGCAGGAGCTTCCGGACGGCAATTTCCCAACGGTAAGCTATCCAAATCCGGAAGCAGCAGAAGCCTTTGCACTTGGCTTAAAGCTTGCAAAAGAGGTAGATGCAGACTTAGTGCTTGCCAATGACCCGGATGCAGACCGTCTCGGAGTATATGTCAAGGACACCAAATCCGGCGAATACATTTCCTTAACCGGAAATATGTCCGGTTGTCTGCTTGCCGATTATGAAATCAGCCAGAAAAAGGAGCTTACCGGACTTCCGGCAGACGGCATGCTCGTATCCACCATTGTTTCCACCGATATGGCAAAGGCAATCGCAAAGTACTATAACGTTGGCTTTTACGAGTGTTTGACCGGCTTTAAGTTCATCGGTCAGAAGATGCTTGATTTCGAAGTAAATAAAACCGGCACCTATCTGTTTGGTTTTGAAGAAAGCTATGGCTGCCTGATTGGCGACCATGCAAGAGACAAGGATGCTGTTGTAGCTACCATGGCACTTTGCGAAGCAGCCGCTTATTATAAAACAAGAAATATGACACTCTGGGATGCCATGATTGCACTGTACGAGCGTTATGGTTATTATAAAGACGGCATTGTATCCGTAACTATGAAAGGAATTGAAGGTCTGGATAAAATTCAGAGCATCATGACCTCTCTCCGCGAAAATCCGCCGGCAGAGGTTGGCGGCTATAAGGTGACGGCTATCCGTGACTACAAAAAGGACACGATTAAGAACCTGGCAACCGGCGAAGTTACCCCAACCGGACTTCCGGCTTCCAACGTGCTTTACTTTGAAATGGAAAACAATACCTGGCTCTGTGTACGTCCATCCGGTACAGAACCAAAGATTAAGTTGTACTATGGTGTAGTCGGAACCTCCTTAGAGGATGCTGAAGCAAAGTCCAAAGCTCTGGCAGACAGTGTCAATGCCATGATTAATGCATTTTAATCAGGTACGTTTCCAAAAGAGCGAGGAAAAGAAATGAACTATATTTTTATGGATTTAGACGGTACGATTACTGACTCCCGGGAAGGAATTACCAAATGCTTTGAGTATGCACTGAACGCATTTGGCATTGAAGTAGAGGACAGAGTACAATTAGAGCAGTTTATCGGACCACCGCTGGAACAGAGCTTCCGCGAGGGCTACGGCTTTGATAAGGAAAAGGCAGCACTTGCAGTGGCAAAATACCGGGAACGGTTTGTTCCTACAGGAATGTACGAAAATCTTGTCTATCCGGGAATGGAAGCTGCCCTGCAAAAATTAAAAGAAGCCGGTAAGGTGCTGATTGTTGCCACCTCCAAGCCGGAGTATATGGCGGTGCGTATTCTGGAGCATTTCGGACTGTCCGTCTATTTCGATGAAATCTGCGGCTCTGATGATACAAAAAACCGCAATACCAAGGAAGATGTCCTTTGTTATGCACTGGACAGGCTTGGTATTACGGAGGCATCGGAGGTACTTATGGTCGGCGACCGGAAATTTGATGTATTTGGTGCGGCAAAGTACGGTATCAAGTGCATGGGTGTGTTGTACGGCTTTGGCAGCCGGGAAGAGCTGGAAGCAGCCGGAGCGGCATATCTTGCCGACACACCGGAAGACATGGCAGAAAAGATTCTGTCATTATAGAAATAACGTGAGATGCCTTTTCTGACCGGAGAAACCGGCACAACAGGACACGAAAAACAAAAGGGACTGGCGGAGCAGACATACAGCCAGTCCCATGCTAATGCTGTAAGGAGAAGACAGAAAATGAGTCATAGTGATAAGCCCGTGAAAGGGATTGTGAAAGTTGTGATTTTTGTACTGGTGCTGCTGGTTCTTGGATTTAACAGCTATTATACCATCGGAGAGCAGGAGCAGGCAGTTGTTACTACCTTTGGAAAGCCGGAAAAAGAAGATGCTCCGGGACTGCATTTTAAAATTCCGTTTATTCAGAAAGTAACCAAGGTGGACACAACCATTAAAGGTCTGGCAATCGGTTATGATCTTGGGACTGACATTTCAAAAGATGAGGAGTCCCTGATGATTACATCAGACTATAATTTTGTAAACGTGGATTTCTTTCTGGAATATAAAGTAAGTGATCCGATTAAGGCATTATATGCTTCGGAGAATCCGGTCATGATTTTGAAGAATATGGCACAGGGCTGTATCCGTGCGGTAATCGGTTCTTATGATGTAGATAGTGTTATCACTACCGGTAAGGGTGAAATACAGTCCAGAATCAGGGAGGAACTGATGGCAGAGCTGGAAGTACAGGATATCGGCATCCAGCTGGTCAATTTGTCCATTCAGGATGCAGAACCGCCGACAGCCGAAGTAATCGAGGCATTTAAGGCGGTAGAAACGGCAAAGCAGGGAAAGGAAACTGCCATCAACAATGCCAATAAGTACCGCAGTGAGCAGCTGCCGCAGGCAGAGGCTCAGGTAGACCAGATAAAAAAGCAGGCAGAAGCGGAGAAAGCTTCCCGTATTAATGAGGCGGAAGGTCAGGCGGCCCGTTTTAATGCATTATATGAGGAATATATCAAGTATCCCCTTATTACAAAGCAGAGAATGTTTTACGAAACCATGCAGAAAATCCTTCCGGATTTAGAAGTGATTATTGATAATGGAGACGGCAGCGTACAGAAAATTTTGCCGCTCGACTCCTTTGCAAATTAAGAACAGGAGGGATGAACAATGGAAGATTATACTATGTCTGAGAAAAAGAAAAAATTTCGCAGTGTGGGCGGTGCCTTTGCTACGGTACTGCTTATTCTGCTTCTGGTAGTTCTGGCAAACTCCATGGTAGTGACTGCAGAGAATGAATATACGCTGGTAAAGCAGTTTGGCAAAATTGAATATGTTATTGATGAAGCCGGATTGAGCTTTAAGCTTCCGTTTGTGCAGAGCACCGATACCCTGCCAAAGAAAATTCTGATTTATGACCTGGCAGCATCGGATGTTATCACCATGGACAAAAAAACAATGGTGGCAGACAGCTATGTTCTTTGGAAAATTGTCAATCCGCAGTTATTCGTGCAGACGCTGAATTCCCAGGTGGCGAATGCGGAAAGCCGCATTAATGCGACGGTGTTTATGTCCATGAAAAATATTATTTCCAGCCTGGAACAGACCGAGGTAATCAGTGGCCGTGACGGGGAACTGACACAGATGATTATGGACAATATCGGAAATTCGATGGAGCAGTACGGTATTGAACTCCTTACAGTGGAAATTAAGCGTCTGGATTTACCGGATGATAACAAAAATGCAGTTTATGAGCGAATGATTTCCGAACGGAATAATATCGCTGCCTCCTACATTGCAGAAGGTGAGGCAGAAGCAACCAAAATTCGCACCCAGACGGATTATGAAATTTCCATTAGCGTTTCTGAAGCAAAAGCAGAAGCAGAGGCAATTGTTGCAGCGGGAGAAGCGGAATATATGCGTATTTTGTCAGCCGTATATGCCGATGAAGCAAGAAGTGATTTTTACACCTTTGTGCTTTCCATGGATGCAGTGGAAGCTTCGATGGTTGGTGATAATAAAACGCTGATTCTGGATAAGGAATCACCGATAGCACAGATTTTTGGAAAAATCGAATAATTCTGTGGATAACTTACTGCCCGGATGCCAAGGTATCCCGGCAAAAACTAGGAAAGAAAGGAATGAACAGAAATGGCAAAGGAATTACCAAAACGCAGCGAAGTGAAACTGGAAGACACCTGGAAAATCGAGGATATGTATGCCAATGTGGATGCGTGGAAGGCAGATTTGGAAAAAGTGAAGCAGATGGCTGAAAAACTGGATTCGTATCAGGGGCACATGGGTGAGTCTGCAAAGAATCTTTATGAGGCAATGCAGCTGAATGATGAAATCGGCCGTATTGGAGGCATGGCATACAGCTATGCAAACCGCTGTTCGGATGTAGATACTACAAATACAGAAAATCAGGCACTGGTAATGCAAATCAATACGCTGTTTGTGTCTGTTGGAGAAAAAAGTGCGTTTATGACACCGGAAATTTTGGCAATTCCGGAAGAAAAGTGGGAGCAGTTTTATAAGGACGAGCCAAAGCTTGAGGTTTTCCGCAATGCCTTTAAAAATGTGCTCCGCCGAAAAAAGCATATGCTCTCTGCTGAACTGGAGCGGCTGTTAGCTTCTGCCGGAGATGTAACGGATACCGCAGAAAATACATTTTCCATGTTCAATAATGCAGATATTACGTTTCCTGAAATTACCGGGGAGGACGGCGAAAAAATCCGTTTAACACACGGCAGATACATTGCTTTTTTGGAGAGCAGCGACCGCAGAGTCCGTGAAGAAGCTTTTAAGGCAATGTATGACACTTACAAGAGCTTCCGGAATACATTGGCAGCAACCTATGCCGGAAATTTAAAATCACACTGGTTTTACGCAAAGGCAAGAAAATACAACAGCTGTCTGGAGGCAGCAGTAGACCGCACGAACGTACCGGCTTCCGTATATTATAACCTGATTGAGGCAGTACACCAGAATCTGGATAAGCTGCATCGTTATGCAGCACTCAGAAAAAAACTCCTTGGTGTGGATGAGCTTCATATGTATGATTTATATACGCCGTTAGTCAAGGAAGCAAATGTTAAGATTCCGTTTGAAAAAGCAAAGGAAACGGTATACGAGGCACTTGCTCCTTTAGGAGAGGACTACCGTGCAGTAATCAAGGAAGGCTTTGAAAACCGTTGGATTGACGTTTATGAAAACGAAGGAAAACGCAGCGGTGCTTACTCTGCCGGGGTGTACGGCGTTCATCCGTATGTCCTGTTAAACCATGATGAAACACTGGACAGTATGTTTACGCTGGCTCACGAAATGGGACACGCCATGCATTCCTACCTGTCCAACAAGACACAGCCGCATGTGGATTCCAATTATGTAATTTTCGTAGCAGAAGTAGCATCCACCTGCAACGAGGTTCTGTTAATGGAGTATTTGTTAAAGAACACTACAGATAAGGTGCAGCGGGCATATTTAATCAACCATTTCTTAGAGAGCTTCCGTGGTACGGTTTACCGTCAGACGATGTTTGCAGAATTTGAACTGCTGACGCATCAGATGTGCGAGCGCGGAGAAAGCCTTACACCGGATGCCTTAAGCAACCTGTACTATGATCTGAATAAAAAATATTTTGGTGACGGCATGGTTGTAGATGAGGATATTGCCATGGAATGGGCAAGAATTCCGCACTTCTATTACAATTTTTATGTGTACCAGTATGCAACCGGATTTTCTGCCGCTGTAGCACTGGCAAACCGCATTTTAGAAGAAGGACAGCCGGCAGTAGAGGATTATTTAAAGTTCTTAAGCGGTGGACGCTCCAAGTCTCCGATTGACTTGTTAAAAATTGCGGGTGTGGATATGAATACTCCAAAGCCTGTCAATGACGGACTTGAAATGTTTGGCAGACTTTTAGACGAGATGGAAGAGTTAATGAAATAAAACAACAAACAATAAGAAAGTGAGTCAGAATGCTTCCTCGAAAAATGTACAGGAAGCATTTCTGTGTGTAAAAAAAGAAAGGTTAAGCGGTTTTATGGAAGAAACAAAAGAAAATAAAATGGGCGTGATGCCCGAAAACAAACTTCTGATAAGCATGGCGGTGCCGATGATGCTTTCCATGCTTGTACAGGCATTATATAACGTGGTAGACAGTATTTTCGTTGCGCGAATCAGTGAGGATGCCCTGACGGCGGTATCCCTTGCATTTCCAATGCAGAATTTAATGATTGCTCTTGGCTCCGGTACGGGCGTAGGTATCAATGCACTGCTATCGAAAAGCCTTGGTGAAAAAAATCAGAAAATGGCAAACAAAACAGCACACAACGGCATTCTTTTGATGCTGTTCAGCTATATTGCTTGTGCGCTGTTTGGTATTTTTGGAAGCCGCTGGTTTTTTACAACCCAGACGGACAGCGAAGTGCTGATTGAGTACGGTTATGACTATCTGTTTGTGGTCATGCTGTGTTCCTTTGGACTGTTTGGACAGTTTATTACCGAGCGACTGCTACAGGCAACCGGACGCACCATTTACAGCATGTATACCCAGGGGCTGGGTGCCATTATCAACCTGATTTTAGACCCGATTATGATTTTTGGTCTGCTGGGTTGTCCTGAAATGGGAATTACCGGTGCCGCACTTGCGACCGTTATCGGACAGATTGCGGCAGCTATTCTGGGACTCTGGTTTAATTTAAAGAAAAATCCGGAAATACAGCTTTCGTTGAAACAGCTGGTTCCTTCCGGAAAAATTATAAAAAAGATTTATTCGGTTGGTGTGCCGTCCATTATCATGGGCTCCATCGGCTCGGTCATGAACTATGGCATGAACCTGATTTTAATGGGCTTTTCTTCTACAGCAGCGGCAGTATTTGGCGTTTATTTCAAGCTGCAGAGCTTTTTCTTCATGCCGGTCTTTGGCTTAAACAATGGTATGGTGCCGATTATTGCTTACAACTACGGTGCCAGAAAGAAAGACCGTATTATGAAAACCTTTAAGCTTTCTGTAATGTATGCGGTCGGTATCATGCTGATTGGACTGCTGATTATGCAGATTTTTCCGGAACAGCTTTTGTTGTTGTTTGAAGCTTCCGAAGATATGCTGTCCATTGGTGTTCCGGCACTCCGTATCATCAGTACCAGCTTTTTGTTTGCCGGCTACTGCATTGTTGCCGGTTCCATGCTGCAGGCACTGGGCCATGGCTTCCTGAGTATGCTGAATTCCATTGCAAGACAGCTTATTGTGCTTCTTCCGGTGGCATACCTGTTATCTCTGACGCACAACCTGAATTTAATCTGGCTGTCTTACCCAATTGCGGAAATTGTTTCACTGACACTTTGCAGCGTGTTCCTTTATTGGCTTTACAAGAAAGTAATTAAAAACTTGTAATAGGAAATTACGATTTTCTATAGCTTATTTCGTATGCCTGAGGCGGTATCGTATGAGTGTATATAACGATAAATTCGCCGCAAAAAGCGTTAGGGAAATTTTCTGAGAAAGCGGCTTTATATGCGGAAGCAATTCCTTTGCCAGCGTACGATAGGTACGGTATTGCTCTTTTCCGGCTTTTTTTAATGCGTCATCTTTGCAAAGGACTGCTTTGGAAATGAGCTCCATTCCGACAAAATAGGCTGGGTAGCAATATTCATAGTATTCTTTTGAAAGAAAATAAGTAACACGCTCGGCTAAAAAAGCAATCTTGTCCAGATTTTTTGTGGAAAATGCAGTCTGCATAATACTTCCGGTACGCATACGGTAGTTCATGCAGATTTTATCCGAGCATACAATAAGATGACATTGCGCCATGACCTTTACAATAGTGCCGTCATCCTCGTGAATTTTTCCGTCCGGAAAGCGTAAGGTATCCCAGAAAAAACGTTTATACAGTTTTCCGGTTGCCATTACACCTATTTTTTTATTGATGGAATATGCCCAGAATGATTTTTCATTCATCACGACAACAGGTGCGACCAGATGAAGAATATCGCGGTATAGTTCGCTTCCATCTTCGCTGACATCACAAATAGCTCCAACACTGATGTCAGCATCGGAGGTAATCAGATTGGAATACAGGTACTCCAGTGCATCCGGCTCTAAATAGTCGTCGCTGTCCAAAAAGAAGATATAACTGCCCAAAGCAATGGCAAGTGCGGCATTTCTTGCACTGGAAATGCCGCCGTTTTCTTTGTGAATCACCCGGATTCTGGCATCCGATGCTGCAAATTCATCACATATTTTCCCGGAAGCATCGGTAGAACCGTCATCTGCAAGTATTATTTCCAGAGACCGGTAGGTTTGAGCAAGAACACTCTGAATGGCTTTTTCAAGGTAATGCTGTGTGTTATAAACCGGAATAATAACAGAAATCAAATCGTTCATAAAACATTTCCTTTCAAGAACTTTTTGCTTCGTAAATGATACATCACGTAAGAAAATAGCAACATTTTTTATTTGTCCAGCTGTTCTTCCGCAATTTTTTTATTTTCGATTACAATTTCCCGGTCGCAATAGGAAAGTACCGAACGTCGATGTGTAATCAGCAGGCAGGTTGGATGATAGGAAAAATTTTTAATTCCTTCCAATACCTCAAGCTCTGTTTTTTCATCCAGTGAGGAAGTCGCTTCATCCAGAATGAGAAACGGAGCTTTTTTTATGAGTGCCCTTGCAATTGCAATGCGCTGTGCTTGTCCTTCAGAAATGCCGTATCCGCGTTCACCGATTACTGTGTGCATTCCCTGCGGAAGGCTTGAAACAAAATCGTAAGCTGCGGAAGCATGAAGTGCTTCTAGTATTTCTTCGTCTGTGGCATCCTTTTTTCCCATGCGGATATTGTGTTCTATTGTGCCGCTGAACAACGTATTGCCCTGCGGAACATAGGAGAGAAAATCACGAGAATTGGCGTTGGTATCAACCGTCTCATTTTTGTCATTGAAAAACTGAATTTTTCCGGTAGCGGCATTCATAAAAGATAAAATCAGGCGTACCAGAGTTGTTTTTCCAATGCCAGAAGAACCGATAATGGCGACAAATTCACCGGGCTGTATGGAGGCGGAGGCATCATCAAATAAAATTTCATCGGAGTAGCCAAAGGTAAGGTGCTCAATGTTGACACCAATATTTTTCGGGGTAATTGTTTCTTCGGAAGTATGTTCCAAAGAAAGATTTTGCAGCTCCATGACTCTGCCGGCAGAGGTCAGAATGTTGACGATCTGCGGAATGGTATGTGCCAGACCGAGAATTGGAGACTGAAGACGGTTAACCAGAGTCAGAAAAACGCTCATGGTGCCGTAGGTAATGGTTTTGGCAGATAACTTGGCAGCACCCCAGACAAGAGCAAGAATATAACCTGCCTGGAATGTAAGCGACATGCTGGTGGAGGCAATAAGTCCCATCCGCTGCTTTTTTACAACCCAGTTCATACGCTCGTCCCGAAGCTCCTGTAAATGTTCGGAGGAATACTGCTCTGTACGGAACGTTTTAATAATCAGAATATTACTTAAGCTTTCTGTAATAAACGAACGGTAGCTTGCTTCGGATTCCTGTACCTTAAGCTGCAGGGCTTTTAATTTGCGCCCAAGCCAGATGCTTAAAATGCCGCCGACCGGAGCTAAAAGCAGGGCGAAAATGGCAAGCATGGAATCATAAAGCATTAATATAACAAATGATGCAACAAATTCTACAATGAGAATAATGATTTTTGGTATGGTGTTCGCAATACCATCGGCAATATTTCCGGTATCACTTGTAAGACGTGTCATTAAATCGCCGGAATGGTATCTGGACACTTCGTGGTAGCAGGAATGCAGAATTTTATCAAACACCTGCCGCCGGATGCCGAAAGAAAACTTCTCCTGTATGACGACTGTAAACAGGGAACTTGCCACCTGAATTGCCTGCATCAGAAGAATGCAGAGTATGTAAAGCAGAATATTATTTGTGATATTTTTTCCTAACGTCGCATTGTCAATTAACTGTTGGCTGACAACAGCGGTGCCAATGGAGATTAACGAAGCGGCAATGGAAAAAAACATGGTTAAGGACAAGGATGGGAGATATGGTTTTGTATATTTAAACAGCCACACTGCATAGGGCGATGAATTTCGTAATTTTTTCAGGTAGTTGATAACAAGGCGCACTGAAGTATCCTCCGATAATAATTGTAATAGAAATATTCTATCATAGGAAAAGGGAAAGTCAAGGCGGAGGAGAAAAAGTCTTACAAAGTTGTTAGATAATCAGAAAGCAGGATTTTTTTATAGAAAAGCCGGAAGAAATGTGATAAAATTATTTAGATAAGTACTAGGTTGAACAGATGGGAGAACGCATATGAGTAAAAGAGTCGAATGGGTGGATATTGCAAAGTATATATGCATTATTTGTGTAATGGCTTCACATTTAGAGTCGATGAAAGAAGAATTCTGGCAGTTTTTCGGACCATTTTTTCTGACATTGTTCTTTTTTTGTTCCGGTTATGTATACAAACACAGAAAAGGCTTTCGGGAACATCTGGTAAAGAAATTCCGCCAGCTGTTTATTCCGTGGCTGGTATTCAGCGTCTTTAATATTCTTTTGTCGCAGATTTTCAGTTTTAATGAGCATACTGCACTTACCACGGAGCTGATGTGGAATTTTTTGCAGATTCGTGGGATGGGGGATGGAATATGGTTTGTTGCAGCATTATTTGTTTCGTATATTCCGTTTTATTTCTACATCGAATGGTATGAAAAAAAGGCAACCACTTCCCAAAGGCAGCTGTTATTTCTTTTACCGGCATTCCTGCTGTCCTTTGCAAGTTTGCTTTATGAAAAACTAATGAATTCTTCCTTGTTGCCATGGAACAGCGTCAAATTGCCGTGGCATGCGGAATATGTTTTTCAGGCAATGCTTTATATGGTATTGGGCTATGTGTTCCGAACCCTGTATGAATCTTATTTCGATCGCCATAACAAGCGAATTGCAAGAGCAGTTCTGCTACTTTTGTACCTTGCTTTTGTTTATTTGCTGCCGAAAGCTGGTCTGATAACCCGGGATGGATTTTTTTATACTTATGTGAGCCAGCTGCTTGGAATCAGTCTGATTATTTCCCTTTGCAAAGTAGTGAAAACCAATGCATACATAGCATATATCGGAGCAAATACCCTGATATGCTTTGGACTTCACGGTAAGGTGCTCAGTGTATTGCAGGTGCTTTTGTGGAAGCTGTGCGGTGGCGTTTATTCGAAAATACTAAGCAACACAGTGACGTCCTCCGTTTTTTCCATTGTACTGTCCATTGTCATATCCTTTGTACTGATTATTCCAATCTGGCTCATCAACCGCTATGTACCATTTGTAGTAGGGCGAACCAGAAAAACAGGGTGTTGTAAATAGTGGGCAGTTGATGTATAATAGTATTATCTATATGATGAAAAAGGAGAATCCTTATGGAAAACACAATGAAAATTAGCAATTTGGTTATAATTCGCATTGACGAGGTAGTCCACTGGGTATTAAAAAGAATAGTGGGTATTCTTCTGTGTGGACTGCTGCTTGCTGTTGCCGGAGGAGCCTATGCCTCTACACAGACAAGCGTTCCTATGTATAAAACAACCACAAAGCTTTATGTGACCGGCGTGCAGACAACGGTTCCATCGGCAAACAGTTTTTCTTTAGGCAAACAGGTTATTAACAATTACATGGAACTGTTGAAGAGCCGTCCGGTGTTGGAGGATGTGATTAATACACTTGGATTGAATATGAGCACAAATCAGCTTACTTCCTGCATTTCCATGAAGGTTCCGTCAGATACCTGCATGCTGGAGGTTACGGTATTCTTTCCGGATGCACAGTGGGCAAAAAAGGTAGCAGATGAGCTTGTTGTTGCTTCTGCAGAGTACGCATTGGAAGTAATGGGCTGTACCCCACCAACCGTATATGAGGAAGCAGCTGTTCCGTCAGCTCCCTATAATACAACAGCAGCACCTGTTTTCAAATATGCATTGGTTGGTGGAGCAGCCGGTATTTTACTGGCAGGTCTGGTAGTCCTGATTTCCTATTTTACCAACAGACGTTTTGACACACCGGGCAGACTTTCTGACAAGCTTGGCTGCTCGGTCTTTGCAGTCATTCCCAAGGAAGAAAGCTATCAGCAGAATGCCGGGGATGTTCTGGTATCCCGCCTGTCCTACGAAGCCAAAGAATCTAAGCTGTGTTCGTTTGTAAGAACATCCACAAAGGAAGACAGTTATGCAGTAATGAAGCTTGCAGCAAAGAGCTTCTCTACGGTCAATAAAAAAGTTATCTGCATTGATACAAATCTTTGCAATCCGGAATGGAGCACCATGCAGAACAATACTTCCGGTCAGAAGGGTCTTTACGATTATCTCGTAAAGGAGGAGGCATTGGAAAATGTGATTATCAAAGGAAAAGAAGAACCGGACAAAATTGTGTGCGGAAAAAAGGCGTTAAATGCCGCAGAATTGCTGTCGGGTGAAAAGTTTGCAACACTGCTTGAAAAATTACAGGAAAGCTATGATTTTGTTTTCCTTGATACGGCACCGTTCCAGTTGGACGTAGCATCATGTGCAGCATCACAGAATGTTGACAACGTGATTTGGGTGATTTCTGCGGAGCATACAGATGCATGGCAGACAAAGAGTGCCCTGAAACAGCTGGATGACAATGGTGTTGTGGTTGATGGACTTGTTTTTACTGATTATTCAGTAAAAAAGAAGGGAAAGTATTTTAAGAAAAAATACGGAAGCTGTTTTGGCAGCTATGAAAAATAAGTATTACTTTTCACACATAACCAAAATCGTAGCTATTTGCTTCTGAGCGAAAGCAAATGGCTCTGATGGCAGACAAAATCGCCTATGCGAATTTTGTTTTGCCTGCTTTGCGATAAGCCGCTCAGAAATGAGGATTACTATGAAAACAGAAAAACAGCATGTATTTATCATTGGCTCCAAGGGTATCCCGGCGGCATATGGTGGGTTTGAATCTTTCGTGGATCGGCTGACTTATTACCGAAAAGCAGAAAATATACAGTATCATGTATCCTGTGCCGTTGATGCTGAAAAATGTCCGGAGGAAACACGTTTTACATATAATCAAGCGGATTGTTTTTATATCAAATGGAAAAAGCTAGGACCGGCAAGAGCGATTTTTTATGATGTAGATGCGTTAAAAGAATGTATTCGCATCATAAAAGAAAATAAAATTCCTCATCCTATTGTGTATATTCTTGCCTGCCGCATCGGACCGTTTGTAAACCGATATGTGAAAATGATTCATAAATTGGGCGGTAAAGTGTATGTCAATCCGGATGGGCATGAATGGAAGCGTGCCAAGTGGAGTGCACCGGTTCGTGCCTACTGGAAATTTTCTGAAAAACTAATGGTAAAACATGCCGATTTACTGATTTGTGACAGCGTGGAAATTGAAAAATATATTTGCAATGATTACAAAAAATATCATCCGAAAACTACGTTTATTGCGTATGGAGCAGAAATGGAGCCGTCCACCCTTTCTGATGATGCCGCCGTTTATACAGAGTGGTGCAGGGAAAAGGGTGTAACACCGAACAACTACTATCTGGTTGTGGGACGTTTTGTTCCGGAAAATAATTTTGAAACCATGGTAAAAGAGTTTATAAAATCCGATACCAAAAAGGATTTTGTGCTGGTTACCAACGTGGAACAAAATCATTTCTATGAGGAATTAAAGGAGCAGACCCGGTTTGACAAAGACAGTCGTGTAAAATTTGTCGGAACAGTCTATGAGAAGGAACTGCTTAAGAAAATCCGCGAAAATGCATATGCTTATTTTCACGGACATGAGGTGGGCGGTACAAACCCAAGCCTCTTGGAAGCCTTAAGCAGCACGAAATTAAACCTGTTGTTAAATGTCGGCTTCAATCGTGAGGTTGGTGCAGACAGTGCCTTATACTGGGGCAAGGAAGACGGAGAACTGGCGCATCTGATTCATCAGGCAGATGCACTTACTGCCGAAGAAATAGAAGCCCTTTCCCAAAAAGCAAAGGCACGGATTGCAGAGGCTTACAGCTGGGATTACATTGTAAAACGTTATGAACAGACATTTTTAGCATAGCTTTCAGGAGAATTATCCATGAAAATTTTAATGGTAAACAAGTTTTTTTACATCAAAGGCGGAAGTGAAACGTACTATTTTGCTCTTCGAAAGTTACTGGAAGAAAAAGGCCATGAAGTTATCGATTTTTCCATGCAGGATGAGAAAAATTTTGACTCTCCTTATGCAGACTATTTTGTAGGTGCTGTGGATTACAATAAAACTATGGGAATCCGGCAGCAGGTAAAGGCGGCAACGAATATTATTTATTCCGTGGAGGCGAAAAAAAAGCTGGAAGCCTTGATTCAAAAGACAAAGCCGGATATTGTACATCTGCATATTTTCCAGCATCAGCTCTCACCGTCTATTCTGGATGTACTGAAAAAATATCACATTCCGGTGGTATATACAGCACATGATTTAAAAATGCTGTGTTTAAATTATGTGATGATGACACACGGAGAGATTTGTGAAAAATGCAAAGGCGGGCATTACATAAACTGCCTGAAGCAGAAATGTGTCAAGGATTCTACCTTAAAAAGCGGAATTAATGTTGTGGAGGGTTATTTGCATAAATGGAAAAAAAGCTATGATGTAATTGATAAAATTATTACACCAAGTCGTTTTTATGCGGATAAATTCATGGAATTCGGTGTGGAAAAAGAGCGTGTGATACACCTGCCGAATTTCCTGGGAAGAGAGTGCCCGGCGGTAAATCCGCAGGACACGGCAGGACAGTATTTTCTGTATTTTGGAAGACTTTCGCATGAAAAGGGCATTCTCACCCTGATAAAGGCACTGGAAGGCACTGCCCAGGAGCTTTTTGTTGTAGGCAGTGGCCCATGCAAAGAAGAAATAGAGGCTTATATTTCCGAACATAATTTGCAAAATGTAAAGCTCCTTGGCTTTCAATCCGGGCAAAGCCTGATTGATGTGGTAGGCAATGCACGGGCTGTTGTTCTGCCATCCGAATGGTATGAAAATGGTCCGTATTCTGCTATTGAGGCATTGCAGCTTGGAAGACCTGTGATAGGCTCAAAAATTGGAGGTATTCCGGAACTGATAGATGGAAATGGCTGCGCATTTTCCCACGGAAATGTGGAAGAACTGAGAAAGTGCCTGCTGGAATTTCCAAAGCCTGGAACAGAAAAGTATGAGCAGTATTGCAGACGCTCGAAAGAAATTTTTGCCCAAAACTATACGGCAGAAGAACACTATAAGCAGCTGCTTCCGATTTACGAAGCACTGACCAGAAAAAAATGAAATGGGGAACAGCATGCAAAAAATTCCTAAAATTATACATTACTGCTGGTTTGGCAATGGAGAGAAACCGCAGGAGGTACAAAAGTGCATTGCATCATGGAAAGAAAAAATGCCGGAGTACGAACTCTTGGAGTGGAACGAATCCAATTTTGATGTTGCAAATGCAATTCCATATGTAAAGCAGGCATATGAAGCAAAAAAATTCGCATTTGTCAGTGATTATGTAAGAATACAGGCATTGTATCGGTTTGGCGGCATTTATTTTGATACGGATGTGGAAGTACTGAAACCATTGGAGGAATATCTGGAGGATATTTCCATGCTGCTGGGCTTTGAAAGCGAACGAAGTTTGTTAACTGCAGTAATCGCAGTAGAAAAAGAACATCCGTATATTCTGGAATTTTTAAATTCCTACAAGGAAAGAAGCTTCGTAAAAGAGGATGGAACCTATGATATGACGGTAATCAACAAAGGTTTTTCAGAACTTCTGGAAAGCAAGGGTGTTGATTTATCCCAAAATGTGTTCCAAAAAATTGGCGAAGCTATTAAAGTTTATCCAATAGAATATTTCTGTGGATTTGATATGAACAACTGGCATGAAGCCATTACAGAAAAAACCTGTACGGTTCATCACATGGCAGGAAGCTGGGTGTCCGGCGGTGGAAACCTGAAAAAAAAGTTAATCCGTCTGCTGCAGAAAATGATTGGCAACCGGAATTATGATGCCCTGCGCCGAAAACTGAAAGGCGACAAGAAGCTCAGAAACGAGGAATAATATGGTACTGACTGGAAAACAGGTTAGAATGTGCACATTAAAAATGCTGTTATATTCGAGAGGAAATGCATATAAAAACGCAGAATACATTCGCAAACATAACATTTTTCATCACATGGGAGAAGGGTGTTTTTATCATCCGAGAAAGCTTCCGACGGAGCCCATTCTTGTTTCCATGGGGGATAATGTCTGGGTCGCTTCCGGTGTCCGGTTTGTTACCCACGATATGTCCGGGGATATGTTAAAAAATCATCCGAAGTACAAAGCGGATTTTGAAAAAATGTATAGTCCTTATTACATGGGCACAATTGAAATTGGTAATAACGTAATGATTGGTGCAGACAGTATCATCCTGTATGACATAAAAATCGGGGACGACTGCGTGATTGCTGCCGGAAGCGTTGTAACAAAGGATGTTCCGTCCGGTACGGTAGTAGCCGGGGTGCCGGCAAAACCGGTAGGAAGTTTTGCGGCATTTGCTGAAAAACGAAAAGAAACGCTAAAAAACATGATAAAAAAAGAAGATGGTCTGGATGGAATGAAAAAATACTTCTGGAAGGACAAGTAAGCAGAAAGGTGAGACGGCAGTGAAAATTGAAATAAAAGAAAAAAAAATAGTTATGGCACTATATTTTTTGACACTGTTGTCTTCGTTAATGACAGTAGTGGATAATGTGCCGTTTACAGGTGTATTGCTGAAAGTAAGATATCTGTATGCACTGGCGATTATCTTTTTCTGCCTGTATGACGGAGTAATTATTTGGAATCGCAGGTTTTATCTTACTATAGGTCTGCTGGTGCTTCATACGGTTTTGTATGGTCTGGTTTTTGTAAACTGGGTGATTGCAGACTCCACCAGAGTTCATTTTGAACAGCTGGTAACACTTTATATCATCACTTTTTTTACAGCTATGTATGTATATAAAAAGAAATGCTATCTGGAATGGCTGGAATTAAGCTGTCTGGCACTGGGCATTATGACGCTGTGGTGTGCATTTACCCATCCGGGTGATTTTGTTAATCCAATCTATTTTGTTCGAATTTTTTCGAGAACAGACCGGTATCGAGCAGATTTTGGAATGCCGGACGTAAACATATGCGGAAATTATTGTTTGTATTTTATTGTGCTGAGTTTTTTCGTCTGGGAAGAATGGAAAAAGCAGACAACCGAAAAAACCCGATATATCCGTATGTTGCTTGTTGCGGCGGACGTTATCGTGATGTTGATGATTTTGTCTACTGCGTCCCGTTCCGCTCTGTTAAGTATGGTACTTTTTCTGGCATTATATCTTGTATTAAAGTATAAGCTGGTACTGCGAAAGCACTGGAAGCTGGTAATTGCAATTGTCAGCGTAATCGGAGTGATTACCCTGGCTGTTTGTATTTCCACAGGTATGCTGAACGAAATCTGGATGCAGTCCAACCGAGAAGGAAACCTGTCCATTAATCACCCGATTTTTATTGCGCATGGCAATCTGTTAAACGGTATGGGGTACATGGATAATTCAGGCTTTTTACTAAAATCCTTTGGCTATGAAACAACGGCAATGGATATTTACTTCCTTTATATCTATTACAGTACCGGAATCATTGGTGCTGTGCTGATTTTTGGACAGATGCTGTTGCTTTGCTACTGGCTGCTACGCTTTTCAAAAACAGAAGGAAGAGACCTGGCACTGAGTTTATTTGGAATGATGATGTTTTATGCCGTATGGCAGGTAAACTATATGAATTACCGTTACTACACGGGAATACTTCATATCATTATTTTACTTATCTTCACCCTGCGGGTGCGTGAAGAACGGTCTACCTATTTTATTCAGTTTAAGAGGAAATAGAAGATGAAAGAAAAGCAGAAAAATTTTTATTTGAATTATTTAAAGGGACTTGCCTGCTTTGGTGTTGTTTTCTTTCATGTAAAATGTCCCATTTACCATTTGGATGGAATAATACAGGCATTGTTTCGATTTGCAGTTCCTGTGTTTTTTATGATATCCGGCTATTTTTGTGATACTTCCGATATAGAAGCTTTACAGAAAAAAATTCCCGGAAAGGTGTGGCATATTGGAAAAATATGCATTGTGGGATGCCTTTATTATCTTTTGTTTCAGATAATGATTGGTTTGTTTGGAAACTCACATGGAACCTTGGAAGCATTGACCAAGCGACTGCACGAAATCTTCAATTTAAGAAATTTCGTGGAATGGATTTTATTTAATCAGGATCCGTTTGTCAATATTCTCTGGTTTGTTTTTGCTTTGCTATATTGCTATCTTTTCCTTGGAATCATAAACAAATTTCGTTGGTATAACCGGATTTTTTATCTGATACCGGTATTACTTTGTATTCACCTGCTTTGTGGAAATGTGGCAAGCTTGCTTGGAATTACTATAAGCAAAATATACTACCGGAATTTTCTACTGTTTGGTCTTCCTTTTTTTCTGCTGGGAATGTTTATCCGCAGGTCGCAGAAGAAAATACTGCAGAAAGTCAGCGAAAGCTGTTGCAAATGCTGGATGCTTCTGGGAGAGGCAGTGTGTATTGCAGAATGGTTTCTTTTTCAACGGCAGGAATTGTATATAGGAAGTATATTTTTTGTTACAGGTGCTTTTTTGCTTGCCCTGCATCAGCCGCAATTAAAGAAAAAAAGCGTCATTACATGGATAGGGGATAAGCATTCCCTGACAATATATATTGTACATTACAGTTTTATTAGTGTGGCAGACCGGATAGCGGAGAGCCTGTTTTGGAATATACCGGGTTTGAACAACATATATGTATTGATAAAGCCTGTTTTGATATTTGCGATGGCATTGTGTTTTTCCATATTGTTTCATTATGTGATAGAGGTGTGCAATGGAGTCAGAAAAAGAAAAAATGCATAAAGAGCAACTGGTAAGTGTAGTGATACCTACTTATGCACGAACAGATACGCTGTCCAGGGCACTGAATAGCATTTTAAACCAAACGTATAAGAATCTTGAAATTATTGTTGTAGATGATAACCCTCCGGAAAGTCCATATCGTGCCATGACAGCACAGAGGATAGCACAGTACCAGGATGAACGGATACGCTACATCCAGAATAAGGAAAATCTGGGCGGTGCAGGTTCGAGAAATGCAGGAATACAGGAGGCAAGAGGAAATTATATTGCTTTTCTGGATGATGATGACGAATATTATCCAGAAAAAATAGAAAAGCAGATGACTGTTTTTCAGGAAAGCAAAAATAGTCGGCTTGCTCTGGTATATTGTGATGTGGAGCATATTGGAAGAACCGGAAATACGGATTGCATTGTCAGAAAGCGACATAAAGGAAACTGCCTGTATGAGGCAATTGTGGACGACTGTCTGGCATCCACCTCCATGTGGCTGGTAAATAAGGAATTGCTGAATTCGGTTGGAAATTTTTCTCTTGTTCCATGCAAACAGGATTCCACTGTTATTTTAAAATTATTGGAGCAGGGGTATGAAGTGGACTATGTTCCAGAGGTGCTTTGCAGATACCACAATTATGGAGGAAGTACGAGAATCAGTTTTGGACCGAGAAAGATAGAAGGAGAAACTCTTTTTTTTGATGCATGTAAAAAAGTATTTTATAAGTTTTCAAAAAAGCAGATAAAAATGGTTGAGTTTTCCTTTGCAAAGCGGTTTTATGTATTATATGGTTATAAGAGAGATTATAACGAGGAAGAACGCATAAAATACAAAAAGCTTATGTGGAAAACCCGGCCTTTGGCAACTGCGGCCTTTTTTGGAAAAGCAGCTCTGCGCAACTGGAAAAAAAGAATTTTAAAATAGCGGGAGAATTATGAAAAAAATGAAGCTTGGGATGTACGTTTGCCTTATGATACTGCTTGGTGGATGTATCGCACAGGAAAATAATAATCAGACAGACATAACTCAATGGAAGCCAACGGAACCAGTCGAACAGGAACAGCCAACGGTTCCGGAAATCAATGAAGAAAATACGGAAAAAGTAAACACACCGGATTTCCTGCCGGGGGAGAATGGAGAAGAGCTATACAGCTTTTCTACTTGTTTTTATGATACGAATGGTCTGCTTTGCGTAGGCGTGAAAGCTGTATTTTATCCGGAGTCCGGACAGTGTGAAATAGAAAAGCAGTATTATTTACCGGACGCAGAACTGTTCCGTATCAAAGAATGTGTACAGGGAAAAGAAAGTCTGGAAGAGCTGCTGCCATGTGCCATTAAAGAAGAATACGAAACCAATGCCTATGAAAGCATTCCATTTCATACGATAACCGGTCATGTATGGGACACAGCGGGAAATCTGGTAAAAACAGCCGATTTGCTTGGGGACAGCTATGCAAATAAATTTGTATGTACCGGAAAAGAGGACTACATTCCTGTGACGGCTGGTGAAAAAATCAGACTTCAATTTTACTTTTCGTGGTTTTCACAGGTAGGCGGTATTGTATTTTTAGATGGCGAAGACCGTCTGGTTTCTTCGTATAGCTTTGCTTCTTCCACAACTTTCGAGAACCAGATTATTCTTGTGCCGGAAAGTGCAGAAAAAATGCATTTGTCGCTTTTTGCCATTCAGCCCTATACAATAGAGAAGCAGGTTACTCTGGCAGGTGCTGATTTGGGAAAAATAAGTAAAGCGGATTATGCAGAGCATTCCATGGAAATTATAAATAACCTTCCAAAAACAGCAGAAGGCAAGGTGACATTGGATAAGGCATATATCACCTTTGTTGTAGATGACTGTCGGACGGATCTGGATCAGATTGCAGATATTTTTGAACAATATAATCTGCCGTTATGTGTGGCGGCAGTAAACAAGCATCTGCCATTTGCTGCTTCTAATAAAACAGAAACTCTGCTGGATGTATGTAAACGGATAGAACAGGCGGGCGGAGAGCTTCTTGCACATGATGAAGAGATTCTGACGGAAGAATTGCTGTCAGATTATGAAACTATGGTAAAGCATTTTGTAAAAGATAAATTCCAGCTGTTGCAGCATGGCTTTGATGTAAATGGAATTATACTGGCAGGAGGAGACGGACAGGTGGTTGGCAGTTCTTCTTCAGATGGCTGGGCAAGAGCGTTTTATCAATATAGTGATTTATATGGGGAAAAGAAGTATGGGGAACCATATTATCATCAGCGTCAATGGCTTGGAAGCTATGTAAATAAATATGAACAGACGATAAAAACAGCAATCAAAGAAAAAAAGTGGATTGTTTTTTATTTTCATGACCTTTCGGAGGTAAACGCAGGAAAACTTCTGGAAATTTTAAGCTTTGTTTCCGAAGTATCCCCAAAAGAAGCCGAGGTTGTAACTTATAAAACCATGTGCGAACGAATGCAGCACTGATCAGAGGAAGGGTACAAAGAAGTATGGCACGTACAAAAAGTAGTATACGAAATATAATATTTGCATTTGCCTTTCAGGCAGTTTCCATTTTGACGAATTTTGTTGTCAGAACGGTAATGATAAATTATCTTGGCAACCAGGCAGTGAGTCTCAACGGATTATTTACCGAGGTATTGTCTGTTTTGTCGCTGACCGAACTGGGAGTCGGCTCTGCCATCATTTACAATTTATACAAGCCATTAGCGGAGAGTAATCATGAGAAAGTATGTCAGCTGATGCAGCTGTTTAAGGTAGCGTACCGTATTATTGCCGGAGCAACCTTGCTGATAGGGGTGTTGCTTTGCCCATGGATTCATTATCTCGTAAATTCTGTAGATTATTCTCTGACTTATGTAAGAATTGTATATTTGCTTTTTGTGTTAGACTTGTCAGCGTCCTATTTATTTTCCTACAAGTTATCCTTGCTGAACGCAGACCAGAAAAATTATGTTTTGTCTAAAATTAATATGATAATGCGTCTTGCCGGTGTGATACTCAAGGTGGCTGTACTGGTTTTTGTGCAGGAGTTTGTTGTTTTTCTGCTGGTTTCCATTGGTGTAACCTTTTTAGGAAATATTATCGGTTCTAAAGTAGTGGATAAGAAGTATCCATGGCTGAATCAAACGGTGGATACCTTGCCTAAAGAGGAACGAAAGGAAGTTTTTTCAAATATAAAAAATCTTTTTGTAAAATCCTTGTCTGGAAAAATTACGACTTCCACAGACAATATGTTAATATCCACATTAGTGAATACTCTTCAGGTGGGTTACTACTCGAATTACTCTCTGGTACTTGGAATTTTCAGGCAAATATCCAATCAGATTGCTTATGGCGGATTAACAGCGAGTCTGGGAAACCTGATGGTAACGGAAAATGAAGAAAAATGTGTCACTGTTTTTAAACGGCTGCTATATTTCTTTTTTATCTTGGCTTCCATAGCAAGTGTATGTACCTTCTGCTGTGTGGATACTTTTATTGAATTGTGGATTAAGAAAGAAGAATTTGTCCTGCCGACAGAGGTTGTATTTATTTGCTGTCTTAATTTATTTATGGAAATTTTGCACCGACCGTTATGGGCAGTCATGGAAGTTTCCGGCTTGTTTAAACAGGATAAGTATGTATCCATTACCGGTTCGGTTGTAAATCTGGTAGTTTCCATTGTGCTTGGACTGCGCATTGGAATGCTTGGTATTTTTATAGGAACTTTTCTGACTTATGTTATACAGGCTGTTTTAAAAGCAAAATTATTATATGAAAAACGGTTGGGGCGTTCTGCCGGAAAGTATTATCTGGCAACCACCGGAATGTTAGCAGCGATGCTTGTGCAGATGGGAATTTCATTTTTACTTTGCCGAACCATACCGATGAACAATCTGCTGCTGAGATTTCTTGTTTATGGCTGTATCAGTTTTTGTGTAACGACAGGAAGCATTCTGCTTTTTACATGGAAAACAGAGGAGTTTTCATATTATCTGAATTTTATAAAGGGAGGAAAATCCTCTGCTCGCATGGGCTCGCATTTTTCTTCGAAAAACAAGGGAGGAAAATCCTCTGCTCGCATGGGCTCGCATTTTTCTTCGAAAAACAAGG
>CAZJAA010000013.1:0-33559 GCA_964544055.1 uncultured Lachnospiraceae bacterium | reverse complement strand
GAGGATTGGAAAGTGGAAAAAGTAAATAGGAGTGAAAACGCCGCATTAGTTTCGGTCATTATTCCGACCTATAAGCGTAATGACACATTAACCAATGCGATTGACAGTATTTTAAGACAGACTTATACCAATCTGGAAATTATTGTGGTAGATGACAATGGAGAGGAATCTCCGTTTCGTAAGCAGGTTGAAGCCATTATGCGTGGCTATAAAGCCGATTCCAGAATACGGTATGTGAAGAACCCTAAGAATCTGGGTGGTGCCGGAGCCAGAAATGTTGGTATTGAAGCAGCAGGAGGAAAATATCTTGCTTTTCTGGATGATGATGATACCTATTATCCGGATAAAATTGCAAAACAGGTAGCACTATTTGAAAACAGTAAGGATGAAAAACTTGCATTGGTGTACTGTTATGTAGAGCAGTTAGACTGTAATGGCAATGTCACTTATGTAATTAAAAAAGACTTAAAGGGAAACTGTCTGTACGAATCCATGTGTACGGACTGCCTGGCACCTACGTCCCTCTGGCTTGTAAAAAAAGAATGTGTGATGTCTGTCGGTATGTTTTCCATTGTGCCATGTAAGCAGGATTCAACGTTAATATTGAAATTATTAAGAGCCGGATATACCGTAGACTATGTTCCTGAAATACTTTGCAGCTATGCGAATTTCGGAATTGGAGAAAAGATTACAAATTACAGCATGCGTAATATTGAAGGCGAGTTATTATATCGTGAAGCATGCCGCCAAGCGTATCAGAATTTCACAAAGAGCCAGAAAAATGCAGTGGAATTTGAATTTTTAAGAAGATTATACCGGATGTATCGTTTTAATCATATGAAAAAAGAGGTTTCGGAAACAAAACGGGAAATGCGCCGCATCAGCTTGTTGGCTACATGGAAGTTTTTCCTTCGGTCATGGTTGCATGACTTGAAAAATGCGTGGAGGTAACAGCATTGAAACAAAAATTGAAGTGGCTGACAGAGCGGATTTTAGTAAAAAGCAGACTAGGTGGTCGGCTAAGTCAGACCCTGTCAAAAATAGTCAAGATTAAGAAAACAGAATATCTGGAAAACGATCGTGCTGCTTTGCAGGAGCTTTATCCGAAAAGAGAAATAACCTGTCTGAGGGAAGAAAAGACAATAGATGCGAAATATCATCTGCAAATTGTTGTGCCGGTATATAACGCCAAAGCGTATATAAAAGACTGTTTGACTTCCGTTCTTTCGCAGAATACACAATATCGGTATAAGGTGGTTCTTGTAAATGACGGTTCTAGTGACGGCAGCGAGGATATTCTGAAAGAATATGAGACCGATGCCCGGGTGCAGGTGCTGCATCAAAAAAATGGAGGAGCTGCTGCTGCACGAAACCGAGGCTTAGAGAAACTTTCGGCAGATTACCTGATGTTCCTTGATATTGACGACAAGTTGAAGTCGGATGCAATAGAAACTCTGCTTCGTCTTGCCTATGAAAAGCAGGCACAAATCGTAGAAGGCGGATATGAGATTTTTGATAAACAGACTGAAAAGGTCATTTGTCATAAACAGGAGCAGGTGAAAGCTGCCTGCGGAACGCTATGGGGGTTCCCATGGGGAAAAGTTATGGCGACTGAGCTTTTTCAAAATATTTGTTTCCCGGAGGGATACTGGTACGAAGATACGATTATTTCCTATCTGGTTTATACAAGAAGCCGTGTAACTTATACAACAGATGCAGTTGTATATTGCTACCGAAAGAACGCAAACGGTTTTTCACATATTAAAGGAAATCAGGCAAAGCTTCTGGATTCCTACTGGATTTATGAAATTATGCTGGCGGACATGAAAAAACTGGAGCTTGGGTATACGCAGGAGCTGTATGAACAATTTCTGGAAAGTATTCGCATCTGTGGTAAGAGGATTATGTATATGGATCAACCGATACAGCGTGCCGTACTATCCGGATGTGCCAGAATTTTGAATCAGGAGTTCGCGGACTTTTCCACAAACAGAGAGCACCTGAAATTTTTTGAAAAGGTGGTACGCAATAATCAGTACAGCGTGTATAGGTGGTTAATCGTCATGCTATAAGAAAATGTTCAACAAGGAGGAGACCAATGGAAAAGATGCACATTGCTTTTTGCTGTGATGATAATTATATCATGCCGGCAAGTATTGTATTAGAATCCTTATTAAAAAATTGTGATACCAAAACGGTGGTGGCACATACTTTTTCCAATGATTTGAATGCGTTATCAATAGCGAAGCTGCGGGAAAAAATGGTGCTGTACGGCGGAACTCTGGTGGTACATGAGGTGCCCCAAAAGGCAATGGAAATAATCAAAAAGGCTCCACTGGCATGGGAATATCTGTCTCTGACAACGTATTACCGGCTAATTCTTCCTTACGTTCTGGAAGAGGACGTGGAAAAGATTTTATACTTAGATTGTGACGTTCTGGTTCGAAAAAACGTAGCAGAATTTTATGACTATGATATGGGACAGAAAATGATTCTTGGCGTAACAGACATTGAGGAAGAGCAACATAAAACCAGATTGCAGCTACAAACGTATATTAACGCAGGAGTTCTGGTAATGAATATGAAGCTAATCCGGATGCGTTTTACTCTGGAAGAACTGCTCGGCAAAATGCTTCAGCTGCTTCAAAATCAGTCGTTAACCTGTGGGGATCAGGATATTATCAATATTTTATTTCAGGATGTGCTAATGGTAACGGATTATCGGATGAATTTTCAGAGAGTTGTTCACAAGAAATATATTCTCCTTCATAAAGAAGAAGTCCGAGAAGCGGTAGTTGTGCATTTTATCACTGCGGATAAACCTTGGAAAGAAACGTATTGTTTTCCGTACATGTGCGAATATTATCAATACTTAAAAAAGTACATCGGATTTGGAAAGAAAGTGAAATACTGGCTGTATAAACCGCTTGGTCTGATTTATATTGTGAAAAAGCATCAAGATTATAAGGCAAGTATATCCAAGTAATATCGAAACATCTGACAGGGGAAGGAAAAGATGGAAATAATATTACATATTATCAATTATGCAGCTTCCTACAGCGGAAACTTTATGGCTTCGATGTTCAATCTGGAGGAAAAGTTAAATAAGCAGAATAAAAAAATACTGTATTTGTTTGTGCCTGAGGTGGAAAAAAATGCTGCTGCACTTTGGATTAATCAGATGAGGGAAGAAGGAAGGATGGTTGAAGTATTATCCGGAATACCGAAAAAAGATATCCGGATGATAAAGAAATTGTTAAAGAAGTATCCCATTTTGGCGATACATACGCACTTTATTACAAGATCCCTTTATCTGACGGTTTATCTTGCATCCATGTTTTCCAAGGTGCCGGTGATTTTGCATATGCATAATCATTCCCAGAAAATAGAGGGTGTGTTTAAGAATATGCTCCGACACAGACTGTATAAAAAGTGTATTATGGTAGCGTGCAGCCAGTCGGTAATGCAAAGTCTCGAAAGAGATTATCCAAAGAACAAAAAGTATGTTATTGAAAATGGGGTAAATTTTGCAAGACTGGATTCTTATGAAAAAGTAGAAAAGAAAGAGTTTGGTATTCCGGAAGACGAGAAGGTTCTGCTGATTTTTGGCTTTGATTTCTACAGAAAGGGTGTGGATTTGGCAATCAAAGCAACAGAAATGCTGCGAAAAGAGGGAAAAGCATTTACACTGCTTATTTCTTTGTCCACAAATTTTGAGAAAGTCAATGAAAAAATTAAAACTCTTTTAGGGGCGATGCCTGCATGGATAAAAATTGTTCCAGCGAGAAATGATGTTGCTACGTTATATAATTTTGCAGATGTTTTTTTGTCACCGTCCAGAGAAGAAGGACTTCCTTATTCCGTGATTGAAGCCGGATATGCAGAGTGTGGGGTAGTTTTAAGCGATATATCTGCACAAAGGAACATGAAAATTCCGTATGCGTGTTGGCATAAAAAGGAAAACGCAGAAGACCTTTCTAAAAAAATAATGGAAGCACTTCATAATCAGGAAGAAAAAAAGAAAAATTTGGAAAACGTCAGAAAAGAACTGCAGGAA
Source organism: uncultured Lachnospiraceae bacterium (assembly GCA_964544055.1). Classification (GTDB taxonomy): domain Bacteria; phylum Bacillota; class Clostridia; order Lachnospirales; family Lachnospiraceae; genus SIG299. The sequence continues at coordinate 29,502 of CAZJAA010000013.1, read as the reverse complement.
TCGTACACGCTAGACAGATGGAGTCAGAATATGTTGTGTCTGTATGAGGATGTCTTAGGAGAATAATAGACGGAGGTTGTATGACAGAAATTTGTTTGCTGACAATATGGATGGGAAAACTCCCGGATACTTTTTTTCTCTGGAAAAAAACTGCTCTTTGCAACCCATCCATTGATTTTTATTTGATTACAGACCAGAAAACGGAGCAATCGGAAAAAAATATAACAGTGATTTACTCGGATTTGCCTGCAGTGAAAAAAAATCTGGAGCAGGTTTTGCATATGAAAATAACACTGGAATATCCCTATAAGCTGTGCGACTATAAACCGATCTGGGGGCTGGCTTTTCCGGAAATCATATCGAAATACGGTTTTTGGGGGCATGTGGATTTAGATGTTATTCTGGGAGATATTCGTTCTTTTATCACAGAGGATCTGTTGCAGAGTTATGATAAGCTGTTAGAGGGCGGATGGCTTACTTTATACAGAAACAGCGAGGAGGTTCGTCTGCTGTTTCAGAAAAGCATGGATAGGGGCAATATGTCATATCCGTATAAAGCTGCGTTCCGCACAAAATATGCATGCTATTTTGATGAATATATGGGAATGAATATTCTAGCATGGACATATGGTTATCGCGTATTCCGCGACCAACTAACGGAACGGTATGTTCAGGATTTCAGCTGGCAGAAGCTTCCGTTTCAATCTTATATTACAAAACGGTATTTCCTCTTTGCGTGGAAAGAAGGAAAGCTTTATCGCCATTTTTGTGATGAGAATGGAAAACTGTTACCGGAGAAACCGCAGGAAATTCTGATTGCACATATTCAGAAGAGAAAAATGCAGATAAATTTTACAGAGGAGGAATGGCAGTGGGAAAATGCCATGTGGATTATTCCAAATGAATTTACGTTAGAAAAACCGGAACAGGAGTTATACACAGAACAGGAAAAGCTATTGTATGAAGAAAAAATCAAGCACTCTGATAAAAAGCGAAGTATAGAAAATCTAAAAAAATACGGTATTATAAATTATATTCCGCATTTTATCCGGAGCAGAAGAATACGACATTGGCTTGTCAGAAAAAAAGGTTTTTTTTAAGGAGGCGCAAGAATATGAAAGCGATATTAGCAATCATTATGGGGTTATGTCTGTTATCTGGCTGCGGCACATCTGTAAACCAGAATCCAAAGGACTGGATACCGGAAGACGTTCCGACAATAACGGAAACCGCAGATGCAGCGGACACTGCTGTAAAAGATAGAGAAGAGACTGCCTGCGTATCTGTTTCGAAAAGAGCGGATTTGTATTCTTCCGGAGAATTGCTTTCTGCATCAGAAAAGGAAGACGGAGCTTCTCTGGCTGAAATGCTTTGGGACAATCAGAGGCTTTCCGGCTTATATGACTGCAGTACCGCAAAATTAAAAAGCAAAAATCTTCTCACTTATTATGTATCCTCGTCAGAAGGGGATGATGCCAACAGTGGAAGAACACCGGAGGAACCAAAAAAAACATTGAACGCTTTTTCTGGAATTTCCAACGTGAATATCTTGCTGAAATGCGGAGATGTGTTTTCTATGGATACTTCTTTTGTGGTTGGCAGTAATGTGATACTGGCAGCCTATGGAGAAGGCAGTCGGCCGATTCTGGACTTTTATCATTTGCTGGATGTGTCATGGGCGCAGACAGAGGAGAAAACGGTCTGGAAAGCAGATTTAACCTCAGTTGTGGGATTATTTAACGGAACATTTAACAAAAGTGACTGTAATATTGGTCATCTGGTGATTGATGGAGAACACAACTGGAAGCGTCTTGTCCGAACGGATGAAGAGGATTATAGTTATCCGCAGTATTTATCAGAAAATCAGGATGGTTCCTTTGCGGTAGACTGGGAGCAGTCACTCTTATATTTATATAGTGAAAAAAATCCGGCACAGCTGGATATTTATTATGCCGCTCCACAGCATGCACTTACGTTAAGTACGGTGTCGAATACGGAAATTATGGGGCTGGAAATACGGGGAGCCGGATTTCATGCGATTTCCATGAGCAACGTTTCTGATATAACGATTGCAAACTGCTACATCCACCATATTGGCGGCGGAATGCTCAAAGACCGCGGACCAAGATATGGAAACGCCATTGAAGTGTGGGACAGTGGTTCCAATGTAACGGTAAATTATAACTTTTCCGAGTGGATTTATGATACCTGCTATACCAATCAGGGAAGTACATGGAGCCGTTTACAGGAAAATATCAGTTTTTCCAGAAATATTGGTCGTTACAGCTTCTGGGGAATTGAAACATGGGGAGACGGAAACACGGAAAAGGATTTCAGCAACATTGTGTATGAAGATAATCTGATGATGTATGCCTGTGATGTGACGAATCCTGTGCCGGCAGTATATGTAAATGAAAAGGAGCAGGTAATGGATGCAGAGGGTACCTACTATTCTGCATATCCGGCATATCAGACTTATAGAGGGCACAGTTCCACATACCCATACAATCAGATGTCACTGTTAAATGCATCAAATTCCAAAAACAAGGCTTCACTGATGATAAAGGACAATCTTTTCTGGGGAACCAATCGTGTGCTTACCATGCTGCGGCTGGCGGAGGACGGAGAACTTCGCTTTGGGCTGGAAGAGAACGGATTTTATGCAGAGGTTCCTGCAGATGCCTGTGTGTTCCGTTTTACGGATGCAGAAAGCCGGCGGATTTTTAAAAAGAGTCTGGAGGTTTCCGGAAATTATTCCTGGCTGAAGGTGGACGGAGCAATATCTCAGGAGAGTTTAGAGGAAGCACAGAATGCGTTGAAGCAGAAGCTTGTTTTAATCAGTACAGGAAAAGAAGAGCAGAAGTAAAGGATTTCAGTAAAATATGATTAGCATAAAAGGTTTTTTGAAAGACAATCATAGGAAAGGGCTAACGATATCGGTGTGGCTGTATGCTGCATGGTATCGTGCCCGGATACGTTTTGTTCCGATGAAATATTTAAGGAAAACGTTTGGAGTGGAAGGCGAGGAATCTTCCATGGAAGGAAAAAATGAGGACTATCGTTATGCGCAGCTTGTGGCGCATCAGGTAAACCGATCTGCCAATAATACCCCATGGGAAAGCAAATGTCTGGTTCGAGCCCTGACGGCACAGAAGCTTTTGAAAAAGAAAAATATACCGACCACATTGTATCTGGGTGTCGGAACAGAAAATAACGCAATGACAGCACATGCCTGGCTGCGAACGGGAAATATGTATGTTACCGGAGGAAACGGCGAAGGGTATGCGGTTGTGGCAACCTATCGGGCATAATAACAGCTATTTTTCATCCACCAGACCGACGGATTTCATTAAAGATAAGCGGTATTCCGCATTGGAAAGAACATCGGCAGCAGACTGTTTTTTCAATTTGCACATAATGGAATACCGTATTGCACTGAAAAAACGGTGTATCCATGCAACAGGAAGCAGTACAGGGTATTTTTTTGCATAGGAAAACTTGTCTTTCAGGTCGGCGGGCATAGGAAAAAAGATTTCCAGTTTTCGTTTCAGCCCGGAAGAAGTTTTTGCTTCGCGCATAAAGTAGGAAGCCAGCATTTCGGTGGAAGCCCAGTTTTCTATGTGATGTTCTCCGACCTTTCCGGCTTCGACAATGTCAGTAATCAGCAGCTCGTTCATGGAAGCGGAATCAGAAGCTTCCGGTTTTGGAAAGCTGTTTGTCATGCCAAGGCAGGTAATGCAGATTTGGAACAGAATATTGCAGAAAACGGAGTAGCCAAGCTTCTCCATGGTCTGCCAGAAATGTTTCCAATTAATCTGCTTTTCGTAGGCATTGACAAATAAAGTAATATCGGTCAGAAAACGAAGGCGCATACCTTCAAAAGCAAAATGCTTTGCAATATGGAAAACCTGATAGACAAGATGCTCCTCATGTCCGAGGGTTCGGATTGGAAAGCCAAAAGGCGAAATGTCAAGCAGGGTGTCCGGATTGGTTAAATTAATGGATTCGAGCAGGTCTGCCTGTGCTCCAGTATAATCTTCCCAGAGACAGTCGTGCAGTTCGATGGAAAGCCTGCGGTTATTTTGGTCAATGCGGTAGACCGGCACATGCTCTTTGGATACACTGTCATCCTTGCTGTAGCCCAGAGATATTAACAGGGCTTCCATGGCAGGACGTTGCTGCTTTTGGATGAATAAATCGGCATCGCTGGAAAAGCGCATGGATGGCTCTGGGTATAGGGCGGCAAGAGTCAGACCCTTGAATAAAACCGGAACAAGCTCCTGCTTTTTAGCTTCCTGCAAGACAAAGCGGATTTCCTGCGTAGCTGCCAGCTGCTGAAATCCGGTAAAAAAAACAGTGGATTTCCAGGTATTTAAAAAATCTGTTACCGGCTGATCCTGTTCAGGAAGAGAGGCAACTGTTTTATAAACGATGCCCTGAAGCTTGCCGCGACGCAATAAGTCATATTGCTGTGTCCAGTCATTAGGTGGCAGCAGAGGTTCTGGTGTTTGGCAGTAAATCGCTGCTTTTGTCAATGTAAAAATATTTTGATAAACCGGATTCATGGCTGCCTCCTTACTTTTTAGATAGAATAAGTATAATACATTTGCGAAAATAATACAAGCTTTTTGGGCTGAATACTTGCTTCATATAGCAATTTGCAATTGGAATGAGGTATGCCTGACCAGTAACAACAGAAGCAGCAGCGGCGGAAAGGAGTCTTATGAACCGAAGAAAATATTATTATAAAATTTATGGAATAATACTGGAATCAGATGTCGAATATCCGCAGTTAATCAAAGCAGCGGAAACAAAAGAGCCGGAGCTTCGGATTATTTTGCCGGACTGTCCTGCGGATGGTTGGTCGGAGGATTATTCCAATCAGGTGCTCTGTGTCAATAAGGAAAAAATACATTTTTCTAATCAGAAAGGAAGCTTTTTGGTCTGTGGTGGAAATACAATCGAAATACAGCCGAAAAAAGGTGTTCCGTTAGAAGAACTGACACCATTTGTTTTTGGATATTGCATGGCAATGGTATTTTGGCAGAGGGGAAAGCTTGCCATTCACTGCAGTGCGGTGAAATTTTTGGGAAAAGCATATCTGATTTGTGGTGGAAGCGGTTCCGGCAAGTCCACACTGACCGCCAGACTGTTGGAGCAGGGAGCAAAGCTTCTGGCGGATGATGTGGCAGTTGTTGACTTGGAGGAAGATGGAAAAGCAGTAGTATTTCCAGCATTTCCGCAGCAGAAGCTTTGTCGGGATGCAGTTCATAGAGCTCATCTGGATACCAGTGAACTGATTTATATTGATGAAGACAGAGATAAGTTTGCGGTCAGCAGAACCGCAGAATTTTGTGCCAGTAAAACAGAACTTGGCGGAACGATAATGTTAAACCGGCAGAACGTAGAAAAAGTTGTATTACAGCAGTTGCAGGGAAAAACGGCATTATATGCCCTTTTGGATAATCTGTTTATGCGCCCGGTTTTTTCGAATTCCTGTGCTTTCCCGCCGGAGGATATGTTAAAATGTATTCAGCTGGTACAGGCAGCTCCGGTGCTGAAACTGCTTCGACCGATGACAGGTGACACGACAAAGGAGCAGATAAGCTTGCTGGTTGACAGGATACGTGAGTGAGTGGCAGTAAATTTACTGCAGAACCGGTACCAGTTTATGTATTTTTGTAATTTTCTGATGCGAGTACATTTCAAAAAAAGGAGGCGAAAAGCCATGCCAGGTGCAATCTGGGGAATTGTCCACCTGCAAAAGAAGCAGATAGATCGGACAAAAATTTCTGAAATAGAACAGAGCATGAGAGAATACCGCATAGACAGGATTGACCGTCTGGTGGAAGGCTCTGTTTATTTTTCCTGTGCACATCAATATGTAATTTGTGGCTCGGAAAAAGAAAAATTACCATTTTATGATGAAAAGAAGCGGATTTACTTTACTGCAGACTGTATTCTGGATAATAGAGAGGAACTGCTGGAGGTCCTTTCCGGTGTAACAGACGAAATGACGGATGGGGAGTTGGCGTATCTGGCGTTTTTAACGTGGGGGGAAGATTTTGTCCAGCATCTGGTTGGAATTTTTTCGTTTGCCATTTATCTGGAAGCGCAAAATCAGGTGCTCCTTTATACGGATCATACCGGCAGCCGCTGCATCAATTATTGTCTGCGCAATGAGGATTTTGTTTTTTCCACGACCTATGGTCCTATTTTACAGGCGTTTGGGGAAGAAAACATGAAGTTTTGCGAAAAGTGGCTGGCAGGCTGTGAGGCGTTCCGTGCCCCGGATATGATTCTGTTTCCGGGGCTTACCCCATTTGAGGGAGTGTATCAGCTGGAGGCCGGACACTATCTTCGTGTCACAAAAGAAAAAACAGAAAAGATATGCTACTGGAATCCGACAAAATCTGTGAAAAAGCTTGTGCTGTCGGAGGATGGGGAATATAAGAAAAGGTTTCTGGAGCTTTTTCAGACCTGTGTGCAGTCGATGCTGCGCTCTGCCGGGAAAACAGCTATGACTTTAAGCAGCGGACTGGATTCCTCGACGGTGGCTTGTGTGGCGGCTCCGCTTTTGGCAGAACGTGGAGAAGAATTATTTACTTATACTTCGGTTCCGTTAAAGGATTTTCCGTGTGTGGATGGCTTTGATTTGATGGACGAATCGGCAGGACCGATGCTTCTTGCGTCCCAGCATTCCAATCTGCGTCCGCAGTTTGTTTCCTGTGAGGGGAAAGCGGCATTTTCAGAGATAGAGCGGTTTGTGCGATATACAGAAGTGCCGGGAAAATCAAACGCCAATCTGCTCTGGATGGATGAAATTTATCGGCAGGCACAAACACAGGGCTGCTGTATGGTGCTAAAAGGACAGTTTGGAAATTCCACAATTTCGTATGGTGCTATTTTATCCCTGGTATATCAGCGTCTGCAAAAGCTGAAAGTATTGGAAGCCAAAACGGCAGTCTGCGAATTTATGAAAAAAAGAAGAGTAACAAAAGGAAACGTCCTTCGTGTCATGAAAAGCGAATGGAAGAAGAAGTGGGTTCCGGATTTATCCATGATTGAGGACTCTTTTTTACAGGAGCGGCTGAAAGAAAAATATCGCATTAAAAAGGTAATCCGCCGCATGCTGCGTCAGGGTGGCGGGTCTGCCATGGATTCAGAAAAAGAGCATAAAAATTTTATGAATGACCTTCGGATATTCCAGCATCTGGGTTTGTATGATACAAAGCTTGGGCTTGCACACGGAATTATACTGCGTGATCCGACAAAGGACAAACGAATGATAGAGTTCTGTATGTCCTTACCGATGGAATGTTTTGTGAACCATGGCGTAGAGCGGCGAATGGTACGGGAATATATGGAAGACATTGTTCCGCAGGCAATCCGGAATGACGTAAACCATCGTGGATTGCAGAGCGCAGATTTTGTTTTTCGCTCAAATTTGCAGTGGAGCAATTATAAGGAGGAGGTGCTTTCTCTTTTGTCTAATCCGCAGTTGACGCAGTTTTTAAATCAAACAAAGCTGGAAAAGCTGAGAAAAGAGGTCAGGGAGCTGCCGGAGCTTTCGGATACAACCATGGTACAGAATATTACTGTGCTTCAATCACTCAGCCTGTTTCTGATGCAGTATAAAAAAGTAACATAGCAGCAAAAAAACCGTAGCCATAACAGTGCGGATTCTGTCATGACTGCGGTTTTCTGCCTGATATAAAGATATTCAAGCCTTGCCGCCGGAATATTTCTTATATCAATGAAGAGTTACACTTAAAAGTAAATAGAGGAAAAAGTACTAGTTGACTGTAATTGTACCTGTAACTTCTGGCTGGCTGTCAGCACCGCTGGAAAAGCTAACCCAGTAGTTGCCGTTCTGGTCTACTCTGATTTCGTCAAAACTGGTGGAGATGTTCTGTCCCTGTGCAGTTTCGTTAATGTTTAATTCTTCTACGTTTGGTGTAATCCATGTTTTCATAAATACGACACTCCTTTAAAAAATAATTGTAAATCTTCTGCTGCCCGCAGAGATTAGTTGCCATTCGTTACTTTTGTAATTTTCTTTTGCCTTACAGCAATGAATATAATATAAAAATTGTTTTTTGTAAATAATTCTATCAATATTGTTACAAAAATAGTAACTATTCAGCAAGATAGAAGCAAAACACAGACTGCAAGCTTGCTTGCGAGGAAGAGTTTTGCTTCTATCTTGCGATTAGCACCACGCCGCCAAATGAGTAAAATGCGAGCTAATTTTACGAATTGCGGTGTGGGCTGCGTAAGTATTTAAAGGGGTAAGGTAATGGAAAAAGAAGTTCCGCACCCCAACGTGCTTTGACAGTGAATGGTACCGTCATGGCGTTCGACAATTGCTTTGACAATGGAAAGGCCCAGACCACAGCCGGTTTTTGCATCCGGTGTACGGGCGGGAGAAGCCATATAGGAGCGGTCGAATACTTTTTCACATTGCTCTGCAGTCATTCCGATACCGGTGTCCAATACCGTAATTGTAACTGCGGAGTCAGTCTGAACGGCACTTAATGTAATGGAAGCACCGGCATCAGAATATTTTAAAGCGTTGCTGAAAAGGTTATCAAGCACTCTGGTGAATTGTGCCGTATCAAGAGAGAGAACAGCGTCCATGTCGAAGGGAACATCCAAAATAAGAGTTCTTTCTGCGTATTTTGGATCAGCCTCACAGTTAAAAAAGAAATCTTCCAGAAACATGCCAATGGCAACGGATTCATAATGGAAAGGAATGGCTGTATTTTCCAAGGTTGTAAGCAGAAAAAGATTGTTAATCAGGGCTTCCATGGTAAGAATGCGGTTCTGCATCAGGTGGAAAATGGGCTGAAGCTCTTCCCTGGTGTATTTGTCCAAAGTAAGGATATAATCAATGGAATTGCGCAGGGCAGTGATGGGAGAACGCAGGTCATGGGAAAGATTGGCGAACAGTTCAGTTCGGGTCTTTTCCTGTGCTGTTAAAAGGTCATTCGCCCTTTTTAAGTCCTTTTTGGAAAGATACAGCTCGGCTGTCAGTTCCTCAACAGTAAGTGCTGGTGTTTTGAATTGTTTTTTAGCCATGGTTTAATCCAGCCTTTCCTTTTTTGGGAATGAAACGATAGCCTTCGGACCAGACGGTTTCAATAATACCGTCTAATTCCGGACTGCTCTCCAGTTTTTTACGCAGCCGGCTGGTGTTTACCATAATGGAGCGGCGGTCGGCTTCCGTGTAGGTTCCCCAGATTTTAGTTCCGATTTCTTCAAAGGTAATAGTTTTTTCGGGATTGGATGCAAGCAGCAGCAACAGGGAAAATTCCCGGTTACTGAGCGGTATTTCGTCTTCATTGCAGTATACCTTGTGTTCCATAGTGTCAATGAGTAGCGGCGGAAAAGAAAGTCTGGTGGAGGGTACAGGTGTGCGGGAAGCATTTTGAGCAAGCTGTCTGCGGCGCATAAGTGCCTGAATCCGCAGGGAAAGCTCCTTCAAGCTGTATGGTTTTACAATGTAATCGTCTGCACCAAGCATCAGACCGTGGATGCGGTCTTCTTCCGCAGATTTTCCTGTGAGAAAAATAATGGGGATATCTGCAAAACTGCGGATTTGGGCACAGGCATCAAAGCCGTTTAACTCCGGCATCATAACGTCCAGGACGATGCAGTCACACGGATATTTTTTTATGATTGGAATGGCTTTGGCGGCTGACGTGGAAACAGCTACATGATATCCTTCCTTCATCAGAAACTTTTTATTGATTTCCAATACTTCGGCATCATCATCAATTAACAGAATTTTGTACATGTCATTGTTCCCTCCTTGGTATCATTATATACCAGATGGAAAGAAAATAAAAGAAAAAACTTATTAGAAGTTGATGAGGTATTGCAAAATTGCCGGAAAAAGTATACAATAAAAGAAAAAACGGGAGGAACGTGCAATGAACAGAGATGTAAAGGTGAAACTGATAAAAAATATTAATGTAACGGAGCTTGCAGGTGAAAAAGTTATGATTGATTTTGAAACAGGAAAATATTTTATGATTAAGGGCGTTGGAAACGATATCTGGGACATGATTCAGACACAGGTTTCTGTTGGTGAAATCATAGAAAAACTGCTGGCTGAATATGATGTATCGGAAGAAGAGTGCTCTGCTTCTGTCTGCACTTTTTTAGAAAAGCTGAAGGAGTTAAAGTTTATTTCTGCAGAATAGACGTCCATAGTTATAAAAATGCTAAAATGAAACGTGGAAAACAACAGCAATTGCTGCCCAAAAAAGCCGGAAGCGTAAACAACCATCCTGATTTTGTCGGTTGTTTTGCTCTCCGGCATTTTTATTCGTAGGAACAATGCGCCCTGCGATTAACTCTTGGATTTTTCTACCAGGCTTTGTATCATGGCACAATAAAAAAGACGGATTAAAATGTTTTTTTCCTGTTCTCGTTCTTCCGGTGCCGGTTCGCTACGTTTTAACCAGGCATCAATTTCCTCGTAATTCAGATATTTTTTCCAGAAATCCCGGTTTAGATAATTGCCAACCTGTTCTTTTTTTTCCGCAAAAGAAGTATACCAGTTTGGATCCGGCTGCAGGTTTTTCTTACTGTTGTCTTCTTTGACGGTCAGACGGTATAATGATTCCGGCATAATATCTTTAAAGGCTTCCCGATAAATAAAACGCTTGGTATTGTTCTGCAGGTACTGGCTTCTTGGAATGGATACGGCAAAATCAATTACCCGATAATCCATAAACGGAGCAAGGTAACGGACACCACAGTAGGCACCAAGCAGGGAAACGTTAGCCAGCCGGTTACAGGTGGCACCTGCATTGATGTGTGATTTTGGATCGTAGGCAAAGGAAATGTGCGGCATATCCTGTTCGGAATATTTTGCGGCAAAATCTGCATTAAGCAGCTTTGGTGCACCATCCACCATGTGAAATGCCGAATGAAAACGATGGTGGGCAAAGTTCAGGTTTTGGAAACAGTATTTTAACGTCCGGATTATCCGGTGCGGCTGACCATTGGCAATGTTCCAGAAATGACGGAAATAAGAAGCATATTCCCTGTGATAGAATAACTCGTAAGGGTTGCAGCGGTGACTGACTCCTTCATCTCCTCCATGCCCTGTAAAAACAATGCGAGAACCGCTGCGATTAATAAACTGTGCAGTTTCACAGATGGTAAGAGCGTTGATGTAGGTTGGCAGTGCATAACAGAGTGCAGGAAGCTGTTCCAAATGCAGAGGAACCCCTATTTGACGAAAGCTTTCGGCAAGATTGCTGTTTTCGTCAAGAAACGGAACTGCCCCGCTATAGTTGCAAACAATGTGTTCCTGACGGCAGATGTCTTCAATAATCAGGCGTTCATCTTCCTCTGCCATGGGCAGTACCTTTGGATCAAGCGACCAGGAAAAGAAAATGCCTTCCCTGCCGGCACGGTTGATGAGAATGTCAACGACACCAGAATCCATTCCGCCGGATAATTCTGCACCGACAGGACCGGAAACTGCGTCAAGACGACGTTTGACAGAATCGGTAATGAGTGCCCGAAGCTGTTTTTGATATTCTTCATTGGAAGAAAGTCGGATTTTTTTACTTCCGAGCTTCCAGTATTTCTTTTTTTTTGTAATGATTTTGCCTTTTTCCGGAAAGGTAAAGGTGATATATTCTGCCGGCTCTACGCTGAATATGGAAGTAAATTCCGTGTTTTTTGTACTTATGACCGAAAATCCGGCGATGGTTTTATAAATCCAGTCCTCACTGATGGCGGTATCGGCAATAGGAAGCGCAGTGATACCGCGTATATCTGAAGAAAATGCAACAAAATCCTCTTTTTGTTGAAAAAAGAGAGGACGGACGCCCATATGGTCGCGAAACAGAAGCAGCGTGCGGTTTGCTGTATCGTAAACTGCACCTGCAAAATCGCCATTGACGTTTTTTAAGGCATCTGCTCCAAACTGCTCCATATAGGTAAAAAGCAGTTCCTCATCAGAAAGCTCTTTTTTAGTGTGACATAGCTGCATCAGTTCTTCCCGGTTGTACAGAACAACATCAAGAACTGCAAGCTTACTGTTTTTTTTGATGACCGGGCTGCTGCATATGGCAGTATCTGACAGCTTTTCTAAAAAGCATCCCATGGAAAGACCGGTGTTATCATATTGTTCCTTATTTTCCTTGCCATAGACCTGATTCCATTTTGCAATGGAATGGATGGGAAGGTCAGAAAAAACGGAACTCTCATATTTTATTCCATAAATTCCGCTCATGGTAATCTCCAGCTTGAAAATGTATTTTTTTCGTATGCTTTATTATAGCATATAAAACTTATTTCCGACATAAAAAGAAAACCCCGTCAGATTCTGACGAGGTTACTATTCTTTTTATTAGGACTCCTGATTTGTCTTATCGTTGCTGTCAGCGTTACTCTTATCTGCAAAAACAATATCCAAAGGTCCTTCCCAATCTACATCCCAAGAACCGTTTGCTGTTTTGTTGATGTTAAGCTCTGCAAATTCTGGTGCATTCCACTTTTTCATGCTTATATCCTCCATATTTGTTTTCTATTTGATATTTTATTTTGTATTGCTGATACAGGCATAATAGCTTTTTTTCCCTTTCCTGTCAACAATTCTAACAGGATTGAAAGAAAATGAAAAAAGTTGTACTTGCTTTTGGACACATGAAATGGTATTATATATTTGAAAAAACAAAAAACAGGTAAAAAACTGGAGAAAAGTATAAAAATGTTTTTTTATTATTTATATGGGTGTATTTTAACCTCGGATATAGAGTTTCCACAGCTTGTGGCAACGGAAAAAAACATCAAAGCTCCGGATATTACAATTTGCAGTGGAAGCATGCCGGAAGAGCTTTTGCCCAAAATAAAAAGCGGAATATCGTATGAATTTGGAGAAAAATTCAGCTGGCTGCAAAACCGTACCTGTATTTTTTATGCAGAAGCCGGAAATAAGCTTGTTTACCAGTTAAAGCCGGAGGGGAAGAAAATGCGTTTAAAAAATTATCTCCTTGGTTTTGGTATGGCAATGCTTTTTTTGCAACGTGGGAAAATGGCAATTCACTGCAGTGCTTTGCATAACGGAACAGATGCAATCCTCATTGCCGGGGAAAGCGGCAGCGGCAAATCCACTCTGACCAATTCTTATCTGGCAGCCGGATGGAAGTTGATGGCAGACGACATGGTAATTGCAACATATGAAAAAGAAAAGGGCACCATGGTGTATCCGGCATTTCCATATCAGAAGCTGTGCCGTAACGTAGCGGTGGAATGCGGTTATGATTTGAATAAGCTCATTTACATCAATGAGCAGAAGGATAAATTCCTTGTTCCGTATCAGGGAGAATTTGATTTAACAGAAAAACCGCTAAAAGCATTTATTATGATTGGTGTACATAGAGGAGAAGATTTTTTTGCACAGGAAATTAAAAGCATTGATAAACTAAGAATATGCGCAAATAATCTTTTTCTGCGGCATTTGCTGGGAGAACAAAAATATGCCCCCCAAATAGGGCAAAAATGTCTGGAACTCATTGCCGGGGTGGACGTATATTTCGTTGGTCGTCCGGAAGGAAAAGACACAACAGAACAAACAAGAAAAACTGTGTTTCAGTTTATTTCATAAAGGGGGCTTTTCTATGGGAAAATTTAATCGTGGAGCAAATACGAACCTGCTTCATATGATTAGTGACTGTCTGATGATGGTGATTTCGTTTTTTGCATCCACCATCTTTGCACGGATTCCTTTTTCAGAATCAATGCAGTGTTATGCTCCAATCTGCATTGTTTTCATGCTGATTTTTATGATGGCAAACAAGGATGCCCGAACTTATAACATAACTACTTTTTTTTATGTAGACCGTACTTTTAATAATGTTACCAAGTCGTTTCTGACATCAGCAGTGCCAACGGCAATGATTATTCTGGTCTATATGCCGCGTCACGAGTTCGATCCATATTTTTTTGGAGCCTATGCAGCATTTTCCTACTTTTTTCTGTTAGAAAGTGCGTTTATTATGCGTTTTGTGGCAACACATTCCAAAATAAATGCGCCGCGGGTACTTTTAGTAGGTGAAATTGAACGCTTAGAAAAGTTTAAGCAGTATCTGTTTAAAAGTAATACTTCGGTTCAGCTGATTGGCTATGTCAGTCTGGAAAAAACGGAAGACAAACGTTATCTGGGAAGTGTGGATAATCTGGAACAGATTCTTCTGGATTATAGTATCGGTCAGGTTTACATTATGCATCGGAAAACGGATGTTGTTGACATTCAGGAATATATCGACATCTGTCTGGAAATGGGAGTGTCTATCCGTGTTATCATGAGCCTGTACAAAGCACATGGTGCACAGCGTTATGTCAGCAGTGTGGGAACCTATCCGGTAATTACTTACCATAAGGTTTGCCTGAATCAGTCCTCCAAGGCGGCGAAACGTGTGATTGATATTATAGGAAGTCTGCTTGGAATTATCGTCTTTTCCCCAATCATGCTGCTTACCGGCATTGCCATTAAGCTGGATTCCAGGGGACCGGTTATTTTTAGGCAGAAGCGTGCAGGACTTAACGGCAGACCGTTTATGATGTATAAGTTCCGCAGTATGTGCGTGAATGCAGAAGAATTGAAAGCAAAGCTGCAGGCACAGAATGAAGTGAAAGACGGTATGATGTTTAAAATAGAGGATGACCCGCGAATCACCAGAGTTGGAAAGTTCATCCGAAAAACAAGCATTGATGAGCTGCCGCAGTTTTTTAATGTTTTAATCGGCAATATGAGTCTGGTAGGCACCAGACCACCGACTATGGATGAAGTGGTCAAATATGAGCGTAATCACTGGCGCAGAATGAGCATTAAGCCTGGTATTACCGGTTTATGGCAGGTAAGCGGCCGCAGCCAGATTACGGATTTTGATAAAATTGTAGAACTGGATACAGAGTATATTGATAAATGGAGTATCTGGTTTGATTTCTGTATTATGTTTAAAACCGTTTTTGCTCTTTTAAAAAGAAAAGGTGCATACTAAATACCACAAAGACCACAGCCTCGAAATTTTTTCGAGGCTGTGTCTGTTCTTTTTCTTTCTGGAAAATGGTGCTCTGGAACATAAAAATCTCCATTCCGGAGCTTTTTTGCGAATACAACAAAATAAAGTTACTTAAAGAAATTCGCACAGGAGGCTTCTCTTTTGTCCTCAAGGCTTATTTGTGAAAGGAAAGTATAAAATGAAATGGTTGATTGCTTCTGACCTTCATGGCTCAGAGTTTTATTGCAGGGAAGTTTTGAAAGCATTTGAAAAAGAAAAGGCAGATCGCCTGCTTTTGCTTGGCGATATTTTATATCATGGGCCGCGCAATGATTTACCAAAAGACTATGCACCCAAAGCGGTGATTGCCCTGCTGAATGAAAGAAAAGAGCAGATTCTTTGTGTGCGCGGCAACTGTGATGCGGAGGTAGATCAGATGGTGCTGGAATTTCCCATTCTGGCAGATTATGCAGTGCTGGATTTGGGAAGCTGTCTTTTGTATGCGACGCATGGACATATTTATGGGGAATTTAATCCACCACCTCTTGCCAAAGGTGATATTCTGCTTGGCGGACACACTCATGTGCCGAAATGCACAGAGTATGAAAACTTTGTATATATGAATCCCGGTTCGGCATCCATACCAAAGGAAAACAGCCATCATGGGTATATGACACTGGAAAACGGACTTTTTATATGGAAGGATTTTTATGGAACTGAGCATCGAAGATTTTCTTGCATTTCGTAAGGAAAATCCACTCAATTTTACAACCGAAGAGTTAAAAAAAATCTGCGAGGATGTACTGAATCTGCGCAGCGGTGTGGTTTATGATGAAACCGTAGATTTCTGTCTTTGGAAAAAAGGCTTAAAAACACGACAGCAGTATATGGCAGAGTATGTGAAAAAGCGTTTTCCCAAAGAGCAATTTCCACGGCTTCTGGAGGTTGGTTGTGGAAAACAGGCACGGCTTTCGAAACTCCTTGTGGAAAACGGTTATGAAATGACAGCCATGGATCCGTTTATTCTTCTGCCGGAACGGCAAATCGCCGGACTGCTATGTATTTCGGAAAGCTTTGACTACAGAACTACAGACGTTTCCGGGGTTGACGCAGTCATAGCACAGGAGCCGTGTGAAGCAGCAGAGCACATTATCCGTGCCTGCACCGCAGTCGAAAAGTCGTTTTGTATCAGCTTGTGCGGAGCACCACACCGTTTGATAAGCGGGGAAGAGCCGGAAACTCTTGCGGCATGGCATGAGAAACTCTTACAGGCAGGAAACGGAGGATGCCGGATTACAAAGCAGGATTTGATTCCGGGTTATATCAGCCATTTTGCGGAGGATGCTTTTTTTGAAATTCTTTCGGGATACTAAGGCGTTTTGAAACGGGAATTATTCTGCCAAAGAACCAAGGTACAGACACGGCAGGAAAACGGTCAGTATAAAGCACAGATGCGATAAGAAATGCGGTTAATATAAGGCACAGACAGAGAGGAACAGAGAAAATGAAAGCAGAGGAACTAAAGAAAGAATATGAGGTTTTAAATCCGATGGCAGAAGAGGCTGAAACGAAGGAAAACTGGAATTATGAAGCCTTGATTGGCTATTTTTATTTTGATTTTTCCAAGATACGGAAAGGCTGGAACTTTCAGGAGGATGCATTTGAGGAAGGCAGAAAAATCAGAAAAAATGGTAAGCTTGATTTAGAAAAAGTCAAGATACAATATCTGCAAAATGGCGAGCAGGTGATTGTTTCCAACGCACAGGCAAAAGAAAGAAGCTATCCGTTTTCGGTACAGCTGGTTGTAAACCGGGAGCGGATTCTGCAGACGGAATGCAGCTGCAGTCGGTGCAAGCATTCCTATTATTCGACCTATTATCATGGTTCTACCTGTGGCTATATATCGGCACTGTTGGAGGAGGTGCAGCAATATACTGTAAAAAATCGTCTGGGTGATGCAACGGACTATAATGGAAGAACTTTTTTGACGGCATTTCAGCAACAGCATGCGAATGAAATAATGTGCTCTACGACGGAAGAACAGGTGAGAGTTCTGCTTGTTCCGAGACTGCAAAAAAAGAAGAACAGCCTGCAGGTTTCTTTTAAAGCAGGGGAACAAAAACTGTTTGTTGTTAAAAAGCTGGACGAGTTTTTAGAAAATGTAACCTATTCGAGAGTGGCTCCTTGCGGAAACAGCACACCGTTCAGTCACAAGCGGAGCAATTTTACGGAAAACAGCCAGCAGTGGCTTGAATTTATGGAAAAATCCCTGCGTGAAGTGGAGGATTTTGAAACAATCGTAGAGAAAAACGGCGGCTATCTGCGAAAGTCGGTGGAAAAGGCAGGAAGTATTGAACTGCGTGGCTGGAAGCTGGATGAATTTTACCGTCTGCTTGAGCAGACTCCGATAGAGTATGAGAATAAAGATGATGCAGAAGCCGGTAAAGGAATGCTAAAAGCCGGTATTGGAAAACCGTTGCTTCAGATGACCATACGGAAAACAAAGCTGGAAGGAAGAAATCCAAACGAGTTTCACGGGATTACGGTCACCTGCCGGATGCCGCAGTTTATGTATGGAATTGACCAGGCGTATTATCTGGAAAAGGACAGGCTGTTTAAGGTCGAAAAAACAGTGTATCATAAGCTTCATTTGTTTGAAAAGCTTTTGCAGTCCGGCGGAACAGAATTTAAAATAGGACGTAATCATCTGGCAGATTTTTATTATACGTTGCTTCCGCAGTTGGAAGATGTCGTGTCAATTTTTGAAGAAGATACCGAGGAAATCAAACGCTATCTGCCGCCACGTGGACGTTTTGTGTTTTATCTGGATGCAGAGGAAAACAAAATTTTCTGCCGGACTGAGGTAGTGTACGGAACCCAGAGGGTGGATGCACTGGATTCGCTTACTTCCCGCCCTTTGGAAATTTTCCGGGAACGCAACTGGGAGCAGGAAGCTATCTATATGGTGAAACGGTGGCTGCCGGCGTTGGATGTGGAATCCGGGCAGTTTTATTGTGAGACCGAAGATGAGGTTTACAATTTCCTGACGCAGGGAATTTCCGTATTGTTAAATTTAGGCGAGGTGCAGTGTACCTCGGCATTCCGTAATTTGAAAGTGGGACGAAAAGTAACCATGTCAGTTGGTGTATCGGTTTCCCAGGGATTGTTGAATTTAAATGTGGCAGCAACAGAGCTTTCGCCGGAAGAAGTAGAGGAAATTCTTGGAAGCTATCGGGCAAAAAAACGATATCATCGCTTAAGAAACGGAAGCTTTTTAAGCATGGAGGATGAGTCTCTTGCTACGTTGGAGGAATTAACAAGGGCACTCCGGATGTCGGCAAAGGAGCTTTTGCAGGAAAATGTTCAGCTGCCGCTGTATCGTGCCCTGTATTTAGATAAGGTGCTGGAAAAAAACGAAGAGATTTATTCCAACCGTGACCGTCACTTTAAGCAGATTGTAAAAAGCTTTAAAACGGTAAAGGATTCTGATTTTGTTGAACCGGAATCGTTAAAGCAGGTGCTGCGAGGCTATCAGAGCTATGGATACCGCTGGCTGCGTACCTTAAAGGAATACGGCATGGGTGGTATTTTAGCAGATGACATGGGACTCGGGAAAACCATTCAGGCCATTGCGCTTCTGCTGTCGGCAAAACAGGAGGGGGAATGTGGCACCTCGCTTATCGTGTCTCCGGCCTCCCTGGTGTTTAACTGGGGCGAAGAATTGCGCCGGTTTGCACCGGAGCTTTCTGTGGAACTGATAACCGGAACCCAGGCAGAACGGAACCGGAAGCTTCAGCAGGCTGGCAGTGTGGATGTATTTGTTACCTCTTACGATTTGCTGAAGCGTGATATTGCAGCATACCATGGGACAGAGTTCCTTTATCAGATTCTGGATGAAGCCCAGTTTATTAAAAATCATTCCACGGCTGCGGCAAAGGCGGTCAAAGCAGTGGAAAGCAGATACCGCTTTGCACTGACCGGTACACCGATTGAAAACCGTTTAAGTGAATTGTGGAGTATTTTTGATTTCCTGATGCCGGGATATCTGTATGGTTACGAAACTTTCCGGAAAGAATTTGAACTGCCGATTGTCCGCAGCGAAGACGAGACTGCCATGGAGCGGTTAAAAAGAATGACATCACCGTTTATTCTCCGTCGTTTAAAAGACCAGGTATTGAAAGACTTACCGGAAAAACTGGAAGAAAACCGTTATGTAAAACTGTCCGGGGAACAGAAAAAGCTGTATGATGCCCAGGTGGTAAAATTAAAGCAGACGCTTGCCATGCAGGATGCGGAGGAATTCCAGAAAAACAAACTGAAGGTTCTGGCAGAAATTACAAAAATCCGCCAGATTTGCTGTGACCCTGCTCTCTGCTTTGAAAATTATAACGGTGAATCGGCAAAGCTGGAGGCCTGTATGGAACTGGTCGAAACGGCAATGGAAAGCGGGCACCGTATGCTTTTGTTTTCCCAGTTTACTTCCATGCTTGACATTCTGGCAAAACGGCTGGAGGAACAGGGCATTCCGTATTATACCATTACCGGAAGTGTTCCAAAAGAAAAACGCCTGCAGCTCGTAAAAGAGTTTAACGAGGGGGATGTTCCGGTATTCCTGATTTCCTTAAAAGCCGGGGGCGTTGGCTTAAACCTGACCGGAGCAGATGTGGTCATCCACTATGACCCGTGGTGGAATCTGGCGGTGCAGAATCAGGCAACCGACCGTGCTCACCGTATTGGACAGACAAAAAAGGTAGTCGTTTACAAACTGTTAGCCAAGGACTCCATGGAAGAAAAAATCCAGCACATCCAGGAAAGCAAAAAAGCTCTTTCCGACCAGATTGTGCAGGGAGATACCAATCAGCTAAGCGAAATGAGCAAAGAGGATTTTCTGGCGTTGTTTGAATAAAATCTGACAACCTTCTGCGTAGATTATACAGAGCGGGAAGAATACTTTTGTTTGGAAAGGAGCAGAATATAGCAGGAACGGTGACGACTGAAATATTCTGAAAATTTTAGCACTCACCTCTTGACAGTGCTAACAAAAAGTGTTATAACGTGGTTAGAAAACAAAAAAGGAGGGCTGTATATGAACATCAGCAAATTCACACAAAAATCGTTACAGGCGGTACAGGATTGTGAAAAACTGGCGTATGATTATGGTCACCAGGAGCTTGTACCGGAGCATCTTTTGTACAGCTTGCTCACTACAGAGGATAGTCTGATTGCAAAGCTGTTTGAGAAGATGGAAATCTCACCGGAGGTATTTTTAGCACAGCTTCGTGGTCTGCTTAATAAACGGCCAAAGGTATCCGGCGGACAGGTCTATGTCGGCAATGATTTAAACAAAACACTGATTTATGCAGAGGATGAGGCAAAGCAGATGGGGGATGCGTATGTGTCCGTGGAGCATTTGTTCTTAAGTCTGCTAAAGAATGCAGGACGGGAGTTAAAGGAATTATTCAAAACCTTCCGCATTGACCGAGAACGCTTTTTACAGGTTCTGTCGGAGGTGCGTGGCAACCAGAAGGTAACGAGTGATAATCCGGAGGCAACCTATGACACATTGGAAAAGTATGGCTATGATCTGGTAGAACGTGCCAGGGCGCAGAAGCTGGATCCGGTCATCGGCCGTGATTCCGAAATCCGGAATGTCATTCGTATTCTGTCCAGAAAAACCAAAAATAATCCGGTACTGATCGGGGAACCGGGTGTCGGTAAAACGGCGGTCGTAGAAGGGCTTGCCCAGCGAATCGTAGCCGGTGATGTGCCGGAGGGCTTAAAGGATAAAACGTTGTTTGCCCTGGATATGGGTGCGCTGGTAGCCGGTGCGAAGTACCGTGGCGAGTTTGAAGAGCGGTTAAAGGCAGTGCTTGAGGAAGTAAAAAAGAGTGATGGCAAGATCATTTTGTTTATTGATGAACTGCATACTATTGTGGGTGCCGGAAAAACCGAAGGCTCCATGGATGCAGGCAATATGTTAAAGCCAATGCTGGCGCGTGGTGAACTGCACTGCATCGGTGCAACTACGTTAAACGAGTACCGTATGTATGTGGAAAAGGATGCGGCACTGGAGCGCCGTTTCCAGCCAGTGCATGTGGATGAACCAACCGTAGAGGACACGATTTCGATTCTGCGTGGTTTAAAGGAGCGTTACGAGGTGTACCATGGTGTAAAAATTAACGATGGTGCACTTGTTTCCGCAGCAACCCTTTCCAACCGTTATATTTCCGACCGTTTCTTGCCGGATAAGGCAATTGACCTTGTGGATGAAGCGTGTGCCCTGATAAAGACTGAGCTGGATTCCCTGCCAACGGAGCTTGACGATGTGAAGCGTCGTATTATGCAGATGGAAATTGAAGAGGCTGCATTAAAGAAAGAGGATGACAGGTTAAGCAAGGAGCGTCTTGCCAATCTTCAGAAGGAGCTGGCAGAGCTTCGGGAAGAGTTTGCCGGACAAAAGGCAAAGTGGGACAATGAAAAAGCATCGGTAGAGCGTGTGCAGAAGCTTCGCAAGGAGTTGGAAGACATCAATGCGGAGATTGCCATGGCAGAGCGCAACTATGACTTAAACAAGGCAGCCGAGTTAAAGTACGGCAGACTGCCGGAGGTAAAAAAGCAGTTAGAGGAAGAAGAAGCAAGAGTAGCGAAAGAAGGTCACACTCTGGTGCATGAGAGCGTGGATGAAGAAGAAATTGCAAAAATTGTATCCCGCTGGACCGGCATTCCAATTTCCAAGCTGACCGAGAGCGAAAGAAATAAGACACTGCATCTGGATGCCGAGCTTCATAAAAGGGTGATTGGGCAGGAAGAAGCAGTGGAAAAGGTGGCAGATGCCATTCTGCGTTCCAAGGCAGGCATCAAGGACCCAACCAAGCCGATTGGTTCGTTTTTGTTCCTTGGGCCGACTGGTGTTGGTAAAACGGAACTTGCCAAATCCCTTGCGGAGGCACTGTTTGACAACGAGCAGAACATGGTTCGTATCGATATGAGTGAATATATGGAGAAATATTCGGTATCCAGACTCATCGGAGCGCCTCCGGGATATGTCGGTTATGAAGAAGGCGGTCAGCTGACCGAGGCAGTGCGCAGAAAGCCATATTCTGTTGTGCTTTTTGATGAAATTGAAAAGGCACATCCGGATGTGTTTAATGTAATGCTGCAGATTCTGGATGACGGACGTGTTACTGATTCCCAGGGCAGAACCGTAGACTTTAAAAATACGATTTTGATTATGACTTCTAATATCGGTTCGCAGTATCTGTTAGATGATGTCAGAGAGGATGGCAGTCTTGCCGAGGAAAATGTACAGCTTGTTCAAAATGAACTGAAAAATCATTTCCGTCCGGAATTTTTAAACCGTCTGGATGAAATAATTACATTTAAACCGCTGACAAGAGGCAATATTTGTGGTATTATGGAACTGTTGATTTCCGATTTGAACAAACGGCTTGCCGATAAAGAAATTTTCATCCGGATGACAGAAGCAGCAAAGGACTTTGCCATTGCGCAGAGCTACGATGCCGCATATGGTGCAAGACCGTTAAAGAGATATCTGCAGAAAACCGTGGAAACTATGAGCGCACGGCTGATTTTATCGGATGCTGTGGCACCGGGGCAGACTATCGTGCTTGATGTGGAAAACGGAAATCTGGCAGCGAGAGTCGAAGATTGAAAAGTTGATTTTGCAGTAACATAAAGTCAAGACAATAGACTGGGGCTGTAACTATTTACAGCCCCACTTTTGCTGTTTGGTAGTATAAAAAAGTTACGGAATGGAGGATTGCTATGTTACCACAAAGTCTGGTAAAGGAAGCACTGGGGATTGCATTATCCACCGGTGCAGATTATGCGGAGGTGTTTGCAGAACACACCAATCATAAGACGATGCAGATGGTTTCTGCCAAGGTAGACAAGATTGAGGACAAGGTAATTGCAGGTGTGGGTATCCGTGTATTTCAGGGAACCCGCTGTGTGTCCGGTTCCACTTCCTCGTTAGAAAGAGGTGCCATCCTTGCCTGTGCAAGAAGAGTGGCAGAGGCTCTTGGCGTTGGAAGTCCGATGATTCAGAATTTAGTGCTCAGAGAGCGCAGATTCGGTGACATTCATCCGGTAAAAATTGTGCCGGTATCGGTAGAAAATTCCAGTAAAGCAGAGTTTTTACGGGAAGCATGTCTTGCAGCTAAAAATTATCATCAGGATATCTCTCAGGTAACCGGATATTTTCTGGACGTAGACCATAACATCATGATTGCAAACAGTGAAGGTCTGTTTGCGGAGGATCGTCAGATACGGACAAGGCTGGCTGTCAATGCCATTGCAAGCAAAAACGGTGAAAACCAGACCGGCAGCTGCAGTCCGGGTGCAAGAGTCGGCATGGAACTGTTTGATATGTTCCCACCAAAGGAGGTTGGCACAGAGGCAGCCCGACAGGCAATTACCATGTTAAATGCCGGTTACATAGATGCCGGCGTAATGCCGGTTGCCATTGAAAATGCTTTCGGCGGTGTTATTTTCCATGAAGCCTGTGGCCATGCCTTAGAAGCCTCCTGTGTGGCACTTGGTCAGTCTGTGTTTGGCGGAAAGCTAGGACAGCAGATTGCAAATGAAAAGGTAACCGCAATTGATGACGGTACCATTCCAAACGGCTGGGGCTCCATCAATATAGATGATGAGGGTACGCCGTCCCACCGTAATGTGCTGATTGAAAACGGTATTTTAAAATCCTATATGGTAGATAAGTTAAACGGCAGACGTATGGGCATGGCACCAACCGGCAATAGCCGCCGCCAGAGCTACGAGTATGAGCCAACCTCCCGTATGACAAACACTTTTATTGCAGCAGGTCAGGACGAAGATAAGGACATAATTGCTTCCATTGAAAATGGTCTGTATGCCAAGAAAATGGGCGGTGGTTCCGTAAATCCGCTGACCGGTCAGTTTAATTTCTCCGTAGCAGAAGGCTATCTTATTAAAAACGGAGAAATCCGTGAAGCAGTGCGCGGTGCCAGTTTAATTGGCAAGGGCTCCGATATTCTGATGAATATTGACATGGTAGGCAAAAACTTAGACCGTGGACAGGGTATGTGCGGAGCTTCCTCCGGCAGCATTCCAACGGATGTCGGTCAGCCGCTCATCCGTGTATCATCCATTACAGTAGGAGGACGCTAGTATGAATTATCAGGAATTTAAGCAGGCAGTGATTTGTGCTGCAAAAGCAAACGATATTAAAGATTATGAGCTTTATTATCAGGAGTCGGCTCAGACACAGACGGAGATTTTCAAAACCGAGGTAAAGGGATTTAATACAAACTCTGGTCTGGGTGTATGTTTTAAATGTCTGGTGAATGGAAAGATGGGTTATGCCTCCACGGAGCATTTATCGGAAGAAGAGGCAGCTTCTGTGGTAGAACGTGCCATGGAAAACGCAAAAACAATCGAAAGTGAAGAACCGTCCTTTATTTATACGAAAGGGGATACTTATGCGGTGCTTGACAAAAAGGAAAATAAGCTTCCGACCGCAGCGGAGCTGATTGATTTTTCTCTTTCCCTGCAGAAACAGTTGTATAAAACAGATGAGCGAGTTGTAGATGGAACACAGGCGTATGCCGGCTTTGCAGAAAGCAAATCCGCACTTTACAACTCGAACGGACTGGATTTGGAAGACAGTGCTTCGTTTGCTTATACCTATGGTATGGCTGTTGTGGCAGAGGGCGAGGAACGCTATGATGGGATGGACATTGCTTCCGGCAGCTTTACTTCCTTTGATGTAGAAAAAATTGCCGGCGAAGCCGTAAAAGATGCCGTGGAAACGATTGGTGCAGAGTCCGTGCCAAGCGGCAAATATCCGGTTGTTTTTTCCAATAAGGTAATGGCAAGTATGCTGACTACCTACTCATCTGTATTTTCGGCAGAAGCTGCCCAGAAAGGGCTTTCCCTGTTAAAGGGCAAAGAAGGGGAAAAAATTGCTTCGGATATTGTTACCCTGACAGATGACCCAATGCGTGAGGATGCCCTTGTGCCGGCAACCTTTGATGCGGAAGGTGTGGCAACCTATAAAAAGAATGTCATTGAAAACGGAACCTTTGTGACGCTGCTGCATAACTTAAAGACAGCTGCCGCCGCAGGCGTAAAGTCAACTGGTAACGGAAAGAAGGCTTCCTATGCTTCTAATGTTGGTATCAGTCCGTTCAGCTTTTTCATTAATCCAGGTCAGGGTACCTTGGAGGATTTGATGAAAGATGCCGGAAACGGAATTTATATCACCAGTGTAGAAGGAATGCATGCCGGAGCGAATGCGATTACTGGTGATTTCTCTCTGGCAGCCTCCGGTTTTATGATTGAAAATGGCAAAAAGGGCCGACCGGTAAAAAATATTACGGTGTCCGGCAACTTCTTTACACTTCTCAAAGAAATCGTGCGCATTGGGGAAGACTTAAAGTTCAATCCGTTTGCACTTGGTGATTCCAGAAGTGGTTCTCCATCGGTGTTATTAAAGGAAATGACAGTGGCTGGAAAATAATCCGGTTATGTTGGAACACGGAATACAGAAAAAAACAATCTGAATTATAATATGCTGCCGTAACTGCGAGGAAATCGTAACTACGGCAGCATTATTTTTGTTTTAGCGGAAGCTGCGTATCCAGTTCAACAGAGAATTAGGATAGACATTTTCAGTCACATCACGGCGCATCTGGTCAGTGACCGGACCATTTTGGGCAAGAAGGTTTAAAATGGCTGCCTGCAGTTCTTCAATTGTCATTTCCTCATATGGTTTATCAGGATTTGACGGCTGCTGAACCTGTTGCTGCTCCGGTTCTTGATTTTGAACAGGCTGTGGCTGATATGTTTGCGGTTGTTCCTGATATAACTGCGTTGGAATCCAGATTTCTCCGGAGTTTGCCGGAATGGTAACGGTAATGGTGCCATTCTGTGCTGTTGCCTGCGTGCCGGTCAGTCCTCCGGTATATTCTGCGGAATTGTCTGCCGGAATAGTAACGGTGGAAGCGGTATCTGCATTGTTGACGGTAATGAGAACGGATTGCCCCTGCCAGGTTCTGGCAAAAGCATACTGGCAGTTGGTAAGAAGCAGTTCTCTGTATTCGCCGTAGGAAAGTGCTGGGGTATGCTGGCGCAGCCTTCCAAGTGCAGCAATCAGGCGCGTGTATGGGTTTTCAGTCAGGGCAGCTGCATATTGCTCCAATGCAAGTGCAGGACGCAGCGAATCATCGGAAAACTGTTCTTTGCGTCCTGCTATCCCAAATTCGGAGCCGTAGTAAACAGACGGAATTCCAGGCAGAGTGTACAGCAAAATGTGCACCGGGAAAAAGTGGTTTTTGTTATGCAGCTTTGTGTAAATACGTTCTACATCATGGTTGTCTGTAAAATTATACAGCTTCAGACCATTTGTGCAGTTGCCGCCCATTTCATAAAGACGTTTCACCGTATGGGCAATTTCAAAATAGTTGTGGTCATTGTGTCCGGAATAGAGTGCTTTGTGAAGTTGGTAATTGGTGACGGAATGTAAGGTTTCTTCATTGACCCAACGGTTGTAATCACCATGAATCACCTCACCCATCAGCCAGAAGTCCGGCTTTACTTCGTTGGCGGTGCGGCGTAGTGCCTGCATAAAAGAAAAGTCCAGCACATCTGCAGCATCCAGACGGATGCCGTCAACATCAAATTCTGAAACCCAGAAACGAAGAATATTGCAAATATAATTCTGCACCTCCGGATTTTTTTGGTTCAGCTTTACAAGAAGATTGTAGCCACCCCAGTTATCATAAGAAAATCCATCGTTGTATTCGTTATTTCCCCAGAAATTTACGTTGCAGTACCAGTCTTTATAGTTGGAAGCCTCGCGGTTTTTCCTGATATCCTGAAAAGCAAAGAAATCCCTGCCGGTGTGGTTAAAAACACCGTCGAAAATAACGCGGACACCCTGAGTATGGCACTCGGAAACAAAATGTTTTAAATCCTCATTTGTGCCAAGGCGGCTGTCCAGCTTTTTGTAGTCGGTAGTTTCGTAGCCATGTCCGACAGATTCAAACAGCGGACCAATGTAAAGAGCATTGCAACCAATGGATTTGATGTGCGAAATCCAGGGAAGCAGTGTGTTTAAACGGTGTACCGGTTGTGTATAGGAATTTTGTTTTGGAGCGTCGGAAAGTCCCAGTGGGTATATGTGATAAAAAATTGCCTCGTCATACCAATCCATAATGTTGTCTTCCTCATGTGCGATGATGTTATAGTTTATAATCTGCGCACGATTTGCGTCCTCGCACTGCTCGGACGCAAATCGGTGCCGGTATAATGTCCAAAGGACATTATACCATATTTACGCTGCTGGTTCAATGGAAAGCGAGTTATAAAATAGAAAGGCTTAAAGTAACAACTCGTGCTTCATGAGGTTGGTTTTCTGAGCGGACAGCTGGACATATGGATTTTTTCTTTGAGGACATTTAAACCGCAGTCTGCCAGATAGTCCTGTAAAATCGGCAGGGACTGGGACGAGGTTGGACCAATGATGATTTCTGCTACCAAATCGGAAAGATGCATATTTAAACGGCTGCACATACGGTTTAAGTTCAGAGGATAGTACTTTTTGATGCGGTCATTGGCAACGTGATACTTTGGTTCAACAGCAAACTCGTTAGAGATGAAAGGGGACACGACAAGGCGGGATTCCTTTTCGCTGGCAAAGGATGGATGTTTAAAGGCAGCGGACTGAATCCAGGCTTCAATCATCAGGCTTTGCAGTTTTGGAAGGTTTTCTGACATTTCTACCGAAGTAAACTGGGTGTAGAAGTCATCCACCAGACGATGTCCGCGCATATCCTCCTGATAGTAAACCTCCTGCAGGGATACGGCTCCGCCGGTCATTTTTTCCATCATGTCTTCATGAAAAGCAATGCAGACTCCCTGCCCAAAGTGTCCATAACGTTCCCATTGGGAAGCATCATCGCGGAATTTGGAGAAGCAGGCAGCATAGGCAGAATAGTAAAACTCCTTTTCCATTTCCCTGTGGAAAAACTGCTCGGCATCCCGTACCTTTGTACTTTCTCCGGTTTCCTTCAGTCGTTCGATGACAGCCTTGCAGATGCCGTTCATAAAAAGCCGCATTTCAGAAGCGTCATTCATGTTTAAAATATTGTTCAGACGCAGCTCGGCACAGCGGATGATGCCGTCAAATGCTGTAAAATCAGTGTAATGATATAACATAAAATTCTCACGACCTCCCATTTTTTATGGCATATATTCCTGAAAATTTTCAATGAAGTATTTCAGAAGTGTGATAAATCACATGGATTGTTGATTGCTTCTTTTGTTTGATTCGAAAAAACGTTCCGGAACGGAGATTCGCATTTTGACGTTTGCTTATCAGTTCTTCCATAAATCGGATACAAAATACATGAGTGCTGCCCAGGTAAAGACAGAATAGAAAATTCCGTTTTTATCCCTGCCATCGGCAAGAAGCTTTTTGGCGGTATCTTTTGTGATAAGCTCAAAACCGTTGAAGCATTCGCTTCCTACAGCACCTTCCTGGGAAAGGGAAGAGGTGTTCTTTTGCTCTATTACAGCACAGACCAAAGCGTTGCTTTCATCGGTCATGCCGGGAGTAGAAAACAGCAGCGGACTGATGGTAAACAGACGGTCTGCTTCTGACGGGATAAGTCCGGTCTCCTCTTTGATTTCCCGCTTTGCAGCAGCAAGCAATGGATGGACGGTATCTTTGTCTTCCGGATCTAACAGTCCGGCAGGAGGACTTAAAAGAAATTGTCCAGCCGGGTAGCGGTATTCATAGGAAAGCAGTAACTTTGGTTCTTCTTCCTGCTGTGTTAAAATTACTACACAGGTGACGGCATCCGGAAGAGCCTGCCTAATCTCTTCTTCGGATTTTATTGCCATCAGGTCATCTGCGGAACGTCTGGTGGCATCATAATAATGCTTCCCTTCGGCATATTGTAAATCGTATACTTTTATAAACTTGGATTCAAACAGTGGTTTGACCTGTTCTTTTTTTATTTCTGGCTTCATGGAAACTCCTTTATAACATTTGAGGTTGGGGCAAAGAGAAAAGATATATTTCCCTTGGCGGATATGTGAATTGCTCCGTTACTTCCCCAGAGAGCATTTTTTCTTTGCGGCATAGTTTATCCTTACCAATTCTACCACAAAAATGTGTATTTTGTCACTAGAAAGATACGAATATTTTGCACTTAATGTAACTCTTCAGCCTTATGTAAGTAAACAGAATGCAGGATTGCTTGAAAGACTGGGGACTTGCTTACATAAGGTGATTAGTGCCACGCCACACATGAATCACGGACAATAGTGTAGCAAGACATGGGTGTCAAATTAGTTTGTAGACAAATCTCCTTGTTATTCCTCGTCTTTTGTTGGAAGTTCGTGCTTTTCGCAAATATCATCCAAACCCATTTGAATGCGCTCGTTTGAATTATTTTCTAAACTTAGC
>CAZJAA010000012.1:0-70353 GCA_964544055.1 uncultured Lachnospiraceae bacterium | reverse complement strand
ATTATTATATAGTATTAAAAACTATATGACAAGATACTTTTTCAACTTCTTTTTCTTTTTTTACTTTTCATTTTTCTATCTTTATGTTAGAATAGAACTTAAGTTCGAAAAAAAAATACAAGGAGTTGTGAACATGAGTATCTATGATTCTTTAAATCCGGAACAATTAGCTGCCGTCCGGCACGATCGCGGTCCTCTGCTTATTCTGGCAGGTGCCGGCTCCGGAAAAACAAGAGTACTTACCCATCGTATTGCCTACCTTATTTCCGAAAAAGGAGTAAGTCCATATCAGATTCTGGCAATTACATTTACAAATAAAGCAGCCAAAGAAATGAAGGATCGTGTAGAAAAAACGGTCGGTACGGAACAGTCTGCAAACATCTGGGTCAGCACCTTTCATTCCACCTGTGTCCGTATTCTTCGACGTTTCATTGAAAACATCGGCTACGACCGGAATTTTACAATTTATGACGCAGATGACCAGAAATCCTTAATGAAAGATGTGTTAAAGCAGCTGCAAATCGACACCAAACAGATGAAGGAAAAAGCATTTCTTTCTGCGATTTCCTCTGCC
Organism: uncultured Lachnospiraceae bacterium; assembly: GCA_964544055.1. Taxonomy (GTDB): domain Bacteria; phylum Bacillota; class Clostridia; order Lachnospirales; family Lachnospiraceae; genus SIG299. The sequence continues at coordinate 69,779 of CAZJAA010000012.1, read as the reverse complement.
AAGGACGAGCTCGTTGGTCCGGATGCCTATGCTCTCACCGCATACGATTTTACGTCCAAACGAATTTCCGAGGTTTACATAGAATACCAGCGACGCCTAAAAGACAATAATGCACTGGATTTTGACGATTTAATCTTCAAAACAGTGGAACTTTTTCATGCATATCCGGATGTTCTTGAATACTACCGCCGCCGCTTCCGCTACATAATGGTCGACGAATATCAGGACACCAATACTGCACAGTTCCAGCTCATCAAGCTGCTTGCCACCTCAGAAAACGAATATGGCGAAATTGAACATAATCTTTGTGTGGTAGGTGATGATGACCAGTCCATCTACAAATTCCGTGGTGCCAATATTTACAACATTTTAAACTTCGAAAAAGAATATCCAACTGCAAGAGTTATCAAGCTGGAGCAAAATTACCGTTCCACAAAAAGCATTCTTGCCGCTGCCAATGAAGTCATTCACAATAACCGTGGAAGAAAAGATAAATCCCTCTGGACCGACAATGCAGAAGGAAGTGCTGTCCATTTTACGCGATATGAATCCGACATTGATGAAGGCAATTTTGTTGCTGATAAAATTGAAGAACTTCTCTGTGAAAAAAACTGCGAGTTTAAGGATTTTGCCATACTTTACCGTACAAATGCGCAGTCTCTGATATTTGAAAAAGCCCTGCGTGCCAAGCATATCAAGGCAAAAACCATCGGTGCATTAAGCTTCTTCCAGCGAAAGGAAATCAAGGACATCCTTGCTTACTTAAAAACCATCGACAATGCCAGAGATGATATTGCCTTAACCCGCATTATCAATGTTCCCAAGCGCGGTATCGGACTTACCACCATCGACCGTTTAAAAGACTATGCTGTTTTCCACGGCATGAACCTGTATGCAGCCTTAGAGCGTGTTGAAAGTATTCCTTCCGTAGACCGTGCCCGTGCAAAGCTCCAGTCTTTCCTTGCCCTGATTGAAAGTCTTCGTTATGAACAGCATCAGAACAACTGCTCCTTAAAACAGTTAATCAAGCTGCTTCTATCCGAAACCGGATATATTGACGAGCTTCGTGCAGAAGAACCGGACACAGCAGAAGAACGCCTCCAGAACATTGATGCCCTCATCTCCTATGCAGAACGTTATGAACAGACCGAGGATCTTCCAACCCTTACCGGATTTCTGGAATACTGCGGCTTAAACAGTGAAGAAGCCGCTTCCGAAGAAGAATCCAAGGACGACTCCAATAATTATGTTTCCCTTATGACACTTCACAATGCCAAAGGTTTGGAGTTCCCATATGTATTTTTGTGTGGTATGGAGGAAGGGCTCTTTCCAAGCTTTATGTCTTTGAACGCCGAAAATCCGGATGCAGAAATAGAAGAAGAACGACGGCTCTGCTACGTTGGAATTACCCGTGCCATGAATGAACTCTATTTAAGTGCTGCTTCTCGCCGAATGATGCGTGGAGAAAACCAGTTCAATGCTATATCGCGTTTTATTAAAGAAATTCCGCGTTACCTGCTGAACATCACCTCCCCTTCCGGCGGAGATTCCCCATTCCGCCAGAGCAATGCCTTTGCCGGCAGCGAAGTACGCCAGTCAAAGTCGAACACCTATCAAAACGTTAAGAAAAGCTTTTCCTCGCCTGCCTATGGCGGTACTCGTCCTTCGGTTTCCTATGCGGTTCCTGGTTCTGGTGTACCATCTACATACAATGCCTATACCATGTTTGACAAACCTGCTGCTTCTCCTGCCACAGCACTTTCCTATGATGTCGGAGACACCGTCCTGCACATCAAATTTGGCACCGGTGTTGTAAAATCCATTGTCAAAGGAAAAAACGGACATGAGGTCACTGTGGATTTTCCACATTATGGTACAAAAAAACTGCTTTCCACCTTTGCAAATTTAAAAAAACTGTAAAAAATAAAGTTTTATATAGTAAATTTTTAAGTAAAGTGTTATACTGTAGATACTAAAATGATTCTTAGATTAATATATCAGAAAGGACGCGAATATGTACATGAAAAAAATTGATGAACTTATTGCCAGCAACGCTAAATTAGCCGAGCTTCTTGGCAAAAAAGAAAAAGAACCAGAAAAGAAATCCTGTCACGTTGTAGTCTGGATACTTGCTATCGTTGGTGCAATCGCAGCCATTGCAACCATTGCCTACGGAGTATACCGCTATATGAATCCGGATTATCTTGACGATTTGGATGATTTTGATGACCTCGACGACGAAGAATTCGAAGAAGAAACTGACGCTGACACCGAAGCGGAAGCAGAAACTTCTTCCGAAAAAGAACCGGAAACCGAAGAATAAAAACAGCCAACCAGCGTATGCTGCCTGATTTTACCACAGCATACGCTGGTTTTGTCTGTCTGCTTTCCACAGTATCCATGCAAAAAATATTTACATCAAATACTTACTTCACTGCTTTGTTTGAAAAGGTATTATCAACTAAGTCCTCATACGGAGGTCGTTTTTCCAGTTCTCCTGCACTTTCCAGAATATCAAGCAGTAGCGTAAAGGAATCCTGTTCAAAAACAAGATTTTCTTTCCATGTGTCCTGTTCATAATATCTTGTAATAATCGTTTCCAGTGTATCAATTTCTGTTTCTGCAAACTGCGGCTGGATTATTTTTGAAATTTCCTTTGGTGTATGGCTGTTTACATAATCCATACCTTTCTGCAAAGCATTGACCATTCCCTGAATTACTTCCGGATTTTTTTCTATATAGCTTTTTTTCGCAGAAAATGCGGTGTATGGCACATATCCGCTTTCAACGCCCAAAGACGAAACTACATAACCGGTTCCCTCAATTTCCAGTGCTGTTGCTGATGGTTCAAATTCCACCGTATATTCTCCGTTTCCGCCAGCAAATGCCTGAGCTGTCATGCCAAAATCAATATTTGTAATGATTGTTAAATCCTCGGCAGGATCCATTCCGTATTTTTTCAGAATATACTCAAATACCATTTGCGGCATACCGCCCTTTCTTCCGCCAAGCACCGTTTTCCCTTTCAAATCCGTCATGGAAAAATTATCTTCTTTTTCTCTGGAGACAAGAAAGTTTCCGGCACGCTGTGTCAGCTGGGCAAAGTTTACAACATAATCTTCTGCACCTTCATTATAAACATACACCGAAGCTTCCGAACCCATAAAACCAATTTCCGATTCACCGGATAACACCGCCGTCATCGTCTTATCTGCACCAAGCCCATTAACAAGTGTCAATTCAATTCCTTCTTCTTCAAAATACCCTTCCTCAATTGCCACATACATTGGTGCATAAAAAATGGAATGTGCTACCTCAGTCAGTTGAACTTTGGTCATTCCATCTTTTTTTCCACAAGCTGTAAGCATCATACAAAGCATTGCCGCAATCAGTAAAACAACAACACATTTTCTTTTCATAAAAACCTCCCGGTAAGTAAGATTGACTATGATTTCAATATACTCATCCGGGAGGTATCAGTGTCTGTACTATTTATTTTTTTTGCTGCTTCTGTTCGATTTAATTACCTGGTTTCCTTCTTTAAAAAGGGCAGAAATGGTTTTTCCAAGCATCTGTTTTGTTTCTTTGGAAAGTCCGCCAATTTCTTTTAGTACCACATTGGCAACACGACCTTTTTCAGCATTTAAATCATCAATACTTCTTGCCTGAGATGCTTCCAGAACTTTATACAGGGTATCGACAAATACCTCGCGTTCTTCCTTGGATGTCTCTCGCAGCCAATTTTTTAATATATCGTTGACAACCCGACTGGTATCAGAAACACTGTCTACCGTCACAAACTTTGCACCCAGTACTTCCCACGACATGGCATCGTGCTGAGAAAGTCCCCTTCCATTGCTTTTTACAACAATCTGTTCTCCGGCATGTTCCAGGAGCATCCCTACCACCGCCGTTTCTGGCACAAACGAATGAATTCTGGGCAACATTTCCTCATAAGCAGCTCCAAGACCGTTTATGTCGTAAAAACCAGGGCCATCATGATTATAAATAGCAAGAATTTTTCTTCTGACACGGTAAGATGCCCTGACACCGGCATATACTGCAAGATTACCGCCTTTGGAATGACCGCATATATAAGCTTTTCCTTTCATGATTTCTGCGGCATGCTCCAGATACGCCAGTGCCATATTTTGGGAAGGAATCACCGGAAGAAAACTCATATTAAAATCTTCTTTCCAACTGACTAAATATCCGTCCGTGCCGCGAAAAACAACCGCAGCCCGATTTTTCTTAAGCAGTACTGTCATGGCACAGAACTGGGTTTCCTGTTTATAGTCAATCTGATTTACAAAACCTGTCAATTTTACAGAACAAAAGCGTCTACTATGTGCCATTTTCTGTAGCATGAGGGCACTGGTTTTTGTTGATGATACGGTTTCTTGCAGAATTTTTTCTATGTCGTGCGTTGCTTCAAACAACTCGGCTGCTTTTTCAAAGGTAATTGCCTCTGTTTCAGAAATCACCGAAGGTACAATTCCATCCAGCTCCACATAAGAAAGCCATGCCAGAACCAGACTGTCCACTTCGTTAAATTCTGCTTCATCAAACGTCAGGTCGCCCCTCCAGTTGAGATAATCAAGTAAATTTGCCATGACACCCTCCATGCACTATTTTATCACTATTTTGCAGCGATATTACCAAGAATTTTTAATCTGGATGCCTCTTCTTTCATTCCATTTAAAGTATTCCGCACTGCCGCATCCGTAATTCTGCCCTCAAAATCCACAAAGAAACGGTATTCAAAGCTTCGCCCCGGAATTGGACGTGATTCAATCTTGGTCATATTTAAATTATTGTACATAATATGACTTAACATTTTGTACAGACTTCCCGATTCATGCGGAAGTTCAAAGCAAATGCTGATTTTATTTGCAGTAGGCAAAAAATGCCTTTTATTTGAAATAATAATAAATCTGGTAGAATTAACATTTTCCGTATTCAAGCACTCGGCAAGAATATCCAGACCGTAAATTTCCGCAGCTCTTTTGCTCGCAATTGCTGCAAGAGACACGTTGCCCTCTTCCATTACCTTTCGAGCACTTTCTGATGTGCTGCCGGAGACTGCCGGACGAATTTTAGGATGCTCGTCGAAAAAACGTTTGCACTGGCTAAGTCCCTGAGAGTGCGAATATACCTTGCAGATATTCTCTATGTCTGCTCCCGGTACTCCAAGCAAGGCATGCTCTATTTTAACAATATGCTCACCAACCAGATAGTTATCATACTCCATTAACAAATCATAGCTGTCCGTAATGCCTCCGGTTGTGCTGTTTTCAATCGGAAGCACTCCAAAATCTGCCTTTTGGCTTTGCACTATCTCCATAACCTCTTTAAATGTAGCTGCCGGAAAGCTTGTTACATCGGTTCCGAAGCATTCTTCCATTGCCTGCTCCGAGTAAGAGCCGGGTGCTCCAAAAAAACATACTCTGGTTTCTTTGGTTTTAGGAAGTTCTCTCAGTTCTTCAAATTTTTCACCCTGTTCTGTTAAAAGACTGTACTGATACTTTCTGCTGATGGACATAATTTGTGAAAAAAGCTCTCGAATAGCTCTTTCATTAAAACCGGTAGATGCCATGGTGCTTAAAACTTCAAGCTTCTCTGCTTCTCTTTCCGGATCAAATACCTTTTTTCCAGTGCTTCGCTTATATTCTGCCACATCACCTGCTACTTTCATACGTTCTTCAAACAATTCCACTATTTTCCTGTCGATTCGGTCAATACTTTCCCTGGACTTTGACAAGTCTGTCATTGGTTGTTCCACCTCTTTCTATTCGTTTGTCAGTTGAGAATTATACAATTGGAAGTAATATCCTTTCTTTTCCATAAGTTCCTGATGACTGCCGCTTTCTGCAATCTGACCATCGCTGATATACATAATCCGGTCACAGCCCTTAATCGTAGAAATCCGGTGTGCCACGATAAAGGAAGTACGATTTTTCAGCAACTTCTTAATTCCCTCCTGTACCAGAAGCTCTGTATTTGTATCAATCGATGAGGTTGCCTCATCCAAAATCAATATTTTAGGATTGCTGAGCAGCGTTCTGGCAAAAGATAATAGCTGACGCTGACCGGCTGACAGCACATCTCCACGTTCGTTAACCTGTGTATAATAGCCTTCCGGCAATCGGCTGATAAATTCGTCGGCATACACCTGTTTTGCGGCAGCAATACATTCTTCATCTGTCGCATCCAAACGTCCATAACGGATATTTTCGATAATGGTTCCGGAAAAAATAAACGTATCCTGAAGCATAATTCCCATCTGGCTTCGAATCGATTTTAAGGTTGCCTTAGCAATATCAAAATCATCAATCAGTACTTCACCACTTTTTATATTATAAAATCGGGAAACCAGATTGACAATTGTTGATTTTCCTGCTCCGGTCGGTCCAACCAGCGCAATGCTTTCTCCCGGTTTTGCATGAAAACTTACATCCTTTAAAATTGGGCGGTCATTTTCATATTCAAAAACGACATGGTTGAACTTCACATCGCCTTGAATTTCCGGTAAAGCTTTTGCATCCGGTTCATCCGTAACCGAAACCGGTTCGTCCATCAACTGGAAAATACGCTCCAGATAAGAAACTGTGTTAATCAGCTGGTTGTAATTACTGCTGATATTCTGGATTGGCTGCCAGAAACGGCTGGCATAGCTTGTCATGGCAATAATTACACCGACTTCCAGACTTTCTCTGAAATAAATGATACCGACAATATACAAGGCATATGCTGTTATTTTTGTCAAAATCAGCGTTATTGGCCAGATACTGTGATTAACCGTCACTGCTTTCATAAAGGCATTCTTTGCTTCTAAGGAAAGCCCCTGATTGATGCCGCTGTTATGCTCTTCTCTTGCAAAGCTCTGGGTAACCCGCTCTCCATTAATGCTTTCAGACAGATAAGCCGTATAGTTAGACTGCTTATTTGCCTGCATCTGCCAGGCTCTCCGCTGAACTCCCTTAATGGCAAACAAGTAAATGACAAAAAAAGGAATTCCTGAAAAAACCACTAAGGACAAGCCCGGATGCATATACAGCATAAAGCCGGCAATAATAAGTAGGCTTAAGGCTTCCAGCACCATATTAATCATACCATTGGTTAAAAAGTCAGATACGGAATTTACATAGTTCACCACACGCACCAGAATTTTTCCGTGCGGTCGGCTGTCAAAGTAGTCAAACGGAAGTTCCTGCAAATGGACAAACAGGTCGCGCCGGATATCTCGGATAATTGCCTGACCTGCTTTTGCTGTCGCACGCGAACGCTTTTTATTACAGATTGCCTGTAAAATTATAGTAACAATTATTGCCGTACCGGCAACCACCAGAGAACGTACATCCTTATTTGGTATGTATTCGTCAATGGCATTCTGTGTAAATAAAGGCAGCAACAAACCGCAGACAATAGAAACCATACTGAAAGCAAAGGCTGCTGCAAACAGTTTCCCATAACGTTTTACATATACCATGCTTCGTATCAGCTGCGTGATATCAAATTTAGAGTCCAGCTTTTCATCTACATCATATTTATTTCTTGCCATCAGAATGCACCTCCTTTCAGAGCTGCTGCAATTTCTTCCTTGCCTGCCAGTCCCTGTTGAATGCGGTAAATCTTAGAATAATATCCTTTCTTCTCCAAAAGTTCTTTATGTGTACCCTGCTCAGTAATCTGGCCATTTTCTAGCACAACAATAAAATCTGCATTTTTTACCGCTGTAATTCGTTGAGCAACAATTAGCTTCGTTGCCTTTTTCTCTCTTTTTGCAATATGCTCCTGAATGTATTTTTCCGTTTCCAAATCTACCGCGGAGGTTGTATCGTCAAGCATCAGAATCGGAGCATTCATGGCAAGTGCCCTGGCCAGTGCAAGACGCTGCTTCTGACCGCCGGACAGCCCCATGCCGCGTTCTCCGACAATCGTATCGTAGCCTTCCGGAAGTTTTGACACAAAGCTGTCTGCATCTGCATCCACTGCTGCTTTTTTTACTTCTTCCAAGGAAATATCCGGTACACCATATGCAATATTGGCTGCTGCTGTGTCAGAGAATAAAAAGACATCCTGCAAAGCCACACCGATATTCCGGCGCAGATGCTGCAAATCATACTTTTTCACGTCAATTCCGTCAATCAATACACTTCCCTTGGTTACATCCGTAAATCGTGTAATTATATTGAGCAGTGTTGTCTTACCAGATCCGGTAGCTCCCATAATTCCAACCGTAGCCCCCGCAGGAATATGCAGGTTAATATCTTTTAAAATTTCGTCTCCATCATAGGAAATTGTTACATTTTTTAACGTGATTTCTCCAAGAATTTCTTTGGTTACAGGATTCTTTGGACTTTTAATTTCCGTATCCATATCATACAGTTCATGTACTCTTTCACAGCTTGCCAGAAAACGCTGTAAATCATTGATAAAAAAGCCAAGCTGCTGCATCGGGTTATTTAACATCCAGGAAAGAGACGTAAAAATAACTAAATCTCCAAGTGTAATACGTTCATAAATACATAAAACTGCTCCGATAATCACTGCACAACTGTTCATAATATTGGCGGTTGTTTCCAAAATTGGGGCATATTTTACCCATACACGGTTGCCTTCCAGCTGGAGTTCGTAATATTTTTCATTTTCCTTATCAAATTTTTCAATTTCAAATGGTTCCCGGCAAAATGCGCGCACCACCCGGTTGCCGCTGATGTTTTCCTGTACCATCGTATTTAATCGAGATAGCTGTGTCCTAGCATTGCCGAAAATCGGACGTACCACTTTTCCCATACGAATAGCCGTGATAAACGCCACTGGAGAAATTGCCATCAGACACATAGTAAATTCCCAGCTGATGCTAAAAAATACAATCAATACGACTACGACCATAAGTACACATTCAAAAATATTATAAGAAACCCATGACATAAAGTGGCGTACCATGTCAAGGTCACCGGTACATTTATTAATAAGGTCACCGGAACGATTCTTCATAAAGAAACCACGGCTTTGTGCACCAACTTTTTCATACAATTCTTTTCTTAAAATCACAATCGCACGATAAGCCACCTCATCCCTCTTTACATTCGCCCAGAATTTCAGGGCAGCACGAGTAATTATAATGCCAAGTGCTAAAAGCAAAAGCGGAATAATCTCTGCCAGTACATCCTCTGTTTTTATAGATGAGTCCGAAAACATTGGTCTGAAAATATCATCTACAATATGACTGATAATTTGTGGTTCAATTGTCAGCAGTATTGTAAATACAATACCTGATAACCAGGTTGCCACCATCAGTGCCATGTTTTTTCCTCTTACGAAAGAAAATGCCCATTTTACTTCTCTCATGTCAGTTCTCCTTATGTTCTTATGTAGTCCTGTTTCTGATTACAGTCTTTACATCATACCACTTTCCCAGCAAAAAAAAAAGTCTTTTTTTCAGAAAAAAGTAAAAGGAACCGGCGGCTCGCAGTTCCTCTTACTTCTATCCATATTATTATTTCTCATACCTTGCAGACAACGGCAATTCTATTCCCGTTTATCCACTGTTCTACTTTAATTCAAATCGTTGTACCAATTCGCTCAAAGTCATTGCCTGTGCTGCCAGTTCTTCAGAAGTTGCCGAGCTTTCCTCTGCTACTGCTGAGCTTTCCTGAATGGCAGTGGAAATATCTTCTATGCCCTGACGTATCTGCTCCATATTCTGAGCCTGATAAACTGCGTTCTCTGCTGTTTTCTGAATCATCCGGTTTACTTCTTCCACTGCTTCTACCGAAGCACGGATAGATGCTTCTACTTCATGTGCCATCTGTGTACCGTGTTCGATTTCATCCAGGGATATACCAATCAGGCTGCGGGTTGTATTAACTGCCTTTGCGCTTTCTTCAGCAAGACTTCCGATTTCTCCTGCTACCACGGCAAAGCCACGACCGGCATCTCCTGCTCTGGCAGCCTCAATAGAGGCATTCAGCGCAAGCAAATTGGTTTCACTTGCAATATCTTCAATTGTCTGAATAATTCCAACCACCTGCTTGGAAGCATCCTAAATTTTTATCATTGCATCGAACATTTCTTTCATTCGCTGCTCACTGACAACCATCATTTCCGTTACTTCTTTTGTCTTTCCGGCAGATTTTTCAGCTTCTTCCTTGTTTTCTTCTACCTGTTCGGTAACTGTTGTTGATGTTGCAACCAGTTCTTCTACGGCTGCAGCCTGTGTCTGAGAGCTTTCAGCCAGACTCTGGGATGCATTGGCGAGTTCGTCAGCACCGCCGGAAACCTGTGCCGCACTGTCCGTAATTCCTTCCATTACATCGGTCATGGAAGACGAAATATTCAACAATGCTGTTTTTACCTTCTGGAATTCACCTACATAATTGTACTTCAAGGAGAAAACAAGCTTTCCGTCAGCAAGCCGGTCAAGAACTTCGGAAATTTCATCTATGTAATTGATGTACTCTTTCAGTCGACTCACGGTTGCAGAAATTGAATGCCCAAGCTCTCCGATTTCATCTTCGGAAGTTATTTCAAGGGATACATCTAAGTTTCCTGCCGCAAGTTTCTGTGCGGTTTCGTTTAATTCCATGACAGGTCTTGCAATATTTGCTGCCACTTTCTTCATAGCAATGATGACAATAAAAATGCCCGCCGTAAATACAACAATCAGCATGATAATCATGGAAATCAGGGAGGAATAATATTCCGAAGAAGACAGGCTACTTACAACAATAAAGCCAGTGTCACCAACCGGAGTTACATAGCCGTATTTTGTTTTACCTGATGCCTTATACTTTAAGAACTCTGCCTTTGCATCATTAACTGCCTGAACCAGATTATCGGAACATTCCATCTCTGCTACATTTTTCTGAATCTGCTCATCCTCCGGATGATAGATCAATGTTCCATCTGCAGAAAACAACATAACGTAGCCATTCTTACCAATCACCTGTTGATCCAGAACTTCTGTAATCTGTTCCATGGTAATATCAAGACCGGTCACTCCGACCGCTTTTCCACCTTTGGTGTAGGATGCTGTTGCAGCACTTAAAATCAGTTGCCCGGTACTGACATCAATATACGGTTCGGTCAGGACATGATGTCCAAGTGCCACACATTCGTACCATGGACGGGAAGTAACGTCCCAACCATCGGCAGAAAGAAATCCATCCGACTGTGCAAGTCCGCTCGCATCAATATCTGCAACCCATGCAGCAATGATATTTGGATCCGTGTCTGCAATATTAAGGATATTTTCATACACCGTTGCATAATTTTTCTGTTCAGATATTTTTTCTCCCTTTGGGAAATTTTCAAACAGTTCAATCATTTGCGGATTTACTGCCATCTGGTCAGTAATTCTTGTATACTGGTCAAAGAAATCGGCCAGTTGATACGCTACTGATTCTGACTGAAGTGTAAGTTCTGTCTCATTTGCCGAAATAGTTACCGACAACAACATTACAAGTGTCAGTACTGCCACCGCAGCAAATACAGCACCTACCGCAAGCAGACTTTTGGAAACAATCTGCTCAGAAATCCGTTTTGCTTTGCTACTTTTTTGAGTTTTCATGTTGCTACTCCTCCCATATAATCTTTTGTATAAAATTATAGCACAAATCTTTCCTCTTTACAATATTGTTTGACCATTTATTTCTTTTTTTAAAATTATACAAACTTTCAATCAGAATATTATGCTCAAAAAATTCTTCTTATAGAACAAAAATGGGCATATCGTACCAATATGCCCATTCGTGTTTTTTTTATTTTCTTTTTTTATTAATTTTCTGCTCCACCAAACGCAAAATCCGGTGCTTTTTCCACTGTTTCTATGCCTAATTTTTTGCGAATTGCCGCAAATAAAGCTTCCTTGGAATCCGCTTTTATCCAGAATGAATCCATCGGTTCTGTTTTTTCTTCCCCACCATCCAGATTCTTCTGCCAATGTTCTTCTTCCTTTTTCTGTGCGCTCTTTTTTTCTTCTGCTTTCTTTTCTGCTTCTTTTTCTTCCGCACGCTTTTCTTTTAACTTTGCATAATATGAATCATTACCTTCTTTCAGCTTTGCAAAGTATTCCACTACGCCGTTGTCATCCACAGTAAATCCTACAAAATTGATTTGTTCTGCTGCTTCCTCTCCAAGTTCTTCCACAGCAGCTTCTTTCATTTCCTCTATCTGCTCACCGGCATTTGCAATAATTTTTTCATATTTTTCACGAGCTGTTTCATCTGTTGCCATCCGCTCGATTAACTCAGAGCTGATTACACAGGAATACTTCTTTGTGCCCATAGCAAAATAACGGTTCATTTCTTCATCCGTAGCACAGTCTGCTACAAAAAAATCAATATCACCGAATTTTTCTTTTAAAGAGGCAAGGTAATCTTTTGCTTCCTCACTTAATGTTTCATAGGTTTTATCCAGCTTTGTCTGCAAATCTTCTTTTTCATCCTTTTTATGTGCTACCGACATAGGCTTGGAATATGTTGCCTTTGGCTGCTCTTTTACGCTGCCTTCATAAACAGCAGCTTCATCACTTTTCCGATGAGAAGCATCACTTTTTTTGGAGGCTGCCTTTCCATTTTTTGAGTATGTAGTTTCTGTTGTTTTCTGATACATTGTCTGAACATACTGTTCGGTCATTTTTGCTGTGAAATTCATAAAACTCTCCATTCCGGAGCGTTTTCGTAATCGAGGCAAAAGGAACAAAGTTTCTTAAGAAATTCGCACAGGCGATTTCTGTTCTGCCATCATGGCTTATTTGTAACGCTCCGACACAAATAGCCAACCACTTTAGTTGTTTGGGAAACAATCCGCATATTGAACCTGCTTATCCTAAAGTTTTCAAAATGTTTCCTGTGGTAACTTCTGAGAATACATTATTTGTTTTCGATGTCTATATTCTTGAAGTTCTTTCTGCTTTGTATATCGGCATGATTTTTAATTTTCTTTACCTTTATTCGTAACTTACCCCGGAATACCACTGAAAGCTTGGAGAATAACGAAACAGCACCTTAGCCATAATATCTTCTCCTTTCAAATAGGTATTTTTCCACTTGCGAGAATCCAAAGAAGAGTTTCGGTTATCACCAAGCATAAAGTAGGAGTTGTCCGGCACTTCATAAGGGCCATATTCTCCCAGCATTTCCTCTTTTAAATATGGCTCTTCGATTGGTTCTCCGTCAATGTATACAAAACCATCCTTGATTTCTACCGTTTCGCCGGGAAGCCCAATAATCCGTTTTACATAAATGACTTCCGGTTCATCCGGGTATGGGAAAATTACGATATCCCCACGTTTTGGATTTGAAAATAAATATGCCGGCTGAAGTCCCATAATACAGTCATTTACCTCGATGGTATGCTCCATCGAACCGGTCGGCACCTCTGCCTTAATAATTACATAATTATTAATCAGTTTTGCCGCAACTATGGCAAGCCCAATGGTTAATACCCATGACAAAACTTCTTTGAAGGGCTTTGCAATATCCTTTTTTTTGGTATTATTGACTCTGTTATCGTTTTCCATGATGTTTTATTGATTTACTGTTTCCACAAATTTCAGAAATGCAGCTTTTCCTTCCTCTGTTCTTTTGTAGACGCCGGCGTGTTCCAATACCTGCACGAAAACAGCACCGACCTCTTTTTCAATTATAGCATCAATATTTGCTTTGTCAAAGGTTTTATATTTTTTTATCAGTTCCTCTGCCCACGAGCCATGTGCTGCAATTGCTTCTGTTTCTGAAACCTTTTTTCCGGTAAGCAGGCATTGCTTCACCTCTTCCAGCTCTGTTTTCAAGCGTGCCGGAAGAACTGCAAGCCCCATTACTTCAATCAGACCTATATTTTCTTTTTTAATGTGATGTAGCTCGCTGTGTGGATGATACAGTCCAAGCGGATGCTCCGCTGTCGTAAGATTGTTCCGAAGCACCAAATCCAATTCAAACTTTCCTTCCCGGACTCTTGCAATCGGAGTAATTGTATTATGCGGCTCTCCATCCGTTTCTGCAAATATGGCAACCGCTTCATCGGAATATCCACGCCACACCTTTAAAATCTTTTCAGCCAGTTCTACCAGACGCTGTTTTTTTTCACTGCAAATTCGCAGCACAGACATTGGCCATTTTACAATACCTGCCTGCACGTCCTCAAACCCTCGAAAGTCTACCGATGTTTCCATTTCCGCCTTTGCCATTGCAAACGTATAGTGTCCACCCTGAAAATGATCATGTGTTAAAATGGAACCACCTACAATTGGCAGATCCGCATTAGAGCCAAGAAAATAATGAGGAAACTGCTCTACAAAATCAAGAAGTTTTACAAAGCAGGAGCGGTCAATCTTCATTGGAGTATGCTTCTGGTTCAACACAATACAATGCTCATTGTAATACACATATGGCGAATACTGAAAGCCCCATGGCTCATGATTAATGGTTAAAGGAATAATTCGCAGATTCTGACGAGCCGGATGATTTGCACGTCCCTCATATCCCTGATTTTCCATACAAAGCTGGCATTTTGGATATCCACTCTGTTTCATCAATTTTGCCGCAGCAATTGCCTTTGGATCTTTTTCCGGTTTGGAAAGATTAATTGTAATATCTATGTCACCGTATTCTGAAGACACATTCCACTTGCGGTCACGACTGACACGGTCTGTACGGATATAATTTGTATTACGGCACAAGCGGTAAAAATAATCTGTCGCTGCTTCCGTGCTTTCTGCTTTTCTTTCTTCAAAGATCCGGATAACCTCACTTGGTCTTGGAGTAAGTAGCCCCATTACCTTTGTATCAAATAAATCACGATAAGTTACTGTATTTTCTTCCAGCATACCATGTTCCGCTGCATAGTCATTCATGCGCTCCAGCACTTCTGCCAAATGCGCATTGTCGCATGGCAGAGAAAGCTTTTTTTCTTCCTGGGGGGCATCCAAATGAAACAGTTCCAGCAGACGATTGATGGTATAGCTTCTGTCATTTTCCTCTATCAGGCCCACAGATACACCGTATTCTGTCAGCCAAAAAATTTCTTTCGTCATAACAAACTCCATTCTGAGAATAAATATTTTTAAGTATTATCCTCTTACGTCTCTGCCGGTAATATTCATGCAAATTATACTATAATTCTACAGGACCATTGCCGATATCTACCACATAAAAATCTGCGGCATATCCGATTTTGTCTTTATATGCTTTACCAACCGTTCGGATAAAATTATCTACACAGTCTTCCTTCACAATGCTAACCGTGCAGCCTCCAAAACCGGCACCCGTCATACGAGAGCCAAGGACTCCTTCTACTGTCCATGCTGTTTCCACTAGAGTATCCAGTTCTATTCCTGTAACTTCATAATCATCTCTCAAGGAAACGTGGGATGCATTCATCAGCTGACCAAATGTAACTACATCATTCGCCTTTAATGCTTCAACTGCACGAATGGTTCTCTGATTTTCATATACGACATGCTTTGCACGGCGGATTTTTACTTCGTCCCCAATCACATCCTTGTACTCTTCAAATTCTGCTTCAGACAGTTTGCCCAGAGAATTAATATTCTTCCTTGTCTTCAGCAGGGCAAGGGCTGACTCACACTCACTTCTTCTTTCGTTATACTTGGAGTCACCAAGACCACGCTTTTTATTGCTGCAGGCAATTACAATTTTAGCATTTTCCAGTACAAGCGGAGCATACTCATAAGACAAATCTGCCGTATCCAGGAAAATAGCATTATCCTTTTTACCCATAGCAATTGCAAACTGATCCATAATTCCACAGTTTACACCGATAAACTCATTTTCTGCTTTCTGTGCCAGCTTTGCCATTTCCACAAAATCCATTTCAAAGCCAAAAAGTTCTCTGCAGGCAAATGCCGTCAGTACTTCAATGGAAGCAGAGGACGATAGGCCGGAAGAATTCGGAATGTTTCCATAAAATACAAAATCCATGCCTTCATCAATGGTAAATCCTGCTTCTTTCAGCTTTGCAATAATACCCATTGGATAATTTGCCCAGTCATATTCTTCCTTATCGTACACAAGTTCATCCAAATCGGCTGCGAGAATACCACGATGTTCAAAATTCATCGAATAAAAACGACAGGTGTCCATTCCGTTCCGTCTTGCTGCTGCATATGTACCAATCGTAAGTGCACATGGGAAAACATGACCTCCGTTATAATCCGTATGTTCACCAATCATATTTACACGTCCCGGTGCAAAAAACAGACGTACATCGTCCGTGCCTCCATAAATACGTTCAAATTCCTGCATCAGATTCTCTTTCATTGTAAACCTCCACACTTTTATTTTATTATTTTTGTTTTAAACCAATATTTCTGAAATCATTGTAGCAGAAGGAACGAAAAAAGTAAAGTCCCTTTTATTTTTTTCTGAAATTTTTATGCTTTCCTTGCAATCCTCAGCAATTCCCTGTACAATGGGAACATGTTTTTATGAAATCCATACAGAATCGAGGAATTTTGTTTATGAAACACACCAATAAAACCGGTTTTTCCGGTTTTCAGCTGAAACTGATTGCCATTCTAACTATGTTTTTGGATCATCTCGGAGCTGTGCTGCTCGAAAACGGACTGCTTCCACAAATATCCAGTGCTGTTTTGGCAGGAACTTCTGTTTCTTTTCTCCCGACAGACTATCATTTATGGTACAACATTGATATTCTGTTGCGTTGCATTGGACGACTCGCATTTCCTATTTTCTGCTTTTTGCTGGTCGAAGGCTTTCAGCACACGAAAAATATAAAAAAATATGCACTTCGTCTTGGAATTTTTGCCATTCTTTCAGAAATTCCGTTTGACCTTGCTGTTTACAACTGTATCTTCAGTTTAAAAGGACAGAACGTATTTTTTACATTGTTTCTCGGACTGCTTACTCTCTGTACAGTAAATTATTTTAGAGCTGCCCTTTCTGCAACGTTGCAGCCTCTTAGGTATCTGCCTGCAATTACCGGAATGCTCCTTGCCTATTTTTTGCAAACAGACTATGCCGCCATGGGAATTTTTCTGATTCTGATATTATATGAATTCAGAAATAACAGAAAATTACAATGTATCCTTGGCGCTATACTGACTTTATTCAGTAGCTATACCGCTTTCCCAGCATTCATTTTTATTTATTTTTACAACGGAAAGCGTGGACAACAGCCTTCCAAATATTTATTTTATGCATTTTATCCGCTTCATCTGCTTTTTTTCTATGTTCTTCGCCTGATACTGTTTTGAGTCAAAAAAGAAGAAGTCTGGCCGGACTTCTTCTTTTTCGTAGGATATTTTCATATCCTCATTTTCTTTCTGGAAGTTATCCCTATATCATATTCCAGAAAGGATTTGCGGTAGGTTCCCCAACCTCCGCAAATCAATTTTAGTTCAGCATTTTTCCCTTCTCTCACATCCTTTCTCCGTTTTTATGGAATATGTTATAGTGTGTATCAATAAGCTTATTATTTACACATTATACCAAATTAAGACAAATAATGCAATATTTTTCAAAGATTTTTTATACAGATTTTATTTTCTCATTTTTCCGCATCCGCTGCCGCTTTTTCGTACCTCATTCCAACAGGAAAAATATTGCATTATCTCTACTGTGGAATACATTTCTCACACGGAAATGCTCCATATATACAAACTGCCTCTTCCTCTGTTACCCATCGTCCGGTATCCTCCTTCGACATCCATTCCGTACATTCTGCCCGGTGATAATAACTTCTAGTATCCGCAAGATTCGTTGGATATTCCAAAAGAAAATATTCTTTTTTCTGCAGATACACCGCAACATCTATACAGTTTTCGTATACTACGTTCCCTGAGGCATTCAATGGCCAGCCTTGAAAGGCCGCAATAATAACCGGAAATTCCATTGCCTCTTTTCCTTTTTTAAAAAATCCTGGAACGAAAAAATCATATTCTATTCCATATTGTGCCGCAATGTAATTATGATTGGTAATATACCAGGAAGCTGTCTCCTCTAATTCTTCAAAATCTGTTTTTTCTGACCAGCGTTGCTCCAATTCTACAACGCCATTTTTTTCCACCTCTTCAAGAAAACAGAACCACACTCCATCTTCCTCCGCCACCACCAGCAACGGGAGAAAAAGCCGGATGGATTCCCAACTGTTTTCTGTTTCCAATAAGCCAAGCGAAATTCGAAGCTTTTCCGGAAATTCACAGGAAACAACCTGCTTTTTTCTTTCCTCTGACTCATTGATAACTGCTGCATATTCCCTTGCTGTCCATTCCATTGCCGAAAGAAGTGCTTCTTCCACACGTTGCTTTTCCTCTATTGCATTCTCATATTGCGTTTTTTCCCTGATAAGACTAAGGAAACACAGAACACCCAGGATAAAAAATAAAATTGCCAAATGCCCCTGCTTCACTTTTTGCTTTCACTTCCTCCATTTGTCAGAATGTCTACCTGATATGTTGAACGAATTTTTCCATTCTGACGGACACTGACACAAAGATAACTTCCTTTACTTAATGCAATTTCCCCGGATTCATAAAGTACCGCCAGCAGATTCTGAAAATCCGCCACCCATTCTTCCTCCGATATTTCACCGGTAAACAATGCTACCTGCGACATGCAATCGGTGCAATACGGAAAAGCTTCATAATCCGTATAACTTCTTCCCTCACAGGAGCCCGCACATTGCAAACAAAGTTCATTTTCCGAAAAAATCTGCACACTGGTTTCTGTTCCATGATATGAAATTGTTACATTTTGAATACCGTTATAATTTTCATCATAATCATCCAACCAGCCCTCATCCTGTGGTCCTATCCTTTTACTACTCCCATCTGAGAAAAAGGCGGTAACCCAAAGTTCTTCTTCCGACAAAGGCTTTCCGGTTTTTCTTCTTAAAAATACCGTATTCGCCAATAAGCTTTCCGGTATGGATTTGCAATAGGGACAGCTTATGTTTCCTGTCCGCTCTGCTTCAAGCAGAATATCCATGGAATTTACGATTTGATGTCCATAATCGCAAATAACATATCTTGGATGGCATTCTACTTCCACCGGAATCTGATAAATACTGCCATCCAGCTTCAAATTCAAGAATACCGTCCCAGAAGAAGTTGCCTTTGCGGATTCTGCCTCTGCATAGCTGATTCCATCTTCACAGCGTATCAGGCACAGCGTAATCAGTTCTTCTCCTTCATATACTTTTTGCTGTTCCCGCACTGCTGTTATTTCCCAAACCTCTTCTGTAGAGGGTAACGGCAGATACTCTGTTTCTTCTGCCAGTATAGTATCATTTCTCTCCTGCAAAAGTTTTAATTGTTCTGCGTTTTCCTCTGCAACCCATGTTTGTCCAGAGTTTTTTTCCTGCTGTTTTCTTGTATTTCTTTTCATATAATATTGTGCCAATGCTGTAGCAGATATTTTGTTGTATATTGGACTCGTCCGATATTCCCTGCATGAAATATCAAGTTCATAAGAACTGCTGATTTCATCAACTTTTTTTACCAGTCTCTCGAACCGTTCTGCCGTTATTTTTCCTTCCACCCGTGCTGTTGTCAAAAACTCATTGACTTCAATTTCTGCATACTGCAATTGAAACGAGCCCTTCCAATACAGCAGAAAAAACAACAGAAATCCAGCCAGAATTCCAAGAAACAACAAAATATCCAATATTTCCTCTATCCATTTTCCCATTTGTTTCCTCTCTATGTCACAATAACGTAATACCGGCACACATTAGACAGATACTTTCCCCTTACATATACACTCAGTTTTACAACGCTCTGCCTTTCAAAATCATATTTTTCTTCCAACATCTGCCCTGAAATTTCTGTCCAGGAAATCAGGTAATACCATGGATTTCCCTTATGATCCGCCTCTTTCCTGTATTCCTCCAGACTAATTTCGGAATCCACACCACTATAGTTTAATGCCTGATGGAGTGCACGGATATCTTCCCATGTACAGCTTCCTGTTTTTTCAATCTTATCCATAAAACGTTCTACCTGTATTTCCTGCCATTGCTTTATTATTTTTTTACTGTTTTCTTTGGAAACAAACCATGCTCCGCCCAGAAAAAAAAAGAGCAGCATAACAATCATCCATATTCTCTGTGTACTACCCATAAAATTATTCTTTCTCCGCTTCGTTCATGCTTCTTTCAATCGATGGATGTGCAATCAACATACTCAGACCATAATACGCTTTCTGATAAAGATAAAAATATTGAAGCAGCATGGATACCGCATCCACATAAAGAAGTAACAGCAACGTAAGCAGCAGATATTTTCTGACAACCCTCATTATTGCTGCACAAATATAACAGAGGATATTTCCTTGTTTTCGTCGTAAACAACCGTGGAAGAAAAGGAAGCATTCGGATTGATATATCTGCTTCTTACGGTCTTGTCCATCACATCTTTCAAAACAGTTGAATCCTTTGCGTTAATAGAACCGTAGTCATATTTTTGCGGTGTTTCTTTCTTCTGAATAACATATCCATTGGATACAATAACGGTCACCCCATCCTCTTCTTTCAGGGTTTTAATCAGGTCAACAATCTGACTTCCAGATGCCGTGGAATTATCATAATTCTTAAGCTTTGCATTATCAAACTGTGACACGATTTCATCATAATCACTAATTGAACTGTTAATGCTTGCATTTCCTTTTTTATAAATCGTCACCGCAACAAAACACACTGCTACAACAATTAAAATTCCCACTGCGTTTTTAATAAAACTCTTAGATTCACTCATGCTAATCTCCTGACCTTTCTATTGTTATTTTTATTTTTTCTATTGTCTGATTTTCGTCTCTTAAGACTTCACAATAATACATTGCCAGAGGGCTGACATATTTTGGTGAAGCAATGTCCCGCAATTCACTATATTCTTCTTTGTTTATGAGGAAACTTCCTTCTGCGTTTTCAAGCTCCACCATCATGGCATAACTGCTGGTCATTCTTTTTATATAGTTAACCGCTGTCATCCCATCAATTTTCAAGCCATCATATTTAACAATCTCATATTCTTCTAATTCTGTTATCTGCTGTTCCTGACCTTCTTCCAGCAAAGCAGTAAGTTTTGCCGCACGCTGGAACAGCTGCACACTGATAAACATCAGAGCGACTAAAATAGTCAAGCCTACCGCTTCCAGCAGAAATTCCTTACTGACACTCATTTTTCCTCCTTCCAAATATTACAATTCTTCCAGCAGTTCAAATATTTCCGCTACCCCCTGCAGAGCGTAAACAAAAAACGGAAAAATAAAATAGCACCCAACCGCAAGTAGCATCGGAACCTTTGCAAGAAGTTCTGCATTATCGCGCTTTTTTTCCATGCTGATTTCTTCTTCCAGCTGTGTCATTTTTTCCAGCAGTTTCCGATTGCTTTCCACCTCTGCAAATGCTTTGGCAATTCCAACCTCATCTACAGAAAGGAACGCATCTGCCAATTCTTCAAAATCCTTTTGCAGACTGCTTCCTTCCTGCTTCATTGCAAGCAGGGCGGCCTGTGGACCCGCACCGTAAGAATTTAAACATCGTCCAAGAATACTTTTAAAGCTTCTGGCAAAAAGCTCCATATCCTCTAACAGTCCCATAATGGTAATTCCATGAAGATGACGCTCCATAATAAGTACCGACTGGAACATTCTTACTTCGTTCACTGCTCCGTTGCGTGCTGCCTGCAGACGAAACTTAAGCTGCAGCATTGGAAGCATCCCCATGCTTACACCTGCTGCCATGCAGAAAAGAAATTCCAGAAAAGAGCCCTTAACTTCTCCGTATTGCTGTATTCTTTTTTTAATTTCCTGTACTGCCTCCTGTTCCATCGACCGGTTGCCAAGATGAATTTCTGCTCGCCATTCTTCCAGCAATTCATTTTCCGTGATTTCCGGATTGTTTTTATTTCTTTCAATAAGCTTCAGCATATGCTTTGTCAAAACTTTTCTTTTTTCTTCACTGGCTACAGGTGCAATGGTTTCTATCGCCTCCGTGCTTGTCAAAATAATCTGCCGTTCTCTCCGATGTGCGTCCGCACAAAATGCAGCAAATATCAGGTAAAAAACTGCGGCATATAAAAGAGACTTTAAAATCAACCGACCAAACGTTGTCTGCTCACCGGACAGAAAAATCCACCTTCGAATCATATTTCCAAATTTACTCTCCCACTGTTCCAACTGCTGCTGCATACGCATAAACAAAGGAAGTGAGTACAACTCTTCCGTTTTCCACAGTTTCTCTTCTCCCTCTTCAAACAGTGCGATCTCTTTTGCCTGACATATCATCCGGTAAACTGCTATGGTAATCATTGCCGTAATCAGTTCCAGCAAAATTCCGGTTCCTGCATAAAACTGCTCCAAATCCGGTGCAAAATCCAATCCCCATTGTTTTAGCACCGGCATGAGAAAAAAAGGAGCAATTCCCACAAAAACATACCCCGCAAATTCATGTGCCCTCTTTTTTCTCCTGTATAATTCCTCCATCAATTCCAAACGCAGATGTTCCACATTTTCTGAAAACATGGAATGCTCCTCGTAAAGCAGAATATCTCCTTTTTCCGAAGTTTCGAACGCCTGTACCAGAAAAAGCTTTAAATATCTGTTTGTGTGCTGTTTGGAAACGTACTCACGGACCTTATCCTTTCTGTCACTTTCAAGCAGAACACGATACAGTTCTCCCGCCAGACATTGTATTTCACAGCTCATTCCATCCGCTGCGCTTAAAACGGAATTTGCAATATGATGACACGCCATATAACGATGTTTTACTCTGGAAAAATACAGCAGCAGTTCCTGATACACCTGATTTTCATTCCTGAGAATTTTATGATTTGGAATTTCCGAAGCTATAAAATACACTGCAAGAAACACACTTTCTGCAAAATAGAGCAACGAGGTTTCCGCAAACAGACTGTTCCAAAAGCACAAAATTACAACTGCTGCCACCGAAAATATCATAATTTCTGCACAGCACTCCGTAATCAACCGTCCAAGCTGATTATTTCCATAAGGACAGATACGCAGGAATTTACGCCCTATGTAATCTCTGATTTTATTCCGGAGCATCATAAGCACACCCCTTCCGGTTCCTCCAGGCAATGATAAATCTGACGAATATGATATCCCATTCTTTTTTCCGAGACTTCCTCCTCACCCATCACAACTTCATTGATATACTGTACATATCTTCTTCCATTCCTGCTGCAAAGATGAATATCATATCCAAGGCAACGTACAACATCCAATTCTGCCAGGCTTTCTTTGGAATAACCTCCTGCACAAAGCTTTGCATTTGTAAAATCCGCTATCATATGTTCCGTAGTAATATAATGTGCCGAAAAGAACAACTGAGACGCTATTTTTGATAAATCCATTGTCATATTGGCAACAGCTGCCGAATTTATTTCACCTACCGCAAAAATTTGTCCGGTTGTTTTTCTTGCAAATGCCAGTACCTCTTCCGCTGGCGTCTGCTCTGTTACACGCATTGTCATAACATTTGCTTCTGGAAGAAAAGCACGGACATTTAATTCAAACGAATCCACTTCAATCACCCGGATATTTCGATTTCGTTCCGTTTCTGCCAGACACGCCCGGAATAAGGTTGTTTTTCCGGATGCCATTTCACCGGTAATTGCAATATTTTTTCCGGAACGAACCAGCCGTCGGATTAAATCCGGCAAAGCTTTTTCTTCAGGACTGCGGCAATAAAGTTTTTCCAGGGAAACTTCTTTTACTGTATCAAATTTTCGTATCAGACCAATCCATGTATCTGATACCGGTGGTCTGGAAACAGTTATTCTTCGTCCATCTACCGTGTCTGCAACAATCATTGGATGATTTCTGGTGAGTTCTCCGCTTTCTGAATTTTTTACAAGATTACGCAGAACCCGCTGCAGCTCTTCTTCTGTTTCAAAGGACAGACATTTCATCCAGAACGTACAGCCTCCTGCCATAATATGAATTCCATCCCTGCTGAATCGTTCCACTTTTCCGGTCGTCAGCAAATAGTTTTTATAGTCATACTGCTGCTCCGTTTTTCCGCTCATTCCAATTTGGATTTCCTCAATAAAGCCCTTTTGCTGATTTAATGTATCCACGACTCCAAGTCCAACCGTATCTGCATAAAGTATCTGTGCAATGATACAGATTTCATCCTCAATCGTAAGATTAGGAGCAATGTTCCGGTAAGCAGACAACATCTCATCTTCTGATATTGTGCATCCATCCATAGTCCAGCCTGACTTTTCGCACAAGAGTCGAAACCCCTGTTCTTCTTTTTCCCGGTCAAACCAATAAATCAATGTTTCCATTTGCTGTCGTGCTGACATTTTTTCCGGAATATGAAAAGGAATCAGCATATGGCGTTGCTTTTCTTCTGTAGCAAGCTCTTTTAGCAGAAATGATTTCACCAATGTTCTTATCAATTCTCTTGCGCCATAATTTCCGGAACAACAGTTTCTTATCCCTGCCGCAATGGTTCTCTGCTGCTCTTCCTGATGTTGCTCAAATACTCCATAAAAAGGATGAGGTTCTTCTGCAGCTCCTGCATATTCCTGTAACAAAAACAGCACTTTTTTCTTCATGTCAGGAAGCGATAAGAATTCCTTTGATGTACTCTGCTGCTTTTTTTGTCTGAACAATAAATTCATAGTTTTCCTCTTTTTTCCTTACCAACTGATTTCGCAGTAAAAATTCCAATGTTTTTCCCTGTATCATGGCATCAAAAAACGCAGCATTCATTGGTACCGCACCTGCTAACTTTCCTTTGCTCCTGCCATCCGATTTTCTGATGAAGTGATTCAGGCTGTACCTGGAATTTTCCAGATATCCTCCAATCAAATACGCCTTTGGTATCTGTTCCAGAAACTCCATTTTTTCTGACCATATTATCTCCGTACAGTCCGGTTCCTGTGGTAAAACAATCACAACAAAGTCAGAAGTTTTCATATAACGTAAAGACACATCATTCCATCCGGTTTCCAAATCCAGAAATACCGCAGTAAATTCCTGTTTGATGCACTCAGTTAATATTGAAAAAACAACCTCCTTCGTATGTTCTGCACCAGCCCCTGGATACAGATACAAAGACTTTACAAACAGTGGAAGCGCACATCTTCTGATTTTTTCTGATGTAAGTGCCGCCTGCATACCATTCAACATCAACGCAGTTATTCCCATTCGTTCATACAGACTTCTTTTGCCCTCCGCTTTTATTCCGGAATCCAGTTTTTCTTCCAGACAAACTGAACCATAACTGGTATGACTTAATGCAATTTCATATTCCGGATACAGTATGCCAAACATTCCGGCCACCGCACACATAGACGATGTAACCTTCGCCTTTCCTTGATAAGGAGACCAGAAAGTAATTAACTTTCCCATTTCATCCGCTCCTTTATTATATCTTTTTCATGACTTCTCTGATTTTTTTTCCCGGTATGTCCGGATTTAAAAACAGGACAAGTTCTTCCAGTACCCGTTTCATTCCTGCTGAAACTCCTCTAATAAAGCATTCTGAGCCGAAACCAAGACTATATTTTAACCTAAGATCCTGCTCATCATAGGGCAGCTCACAATAATTTTTTTCGGCTTCCGCCAACATGGCAAGATACTGCTCTGTGTGTTTCATCGGAACAAGATTACGAATCAGCAAATATTGCTTTCTTTCCCACTTTCCGATTTTTTGCAGCATAGAGGCATGTGCTGGAGCTCCATCTGTTACCATAATCAGGCTTTCGCACTCATACAGCTTTGGATGAATCAGGCGATAACCAAATAAATAAAAGACAACATCATAATTGTTATAATCCACACTCTGATCTGTAATCCATATCCCTGAAAATTCCCCTTCCCTGACTGCATTTTCACTATCACGGAAAAACTCCAGAATTTCCAGAAGCATTTCCTGCTCCGTTCTATCAACCACTGCTACCCTTTTTCCAAACTCAGTCATAAGCTTTGCTAGATAAATAATAATATCTTCACTTTCATATCCGACTACTCCAACTATTTTCTCCACATCTGCCCTCCTTTTTTTGCAGCACCATACAAAATCCGCAATCCCCAGTTTTGCGCTGCCGGCGGTCTTACTGCTGTTATGGATGTCCCATCTTCCCTTACAAAATCCAGTACCGGTTCTTTTTCTGTCAGTTCTCCTCTGTTTTCCAGTGCCAGAAAATGTTTTATAATACGCACCAGTTCTTCATGACTTTCAATCGTTAGAAATGGGAGATGGATAACCATACCATCCGCACAGATTGCTGTTCTTGTTTCTGTACACTCCAGATTTTTCAAGATTGGACACAATTCGCCAATCAGAATTCCGTCCGGAGCCACGCGTTTCAATACTTCCAGCATTCCAAGTCCCAGTTTGTCCGTCAGATACTGTACAAAAAACTCTTTTTTTTCTTCTTCCGACAAGTACATACGTTCTTCAAGAAGCCACTGCTGGTATGCTCTTTCTATGTCAAACTCAGAAATTGCATTCTGCGGTCCGGTTCCCTCCAGAAATAAAAAACTTTCTCCATAGTCTTTTTCCATAACAAAAAGCATCAGTTCAAATTTTCTGCGAGGCGATAAATATCCTGCCTGTCTAAAAGGAATAAAATACCGTTCTATTTCCTGTGATGTAAGGTTCTGCTCGTAAAACAAAATATCATAAAGCTCTTCCTTTAAAAAACCCTGTTCCTGATTACATCCATAAAGACACTTTCTTCGTTCCAACTGCTTCTGAACCCATTGAAAAAAATCTTCTTCGGATAACTGCAATATATTATTCATTTTTTTCTTTTGCCAGCCGCTGTTCCAATGCAAGCCGGCGTTCTCCTTCTGTTGTTTCTTTTTCCAGCATCGCAAGTATTTCCAGGCTGGAAATATAGTTCGTACTTCCTCCGCCCTGTTGTATTTCATCCGGATATTCTACCGCATACAATCTGGTATTTTCATATGTTCCGCAATCTGCAATGGCAGATGAAACAGATAAAATTTCTTCTTCTGTCAGCAGAAGAACAACACCATGCCCTGCCTCGCATTGTACCAGAGTCTTGCCGGATAGGACAATATAGTCCTCAGCGTTAAAATAACGTATTCGGATATCAACCATATCACCCGCCTGCAAATAAGCAGAAAGCTCCACCTCTGATAAAAAAACTTCTCTGACATCTTTCAATGTTTCCGCTTTTTTCTCTGCCAGTTCATATGCATAGAGCTGTTCCTTGAGGAGTCGACTCTCAGCTTTGCTGATTTCCAGTTTTCTGTATCCAAGCATGAGTAAAGAAAACTCTGCTGCCACTATAAATACCATGAAAAAAACACCGGTACGTTTCCAGATTTTTTTTCTGTATCCTTTGTTCACTTCTGACCTCCTTCGCTTATTTTGGCTTTGTAGGGAATAAATTTGAATAAAGAATTGCTGAATATGGGCCATATTATTAATACATATAGAACTGCCCACAACTCCATTGCCTGATTGACGTCTTTTCAGACAAGAAAATATTATTTTTTAGGGATTTTTCACTGAACTGTAATAGGGATTTTAGTAAAGAATATGTTTTAGGGATTGTGTAACTGACATGTTCTCTACCTGTTAATATAATATCGCGTGTTTTTAATTTTGTAAAGAATTTTCTGCTTATAAACTTGCACAAAAAAATTGCTCATTTTTGTTACTTTTTCACAAAAATGAGCAATTTTTGATTATTTTACAATAATTCGGTTGAAATTCTTCTTGCCTTTCTTTATAATTTTGCCTTCACCCGATAATTCTTCTCTGGTATATTTCTGATTAATATCCGTCACCTTTTCTCCATCAGCTGTTACACCGCCCTGTTCAATCGCACGTCTTGCTTCCGAACGTGTTGCTACCATACCGGCTTCAACCAGCATGGAAATAATGTCAATTGCGCCATCCTTCAGTTTATCCTCGGAAAGCTCCGTCGTCGGCATATTTTCCAGACTTCCGCCATTTGCAAACAGTGCCTTGGAGGCTTCTAATGCCTTTGTTGCCTCGTCTTCTCCGTGTACCAGCTTGGTTAATTCAAATGCCAGAATTTCCTTTGCCTGATTTAACTGACTGCCTTCCCAGCTTTCCATCTTTTCGATTTCTTCTAACGGAAGGAACGTTAACATTTTCAAACACTTGATAACGTCCTGATCCCCAACATTTCTCCAATACTGGAAAAATTCAAACGGTGAAGTCTTATTAGGATCAAGCCATACAGCACCGGACTGTGTCTTTCCCATCTTCTTTCCTTCAGAATTCAGCAGAAGATTAATAGTCATGGCATATGCATCTTTTCCAAGCTTTCTACGGATAAGCTCTGTGCCTCCGAGCATATTGCTCCACTGGTCATCGCCACCAAACTGCATATTACAGCCATATTTCTGAAACAAGGCAAGGAAGTCATAGCTCTGCATAATCATGTAGTTAAACTCTAAAAAGCTTAACCCTCTTTCCATTCTCTGTTTGTAACATTCTGCTGTCAGCATACGATTTACAGAAAAATGTGGGCCAACCTTGCGAAGCACTTCAATGTAATTTAAGCCCATCAGCCAGTCAGCATTGTTTACCATCATTGCCTTTCCTTCTGAAAAATCAATGAATCTGCTCATCTGCTGTTTGAAACATTCACAATTGTGTGCAATGGTTTCTGTTGTCATCATCTGACGCATATCGGTTCGCCCGGATGGATCACCAATCATAGCTGTACCACCGCCAATCAGGGCAATCGGCTTATTTCCTGCCATTTGCAGTCTCTTCATTAAGCAGAGAGCCATAAAATGACCTACATGCAGACTGTCTGCTGTTGGATCAAAGCCAATGTAAAATACCGCCTTGCCATTGTTAATCATGTTCTTGATTTCTTCTTCGTCTGTTACCTGTGCAATCAGACCTCTTGCGACTAATTCATCATAAACTGTCATTGCTTTTTCCTCCTTATATTTGCTTGTGCTCTCTTGCTAACTTAAATCTTAAAATAAAATTAAGAATATTACCATAAGGCGCATTCTTGCGCCGAACGTGGTCGCTTGCAGCAATTACGACTTTGCACGAGTGGCTTCCTTGTGGAGCGTTTTTATTCGATAGGATTTTCTCAACTAAAAAAACTTCGTCCTAAGTTAAGGACGAAGTCTGAATTTACCTCGTGTTACCACCTTAATTTATAAATGGCTCACGCCATTTACCTTAGCAAGTACAGCCAGTGCGATACTCTGACACGATAACGGTTGTCTGCCGTCACAGCCTACTCATTTCTTTTCGGTGTGCAACTCCAAGATGTATTCATGATGGGTTACCTTGCTCCTCTCATCTGCCGGCTGCTTTCTGTAAGGATAGTTCATCACTACTTCTTCCTATCATCGTTTTTGATAGTGTCATTATAATCAGTTATTTTTTTTTTGTCAAGTAGTTTTCTCTCTTGACTTATCAAACTTTCTCTTCCATAATAAAACTATTGGTTATATCCATATAGTTAATTCGCTGTCACAGACGGTCTGTTTCTTGATAAAGACAGGACACAGTACATTTTTCCTTGGAAGGAACGCAAAAATGATACAAAATACACCAAATAAATTATATACCTTGAAAGAAGCATGTGAGTTTCTTTCCATTTCTACAGCCACTGGACGAAACTGGTTAAAATCCGGTCGTCTGACAGCAGACTCTCATCTGGGTAATCGCATTGCATTTTCGGAAGCTTTACTGCTTTCTTACCAAAAGTCTCTTTCCGACGGAACTTTGCCCGGGTTAAAAAAGCGACGAAACAAGTCCTTAGTTCAGGGAACCGTTTCCTACAACTCATATCTTCCGGAAGGTTCAAAAAACTCTGCTGCCATAACCATACTTTGTAAAACCATAGAAAAGAAACAGCTTACCGTAAATGATTTACTGCTTTCCGGAATGCTTCGTGCCTGTGCAGAACAATTAATTTTATCCGCCGGCTACAATACAACGATTCTTTACGAGCCCTTTTTAGACCATCTTGTTTCCCGTAAAAACTTATCTTTGTTAAAGCAGTATAGCCCTGCGCTTTTTGAAATTTCTTATCAATATTCAAAGACGGAAGATACTCTTGGCTGCCTTTATCAGTCTCTTTGTACGCTCCGCAACCGCAAGAAAACGGGCTCATATTACACACCCGGGGTTCTTGCTGCACGCTTGATTTCTAGAGTTTCAAACAGGCTTGACCACACAAAAAGCATTCTGGATCCAAGCTGTGGCACAGGAATTTTTTTACTTAATTTGCCTAAAAATATCCCGTTAAAAAATATTCATGGCAACGACATCAATCCGGTCAGTGTCATACTTACACGCATCAACCTTGCACTAAAATACCATCTTAACACTACAAAAGAAATGGAATTATTACAAAGAAATATTACTGTTTCCGATTTTTTAGAAAACACCGATTTCAAATATGATATTATTCTTGGCAATCCGCCCTGGGGTGCTATGCTTTCTACAGAAGCAAGAATAAAATATCAAAATAGCTTTTTTTGTGCTTCCGGTACTTCAATCGAAACCTTTGATTTATTTACCGAGCAAGCACTGAAACACCTGTCCGCAAATGGCAGCCTCACCTTTATTTTGCCGGAAGCATTTTTAACCGTAAAAAGTCACCGCAGAATACGGGAACTGCTGCTAAAAGATACTTCCGTCCTCTCTATAGACTATCTCGGAGAAGTTTTTGAAGATGTTCACTGCCCAAGTATTTTACTGAACATTGTCAAAAATACCGAAAAGCCCTTTTTTAAAGATGTTACCATAACCCGGCAGAACGGAAGCTGTTTTTCTACTTCGGTAGAACATATATTTCATGCTGATTATTTTTCCTTTTCCATGACGGACGAGGAATATCTTCTGCTTGAAAAGCTACTTTCATGCCCTCATTGTACTACACTTGTAGACCATGCAGATTTTGCGCTTGGAATCGTCACTGGAAACAATTCCGCTATGCTTTCTGCTGCTCCGGCTCCCGGACTGGAACCGATTATCAAAGGAAATGATATCCGCAAATACCACGTTGGTTCCCCCTCTGCCTACATAAAGTTTGTGCCGGAGCAATTTCAACAAGTTGCACCAGAAAGCTTATACCGCACTCCTGAAAAACTTTTTTATCGTTTTATCAACCGCCGTCTTATTTTTGCTTTTGATGACACCGGACTGCTTTCCTTAAACAGCTGCAATATACTGATTCCAAAACTACCGGAACTTTCTGTAAAGTATGTGCTTGCTATATTAAATTCCAGTGCAGCACAATTTATATTTGAAAAGAAATTTCATTCCATAAAAGTACTGCGCTCCCATATTGAACAGCTTCCCATTCCGCTTGCCGACAAATCCACCCAGCGAAGCATTGTCTGTCTTGTAGACCAGTTAATGTCCCTAAAAGAAACCTCGGATGAATTTTCCTCTATTTATCAGAGGTTAGACAATAGGATAGCAGAATTATTTGGGCTTACCTACAAGGAATACACACTGCTTAATCCGGGTTCTGCCCATATTTGACATTATTTAACATGTATGGCTGAAACCGGCATTTTCCAGTGGTTACAGCAATTCTTTTTCCGCACACTTCAATGCCACGTTGATCACCTGATGCATATCAAAATATTTGTACATACCAAGTCTGCCACCGAAAATCACATTATCCTGTGCCTCTGCCATTTCCTTATATTTTGCAAACAGAGCATTGTTTTTTTCATCATTCATCGGATAATACGGTTCTTCTCCTTTTTTCCATGCAGCCGGATACTCTTTTGTAATAACAGTTTTCGGATTATAATTGCCGTTCTGACAGCCAAACTCAAAGTGCTTATGCTCAATAATTCTTGTATACGGCACTTCGTACTCCGTATAATTGACTACCGCATTACCCTGATAATTTTCCTCCGCAAGTTCTTCGGTTTCAAAACGCAGGCTGCGATATTCCAGTTCCCCAAAGCAATACTCAAAATACTCATCTATCATACCGGTGAACACTACCTTTTTTGCCTCCTGCTCCAGGTCCAAACGATTCGCAAAAAAATCGGTATTCAGACGTACTTCTATTCCCTCCAGCATCCGCTCTACAAGTTTTGTATAGCCTCCTACGGGGATTCCCTGATACAAATCATTAAAATAGTTATTGTCATACACAAAGCGCACTGGAAGACGTTTGATAATAAAGTTCGGAAGTTCTGTAGCCCGTCTGCCCCACTGTTTTTCTGTATAGCCTTTTACAAGCTTTTCATAAATATCACGACCAACCAGACTGATTCCCTGTTCTTCCAGATTTTTTGGCTCAGTGATACCCGCCTTTTTTTTCTGTTCCTCAATCTTTGCCTTTGCCTCTGCAGGCGTTTTTACTCCCCACATTCTGCTGAATGTGTTCATGTTAAACGGCAGATTATAAAGCTCATCCTTATATCGTGCCACCGGAGAATTGGTATAACGGTTAAATTCTGCAAACTGCTGCACATAATCCCAAATCTTTTTGTCAGAAGTATGAAAAATGTGCGCCCCATATTTATGCACGTTAATTCCGTCAACCTCCTCTGTGTAAATATTTC
This sequence comes from uncultured Lachnospiraceae bacterium, assembly GCA_964544055.1. Lineage (GTDB taxonomy): Bacteria > Bacillota > Clostridia > Lachnospirales > Lachnospiraceae > SIG299. The sequence goes on along the minus strand of CAZJAA010000012.1, from coordinate 37,242 downwards.
CGGCAATCTGTGGACGCTTGTCAATCACAAGCACCTGCTTGCCTGCTTTTTTTGCTTCATGTGCAAATACTGCACCAAATAAACCGGCACCTACAATTAGATAATCATACATTATTACATCTTCTCCTTTTTTATATCAGCAATTGTGATAACAGGAATCCCTGCAAGGAACACTATTCCATTGAAGCAGTCCATGACATCAATAATCATTGCTTGTATTCTTTCTTTATTTTACCTTATATGAGATAGAAAAACAAGAAAAAATACACACTATAGTCAAAACAATTCCTATCCAGACTGCGGAAACGTCTGGAAGATTCTTTAAAATTTGATAATGATAAATAGCAAAAAGTGGAAAGTATGTTCTGACAACAAAATCAGTATTTTGACAACATTTTTTCTAAGAGAAGAAAATGGCGGAAACTCGCTTTTTATCACGGTTTCCGCCAAAATAATAAGAGCGCGAGACGGGACTCGAACCCGCGGCCTCGACCTTGGCAAGGTCGCGCTCCACCAACTGAGCCACTCGCGCATTTCTTATGTTGTGCTCTGCTGAACACAAGAAATATAATACCTCGTCTTTTCTGATTTGTCAATACTTTTTTTTAATTTTATGCATTTTCTGCTTTTCTTTTATAACTTTTAGTGGAAATCCTGCACATTCTCGTACCGAACACGTTCGCTTGCGACTATTTTCTTTTCTCGCAAGTGTACATTCAAAGTGGAGCATTTTTATGTAATGGAAAATCGCAATTTCCTATTACACAAAAAGCCGGAGTCAAATTCTCCGGCTTTTAAAGTATGTATTATTTTAGAATAGACCTTCATATAAAGACTGCGCATTAACCTTCGTATAATCGCCATCACTCTTGTAGGCGGAAGCCGTATAAGCAGATTTTTCCGCAGAAGAATTAGTCATTTGGTTTGCTTTGTAAATTATTTTTTCAGCATAACCCTGTTTTCCATGGAATAAAGCAGATTTTGTTGTTGCACTTGCCTCACTCCACTTTGTTTCATCCAACGAAAGCTTATTATCTTTGCCGATAGAAAGACCAAGCTCACTTAACAGGCCAGCACTCTTTTTCGTGATATTGGTCATCCAAACCGCATTTCTTAAAATTCCCTTGCTGTTTACATCATCCGCAGTATCCACTACCGAGTTATAAGAAGAAACAAAATCCTTGATTGCTTTTAAGCTATCTTCTTCTGACGCTTCCTTAAAATCCATTTTAGAAAGTGTTTTAGCAGCACTCTTTAAAGAAGTGGCATTACTGCCAACGAGTTTCCGGTTAGCATTTTCTTTCTGGACAGCTTCGGTTGCACTGTCACCGCTGTTCATCTTTTTGTAATAAGCACTAAGCAGTTTTCCATAAGAACCGCTGCGAATAGAATTGTATTCTGTTGCAAGATTCGTCAAACCGCCGTCGGAGGACTCACTGGTCTTTGGAAGTGAACCAAACAGACTGCTGTAGTCGGTTGTTGTGTACTGATTTAAATAGCTGGTATCAATAGAATTACTCATAAACGGACTCCTTTCCTTTACGATTCTATCTCTCACGTTTTAATTTTGCTTTGATTATTGAAAAACAAGGTACAAAGAACCCTCTTTACCAATTTCATTGTACCTTATTTTTCGTCATATTGCAAGAAAAACTTTAGCAGGAAAGCTTTATTTTACCTCAATTTTAGTCATACCGCCCATATATGGCTGTAATGCCACCGGAATATTTACACTTCCGTCTGCATTCAGATTATTTTCCAGGAAAGCGATCAGCATTCTCGGCGGTGCCACTACCGTATTATTCAGAGTGTGTGCAAAATACTTGCCATCTGCACCGTTGATGCGGATTTTCAAACGTCTTGCCTGAGCATCACCAAGATTGGAACAGCTTCCTACTTCAAAGTACTTCTGCTGTCTTGGAGACCATGCTTCCACATCCACGGATTTTACTTTCAGGTCAGCCAAGTCACCGGAACAGCACTCCAATGTACGAACCGGAATATCCATGGAACGGAATAAATCTACTGTATTCTGCCACAGCTTATCAAACCACATTTTGCTATCTTCCGGCTTGCAGACAACAATCATCTCCTGCTTTTCGAACTGGTGAATACGGTACACACCACGCTCTTCGATACCATGAGCACCTTTTTCCTTACGGAAACATGGAGAATAGCTGGTAAGTGTCTGCGGAAGCTGCTCTTCCTGTAAAATCGTATCAATAAACTTACCAATCATGGAATGCTCACTGGTTCCGATTAAGAATAAATCCTCACCCTCAATCTTATACATCATGGCTTCCATTTCTGCAAAGCTCATAACGCCGGTAACCACGTCACTACGAATCATAAACGGTGGAACACAGTAAGTAAAGCCACGATTAATCATAAAATCTCTTGCATAGGAAATTACTGCTGAATGAAGTCTGGCAATGTCTCCCATCAGATAATAAAAGCCATTTCCTGCTACTCTTCGTGCACTGTCAAGGTCAATTCCGTTGAATTTTTCCATAATCTCGGTATGATACGGAATTTCAAAATCCGGCACTACAGGCTCACCATATCTTTGTACCTCAACATTTTCGCTGTCATCTTTACCAATCGGCACACTTGGATCGATGATATTGGGAATTACCATCATAATCTTTTTAACTTTTTCTGCAAGCTCTGCTTCCTTTGCTTCCAGTTCTGTTAAACGTTCCGCAAACTCATTTACTTTCTGCTTGGCATCTTCTGCCTCTTCCTTTAAGCCTTTTCCCATCAAAGCACCGATTTCCTTGGAAATCTTCTTTCGTTCTGCACGAAGGTTATCGGCTTCCTGCTGGGTTCTTCTGCTTTCCGCATCCAGAGCAATTACCTCATCCACTAATGGAAGCTTACTGTCTTGGAATTTGTTTCTGATATTCTGCTTTACAATTTCCGGATTTTCTCTTAAAAATTTTAAATCTAACATTGCTTTCTTCCTCCTGTTTTGACAATGCACTCTCGTAATCTTCTTTCAGAAAATTTTAAGCATACATTGGTAATGTAACCAACTGACTCCGCCAGGAATTTGCAGGCTCATTTTCATTTTTGCTCTATTTTCCGGTGAAAAATAAAAGAACACGGGACACTACGCCCCTCTTTTTTTGAAGGGACGGAATATTCCGCGTTGCCACCCAACTTGCAAAAAAGGAAAATCACCTTTTGCCACCTCATAAACGTATGATAAGGAATACGACCCCCGGACTTTCGCCCTGATGCGCAAGGAAAGCCTTGTCTGGAAAGTGGAAAAGTAGCCTTTATCCGCCGGTTTACACCTGCCACCGGCTCTCTTTGGGACTCTGGATACCGAAGCTTTCCTTAACATCCTGAAATATAAAAATAGTATACCCCAAACTTCACATTTTAGCAAGCAGATTTTTTTAGAAGCATTGTGTAATCATACATGAAAGCTTTTGTATACGAGTTCTTTGTTATCATCGCCAGCACTTACAACAAAGCACAAAATATAAGTTCCCTGTGACAGTTTTCCATATATTTCTTCCAACGGTTCTGTTTTTACCTTGCCTGCCACAACCTGTAAATAATTTTTCTTCTTTACTGCCATGGGAACAGAAAACTTTCCACCTGTGTTTTCCGGCTGAATCATAAATGCATTTTCAACCGGAACCGTTTTCTTTTTCTGAACTTCTCTCCAACTATTACTAACACCCTCATAAGAAATAAGCTGTATGTCTTCAATTACATAATACCCATCGGATACATTTTCAAATATGCACTCCACAGTTCCCTTATCATATATAATTTCCTTTATTTCCACATTGGATGATGTTTTATACACTGCGTTATGTAATGCCAGCTCCTCTGCGTTATAAAAATTTGCTGCTTCTAATGGCAAGGTCGATAATGTACATAAAAGCAAAAACAGCACAATCACAAATGCACCTGCTTTTTTATAAGAATTTTTCTCCATAATATGCTTGATTCTGTTTTTTAGATTTCCCGAAGCCATTCCGGTTTCCATATACATACTTTTCTTTACAAAGCTGTATCCGGTTGCAATTTCTAACAAGACCTTGCAATATTGCTCTTTTTCCTCTTCACACATGCCTCCTATAACGGCCTCATCACATGCATATTCTGCATCTTGTTTAGATAAAAAACTCGCCAGCCAAACAAGCGGATTAAACCAATATATTGCAGTAATAAGACAACGAAACAAATTCCACACCGGGTCAAGATGTTGATAGTGCATTGTTTCATGTCGAATAATTTCTTGTAATTTTATACTATTCTTTACATCTTTTTCTGGACAATAAATGTCTTTCCCAAATAAAAACGACATTGGAATTTCCGGATGCATATAAACTCGTAAATGCTCTTTGTCCTTATCTATCAATAAACTCCTTTTCTGTTTTAAATTTCTCCACATTTTAGCCAAGGGAATAAAATGCACAAAAAGTACAAGGCTAATCCCAATCCACCATGCTAATAACAAAACTGACTTCAAGGATATTTCTTTTTCATTTACAACAGGTAATTCATCAGCGATAAATATCGAATTATCTTCTACCGTATATGATGTCATTTCATTGTCTTCAATAATTCGAATTACACTTACGCTAAGAGAATGTAGAGGGTATTCCACTACAGATAATTCATATGGTATTTCTACAAAGGTTAGTACCGTAAGCCGTAAAACAACTATCAGCCACAATCCATATATCAACCTTTTACTAAGTTTTTTATATAATACTTTTCTAATTATTAAAATCAATATTATCAATACACTAGAACCAATCATTGCTTCGGTCATGTAATCAGTCCTTTCTTTGCAAATTTAGCAATTCACAAATCTCACTAATGTCCTTTTCACTTAATGCCTCTTTTTCTACCAATGCGTTCAGAAATAACGAAGCTCTTCCCGAAAATGCCTTACTTAATAATTCCTCTGTCTCTTTTAATGTAGCTTCTTCTCTGCTGATTTTAGGATAAAATATTTTTGCCTTGCCACCTTCTTCAAAATATACAGTATTCTTCTCCAACATTCTCTTTAACAAAGCAATAATAGTATGCTTCGTCCAACCGGTATCTTCTTTTAAAGCATTTGTGAGTTGAGTGATGGTCATTGGTGTTTTCCATAGAAACTCCATTATTTTCCATTCAGAGTTTGTTATATCCATGAATGCCTCCTAAAACTATTGTGAATTATTTTAATCTGATTAAGGGTGCCTGTTTCAGCACCCCTATCATTATAACATTTAAATCTGTTTTGTACAAATTTAATCGTGCATAATCCAGCCAGTACCGGATACAGAATCTGCTTCATACGCTTCAAATTTGAAGTAATAAGTTCTAAATTCACTTAATCCACCCCAGCCAAGTCCAGCAATAGATTCCGGATCACCGGTCCAACTACTCACTACACTATCATTTGCAGAATTGATTATCGAAATTCTCATATTCTTGCCATTGGTATCAAGGCTGCCAAAAGACATTGCAATATATCCTTCCGTATCACAGCCAAAACAAAAATCGGTATACACAAAATTCTGTACTACCACTAAGGCATACTGATAATCACCGGATGTGTCCAGATTCCAAAATGCAGAAGGAATATCTCCGCTTCTTGTTTCACGCAGATAATGAATCTCTGCATCTGCATTATTTTGTGATGTGATTTCATTATCCAATTCATACACAGTAACAAACGCTTCACTCTCATCCCACTGTGCAAAATCCGGAAGTTCGCCATCTAAGACATCAACATATCCGGATGTGCTTCTGCTCATTGAAAAAGATGCACTGTCTTTTTCATAAACCTCAACAAATGCACCGGTATCTTCCTTGGCAAGTGCTTCTGCAAAGCTAACAATCGGTTTTGCTACCGTAAATACGCATGCAAGTACTAAAAGGGAACTGATTGCTGTAATAACAATGCCTTTCTTTTTCATAATAACTCCTTTCTGAAGCATTTCACTTCCGAATCATCGCATTTTGTTGAATCTCATACACAATACTGTTTGCAACCAACATTGTGTGTATCAACGTTTCGCTATGCAACCAAAACGCTAACTTGGTAACAATATTACTACCTATTTTGATAATAACTCTTTTACTATTTATTGTCAATAGAAAGTTAATAATTTTATTACCTTTATAAGTAACAACAGAGGCAGTTCTCACGAACTGCCTCTGAACATAAGAAACCAGATTATTTTTTACTTTCCTCTACCACTCTTGCCTGAACATCCGATGGTGCAGCCTCATAACGGTTAAATTCGTAAGAATATACACCCATCCCCATAGTCATGGAACGAAGATCTGTGGAGTATCCGCAGATTTCGGACATCGGAATTTCTGCAACAATTTCCTGCTTGTTGTTTGGAAGCGGATTCATTCCATAAACACGACCACGGCGGCGGTTTAAGTCGCCCATGACATCACCGGTATATTTTTCAGGAACCACTACTTTCATGGTTGCGATAGGCTCTAAAAGAATTGGGGTGGCATTTAAGATACCCTCCTTAAACGCCTGACAGGTTGCCGTCTTAAATGCCATTTCTGAAGAGTCTACATCATGATAGGAGCCGCCGGTTAAGGTTGCCTTGATGCCAACAACCGGATAGCCTGCCAATGGACCTTCTGTCACGCTGTCCGCAATACCCTTTTCTACTGCCGGGAAGAAATTCTTTGGAACGGCACCGCCAAACACGCTTTCATGGAATTCAAAGGCTTCTTCCATGTTACCGGACGGTTCAAAGTCAATGATAACATGACCATACTGACCGTGACCACCGGACTGCTTTTTATACTTATGCTCCGCTGTCACTTTCTTACGGATTGTTTCACGATAAGCAACACGAGGCTTGGAGAGTTCCATTTCTACTTTGTAACGTGCTGCCATACGGCTTGCAGAAATCTCTAAGTGCTGTTCACCGATACCATAAATCAATGCCTGACGATTTTCAGGGTCGCTTACTACCTTTAAGGTCTGATCCTCCTCCATCATGCGGGAAAGAGCCTGGGAGAGCTTATCTTCCTCCCCTTTGTTCTTTGCACGGTAGGCACGATATTCATAAGGAGTGGACGTTTTTGGCGGGTCATAGGTAACTGGGGTATCCTTTGCGGTAAGAGAATCACCGGTCAAGGTGCTGTCAAGTTTTGCAATAGCACCAATATCACCAGCATATAATTCTTTTACTTCTATTGTTTCCTTACCACGGATTACATAAAGCCGGGTAATTTTTTCCTCACATTCCTTATTTGGATTATAAACGGTTTCATTTGCTTTCATGATACCGGAACATACCTTAATCAAAGAGAACTTACCAAGGAATGGATCCGCAATGGTTTTAAATACTTTTGCCGTCATTGGCTTATTTGCATCATAATCTGCTGCAAAGGTGCCATTTGTCTTTGTATTCATACCAACAAGGACACACTTATTCGGAGATGGGAAATAAATGTCAACCGCCTGCATAATCTGTGTGGTACCCTGCGCATTTAATCCGGAGCCGCAAAATACAGGAATAATGCTGCCATCGGTCACGCTACTTCTGAGTGCAGAAGAAATTTCGGTTATGGTAAACTCTTCTCCGCCGAAATATTTATCCATCAGCTCTTCACTCGTTTCAGCAACTGCCTCCATTAAGTTTTCTCTGTATTTATTTACATATTCCATTAAATAATCAGGAATCGGACATTCGTTATATTCACTCAGCTTTGTAAACTTACGTCCTGCCATCTTTACAATGTTGACATAGCCTACAAATTTTTCATTCTCACGGATTGGTGCATGGAACGGTGCAATACGCTTGCCATAGCTTTCTGTAAGGTCTTCTACTACCTGACGGAAGCTGGCATTATCATCATCCATATCAGTTACAAAGAAAATACGCGGAATTTTGTATCTTTCACAAAGATCCCATGCCTTTTTTGTGCCTACTTCAATACCTTTTTTCGCAGAGATTACGATAACAGCTGCGTCACAGGCACTGATTGCCTCTTCTACTTCTCCGACAAAATCAAAATAACCCGGTGTATCTAAGAAATTGATTTTTGTATCTTCCCAAACCACAGGTACTACCGATGTACTGATAGAAAATCCACGCTTGATTTCTTCGCGGTCGAAATCACTGATGGTATTACCTTCTTCTACCTTACCCTGACGATTTGTCAGCCCTGTTGTGAAAGCACATGCCTCCACTAAAGTGGTCTTACCTGCGCCGCCGTGCCCCAAAACGGCAACATTCCTGATTTTCTCATACTTGAAAACGTCCATAGTAAACCTCCATTCCGGAAATACGGGCAGTTTCTGAAATTCTCATGTCTAAAAAGCCCGTCCTCCAGTACATTATATTCGTCGTTTTGTTAATTCAAAACCACTACCTATATTTTACTAAATTTTCTGCCGATTTGCAATTATTTTCTTGCAATTTCTTGATTTTTTTATAACTAGTCAGCCATATAGAAACAAAGACGCAGGACGCAGGCTTGCCTGCAGGACTGCGATTTGTTTCTATATGGCGATTAGCTCCACACCACCCGATGAGTAAAACAGTGTTTTCTCAGTTTTTTAAACTTCCGATTGGCACAACATAAACGCCATCGTGACGGCAATATGCATAATCTCCGGTTCCGGTCAGAACCATAAGGAAAGACGGAGCTTGCATTTTATCGATGTCGATTTTAGCTTCCATTGCTTTCAGACTCTTTGCGCCTTCTTCGATGAGCATATCACCTCCAAGTTTAATCTCAATCAGTCCGTATTTTCCGTTTCGCAGATGAATGACTGCATCACATTCCTGCCCATCTTTATCCCGATAATGATAAACCATGCCGTTCAGCACATCTGCAAACACACGCAAATCACGAATACAGAGCGTTTCAAAAAGAAAACCAAAGGTTTTAAGGTCATTTACAAGGTCATTCGGACCGATACCCAAAGCTGCGGCAGCAATGGATGGATCGATATAGTACCGCGTGTCAGATGATCGGATTACTGTTTTTGACCGTAAATATGGATTCCATGCAGGCATATCCTCAACTACGAATATCTTACGCAAAGCATTGACATAGGACGCAACTGTTTCGTCACTAAGGGACGATTCATCATTCGCAGCCACATCCTGCGCCAGCACCGTGTTCGGTATCTGAGTTCCCTGATTTCTTGCATAGGAACGAAGCAGCCTTTTTACTTTTTCCGGATTTTTTTGTACATCATCTGCACGGTTAATATCAGAATGTTTACAATATTTTTGGGAAGATTGGCGGAATATTTTTCGGAAAGTTGGCTTTTTTTAATCGTAAGGTTGGCAGATTTTCATTTGGAAGATTAGCGAAGTTTCTTTCCCACAAAATTTTCTTTAATAAAAAAATAGACATAGCAAAACCTATCATCGTTCTGCTATGCCAATATTTACAGGAAAACTTTAAGAGCAACCTACCCCTAAAATCCCTGATATTTACATAGGTGCTCCACTTTTTGACAAACCTTCCATATCACTACTTCGGATTTTTCTTTTTGGGTTTTCTCTCCGGCAATTCCGAATACATTTCTTCCACCATATTCTGTAATGTAGTTCTATCATCCAAAATAGTTACCGGTAACATAGGTTTCGCACCTTCATATGGTGGTTCCGGTTCACTATCAGGCATATATTTTTTACTAGCCTCAGTTATCTTTACCAGAAAGCCATTGCCATAAATCCCACCAAATATCCGCTCTTTATAATAAAAAATATAGCCACCCATCATAGGAATATTTCGTACATTTCCTAAATCAGATAATTGGTCCATTATATAATCTGCTAGTTCTTTATTCTTTGACATAAACACCTATTCCTTTTTCAATGCCTGTACTCTCATAGCTACATTTTCGTTAAATTCTTCATCTGAAAACTTTGGATCTCTGGTATCAAACCATATCTTACAAGGCACTTCGCCACATTTGCCACAATTTTGCATACACTTATTATTTCTGACACAGTCATAAATCGGACAAGCCTTTCCTTCCTGTGCATGAAACACTTTTCCCTCACAGGAATTACAGCCAGTGCACATCTTGCCAAAACAATAACACATACTACAATCCATGCCACAGACACTTATCAATTTCATAGTTTTTCATCCTTTCAAAAACAAAACGGATTTGCCACATTCTCCGCTCCAAACACTTTTACTGCCATTCGATACATGGCTCTTGCGTGGATACGGTCGTGCCAAACAAAGCGACGAAGAACCTTCCGAAGTGACCAATCTTCGCCGTAGCTGCCTTCAATCACAGCATTCTGGAGAAAATCGGGCGTTCTTTCCAGTGCTTCAAACCCGCACTTGCGGCATTCATAAATGTTGCCGTCGTTGTCGGCATCCACATCAATCTCCCCGAAATAATACGCATTTACATTTTTGGTATGTTCGTACATTTCGTTTGCCGTGCGGGGTACTTGTCCGTAAAAGGTTTTTCGCCCAGCTATCGCAGCGGCACTCTGGTCTGGAATAGACTGGTATAATAGAAGAAAATCTTTTGCCGACTTCAACACAAGGGCTTTGAGCTTTTCAGATTTCCTGCCTGAGGTGTCATAAATGACATCTATTATTTTGTTATGTATATGGAAACAAAAAGTTTCTTAATGATGGAACAGCCGTAATCCGGTAAAGCACATGGTCATTTGGTACTTGTTACAGGTATCAATCACATTGTCGTCTCTTACCGAGCCGCCCGGCTGGGCAATGTACTTTACACCGGACTTCTTTGCACGTTCGATGTTGTCGCCAAATGGGAAAAACGCATCCGAACCAAGGGCAACCTCGGTCAGTCCGTCTAACCATGCTCTCTTTTCTTCACGAGTAAATACCGGTGGTTTTTCAGCGAAGGTATTTTCCCAGACACCGTCTGCCAGAACATCCATATATTCCTCACCGATATATAAATCAATGGCATTATCCCGGTCAGCACGGCCAATCTTGTCAAGGAACTTTAAGTTCAGCACCTGTGGAGCCTGACGAAGCCACCAGTTATCTGCTTTCTGTCCTGCCAGTCTGGTACAATGGATTCTGGACTGCTGCCCTGCACCGATACCGATTGCCTGACCGCCTTTCGCATAGCAGACAGAATTTGACTGCGTGTACTTTAACGTAATCAGTGCGATAATCAAGTCAATCTTTGCCGATTCCGAAAGATTTTTGTTCTCTGTTACAATATTTCCAAGGAAGTCATCATCAATCACAAGTTCATTTCTGCCCTGTTCAAAGGTAATGCCAAAGACTTCCTTGTGCTCTATAGGATTTGGCTTGTAGGACGGGTCAATCTGAATGACCGCATAGCCACCCTTTTTCTTTGCTTTTAAAATTTCCAGTGCCTCCGGCTCATAGCCAGGAGCAATGATACCGTCAGAAACCTCTCTCTTGATGAGCTTTGCGGTAGCAACATCACAAACATCCGAAAGGGAAATGAAGTCACCAAAAGAAGACATTCGGTCTGCACCTCTTGCTCTTGCATAAGCACTTGCTAACGGTGTCAGCTCACCCATATCCGCTACCCAGTAAATCTGCTTTTCCACCTCGGTCAGAGCAAGTCCTACTGCTGCACCGGCTGGAGAAACGTGTTTAAAGGAAGTTGCTGCAGGAAGACCGGTTGCCTTTTTTAACTCACTGACTAACTGCCAGCCGTTAAAGGCATCTAGAAAGTTGATGTAGCCCGGCTTGCCATTTAAAACCGTAATCGGCAGTTCCCCATCTTCCATATAAATTCTGCTTGGCTTCTGATTTGGATTACAGCCATATTTTAATTCCAATTCGTTCATACGTTAATCCCTTTCTTTCTATGTGTAAATTTTATTTGAGTAGCAATGACGCAGCTCCATCCAAATGTACAGACTGATAACGCTTATGTACATCTGTTCTAAGTTCTGTACCGCAATGGTTATATATTCCAGTTCTAAGTTCTGTGCCGCAACGGTTATTTGTTTTTGTTATAAATCTTAGACTTTGTCTCGCCAGTTGCAATATCGATGTAACGCACAAACAGGGAAACTTTATTTTCTTCATTCAAGCTGTTCCAGATCATATCGCCAAACGTATCTATATCACCGGAGATGTCAACTGCCTTTGGTTCTCCCTCAAAGCTTGGAAGTGGATTGCCGTCACACTTGTAAGTATGAATAAAACGTCCTTCCCCTGCCTTTGGATTTGTGTAGGCAAAGGTGTAGCGGTTGCAGCCGGATGGGTCGCCGTTGTTGCTCTTTAAAATGGACATTGCATAGTTATACAAACCATTTTCAACATGCATAATACCGGAAATTCTTGGTGTGTAGTTTGGAGCATCCGGTTCAAACTCCCTGGTGCGCAAAGACTGTTCAAAGGTCATCTGCTTGTCCATCAGTTCATAGATTGTATCTGTCTGGTCACCATTAGTTACAATGGTCTTGTTGCCGAGAACTCGCACCGGAGCATAAATAATCAGGCTTGGGTCAACCAACTTGGATGGGTCAAACGCCTGGGTACGGATACCTGCTCCATCCTCTACAAACACGCGATTGCGGCTGTTTTCGCTTCTGCCCATAATAAAATAAGCGGTTACTGCATACTTTCCGTCCTCTGACTTTCCGATGACAATGCCTCTGCCCGGATATGCATTCTGCTTTAATTCCTGTTCTAATGATAATAACATGCCAATCCTCCTTTGTTTTCACGGAGTGAAAATGCGAGCCTCTGCGAGCAGAGGATTTTCCTCCTTTGTTTCTCTGAACCTACTTTCTTATGGTAACATTTCCATCGATTTTTGGCAATCGGTTCAATCGTGAAAAAAAACAGAGGTAATTTATAAGTCCACCTTATAAATTACCTCATTGTATCACTTATGTACTCCCAATATTCTTCTAACATAATATTCCGGGAGTTCATCGCTTAATAGTACATTTCCGTTATAATCAAGTCTTTTCTTAACGCAAGGTCAATAAACTCTCCGTTTTCTGACACAATTAACGGTCTTGCCGGCTCTTTCTTATTTGGCATAACAATTTTTCCCTTTTGGCCGTCACTTAAGCACACCTCATACTGGATAAAATTCTGAACCGTATGTTCAATAAAGCAGACCAGCATCTGCGAATTGAACTTTATGTAGCAATTATCAAACATATAACTAAGTGTTTCCAGCGGTGACATTGCCTCGTACCCTTCTTCTTTCATGGTAAGCGTATCATAGGCATCTGCAATCGCAACAATGTTTGACACATGATTCAGATTTTTATAAGACAATTTATTTGGAAAACCGCTTAAATCCATACGCTCATGATGCGTAAGAATTGCCTGTTTCAGTTGAATATCCACATCCAGATTTTTCACCAGCTTGTAACCATATACCATATGATTAAATCCGCATTTGTTTTCATATTCACCATGAAATGTCATCTTTCGTTCGCCGTCCTGATGACAAATCAAAAGTCCGATATCATGCAAAAGTCCCGCCATACCGGCTAACTCTACCTCTTCGGCCGGAAGTTCCAGCCATTTTGCCAAAAGCTCTGCGTAAATAGATACATTGATGGAATGAGCATACAGTGTTCTTTTTTCCCTGTTTTTTTTATATAAAATGTGAAATAAATTAGCATCATTATCTGCTTTAGCAGAAACCGTAGCAACAATTTCCAGAAACTGGTATATATCAATTTCATCCTGCTCCAAAACGAGCTGCATACCGGCCTCTACCTCTTTTTCTGCTGCCTGAAATACATCATCAAAGCTTTCTATCATTATCCCCTCCTGATTACCCCAAAATTGTTTTCGAAAATAATTGTACAACTTTTACGGACATTTGTCCATAAGATTACGACAAAAGTCAAAAAAAAGTCCGGTTTTTATTCTTTTTCTGATAAAAACCGGACTTTCTTTATTCAATTAAATCACAATATACACTGCTAAACCTTACTCCGTTATCTGTTATCACCGAACTATACATCTGCCGTTCCAGTTGTTCCCAGGTAACGGTATTGTCATCCGTCAACACATAACGGTCATATCTGGAAAATATTGCCTGCGGTGCCTGGACATCTCCTTCCAGGTGAATCAAATACGGATAAGACACGATTTGCTCCACCTCTTCCTCCTGATAGCTTAAGCTGCCCATAAAAAAGCCATCTTTCGGAAGATATACCAGGCTGGTAAAAAATAGCATTGGATACTCGTCTTCGCATTCCTCATTATATTCTTCCGAAGACTGACTTTTTTCTCCCGGCGTATAATAATTTACCAGTATTACCTGTGCCTTTTCTTCTGCCAATACCTTTTCATAAAATGCCTGCCAGACCTCGCCACCGCTTGTCAGATGCAGATTTTCAAAAGCAACATATTCATTTTCCTTTACCGAAGCAAAAATATTCTCCGGTGCCATATCGGACGGATAAAGCTCCTTGCAATCGTTTAACAAAAGCTCCACGGTTTTCTCTCCGGAGTAACAAAGTGTGGAAGAAATCGGGCTATCTGCTGTCACTGCCCAATGATCCTCTCCGGCACCATACAACGGATAAACAAAAAACACCACTTCCAGCCAAAGTCTGTTTAAGTCTTTTTCTACCTTTACCCTCTTGTCGTTATAACTTATGCGCACTTTATCAACAGACTGCAGCTGTGGAAGAACCTCCTCACCAATCACATTTTTTTTCATAACAACGGTTGTCTGACTGTCAATTGCGCCTATCCCCTTGTTTATAACGTTCATCACCAGTGTATCTTCTGTGATTTTGGTAATTTCTGCATCCAAAAAACAGGATACATTTTCATCATTTTCGTTTGTCTGCCAATACAGATGTTCCCTGCTGATTTTATGATAGATTTCTTTTCCAAATACTGTTATGCTAAGTCCTTCTTGTTGCGTGATTGTTCTTCCAACATTGCTCAATTTGCGGATTTGTTTTATGCGATACAAAGGACTTGCGTAAACAATAGAACCTCCATCATCCAGATAAGTCTTTACCGGAAACAACAGCACACCGAGTACCAGCACTGCCGCACATGTCAAAATAAGCCTTTTTCTCTTTTTCATTTCTGCCTTCCTTTCCTGAGTCGTCGTAAGGGCGGTAAACATACTTTAGCAATCAACAAAGCGGTCAGCTAATACCCGCTTATTTTATGGAAGATAAGCTTCCAGCCAGTTTCTCATCGCATCCGTTATGCGATAATACTTCAAGGTTCCCGGCGAATACAGGAAGCCTTTTTCCATATCCCAGCACAGATAAAATTTCAGTCCTTCCACTGTGGTAATACACAAATACCGTTTTTCGAACAAATCAAAGGTATAAGTTTCTTCCTTTAGAATAACGGAGGCTTCATAAAATGTTTTCAAGGCTGTCTGGTCTGTAAGCTCCAAAACCACCTGATTTCCTGATGCAATCAAGGTATTATCCAGTACAGAAAGATTCGGCAGAGAATCCTTCTGTACCGTGGCATTCTGCATGACAACCTCTGCAATGGAAATAATATGTTCCGCACTCTTTACCCCATAGCGTTCATACAAGGCAGAAATGCTACTCTGGCTTTTATCTGTACCGCTTGTTAACGCATTGAAAAACATTCCTGCCATATACTCTTCGCCATCCCGGATAACCACAACCGCTGTATTCGAAGAGGCTGCCGCATATTTATAAAACTCAATATCCGTATCTGCCGTCGTTTCTTCATAGCCCTGCTCTGTTTTTCTTAAATTTCCAAGCGTCTCGCCGCAGTCCTCGGAAGTTATCGTATCCGGGATCCCCGCCACATTCAAAACCGAAAGCTCATTGCTGACCTGAAACAGCGCACCATTATAGGCAAGCACCGTCTGCATCTCTCCCGGTGCCGGTATTGCATTTGGCATTCCTCCATTGTTATCCTGCACCTTATCCTGTTGAAAACCACGGCCAAAGAAAGTTCCTGCTGCCAGAAAAACAAGACAGAAGCAGGCTGCTAGGCTGCCCCACTTTAACAGGTTTGGTGCGTGTTTTCCAGGAAAAGTTTCCAATTCTGCGTCATCAATAAACTCCTCGCGGATATCCGAAATAGCTTCGTACAGCTTTTCTGCAGTTTCCGTTACTATGCTTTCCGGCTGTTTCTTCACACCATCACCCCCTTTTCTTCCAAAAAAGCCTTTAGTCTCTTGCGCAGCCTGAGCAACTGCTGCGTCACCTTCACCGCACTGACATTGCCTTGCTCTGCCAGTTTTTTTACTTCGTCACCATACCAGTAGCGGCGCACAAACAGCACACGTTCCTCTGTTTTCAGTCCTGCCAGCCAGCTATTTATGTACTCTGTCAGTTCCTTTGCTTCTACTTCCTGTTCAACATCAGCCACTGCCGGCACGCATTCCTCTAATTCGGACAGCATAACCTCCAGCCCGTTAAACCGCTTTTTTGCGTGCAGGGCACGGTATCTGCTAATGGCAAGATTCCGCACGATTTTCCCTAGAAATGCTTTCAAAGACTCCGGAACCACCGGTGGAATCTGCTTCCATGCCATATGATAGGTGTCATTTACACATTCTTCCGCATCTTCTGCGGTGTGTAACACATTCCCCGCAAGCCGCAGACAGAATGCACCATATTTGTCTGCCGTTTCCGAAAGTGCAGCTTCATCCCTCTGAAAATACAATTCTATGATCTGCTGGTCCTCCATAAACTCTCCCTCTTCTGTCCTGTTTTACTGCTCTTCGTAGAATAAGACGCAAAGTAAAGCAAAATGTTGTTTCCGGCATAAAAAATTTCTGCAAATTTTTTATCGTTTCTCTATGACCTGTTCCAGTTGGTAGCCAAATGCAAAAATTCCTGTGAAGGCTATTCCATGCCGACACAGGAATTTCTGTTATGTCACAACCATATACCACAATACCCGCTAATACACAATCCAATTCTTTTGTCCTGTGCTGCATAACACTTTTTATACTCTTATTTATCTTTATATAAAAGTAAAGTGCCCTACGTACTAATACTCATAATGTCCTTTGCAAGCAAATATAACCATTGAAGTATCTTCCACCAAATATACTAATCAATGTTCGCTGTTAATTCGTCTACTCCATAATCCGGACAAATTCCCCTTTAATGGCTCAGGTTTACCAAGTCTTTCAAATGGTGTACGCCTTATATCCTTAATAAGCTGATTTATCTTTTTCATCAGTTGCTTATCTTCTACCTGCCAATACAGATAATCTTCCCATGCGTCAACATCCCATTGTATTCTTTCAATTCGCATAAGCTACTCCTCAATCAATTCATGTTCTTCCACATTGAGCTTATTGGCTTTATACGCAGCGTATTTGTTTTCCAAATAGCTAATATTAGCTTCAGAATAAAATGGATCTGCTGCTATTTCAAAAGGTATTCTTCTTTCTCTGCTGACTTTCTTTGCAAATATGGTAAATGCCGCACTCATACTTAAACCCATATCTGCACAAGCCTGTTCCATACTTCTTTTTACATCTGCATCCAATTTGAAATTTACATTTACTGTCTGTGCCATATATATCACTCCTTTACTTCTTTTAGTATATGCGTTTTTAAAAAAAATGGCAAGAACTTTTAGTTCTCTTACTCTTCCCGCTGCACAAGTCCCTGTTCTGTCAGTTCGTACACGGTATCTGCCACTTCTGTGATATAACTTCTGTCATGAGAAATACTAATGATTGCCCCACCAAAATTCTTCAGCATTTCGCATATGACCGGTCCCGATAACGGTGAAAAATTTCTGGTCGGTTCATCTAAAATCAGTACATTGCTTCCGGACATACTCATTTTCAAAAGCAGGAGCTTGGCTTTCTGACCACCGGACAAATCCGCAATCGGATGCAGCATCTCATCCGGTGTATATTTCATACTGCCAAGGTATGTCCGGATACGGGAAATTTCTTCTTTGTCCGCCGTCACTGTCAGAAAATCCACCGGAGTCTTTGTAAGTTCTAACAATTCCTCATAATTTTGTGGCATATAAGAAGCCTTAATATCCGTACGCTGTAACAGTTCCCCGGCAATACTACGCAACAGCGTTGTTTTTCCACATCCATTTTCGCCAATGATGCAGATTTTTTCCGCTCCCTTCACACGAAGGAAAATATCCTTTGCAAGGATACGTTCTCCTACCGCAAGCACAGGCAAATGATACTCTAACACGGTTTTTCCTGCCGGAAGCTCTGCTTTTTCTCCGAACTTGATGAAAATGGCATCCTCTGTTTCCGGAAGCTTTGTCATATTCTCATACTCTTTTTCAAACCGTGCTTCATATGCTTTGACGCGGTGCATCGTCTTTTTCAGCAAGGCTCCTACATGCGGATTCTGTCTGCTGATCGTCTTTTGCTGATGCTCCACCTTCTGCTGAATCTGGCGGAGCTTTTCCTGCTGTCTGTCAAAGTCCGCCCGCTCCTTCCGTGCCACCTGTTCCTGATGGGAAAACGCAGCACTCCTCCTGTTTACATACTCCCGATAGCTGGATTTTTCTACCGTATACCGACACTCCTGCTTTCTCCTTAATTGTTCCAGATGTACTATTTTATTCGCCGTATTTTCCAGAAGCGTTTCATCATGGGAAATATATAATACCGGTATTTGCGCTGTATTGATCAATTGCTCCAGCCACGTCAACGACTCAATATCCAAATCATTGGACGGCTCATCCAACAGCAGGATATCCGGACGCAGCAACAACAGCCTTGCCAGCTGTAATTTGATTTTTTCACCACCGGATAAGTCGCCCATTTTCTGTTCGGAATAAAACAGCTCTAACGGCAGCTTCCACCTTCTGCCCGCTTCGGACAGTTCCTGTGGGGTCATCAACAAAAACTGAGGATGATCGCACATAAACTCATAGACGCTTTTCTCTTTTTCCGTCCGAGTAAGCTCTTGCGGAAGATAGCCAATGTAGCTGTTATTGCGAATCACCTCTCCCGAAACCTCCACATAATTTTCTACCAATGCTTCCTTATAAATCAGCTTTAACAGCGTCGATTTTCCATTTCCTTCTTCTCCGATGATCGCACATTTATCCCCATGGTTTAGCACCAGATTAAAGTTATCCACTAACACACGGTTATCCTTTTTATGTGTAATCGTTACATTCTTTATTTGCAGCATTATGACATCACTCCTTTTCCGGCGTGCCATTTCCGTGAAAGAATGCGCCCAGGCACATTCCCACAAAGCATTTTTAGTTCATGGGATAATTTTTCTGCGAACTAAAAAAGAAACCATCTGTTTCCAAATGATTTCCGATTATATCTCTCATCACATTGATATGCTGATTGTTTTCCAAACAACTAAAGTTTTTTTGCCCTGTCGCAAAAAAAGCACCAGAATGGAGGTTATGATGAGACACATAATCCACTTTTGGCAACATGAATAACAAGCATCATTTCTTATGGAAATCACGCCGATACAAAATCTAAAGTTCATGTTTACAAAAGTCGATTATCTTCTCATCCTTTCACCCCTTTCCAGATGCTTAATTCAGTATAGCATTAAAACACTGCTTTGTCAATTTTTTTCTTACAAAGCAATTCTTTGCCAAGATTTGCCAATACTATATCAGCAGCACCAGCACAGCCAGCGTCACAATACTCCATATCGTAGAAAGTACCACCGTTCCGGCTCCCACCGCCTCCTCATGATGAAACTGGATAGCCAGCACAGAGGTTGTTGCCGCAGTTGGACAAGCCGCCTGAATCAGCACTACACTTCCTGCCATGCCGCCAACACCAAGCAGTGAAAAAAGTCCAAAAGTAATTGCCGGAATCAGTACAAGCCGCACTACAGTCACCATCCAGATTTCCTTATTTCCAAGAATGGATTTTACCTGACTTCCTGCAATCATCACACCGATAATCAGCATGGAAAGCGGCGTTGTCATGGCACCTATCAGACTGATTGGCTGTCTGATCACCTCCGGCACAGGAATACGGCAAAGATAAATGACCAGCCCCAGAATCACTGCATACGTTACCGGACTTTTGCTCACACTCCTTGCAATCTGCTTTGCTCCTGTTTCTCCACTCATCAGAGCATAGCCGACCGACCATACAAACACATTAAACATCGTGGCAAACGCACTGGCATACAACAGTCCTTCTTCGCCAAACAACCCCTGAATCAGTGGAAAACCCATATACGCTGCATTAGAAAAGCTG
Source organism: uncultured Lachnospiraceae bacterium (assembly GCA_964544055.1). Taxonomy (GTDB): domain Bacteria; phylum Bacillota; class Clostridia; order Lachnospirales; family Lachnospiraceae; genus SIG299. Next base: position 17,117 of record CAZJAA010000012.1, on the reverse strand, counting down.
CATGCAAACCAGAGCACTGTTTTATTTTTTGATTTCATCCAGAACACCAACAGTGCGCTTACCGCCATAGAAAGTAGGATTGCTACCGTACTCAATCCAAAAGCAAGCAGTAAATTATTCAGTACCTGCGGGTCAAACTCTGAAAAATAGGAATTTAAAATCATTGCCGGCATTACAATCATCACCAGTAGATTCGAGAGTACTTTTTTTCCTTCCTGCGTAACAATTCCTGTTTTTCCGCAGATTGCCCCAAGAAAAATCAAAAGAAACAAAATGCCTACCTGCTGTAACGTTACCTGTGCCAATTCCATATGCTGCCTCCAAACAACTTATTGCTTTTCTAAAAACTCCTTCACCTGCTCCAAATCCTCACACATCGTCCAAAGAAAGCTCTTTACCTCTTCATTTGCTTCCCACAGATCTGGCACCATAATCACTCGCATTCCTGCACGGTGTGCTGCGAGCAGTCCATTTTGGGAATCCTCCAGGGCAAGTGCCTCCGACGGCTGTACGCCCAGTGACTCACATGCCTTTAAAAAGATTTCCGGCTCCGGCTTTGAATTTGTGACCATATCTCCGCAGATGACTGCCTGAAAATACTCAAACACCCCGGCATCCTTTAAATGATGCTCCACCTCCCAACGTGAGGAAGAAGAAGCCACCGCAAGCCGGTATCCATTTTCTTTTAAATAGTCCAGCAGCACATATAGCCCTTTTTTCACCGGAACGTTATGATTCGAATAATACTGAGCACGAAATTCTCTTGCATACTGCCGAAGCTCTGCTTCGTGATAGCATTCTCCAAATTCCGCCTGCCAGACCTCGCGTGCTTTTGCCATTGTCATGCCAAGTGTTTTTATTGTCATATAGCCGGTTTTTCCAAGTCCCATTTTTTCACCGGCATAATCCCACGCCATCACACAGACACGCTCCGTATCAAACATCAGACCATCCATATCAAATACAACTGCCCTCATACTCTGTTCTCCCTGTTAGCATATCTTTTTTCAGTTCCTCATGTCAAAATTTTCATTTCAAAAAATTCTACCATCTTATGATAAATACATCTGCTTCTATTCGCATAAATCCGCAAATTCAAACCGTATCATCTTTCCCAGATTTTCCGGACTCACTTCAACCTGATAACCAATTTTTCCGGCACTGAAAAAAATGGTAGGAAACTCTTTTGCACTTTCATCCACCGTAGTCGTAAAAAACTTTTTCATCCCAATTGGGGAACAGCCACCGTGAATATATCCGGTCAACGGCAGCAATTCCTTTGATTTTATCATTTCAATGCTTTTTTCTCCCACCGCAGATGCCGCTTTTTTCAAATCAAGCTCTTTGTTCACCGGAATCACGAATACATAATTCTGTTTTGTTTTGCCGCCTACAGTTACAAGTGTCTTAAACACCTGACTTGGATTCTGTCCAAGCACGGCTGCCACCTCCGTACCAACGGTTGTTCCGGATTCCACATAACAGTAGCTTTGGTAAGGAACCTTCTTTTGCTCCAGCAAGCGCATTACGTTTGTTTTTTCTGTTTTATTTGCCATATTTTATTCCATCTTCCTCATACTGCTAAAGTATATTCTCTTAAAATCGAGCATCCTGTCCGCATTTTGTCAAACACAAATCCATTACCCAATCAACACGGTTTTACCTTCAAACGCAAAGCCGTACTTTTTGATTTTTTCTGCCGGAATGCTTTTTTTCAGAAAGCTTTCCGCATATTTCTTTTCTTCTATCTGCAAAAGGGCAGCGGCTACGGTTGCCTCCAAATCGGATTCTTTTTTCGGTGAATGTACCTTGAACTCCAAAATGTAAGCACAATCGTCACTGTCTTTTTTCTTTGGCTCTAACATCACATCATACCGTCCAAATCCGCTTTTGCGGTTGGAGGTAATGCTGTAACAGCTCTGTAAATCCACCATCAAGCCAATCACAAAACCATGATAAAAACGCTCCGGTTCGACAAAGGACGTTCCTTTCCGGTATCAAAATAGCTGAACGTAGACCATGCTACACGGTTCATGAACGTGTTCATTGCCTCCACATCATTTTGCAGCAACGCTTTGATAAAGTCATTATAATAATTATTTCCGCCTTTAAACCAGCCACTTATCATGCTGTAAAACATCCGAACCACCTCATGATTCGTCAGGGCAAGCTGGTATTTTGGCATCTCCCAGGCCTCAATTTTTTCCTCGTCTTCCCTGCTGAGTACCTTGACGTAACCACTTGCTAACAGCAGGCTCCAGATGGCATCCGTATTATGGTCTAACTGGTTATATACAATCTGTTCATCTAACGGTGCAAAAATAACCTCACCGTTTAACAGCTGCTCGAACTGCTCTTTGATATTTCCTGGACTTTCCTGCAATAACTTCCCCACTAGACCGTTGGAGCTGGTGTTTGCCCAGTAGGTTGTAAAGATTCCTTTGTCAAGAAAGTTGATAATCGACCACGGATTATAAATATCCGCATGTGTTCCGAACACAAAGCCGTCGTACCAGAATTTTACCTCTTCTTTTTTGTCCGAACGCCCACACTCCTCCAGTGCCGCAAACACTTCTTCTTCGGTAAAGCCGAACGCCGTGGCATATTTCTCCGACGTTGTTGTTATCACCTCAAGGTTGTTCAAATCCGAGAAAATGGGCTCTTTACTGACTCTGGTAATGCCGGTCATCACGGCACGCCCTAAGCTCGGATTAGTTTTAAAGGTAGAGTTAAACAGACTGCGGGTAAAAGCAACCATTTCCTCCCAGAAGCCATGCACATACGCTTCCTGCATTGGCGTATCGTATTCGTCCAGAAGGATAATCGGCTTTTTGCCATAGTGACGGTGTAAAAAATCACATAACTGGTAAATGGAAAGGGTTGCATCTATCCTGCTCATTTCCTGCTTATCTAAAATTCGATCAAAATATGCCCGGTCTAACTCCGTTAATGCAGGACTGTCTTTTAAAAAAATAAAATTTGCATACAATTTTTGCAGCAGGATACATATTTTTGCATAGATATCTTCATAATTATTTTCCTTTACGTTGGCAAAGGAAAGGAAAATCACCGGATACGTTCCCTGCAGTTCCCGGTATTTTTCTTCTTCCCAGATGAAAAGACCTTCGAACAAATCACTGCGGTTTTTATAATCTACCGAGAAAAATGTTTCCAGCATACTCATGTTTAACGTTTTTCCAAAACGGTGCGGACGGGTGATTAAGGTGACATCGTCTGCACTTTCCCACCATTCCTTTATAAAGTCTGTTTTGTCTACATAAAAGCAATTTTGCTCTCTTAATTTTTCAAAGCTTTGTATTCCGATTGCTACCGTTCTTGCCATGTTCTGCTCCTTTCCGAGAATGTTCTTTTCTGTCCTTCCGGCTGCTTTTGTTACTGTTTTTTCGTTTCGGTAATGTTTTCCTCTCTGCCATACCTTTTTTTAACAAAAGAAATCCGCTATACCATTTATCTATAGTATAACGGATTTCCGATTAAATTACAAATGATTTTCCAGTTTTATTCCACTACTACTGTTCCGTCTTCCTTCACGGTAATCTTCATGCCATCCTTTACATACGCTAAAAACTCTTCGCCTAAGCAGTCCACCACCGGCATTGTCACATCTTCCAGCCAGACATCGGCAAGAACGGCTCCGGCGGCTGCCAGAGAATCAATATGATTCGAAAACAGCATACATGCCGGCTGACGCTTCATGGAGCAGGCACAATAAAGCACCATACCACCCGTAGTCGAGCCGATGGTCTGCGGCAGGCAGAGTGCCTTGCCAAGCATTTGCTTTCCGTATAAATCCGGATTGTTCTGATCCCCGCAGGTTGCCTTTTTATCTCCAAACTGGAGTGCTTTCTGGAAAGAAGCCAGCGTGTTTAAACCGCCATGCGTTACCAGTGCCTCTGCCGTTACTGTTCCAGGAGTTACCACACGTCCTTTAAATTCTTTCATGACTATCTGCCTCCCCTCGTAATCTGCACTAAGATTTCTTCGTCGGTATAATACCGTGCCGTTGTATACGTACGAAGCTTGTTCGAAGAAGTGATCACCGGCATTTTGGTGCAAAGCGGGTTATTCATATACATCAGCGGACAGATATAGGAGGTGATTACCCCCGTTGCCTTCAGACGCTTTGCATAATCTGTCTTTTCAAACTCCTTTAATACCCCAGGAGCTGCCGTAAATACGGTAGGAATGACTACCTTTTTATTTCCGGACTGTTTGAGTCCTGCCTCCACTTTATCCGTCCAATCTTTTAACTGCTGCAGACTCATATGCGGACAACCCATAAAACAAAGCTTTGGCTTGGCATCCGGGTTCTTCCAGATAACTGGATAACTGTTTTTCACACGTTCCAGTTCTGCGTCATCAATGATATAAACCGAAGCATTTTCTTTTATCAGTTTTTCCCCTTGCTCCACAGCCTCCGGAGTCAGGTTTTCCACATGATACAGACCAACCGCACCATTGGATGCCGTAGCAGCACCAAAATCCTTTAAATAAGTGCAGGCAGCATCCGTAAGAGTCGTACCGAGCCATTTGTCCAGTCCGGTAATATACGGCACATCCTCCATAACCTTCATTCCAATTGCCGAACCAAGCAACTGCGCCTCCGGCTTTTTCGTTGTTTGGATTTTTACTACCCAGGATGCCTTTCGTCCTTCGTCCGTCAACAGACCAAAGTACGGCACCATACCAAGCACTGAACCCATCAGGTCAATAATACCGGAGTTACGGTTACAGCGGGCACCAAGCACGGAATTTGCGTAAACTACCGCAGAAGATTCCGCCCAGCTCAAAACCTCACCTTTTTTTGGCTTATTGCCTACCTCATCCATGTAGCAGGTACAGGTAAACGCATTTTCTTCCAGAAGTCCGAGTTCCTTTAACTGCCCCTCGTAAAATTCCTGCCTGGTATACATAAAATTGTTAAAAATAAAATCCTGTAAAAAATTAGACGGTACATTTTTATCTAACGGTCTTGGGTCTGCTGAAAATTTCTGTGTCGATAAGGCGCCTGCCTCTATCAGCTGGTTCATCAGGTCATATACCGGTCCCAGTGCTTTTAATCCAAAGGAAGTTACAAGATGATTATACTTTGAAGTAACCGGAACCATTTTTTCTGCACCGAATACTTCACCATACATCACCAGAGTTTTCATTACCTTGGCAAGTGTTTCTCCTTTTTTGCCATCCAATATTGCTTTTTGTTCTTCTGTCAATACCATAGCTTTTTCTCTCCCTTCCGGCTGTTTCCTTTCCTCGGCTGCATGATTTTCTTCCAGCCATTTCTTCCTGAAATAGCTGTTTCCTTTCAATCTTCCATGCAGTCTGAAATAGCTACAGCTTCATTGCAACATCCCATGCCTGCCAGATAACCGTGCGCAGATTTCCTACCTTTTCCGCATCACCGATAACATGAACCTTTTTCCCCTTTGGTGCGATTGGTGCTGGTCGGTAGCCGACGGAAAGGATCACGCTGTCTGCCGGAATCTTAAAGGTTTTACCTGTTTTATCTGCTACCTGTACCCCATCCTTGCAAACTTCCTTCAAGGAAGTTTCCAGATGAACCGGAACCTTATTTGCTGCAAAAAAGTCACGCAAAAAGCTGGTATTCGCCAGACAGATACCGGTTACGGCAATCAGATCATCCTTCATTTCCACAATGGCTGGCTTTTTACCCTGTAAATACAGATCATAGGCAATTTCACAGCCAGTCAAACCGCCGCCGATGATAACGACATTGTCACCGACCTGCTTTTCACCCAGGAGGTATTCCGTAGCATCCATGGCAAGCTCTGCACCCTTGACCGGAATCTTCTTTGCTACTGCACCGGTTGCCACGATGATTTCATCTGCCTGCAGGGAAGCGACATCCTTTACCTCCGTATTCAAACGGATATCAATTGGATACCGCTTGATTTCACGTTCGTACCAGGCAATCAGGGTACGATCCTTTTCCTTGAAGGAAGGAGCTGCCGCCGCAATGAACACACCGCCCAGTTTGTTGCTCTTTTCATAAAGTGTTACCTTATGACCGCGTTTTGCAAGTACAATGGCTGCCTCCATACCACCAATGCCGCCACCAATGACAGCTATATTCTTTACCTTCTTTGCAGGTGTAATCTTATATTTTTTCGACTGCATGACCTCCGGATCCAGAGCACATCTTGCAATGTGGGAAGCATCCGTAATGGACTGGTCATTTGCCACGCCCTTATAATGCGTCATATTAAAACAGGCATTATGACAGCAGATACACGGACGGATATCCTCCAGACGATTTTCTATCAATTTGGTAATCCACTCTCCATCTGCCAGGAACTGCCTTGCTACACCCATGGCATCGATTCTTCCGTCTGCAATTGCCGCAGCACCCACTTCCGGCTCCATACGACCGGCACAGACTACCGGAATGTCCACAAATTGTTTAATGTGCGCCACATCCTCCAGATTGCAGTTTTGCGGCATATACTGTGGTGGATGCGCCCAGTACCAGGAATCATACGTTCCGTTGTCGGCATTTAACATATCATAGCCGGCATCCTGCAGATACTTTGCCGCCCGTTCACTTTCTTTCATATCACGGCCAATTTCCACATACTCTTCCCCCGGAACAGCGCCCACGCAGAAATCTTTTACCTTGGATACAACCGAATAACGCAGTGAAACAGGGAAATCCTGTCCGCATACCGCCTTAATTGCCTTTACCACCTCTGTCGCAAAACGATAACGGTTTTCGAAGGAACCTCCATATTCATCCGTACGCCTGTTGGTATATTTTAAAGTAAACTGATCCAGCAGATAACCCTCATGTACTGCGTGAACCTCCACACCGTCCACTCCGGCTTCCTTGCAAAGCAGTGCTGTCTTTGCATAAGCGTCAATAATCTCCTGGATTTCTTTTCTTGTAATTTCACGGCAGGTCACTTTGTCGGACCAGCGGGACGGCAGTACACTCGGACTTGCCGACTGATACGTAACATCCAGTATCGGCTTTGCAATTGCCGCAAGCACCGGATGATTATGTAACATAACCAAAGAATCCGTGATTGCCCAGGAGCGTCCCATACCGGCTGTCAGCTGCACAAACAGCTTTGCCCCTGTTTCATGGATTTCTTCCATAAATGGCTTTAGTTCCTGAAACATCTTTTTGTTCTGCCACAGCCATCGTCCTCCGATGGTGTCTTTTAACGGTGCAATACCGGGAATGATTAATCCGACATTGTTTTTTGCCCGTTCTAGGAAAAATTTTGCCGCCTCCTTGTCAAAGTGGTTCGGCTCCATCCAGCCAAACAGTGATGTTCCACCCATTGGGCAGAGCACAATCCTGTTTTTCATCTGCACCTTGCCGATGTTCCACGGTGTAAAGAGCGGTGCATACTTTGGATCCATTTTGTTCATGCTTGAAACCCCTTTCTATAATTTTTTCTTTTGCATTACATTAAAAAGCTTCTCCTTAATACCCCATCTTTTTAAAATACCCGGCATATCTGCGCCGATTGGACGGTATCATCCGTTCGGAATGCAGAAACTCCCGAAATTCCTGCTCGTTCAGCCAAAGATATCCTTCGGTTTCTCCTTCCTGCAGACGCACCGATGCTTTATCACAATCTACGGTACAGACAAACGCATAGAAGAATGCCCGTTTATCCTCTTCTCGGCTTCGTGCAACTTCTTGAAACTCCTTACAGGAAATTCCGGTTTCCTCATAAAGCTCCCGTTCCACGCACTGCCACTTATCTTCTCCGGCAAGTGCTGAACCACCCGCAGTAGTCTCATACCAGCCACCATAATTTGGCTTTTGCACAGAGCGTTTCATGCACAGATAGCTGCCGTCTTTATGGCGCACCAGCACTTCACACACCAGATGATATAGTCCTTTTGGTATCGGCTCGCCTCGTACTAATGTCGTGCCGGTTCGTTCTTCATTTTTTGTATAGGCATCCCAAAGTTCCTGCGTTTTTCCCATAGTACCCTCTTTTCTCTTCCTTATGAAAACGTTTTTTCCCGCACTTCGTTTGCCAGCCTTGCAATTACTCCCACCTGATGAGGGGAAATCTGTTCCGGTAAAGCATTGAGGTCAAAAAAACGCTGTTCGGTGACTTCTTCTTCCTGTATTTTCAGCTCACCACGGTACTTTGTACACAAAAAAACCATTTCCACACTATAAATTTCATCTCCGTTGGGATACACATGATACATATCTGCTCCGGACAAGCATTGATATTCTTTCAGTTCCAGACATTCCAAACCAGTTTCTTCAAGGGCTTCACGGGCAGCGCATTCTTCAAAGCTTTCCCCAAGCTCCATGGCACCACCCGGATATGCCCAGCAGCCGTTATCTGCACGCTTCTGCAAAAGAAGCTGCTTTTTTTCATTTAAAAACAGGACGCAGCCAGCCGGCATCAAAATCGGCTGATGCCCGACTTTTTCCCGCAAATCTGAAATATAACCCATAGTTCCTCATTTCTGAGCGACTTTGTCACGAAGAGGTAACAAGAAATTTGCACAGACAATCTCTTGTCTGCCATCAAGGGCTATTTGCTTTCGCTCAAAAACAAATAGTCAACAACTTTCGTTGTTAGGGAACCAATCAGCTCATCAGAGTGATTTTACACACTATTCTCCATTCCCAACTTACAGACTCTTCTTTAAAATTTCAATGACATCCTGTTTATCAAGCGGTACATAGGCATACGCCAAGTCACCAAACTTCACAGCATCTTCTGCCATTGCTTCAAAATGCGTTTCCTCAATGCCAAGTTCCTTTAACTGCATTGGAATGCCACAGTCGCGGAAAAATTCTTCTGTTGCATCAATTCCGTAGTTGGCAGCCTTCCAGTTGTCCTTCTCAGTACAGTTCCAGACATTTCTTGCATATTCTGCAAACTTTTCTACGGTAGCCTCATTTAAAATATAACGCATCCAGCGTGATGTTACAATGGCAAGCCCTACACCATGGGTAATGTCATAAAAAGCGCTCAGCTCATGTTCGATTGGATGACAGGTCCATGCTCCTCCCTTTCCGGCAGAGGTCAGACCGTTTAATGCCTGTGTACTTGCCCACATAAGATTAGCGCGTGCTTCGTAATCCTCCGGATGCTTCAGCGCAATTGGGCAATAACAGATGCAGGTCTTTAAAATGCTTTCTGCAAAACGGTCTGTTAAATATGCCGTTTCTGTTTTCTGGAAATACTGCTCAAATACATGGGACATAATATCAGCAGTTCCTGCCGCCGTCTGGGCAGCCGGAAGAGTAAACAGATACGTTGGATCACAAATGGATGCCACCGGTTTAAAATAATGGGACGAGGTACCCAGCTTTTCGTTGGTCGCCATATTGGAAATTACGGCATTTTTGTTCATTTCCGAACCGGTGGCTGCCAACGTCAGAATTGTCACAATCGGAAGCACTCTGCCAATTTTTTTATTGTCCACCACTAACTCCCAGGCATCCCCTTCGTAGCAGGCTGCCGCTGCAATTACCTTGGAGGCATCAATTACGCTGCCGCCGCCAACTGCAAGTACCACTTCGATCTGATGTTCCCTGCATAGTGCTGCTCCTGCCCGCACAGATTCAATTTTAGGATTTGGTTCAATTCCGGACAGCTCATAAATTTCACAATCCGAAAGCAGTTCCTTTATTTTGTCATAAATACCATTCTTTTTAATACTGCCGCCGCCATACACAAGCAGAACCTTTTTACCAAGCGGATTAATAAGCTCCGGCAGGGCATTGATCTGATCTTTTCCAAAACGCACATCGGTATACACATGATAAGTAAAATTGTTCATAAATTCTCCTTTTCTTTCCAGCTTATCCGTACTATAAACGGCCACCTCTATTGTAACACATCTTTCAGAAAAAGCACAGACAAATTTCCAAAAATGCACCACTGCAAAAAAAAGTAAAAAAAACGGCCGTTTCCGTATCCGTTCTTTTACTTTCTTTATCCTATCATATTTTTTTACTGTTTTTCTCTGGAAAGTTCGTCTAGCTTTTCCTGAATACGCGCCTTTACCATAGCTGCAATTTCCTGCGTTTTCATTCCAGCAAATTCCTCATAAGGAATAGGTGGCAGAAAATGCACCTCGGTTGTTACCGGGCGAAGCTGCCAGGTATTATAAACCTTGTAGGAATCCCAGAGCACCACCGGAACGATTGGCGTTTTTGACCGTAAAGAAATTTTAAAACAGCCCGGTTTAAACTCTCCCATGGTGTTCTTCTGTTCTTCCGTATAGCCACCCTGTGGAAACAGGATAAAACGGCGGCCTTCCTGTACTTCTTTCGTCATCTCGTTAATAATTGTAAGTGCCTGTCTGGTGTCATTGATATCCATCCGCTTTCCATGAATTAAATCAACAAGCTCGCGTATAAAAACCACATGGGATTTTGCCTCATCCATGACTACGGAACATGGAAGCTCGTGCTGTGCCACAATGCCATAGGCATCATATTTGCCCTGATGGTTTGGATACAGCATATAGCCGCCCTCTTTTGGCAAATGCTCCATACCAAAGCCCTTGGTGCGTACACCTCCGGTTTTCTGCATCAGACCGATAATGTATTTTGCATAGTGATACGCTTCTTCTTCGTTATACGGCTCCGCTGCTGCCAGCTGCTGCATCTTTTTTAGTACTCCTGGTAAAATAAAAATATTCCGAACCACGGTATACGGTAATCTCCACATAAGCCTTTATCCCCTTTAACGACTGCACATTTCAACCGATTTTATTCCTGTTTGTCGGCAGTTTTAGGCAGCCTCCCACAAATGTAGCAAACATTATAACATATTTTTAAATTAATTTCATTATTTTTTTACAATTTTATAGACTTTTTATTTTTCGTACAATTTTTCATCTAAGAAAGCTCCATAGAGTTTTTTTCAAAAACTCTGCACTCTGCCGGATACACACTTCCTGTTCATCCACATCAAAATGTTCTATTGCCAGATAACTCCGGTAGCCCTGCTCGTTCAGTCTGCTAAGAATTTCTTCCAGAGGAATACAGCCGCTGCCCGTCCGCACGGACGCAAAATTAACCGGATTTCTGTCTTTGCAGTGTACATGAACAATTCTTGATTTTAACCGCTCCATGGCTTCCAGCACATTATCTCCGTAAAACAGATAATTTCCGGTGTCCAGGGTATAGCCGAGTTCCGGCACCTGTGTTAAAAACCAGTGGACACCGTGCAGTCCGGAAAACGGCGAATTACGGTCATCAAAATCCTCCACGGTAACGATAACTCCATTTTTTCTGCCAAGCCCGGTCAAAACGTCAAGCGCTTCCTTCATCTTACGGATTTCTTCATTCCGGTGAAAAAAAACTTTGGTTTGTTCTTCCGACAACAGGCTCTGCTGCATCTTAACCGAAGCGTCTCCGGAAAGGAAACCGGGCACCACCAGAATACGTTTTGCCCCGGTATGCACCGCCATGTTTATATGCTGCTGTGCTTTTTTTGTTTCATCACATCGTCCCATATCGTAAAACTCATAAATACAGCTGACAGCCAGTCCCTTCTCTTTAAAAAGCGGCAGTATCTTCTTCTCATGCTCCCACAGATATTGCAGATTGATTTCCACCGCTTCTATTCCAGCATCTTTTACCTCACTTAACAAAAGCTCCAGCGTTTTTCCGGTCTGCTCCTGTGCCTGCAGCACATGGTCAAAAAACACAGATAATTTCACCTTATTCTCCATTCTGTTTTACCTCCACGCATTCCGGACATCTTCGTTCCATGGATGGTGCACAAAACCACACGCCGTTTTTTATAATTTTCTGAATGTCCGGATGATAATAAATCGGATATTCTTCATGTCCCGGCTGGAAATAAAAGATTTTCCCATAGCCTCTTGTAAACGTGCAACCGCTGCGAAATACTTCTCCGCCGGAAAACCAGCCAGTAAAAATCACGTCGTCCGGCTTTGGAATGTCAAAGAATTCGCCATACATTTCTTCCTTGGAAAGTTCAATCAGCTCCGACACATCTGCGGCTATCGGATGGGTCGGCAGCGTACACCAGAGTTTTTCGCTGTCTCCGTGCCTCCATTTCAGTGTCATGGACGTTCCCAGCAGTTTTTTCATAATTTTGCTGAAATGTGCCGAATGCAGTGCCACCAGTCCCATCCCAGAAAGCACATGACGGCGTACTCGTTCTGCCACCTCGTCTAAAAACTCCTCCTGCAGGGCATGACTCCAAAAAATCAGCACATCTGTATTTTGAAGCACTTCTTCTGTCAAGCCATGCTCCGGCTCATCAAAGATTGCCGTGCGCACAAAAAACTCCTTCTCTTCTTTTAAAAATCCGGCAATGCAGCCGTGAATGCCCTCCGGATATACCTTTCGGATTCCCTCATATTCCTGCTCGTGTCTGTATTCGTTCCATACTGTGATTCGTATCATCTGAAGTACCTCTTTTTTCGTCATTTTTACTAAAATTATTGAAAAATATTCTCATTTTGCTTGCATATTGAACAAGTTCTATAGTATTATAAATGGTAAGAAGCCGCTTTGTCAAATGATGTTCCTGTTTTTTTAAAAAAGACAAGGAGGTTTTCTTTTACCTACCGGGGCACACACTCCCCGGTCAACAAATGCATACTTATAGGAGGGTTTACAATGGCTCATATCAGCGAAACAGGTGTGAAAACCATTTGCGAAATCTGTGACAGATACGCAAATGAAAAAACACCACTGATGATGATTCTAAGCGACATTCAGAACGAATATGGCTATATTCCTTTGGATGTCCAGCAAATCGTGTCCGAAAAGACAGGAATTTCCGTAGCAGAAATTTATGGGGTTGTTACGTTTTATTCCTTCTTCTCTCTGGAACCAAAAGGGAAATATGTAATCGGCTGCTGTATGGGAACAGCCTGTTATGTAAAGGGTGCCCAGCAAATTATTGACAAATTTTCTGAAATTCTTGAAATTGCCCCGGGAGAAACAACCAAAGACGGTATGTTCACCATTGATGCCCTGCGTTGCATCGGTGCCTGCGGCATTGCTCCCGCCGTTTCCATCAATGGCAAGGTTTATCCAAAAATGACCGTGGATATGGTAGCAAATGTTATCAACGAATATTGTGCAGGAGGTGCTGTCTCATGAAATCCATCGAAGAATTAAATGCAAAAATCTGTAGCTGCACGGATGCATTAACAGGCAAAATTGACGGCACAAACGGTAAACGTGCCATTCTTCTGTGTGGCGGAACCGGCTGTCTTTCCTCCAATTCCATGGAGCTAAAAGAAAAATTCGAAGCTCTCGTAGCAGAGCATAACCTGCGTGACAGGGTAACTGTAAACATTGTTGGCTGCTTTGGCTTCTGCTCCCAGGGACCTTTTGTGAAAATCTATCCGGAGGATACCTTATATCGTCTGGTAAAGCCTGCCGATGTGGACGAAATCTTTGAAAGCGACATTCTTGGCGGTGCGGTAGTCGAACGGCTTCTTTATATAGAACCACTCACCGGAGAAAAGGTTGCCCGTCAGGATGATATCAACTTTTATAAAAAGCAGAAACGAATTGCCCTTCATGGCTGTGGTGTCATCAATCCGGAAAACATAGAAGAAGCCATGGGATGCGGTGCCTTTCAGGGCTTAAAGCGTGCTCTTTCCATGGAGCCAAAGGAAGTAATCGACGAGGTATTAGCCGCAGGACTGCGTGGTCGCGGTGGTGCAGGCTTCCCAACCGGACGTAAGTGGTCCTTTGCCTATGCCAACGAAGCCGACCAGAAATATGCTGTCTGCAACGGTGACGAGGGCGACCCGGGTGCATTCATGGATCGTTCCATCTTAGAGGGCAATCCGTTTGCCGTGCTGGAAGGTATGATGATTGCTGGTTATGCCATTGGCGCATCGGAGGGCTATTTCTATGTCCGTGCGGAATACCCGATTGCCGTCAACCGCTTAAAGCTTGCCATCAGGCAGATGAACGAAGCAGGGCTGCTTGGAGAAAATATTTTAGGCACTGGATTTAGCTTTCAGGCGCACATCCGGCTTGGTGCGGGTGCTTTCGTCTGCGGAGAAGAAACTGCTCTCTTAAACTCCATCGAAGGAAAACGTGGTATGCCTCGTCCTCGTCCGCCATTCCCGGCAGTCAAAGGCTTATGGGGCAAGCCAACCGTAGTAAACAACGTAGAAACACTTGCCTGCGTTCCTTACATACTGCGTGAGGGTGCAGAAACCTTTGCTGCCTCCGGTACAGAAAAATCCCATGGCACCAAGGTATTCGCCCTGGGCGGAAAAGTAAATAACGTCGGTCTTGTCGAGGTTCCGATGGGGCTTACCCTTCGCGAACTGATTTATGACATCGGCGGTGGCATTCCGAGTAATAAAAAATTCAAGGCAATCCAGACCGGCGGTCCTTCCGGTGGCTGTTTAACCACAGAGAGTCTGGACGAGCCAATTGATTTTGACAATCTCGTCGCCAAAGGCTCCATGATGGGTTCCGGCGGTGCCATCGTCATGGACGAAGACAACTGTATGGTTGACGTTGCAAAATTCTATATGGAATTTATCTGTGATGAATCCTGCGGCAAATGTTCTCCATGTCGTATCGGTACAAAGAGAATGCTGGAAATCCTCACCCGTATTACGGAGGGCAAGGGAACCATGCAGGATTTAGAGGAACTGGATGAGCTTGGACACCATGTTCAGACAAATTCCCTCTGTGCGCTCGGTCAGACAGCAGCAAACCCTGTTATTTCCACACTTACCCACTTTAAGGACGAATATCTTGCCCACATTGTGGACAAAACCTGTCCTGCCAAGGTATGTAAGAAACTGATGCAGTATACCGTCAATCAGGAGCAGTGCTTTGGCTGCGGTATCTGCGCCAAAAACTGTCCAACCGGCTGTATCGAACGGACTGACTATGTGGCTCCGGGCAAAAAGCTTGGTTCCTTCCAGATTGATGCATCCCGCTGCGTAAAATGTGGTGCCTGCATGGCAACCTGTAAATTTAAGGCAATTGTAAAGAAATAACAGGAGGACAATCAGATGGCAAAAATAAATATAAAAATTGAAGGTGTCTCCTATCAGGTAGAAGAAAGCTTAACGATTTTAGAAGCAGCCAAAGCCTGCGGTTACGAGATTCCTTCCCTTTGTGCGTTTCATCACGGAGAATGTTCCCAGGGCTCCTGCCGGGTTTGTCTGGTAGAAGTAACCGGTGCCAGAGGTCTGGTTGCCTCTTGCGTTTATCCGGTAAATGAAGGTATGGACATTCACATTTCCACACCAAAGGCTTCCGAGGCACGCCGTGCTTCCGTAGAGCTTCTGCTCTCCAACCATAACCAAAACTGCCAGCAGTGTGACAAAAACGGACAATGTGAGCTGCTCCACGTTGCCTCCATCACCGGAGCAAGAGAAAACCGCTATCAGGGAGCAAAAACTCCGGTGACCTTAGATGAACTGACACCATCCATCGTCCGTGATACCTCCAAGTGTATCCTATGCGGACGCTGTGTGGCACGATGCCAGAATGCACACGGACTCGGCATTTTAGGCTTTGAAAACCGTGGTTTTAAAACCATTGTGGCTCCTGCTGAAAACCGTTCCATGGCAAATTCTCCATGTATTCTCTGCGGTCAGTGTGTCAGTGTCTGTCCAACCGGAGCTTTGATGGAAAAATCCGAGATTTCCAAGGTAGACGAAGCCTTCAAGGCAGGAAAGCATGTTGTTGTCCAGACTGCCCCGGCAGTCCGTGCTGCCCTTGGCGAAGAATTTGGGCTTCCGGTTGGTACACCGGTAACCGGAAAAATGGTTGCTGCCCTGCGCCGCCTTGGCTTCCACAAGGTCTATGACACTGATTTTGCTGCCGACCTTACCATTATGGAGGAAGGCACCGAACTGCTTGGCAGACTCAAAAACGGTGGCGTCCTTCCAATGATAACCTCCTGCTCTCCTGGCTGGATTAACTATGCAGAATATAACTACGGTGATCTACTGCCTCACCTTTCCTCCTGCAAATCTCCACAACAGATGCAGGGTGCCGTTATCAAATCCTATTACGCCGAAAAGAACGGTCTGAATCCAAAGGATGTCTTTGTAGTATCCATCATGCCATGTACGGCGAAAAAGGACGAAAAAGAGCGTGACCAGCTGCAACATGACAGTATCAAGGATGTGGACGCAGTACTGACGACCCGCGAGCTTGCTCGCATGATCAAGCGTGCCGGAATTTTGTTCCAGCGTCTGCCGGAGGAAGATTACGACCATGACCTGATGGGAGATTATACCGGAGCCGGTGTTATCTTCGGCGTTACCGGCGGTGTTATGGAAGCTGCCCTGCGCACCGTTTACTTTGTACTCACCGGAAAAGAACACGAGGCAATCAAATTTGAAGCAGTCCGTGGCTTTGAAGGTATCCGTGAGGCATCCATCGACATAAACGGCACCATGATAAACGTTGCCATTGCCCACGGTATGAAAAACGCCAAAGTACTTCTGGATGAGATTCGTGCCGGAAAATCTAAATACCACTTTATCGAAATCATGGGATGTCCGGGCGGCTGTATTGCCGGCGGCGGCCAGCCGTATGTCCGCTCCTGCTTCCTGCCAAACGAGGCAGATGACATTCAGGATACGTTCCGTGAAAAAAGAGCCCAGGCACTTTACAGCGAGGATGAACGCAACGTTCTGCGCCAGTCCCACAACAATCCGCAGATTAAAGCACTTTACGACAACTACCTTGGTGAGCCAAACTCACACAAGGCACATGCGCTGCTGCATACCACTTATTCTGCAAGAGTCGGCTTTAACGACTAAACAATAAAAAAACGGCGGAATATTCTTTAGGAAGCCTTTTCCTGAAAATATTCCGCCATTTTTACTGTTCTAAATTATAATTGGAACTTTTTTACTGACTTTTCTTTAATTACTCAGCTGCAGTAACTTCCTTCTTGTTGTACAAAACACGTTATTGATACATCGCTGTATATCTCTATAAACCTCTTTAAAACCTAGTGGTCAAAAGTTTCAATTTTATATATTTCTTTATAACTCTTTATATAACCCAGTTCAATTGGGTTATTTTTTTGGTTATAACGTAAACGCTCCATAGTGCGTACCTTTTAATTGCCCAGCCTTTCTGCGATAATAAA
>CAZJAA010000011.1:0-73757 GCA_964544055.1 uncultured Lachnospiraceae bacterium | reverse complement strand
CGTACGGTGGTGTGAGAGGTCGGGAAAATTTATTTAATTTTCCCTCCTACTCGATTTATTCCGTTGCCAGCACTTTAATTTTTGCAAAAGCTTTTTGAACTGGAGGAAAGGCAAGAAGCAACAGTGTTAAAATAACCTCCGGTAATATGTAGCTTAAATTGTATACGGTGGAGGCCCAGATGGCAGCTGCATTTTTCTGCAAGGAATCTACATAGGTTGTGTAGAAAATCAGTCCGGATATCATATGAAAGAAAAAGCGGCCAAACGTACCGACAAGATATCCCAGCACCAGACCGTGCGTTTTGTTGTAAAAGAAACCGGACAGCCCAAGGGCTGCAAATGCCAGAGGATAGTCTAAAAGGACCTGCGCCGGATGTACCACATAGGGACCTGTGATAAACTGCAGCACACCATAGGCAAAAGCAGCAATCAGACCAGTGACAGGACCATACCAGTAGCCAATAAGGCAGATAATCAGCATGGAAAAAAGCGTGGTGGAACCACCGTTTGGCAGACTTGGGAGCTTGATAACCACCGAGATGACGGTTGCCAGGGCAATTGCCATGGCAGAGAATACGAGTTGCTTTGTTTTGTTTTTTGACATAAAAAAACCTCCTTAAGATAGTATGTACTTTCGAAATGTTTCATTTAGAAAATTCCGAGAATACAGTATAGTAGCTTAGGAGGGGCCAACAAAATTCATATGTGGATTGAATTATGCTTCCTTACGCCGGTACTAACCGGATCAAGTGATGAGGGTCAGCAGCTTTTGGCTACTTCTCAGCAAATGGCACCCCTAGCAAGTTTCAGTATAGTATATTATCAAAAAATGTCAAGGAAAAACTTAAAAAAAAGCATTAAAATTAATATTGAAGAGTAGCTATTACGATTGAGGTTTTTTTGTAACATCAACCAACTATGATTTTTAGAATACGGAAAGCAATGCGGTTCTCGTTATCGGGGATCGCAAAAGCAGATTAATCAGAGGGACTATGAAAATAACAATGAGGTGGAAGCTTTTCTTGATAAGATATTTGAGGGAAATGTACTGATGCTGGTTAGTGCTTTCGTAAAAAATAAAAGTTTAAAAGATGGGGACATCGAAGAAATTTGAAAAATACTGAACTTGAAAAAGAAGGATTGATTTATATGTTGGAAATAAATGTGGCAATAACTATTATTATACTGCTGATTATGCTGACGCAGTTTATTTGCAGGTATAAAATAGGATGGAAATATTTATATGCTTTGTGGCTGATGGTACCTGTACGTATATTATTACCAGTAGATAAGTTGAAAATGAAGGTTTCGGTAGCAGAGCCTGAACCTGAATGCGGGTTTGGGATTCAAGGCGGAAATTTAAAAGAGAGAATAAAAAATTTGTATCTGCCTAAAGCAGATGTGCAAAAAAAGGAAGTGAATACTGGCAGTATGGTGTGTTATGGTGATTTTTTGCCTACTCAGAATGGAATTCCCTCTTTAAGAATTATAACATAAACAGAAGCAAAATACCAGTCTTTTTATTTGTGACGTACTGATATAAACTATAGCAGTATTACAACACAGAGGGTATTTACAGAAAGGGGACGGTGCGGATGACACAGGAACAATATTTAAGCAACGTACTTCAAAAATTAGAGCAGGCAATCAAAGAGCTGGAAGAAAAAATGCAGTTTCGCAGATCAGAAATTGCAAAAATGCAGGAGTATTATTGGGAAAGCTATAATGAATACGACGAATTTGGATATGAAAAATTTGATAATGACCGTTTATTGAAGGAAGAAATGGATTCCCATGGGGAACTGGTAAAAACGTATGCACGTTACCGGAAAATGAAGGACTCGCCTTATTTTGCCTCAGTTACTTTCCAGTGTGACGAAGAGGATGATGAGGAAACGTATTACATTGGTATTGGAGATTTTTCGCCGTCCAAAGCAGAGATTCCACTCGTATGTGACTGGCGTGCACCAATTTCCAGCCTTTTTTATGATTATGAGGTTGGACGTGCAGCGTTTACTGCTCCGGCAGGTGAAATATTTGGAGAACTGCTGCGAAAGCAACAATATAAAATCAAACAGGGAAAGCTGCTTTATAAAATTGACAGTAATCTTGTTATCCATGATGAAATTTTGCAGAAGGAGCTTTCCATGAATGCCAGTGCAAGACTGAAGAACATCGTAACGACCATTCAGAAAGAGCAGAATGCCATTATCCGAAATGAAAAGGATAGAATTTTAGTGATTCAGGGGTGTGCTGGTTCAGGAAAAACATCGGTTGCACTGCATCGGGTAGCATATTTATTATATCATCACAGAAAGCAGTTAAGTGCAAAGCAGGTATTGATTTTATCCCCCAATCTGGTATTTTCCGAATATATTTCGCATATTCTGCCGGAACTTGGAGAAGAAAATATTATGGAACTGTCGTTTGATTTATATGCCTACCGGGAATTGAAACAATATAAGGATACCGAAGAACGTTATGCTTATCTGGAACGACTTTTAACCCTGCCGGAAAAAGAGGCATGGGAGTATCAGAAAAAAGTGGCAGAAAAACAGTCGAAGGAATATGTGCTGGAACTGAATGAATTTGTGCTGTTTCTGGAAGACTCCCTGATGAATTTCAGAGATTTTACCTACAAAAAAATATATCGCTCGGAGCAGGAACTGCGTACGCTGTTTTATGAAAAATTTCCGGATATTCCGATTCTGGAACGATTAAAAACAGTGGCAGAGTATATCATAGATGAAGAAGAAACGATAAGCGGAAAGGAACTGGACGTGCTGGAATGCGGAATTATTCTGGATAAGCTGGAAAAAATGTATGAAACAAAGGATTTTTATACATTGTATAACCGCTTCTTGGAAGAAAGTGGTAGAGAACCAATTAGCGAAGGTGACCGGATGATTCCTTACGAGGATGTTTATCCGTTGCTTTATTTAAAGTATCTGCTTCATGGCAGTACAAAGCACAGCGGCATCCGGCATCTGATTGTAGACGAAATGCAGGATTATTCTTATGTTCAGTTTCTGGTGCTGAGTAAAATGTTTTCCTGTCCTATGACAATTCTTGGTGACAGGGAACAGCAGGCTTCCCCGGGAAAGCTGGACACACAGAGTCTTTGCAAAGAAATTTTTGGAAAGGATGCCAGACTGCTTACTTTAACAAAAAGCTACCGCTCCACTTCGGAAATCACCCGCTTTGCAAACCGGATTGCCGGAATTGAAAATGATGAAGCATTTGAACGTCGGGGAAAAGAACCGGAATGGATTTTGTCGGAAAATGATACAAAAATGCAGGAAAAAATCATGGAAAAACTGATAAAAGAGCAGGAAAACACTTATGAAACAACAGCAATTCTTACGACAACGGCAGAACAGGCAGAACGACTGTATTATGCCCTGAAAGAGAAACTGCCGGTGTATCTGCTGTCTCCGGACAGCAGCAGAATGGAAAAAGGAATTGTAATTACCACCTTTTATTTAGCCAAAGGACTGGAATTTGACAGTGTGCATGTGACCTATACCCCACCAGAGGAAAGCCTGACCGACTACCAACGGCAGATTCTGTACATCGGAGCAACCAGAGCGTTGCATGAACTGACGATTTACACCTCAGAAACAGAGGAAGTTTCTGGTATGTAATTTTCCTTGACTTTTTCGGTGCGGTTGTGTATACTCAAAACAAATATAAAAACCAGTGCGTAAGAGTAGTAGCTTTATTCGAAGCTTCAGAGAGCTGCCGGCAGGTGAAAGGCAGTGCAGAAAATAAAGGGAATGGGCTTACAAGGGCCGGAGGAACGCAGCAAGCTGCAAGTAATGCCGGACGGAATCCTGACCGTTATATAGGAATCCTGATAAAACAGTCAGATGGTTTTTGTCAGGAACTGAGGTGGGCATAATCATGCCAAACCGGGTGGTACCGCAGAAGCTTTGTAACGCTTTTGTCCCAGTAAAGACTGGGGCAAAAGCGTTTTTTTGCGCAAATAGGCAAAGGTCAGAGCACCTATTCGTGTAAGGCATCAGAAAAAGGGAGGAACAATCATGGAAGACACAAAGAAAAATTTATTTAGCGGCATGCAGGCAACCGGCAACTTAACGTTAGGCAATTATTTGGGAGCTTTAAAGAACTGGGTGAAATTAAGTGATGAATACAATTGCTTTTTTTGTGTGGTGGATGAGCATTCTATTACGGTAAGACAGGATCCGGCAGAGCTTAGAAGTCGTGCCAGAAAACTTTTGACTCTTTATCTGGCAGCAGGACTGGATCCGGAAAAAAACTGTATTTATTACCAGTCACATGTATCGGCTCATGCAGAATTGTCCTGGATTTTAAGCTGTTTTACTTACATGGGTGAATTGCAGAGAATGACACAGTTTAAAGATAAATCCGCAAAACATGCGGACAATATTAACGCCGGTCTGTTCACTTATCCGGTGTTGATGGCAGCAGATATCCTTTTGTTCCAGTCGGATGTGGTTCCGGTTGGCATAGACCAGATGCAGCACTTGGAGCTGACCAGAGACATTGCGCAGCGCTTTAACAGCATTTACGGAGATGTGTTTAAAATTCCGGAAGCGTACATTGGAAAATCCGGAGCCAAGATTATGAGCTTGCAGGATCCAACAAAGAAGATGTCCAAATCCGACGAAAATCCAAATGCAAGTATTTATCTGTTGGATGCTCCGGATACAATTATGCGAAAGTTTAAACGTGCTGTAACCGATTCCGAGGGTACAATTTTGTATCGTGACGAGCAGCCAGGTGTGAAAAATCTGATAGATATTTATGGAGCCTGCACCGGGAAAACTCCGGTTGAAATCGAAAAAGAGTTTGACGGCAAGGGCTATGGCGACTTTAAGCTTGCTGTCGGCGAAACCGTTGTGTCCGTGTTGAAGCCTTTACAGGACCGTATGGAAGATATTTCTAAGGATAAAGCATATCTGGATGGCGTGATTAAGAATAACGCAGAAAAGGCAAATTATTTTGCCAATAAAACCCTGCGCAAGGTGCAGAAAAAGGTTGGCTTTCCGGAGAAAGTCCGCTAACCTATTGATTTGCCGCATGGAAAAGGCAGTTGTTGGAATGGGAATGAGCAAATGATAAAGTTATGGTGAATATTTCCGCAGCCAGCGGAGGAAAAGAGAGAATTCTGAAACATGGAATACAGGTTACTGGTTCTGGATATTGACGGAACTCTGACAAATTCAAAAAAAGAAATTACGCCAAAAACGAAAGAGGCACTCATTAAAATTCAGGAGCAGGGCGTGTATGTAGCAATTGCAAGTGGCCGTCCAACTCCGGGAACGAGAAAAATTGCAGAAGAATTGGAGCTTTCCCGTTTTGGAAATTATGTGTTGTCTTTTAACGGCGGCAGGGTGGTGAACTGCAAAACAGGCGAGGTAGTGCTGGATAAAACCATTTCTGCCCGGATGGCAGGGGTACTTTGCCAAGAGGCAGAAAATCATGGTGTGGGCATTTTGACTTATGATGAAGAATGTGCACTTGCAGGAACTGCCGTGGATGACTATATGGAACTGGAAGCAAGGATTAACGGAATTGCATTAGAACAGGTCGGACCGTTTGAAAATTCGGTCAGCTTTCCGGTAAACAAGTGTCTGATGACCGGAGAACCGGAGAAAATGGCAGCACTGGAAAAGGAATTAAAGGAGAAGTATGCCGGAGAATTAAATATATTTCGTTCCGAACCTTTTTTTCTGGAGCTGATGCCAAAAGGAATTGATAAAGCGGCAGTCCTAAAGAGTTTTCTTCCGTTTCTTGGAATTACCAGGAATGAAGTCATCTGCTGCGGAGATGGTTATAACGACAAAACAATGATAGAATTTGCCGGACTTGGCGTTGCTATGGCAAATGCCAGAAAAGAAGTGCTGGAAGCGGCAGATTATATTACAGCATCCAATGATGAGGATGGCGTTGCAGAGGTAATTGAGAAATATATTTTGAAGCAGTAAAGGAATTGAAAGTGCTATGAAGTATCGGACGATATTTATAATAAGTTTGATGATGGAAGCTGTCAGAAAGTGAATGTTGAGATAAAGTATAAAACAAGATTTTAAATACAGAGGAAAATAGAGGAGGGCAGACATGCAGGACAATAAAAGTACAGATTTTTTGCAGTCAGAGTTAAAGCATGCCTCCAGTCTGGAAAAATTTATTCAGGAGAATGAAAAAAACTTTAAAGAAAAAAGTGTGTCGGAATATTTAATTGAGATGCTGATAAAGTATGATATAGAGAAAAGCGATGTAGTGCACCGAGCAGGGTTGCCCGGAACCTATGCTTATCAGATTTTTGACAGCAAAAAAAGTGCCGGACGGGAAAAGCTGATTCGGCTTACATTTGGTTTTCCTTTAAATTTTGAAGAAACCCAGAGACTGCTTCACTTTGGCGGACACAACGAGCTTTATGTAAAGAAAAAGCGAGAAGCTCTTGTGATGTATGCACTGGAAAAGGGATATGACCTGAATAAGGTAAATGAATTATTGTATCAAAACGGAGAGGCACCCTTGGAATGAAAATTTCAATCTGGAAAACAGAACAGGAGTCATGAATTGCCAGGCATAAGAGTATTTGGAACGTGGAGTAGGTTACCGGTAAGGTTTGCCAAAATAAGAAAGATAGTGTCTGCCATGTTTTAAGGCAGCAGAAATATCAGCCGAATGATAAGCATTGTTATAGGTGGCTTGATAACCTTGAGTGCATGTTTATGAACGTGAATACGTCGGCACGATCGACGGAGAGGTTTGGCGAAAAGCAGTAATGATTTATTGACCCAGCAAAATTTTCTTCTTGAGATAAACCTGTTTTTAGTATATGATATACTTTAGACAGGTTTATTTTTTGTACAGAAAAATAAACTTTCTCAGAATGGAGGCTTCTATGAAATTATTACATCTTGCAGACCTGCATATCGGAAAAAGAGTATACGAGTATTCTATGCTGGAAGAACAGAAAAATGTGCTGTTGCAGGCATTTAAAATGGCAAAGGAGCATCAGGTGGATGCGGTGCTGATTGCCGGGGATGTGTACGACAAAGGTATTCCAACGGTAGAGGGTGTTCGGCTGTTTGACACGTTTCTGACGGCACTGAAGAAAGTAAAAATTCCGGTTTTTATCATCAGTGGAAACCATGATTCTGCGGAGCGGCTTTCGTTTGGAAGGCATTTGTTTGAAGACGCCGAAATTTATATCTCCGGTACATATGAAGAGGAAATTCAAAAGAAAACATTGACAGATGAATTTGGAGAAGTGGATATTTATCTGCTTCCGTTTTTGAAGCCACAGCAGATTGAGGTCAGGGAGGACGAAGAAAAGCCACAGGACTATACGGAGGCTGTGCGGCTGGTGCTTGACAGATTGCAGTTAAATAAAAACAACAGGAACATACTGGTGGCACATCAGTTTGTAGGAGGCATGGGTACGGAGCCTGACCGTACCGATTCGGAAAGCCAGTCGGTGGGTGGTGTGGATATGGTAGATTATCGTGTGTTTGAAGCATTTGATTATGTAGCATTGGGACATCTTCACGGAGCACAGCAGGTTGGCAGAAAAACGATTCGTTATGCAGGTTCTCCGGTAAAGTATTCGTTTTCGGAAAGCAGACAGGAAAAGTCTGCAACTCTTGTTACGCTTGGAAGAAAATGTACAACGCAGACGAAAAATCCGGCAATGCAAGCTGAAAATGCTGTAACGCAGGCAGAAAATCCGGCAATGGGTTACGATACCGATGCAGACATTACGATTGAGAAGCTTCCGTTTACGCAGGTACATGATATGCGTGAAATTAAAGGAACGCTTTCTGACCTTACCAGCCCGGAAATACTGGCAGTGGGGGATTGCATGGACTATATGCATATTACATTGACAGACGAGGAAGAAATTTATGATGTGTTTGGAAAACTCAGGGCAGCGTATCCGCATTTAATGGTACTTGATTTTGACAATTCCAGAACAAGAGCAGAGGGAGCAGTGGCACTGAACGGAGAAATTCTTAAAGACAAAAAAATAATAGAGTTGTTTAAGAAATTTTATGAAAAGCAGACCGGGCTTGCTATGTCGGTGCTGCAGGAGCAGATTGTGGCAGATATTATAGAAAAAGCGTAGTAAAAATGGGGGGATAAACATGAAACCAACCTATTTGGAACTTTGTGCCTTTGGACCTTTTGCAGGTCAGGTAATTTTGCCTTTGGAACGTATTGTTTCAGAAGGTGTATTTTTGGTACACGGAGCAACTGGTGCCGGAAAAACAACGATATTTGATGCAATTTCTTTTGCTCTGTTTGGCAATGCCAGCGGCGAAAACCGTCCAACGGATTCATTTCGTTCGGATTTTGCAAAGCTTGACAGCAAAACATATGTCATTCTGGAATTTACGCATGGCGGCAACAGCTATAGAATAGAGCGTAGTCCTGCATATCGCCGTTTAAAGCAGCGTGGGGACGGGTATACGGACAGCAAGGCCGAAGCGGTTCTGACTTTGCCGGACGGCATGAAAATCGTAGGATATCAGATGGTAACAGACAAAATCGTAGAAATCCTTGGTGTGGACTGGAAGCAGTTTAAGCAGATTTCCATGCTTGCCCAGGGGGAATTTTTAAAGCTTCTTACCGTGGAGAGCAAAGAGCGTGGAGATATTTTCCGTAAAGTATTTCACACAGATGAACTTGGACGTATTGGCAGGGATTTAAAGGAACGTATGCTAAAACTGAAACGCTTCTGCGAGGAAGCCGATGCGGCGATTGTCCAGTATTACCGCGGTATTGATAATTCTGCGGACAGTGTCTATCGGGAGCAGCTGGAAGAATTTTTTGAAACAGGGGATATTCATCAGACAACAGAATTTCAGCGAATTCTTGCAGAACTAACGGCGACTGATAAAAAAACACTGATTACAACAAAGGAAACACTGGAACAAACAGAAAAGCAGCTGACCGAGGCCAGACTGAAGCAGGCAAAGGCGGCAGAATGGCTGGAAAAAAAGAGGGAGTTTTTAAAGCTGGAAGAACAGCTTCCTGCCATGCTTTCCCTGAAGCAGAAAAATGAACAGGATAAAAAACGTCTGGAACAGGCAAAGCGTGCGGCAAATATGGTAGGTCCTAAGAGGGAGGCATTTCTGCTTGCGAAGGAAGAGTGTGCTTCTCTGCTGAAAACCATTGCAGAAAAAGAGCGCAAATTAGAAGAACTTCGTATACAAGAGGAAGAAATCACTCTTTTTTACCAGAAAGCACAGGCAGATAAGGGAAAGCGGGAGCAGCAGCTTCGCAAACTGGAACAGCTGCGTAACGAAGTAAAGCTGCTTGTTCAGAAAGAGGAGCTGGAAGCAAAGCATCAGGCATGGGAAAAGGCGTTATCCGGCCTTCTTTTGCTGGAACAGGAAAAAAATGAGCAGATGCAGCAGACAGCGGAGCATTTGAAAAAATGTCGCTGCAAACAGGACAGACTGACGGAAATTTATCAGACGGGAAGAGCTTTGGAAGCTCAGGAAAGAGAATTAAAAGCAGAACTTGCCGAACTGGATGTGAGGGCAAAACGTCTGGAAAATCTGGAGACGGTCAGAACTGCTTATGAACAGCTGACAGAGCAGATTTCTTCCTTGCTGGAAGAAAAACATCAAAAAAATGAACAACTTCAGCAGATGGAGGCGGCGTATACCTGTGAGCAGGCGGGAATGCTTGCGATGGAACTTGTTCCGGACAGTCCTTGTCCGGTGTGCGGTTCTGTGGAACATCCAAAGCCTGCAAAACCGTCCGGTGTGCCCGTGACAAAAGATGAACTTGGAAAGCAGAAAAAAGCCTATCAGGAGCTATGCGACCGGGTTGAACAGCTTGGCAGGGAAGCAGCTTCCGAAAAAGGCACGATGGAACTTTTATTGCAACAACTTGGAATACAGGCAGAGGGAGAAGTGTTGAATCATCTGCTGAAAGAATGCGTCGAACGTCGGCAGGCAGTACAGGATGTGCTTACTGAATTGGAAAACAAGCTGGATGAACTTGTGAAAGAACAGGAAGAAGGAATGCTTGCCAAGGAAGAAGCGGCAAAGCTGGAGAAAGTAATAGAAGAAGAGCGAACAAAACTGGAAGAACTGCATGAAAAAATCCGGTGTATCCGTATGGAGCAGGAGACAGCGCAATGCTCCATAAAGCAAATTATGCTGGAAGCTTCGTTTGCAACGGCAAAGGAAGCGGAAACAGCATTAAAAGAAGCGGAAGCAGAGCAGGAAGCAAAAAAACAGGAGATTGCCCATGCCGAAGAAAATTACCAGAACTGGAATAATCGGCAGCAGAGTGAACGTGCAGTGCTTCAACAGTTGTCCGGACAGAAGCTTATGCGTATGCAGAAGGAACAGCTTGCCGGTGAAGACTATGAAAAAGCAATACGGCTGGCAGGGTTTGCCGACGAAGCAGATTGTGAAAAAAATATGCTTCCGGCGGTGGAGCTGCAGGCACTGGAGGAGGAAACACTGAAAACCGAGAGCAGTCTTATACGTTTTAAAGAACGGTATGATGTGCTGAAACAGGAGCTGGAACGGAAAATACCGGAAACGGATACTGATTTTGAAGAAAAAATAAACTGGCTTTCCAATGAAAAAACGACTCTGACAAACCAGATAACCAGGTTGTCGGCACGCGTGGAAACGAATGAAAAAGTCAGGGCAAATGTGGAAACACGGCTAGCCGTGCGTGCAGATATGCAGAAAGAATACAGTGCGGCTTCCATGTTAAGTAACGTGGCAAATGGTGAACTGGCAGGAAGAGATAAGCTGCCGTTTGAGCAGTATGTTCAGGCATTTTATTTTGAACAGGTGATTTATGAGGCCAATCTTCGATTGAAAAAAATGAGTGGCGGAAGATATTCCTTACAACGGCGGACGGAGGCGGAAAACCGTCGAAGTGTTACCGGACTTGATTTGGAAATTATGGATTATTTTACTGGAAGGGCACGAAGCGTAAAATCGTTATCCGGCGGCGAGTCCTTTAAGGCGGCACTTTCTTTGGCACTTGGATTATCGGATGCCATTCAGGGAAGAACCGGAGGTGTTGTTGTGGAAACCATGTTTGTGGACGAAGGTTTTGGAAGTCTGGATAAGGATTCGTTGGAACAGGCAGTCACCATCTTAAAGGAACTGGCAACAGATAACCGCATTGTGGGCATTATTTCGCATGTGGAGGAATTAAAAGAATGTATCGACAAAAAAATACTACTGACCAGAACCACGCAGGGAAGCAGTATTTCGTGGGATGAATAATAAGATAAAGGGGCTTACAAGTTGATGATTCGTGATTTTACACTGAATAAAGTGGAAGTGCATGAAGAATATCTGCAAAATGCATTCCGGCTGGAACAGGAGTACCTTCTTAGTCTGGAAGCAGACAGACTTCTGGCGGGATTCTATGAAATCGCCGGAAAGGCACCAAAGGGACAACGTTATCCGGGAGGCTGGGAAGATCAGGATATTGCAGGTCATACCATGGGGCATTATCTGACAGCATTGGCACAGGCTTATGCCACAACAAGGGAAGAGCGATTTTTGGAGCGTCTGACCTATGTATTGGATTCTCTTAAAGAATGCCAAGCAGAATCCGGCTATCTTTCTGCATTTAAGGAAGAACTGTTTGATGCTTTAGAGCAGGGAAAGCAGGCATGGGTGCCGTGGTATACCATGCATAAAATCCTTGCAGGGCTGGTGCGGGTTTACCAGCTGACCGCCTTTCCAACGGCATTGGAGGTGGCAATTCACCTTGGAAACTGGGTGGCTGACCGTGTAAAGCACTGGGATGAGCACATCAAGGCACAGGTTCTGAAAACAGAATACGGAGGTATGAACGATTGTTTATATGAGCTGTATAAGGAAAGCGGAAAAATTGAATTTATGATGGCTGCGGAAAAGTTTGATGAGCTTCCGCTATTTCAGGAAATATACAATGACAATGATGTTTTGGCCGGTCGGCATGCCAATACAACGATACCAAAATTTCTGGGAGCCTTAAACCGCTATCAGGTGCATGGGGAGGAAGAAATATTTTATCTGGACACGGTAAGAAAGTTTTTTGATATGGTTGTGCAGAATCATACCTATGTGACCGGAGGAAACAGCGAATGGGAGCATTTTGGTTCACCCGGTGTTTTGGCACAGGAGCGTACAAACTGCAACTGTGAAACCTGTAATGCCCATAATATGCTGAAGCTGGCAAGAGGTTTGTTTCAGATAACCGGAGAAAAGAAATATCTGGATTATTATGAAGGTACTTTCTGGAATGCAATTGTGGCTTCACAAAATCCCAAAACCGGAATGTCGATGTATTTCCAGCCAATGGCAACCGGATATTTTAAAGTTTTTAGCCGTCCGTACGATAATTTCTGGTGCTGTACCGGAACAGGAATGGAAAATTTCACCAAGCTGAATGATAGTATTTATTATAAAAAAGAAAACACAATTTATCTGGGAATGTACATTTCCTCCTGTTTAAAGGACGATGAAGCACAAATTACTATACGGATGAAGGCAGCTCTGCCGGAGCATCCGGTGGTAAGCGTTATAGTGGAGAAGCAATCGGAAGGAGAAACCCGGCTTGCGTTTCGTCATCCGGAATGGAGTGGTAAATGCCAGGTTATAGGAAAAGGAAAGCTGTTGAAAACCGAGGAGCACGGAGGCTTTGTTTATGTATCCGTGGAGCATGGAACAACGGAATTGGAAGCAGTATTTGAACCGAAGGTTGCCATTCATTCTTTGCCGGATAATCCGGATGTGGTTGCATTTACCTTTGGACATCTGGTGCTTTCTGCAAGGCTCGGAACGAGGGAAATGACAACTTCCATTACCGGTGTGAATGTAACTGTTCCGACCAAGGAAGTTCCGATAAAGGATACACTGGAAATTTTAAATAAAACGGTGAAAGAATGGAAGTCAAATCCCAAACAGGCTCTGATTCGTCAGGAAAATACGCTGACTTTTAAGCTGCATGGAACGGATGAAGATAATCATCTTATTTTTTCACCATACTATGCAATATATGAAGAACGTTATGGAATATATTGGGAGTTAAAACCGAGAAAGGAGAATGCTATGCCGGAAACAAAAGAAAAGAGAACCTCCAGAAAACCGCTGATGTTTGCCTTAATTGTTATTGTACTGTTGTTGCTTATGATTACCGGTTTTTTTGTAGCACTGGAAGCTTCGGAAAGCTTTCGGGAGACTGTGTTTGGACACTTTGATAAACCAACCAACGGAGAAAATATACTTGTGTCTACAGGAACGCCTGCACCGACCGAAGCACTTCCAAACAAGGAAGAAAACGGTAAAATCACACCGACAGAGGTAGTGGAAAAGGAGCCGGTGCTGATGTATTTTTCTGATTTGGAACAGGAAGCGGAGCTTGCAAATAAAAAAGATTTGCATGGATTTTCCGCCATGGTTGAGCAGATTGGAGGAAAGCAGTATCTTTCATTTTCCAACGGAGTATATAAGGTTTCGTTTAAAAATGAACTTCCGGATACTTCCATGTCGCATGTGCCACCGTGCGAGGTGATTATTTCCAATGGTGCAAAGGCTGAGGTTTTTTATTGGAATTATTTTGTTGCGAGCGGTAATGCAGCAAAGCTTTGTCCTGTTGTGGCAGATTTCTGCAAAAATGGCAGAGAACAGCTGGCGTTTTTGTTTCAGGAAGACGGAAACGACACGGCAGATACGTTACATATTGTGGCAGGAAATACTTTGTCAGAATATTATGTAATTCGTCCGCAGGCTGCCCTGAAAAATCTGATAAAGGTAAATGATTTTCTGGATGCAGGAAACAGTGTGCTTGCAGATATTTCTTCTGACAGCAGGAATTACTATGTATCTCTTGCAGAATGTGATCTGGAACTGGCAGAGGAATTATATGTGCTGAAGCCGGATGCAAAGCTCAGTTACGAAATTACAGAGGACGGAATTGTTCTTCAAAGCTATGTGGAGCTTGGCGACGGTCAGTACATCGGAAGAATCAGAGGAAGTATTATTTATTCGTCCAGGGATGTGTTTCGTTTAAGCTCTCCAAGCTTTTATGCTTTTGCGGAGGATGATTTTTCGGATGTGGATTCCATGGGGATTGTAATCCCGGTAACAGAAGCGGAACTTTCCCTTACCAGAATTCCGGTAACCGGTGATGGGGGAGAACGTCTGCTTGTCCGTGCAAGGGAAGAAGTACCGTTTCATCATCTTGATGTAAACAATTTCAGAAAAGATGAAAATGGGTTCTGGGCATATTATGAGGATAATGTAAAGATAAGCATGACAGGAATTGATGTCTCCAAGTGGCAGTATGATATCAACTGGAAAAAGGTTGCCGAAGCAGGTGTGGATTATGCTATGCTTCGTCTGGGCTACAGGGGAACGGCAGAAGCAGGAAACTGTGCGATGGATCCTTATTATGAGCAGAACATGAAAGGTGCTCTGGAAGCAGGATTGCAGGTTGGTGTGTATTACTTTACCCAGGCAATTACGGTGGAAGAGGCAATAGAAGAAGCCAATATTGTAATTGATGCGTTAAAAGGGTACAATATTACTTTCCCTGTAGTTTATGACACGGAATACCGGGAGGGTGGTCGTGCCAACAACCTTTCGAATACAGAAAGAACTGCGTGTGCAAAAGCATTTTGTGACACAATTCTGGCAGCAGGTTATACTCCGGTTATCTATTCCAGTACAAACTGGGCGGTGCTTCATCTGAATTTGGAAGAGCTTAACGGATATGATTTCTGGTATGCCTATTATGGGGAACCGGAAAAACTGTATCTGCCGTATGAGTATATGATGTGGCAGTATTCGGAAAGCGGATGTGTAAGCGGTATCGAAACTAATGTTGATTTAAACATTAGCTTTACGGATTACTCCACAAGATAGAAATGAGGATTTTATGACCTATGATTATTCGGAAATAGTGCCGTACCTGCTCTACTGGTACGAGCGTAATGCCAGAGTTTTAAGATGGAGGGAAGAACCAAAGCCTTATTATGTCTGGGTATCAGAAATCATGTTGCAGCAGACGAGGGTGGAAGCGGTCAAAGGGTACTTTGACCGCTTCCTTGCAAAGATTCCGGACATTGCTTCTTTGGCCGAGGCGAAGGAAGAAGAGCTTTTGAAGCTCTGGGAAGGACTGGGCTACTATAATCGCATACGAAATATGCAGAAAGCGGCAAAAATAGTCGTACAGGAGTATGGCGGTGAATTGCCGGCAGAGTATGAAGCTATAAAAAAACTGCCTGGGATAGGCTCCTATACAGCGGGTGCTATAGCGTCGATTGCTTTTGCTATTCCGGAACCTGCGGTAGACGGAAATGTTTTGCGGGTATTAAAGCGAATTGCTGCAAGCTTTGACGATATTACAAAAGATAAAGTAAAAAAGGAACTGGAAGAGGATTTACGCCGGATTATGCCCAAGGACAGACCGGGGGATTTTAATCAGTCCCTGATGGAGCTTGGAGCAACGGTATGTCTGCCAAATGGAAAACCTCTTTGTGAGCAGTGTCCGGTGATGCATCTGTGCAGGGCACATCATCAGAAAATAGAGCTTAAGCTTCCGGTAAAATCGCCGAAAAAAGAGCGGAAAATAGAGGAACGTACCGTATTTGTCATTCAACAGCAGTCCGGTATGCCGCTGGAAATTGTGCTTCACAAAAGACCGGAAAAAGGGCTTCTTGCCGGTATGTGGGAATTTCCGAATCTGGAGGGACATTTAAAAAAAGAAGAAGTGGAAATACTGTTTCCCTCTGCTCAAATTGTCCGTCTTCCGGATGGAAAACATATTTTTTCTCATGTGGAGTGGAGACTTTGGTGCTATGAAATAAAGCTGTCCGGCGGCTGTCTTCCAAAACAGATGCAGCAGGATTTTGAATGGTTTGACGTACAGAAAATGAAAGAACAGATATCCATTCCGTCAGCCTTTGACTGCTGTAAACGATACATGGAAGAAAGTATGTAAAATGCTGAATTACTGTTTTGCTACATTTTAAAAAAAGTTTATAAAGGGTTTATTTTATTTCTGCTGTTTGTGTGATAACATAATAAATGTAGTTTACGGGGTGATTATTTTAAAAACAACAAAATCTTTTGATTATTTGTGCCGGAGCGTTACAAATAGCCCCTGATGGCAGAACAAAAACTGCCTGTGCGAATTTTTTAAGAAGCTTTGTTTCTTTTTGCCACGTTTGCGACAAAGTCGCTTCGGAATGGAGATAATTATGAATTTAAAAAATAAAAAAACAGTATTAAATGATGATGCAGCACTTTACAGTCATAAGGAGGATGTCAGCGAAAAGGATAAATGGGAATCTCTCTCCACAAAGGAACGCTGGCGGTATTTTGTAGATTATTACCTTGTCAAAATTGTGGTGACAATTATTGTAGTAGCGGTGATTGGCTCCATTCTTCATACTATTTTTACCCCTAAGCCGGAGAATGTGTTTTCGGTTGCAATTATCAATGATGGTGCGGCCATAGAGTTTTATGAAAATCTGCAAAAAAGCTTTAATGAATATCTGACTCTGGATGAAGAAAACCAGGAAACCAGATTTGATACCGGTTACTCTTTTGTAATGGGTGATTATCAGTCCTGGCAGAAGTTTTCCATGTATAATGTGGTGGGCGATCTGGATGTTACAATTATGCCAAAGTCTGTCTTTGACGAATATGCTCCCGGCGAATATTTTTCTCCGATTGCCGGTTTGC
The DNA here is from genome assembly GCA_964544055.1 of uncultured Lachnospiraceae bacterium. Taxonomy (GTDB): domain Bacteria; phylum Bacillota; class Clostridia; order Lachnospirales; family Lachnospiraceae; genus SIG299. The sequence goes on along the minus strand of CAZJAA010000011.1, from coordinate 57,036 downwards.
TTCCAACGGACTTATATATGAATTTGTCTGACTATATGCTGGAAACCAAGATAAGAGATGAACAGGGAAATTTGCTGGAGGATTCCGAAACGGTGTTTGGTATTTCGCTGGAGTCAACCTGGGTTTATCAGGATATAGCGTATGAAGAACCTATGGTGCTTGTTATTAATCTGGCACCATCCAACAAAGAAAATGTAGAAAAATTCCTGCGTTTTCTGTTCTATAAGTTTTAAAATTAAATGCGACAAGAAGTTTTGAACTTCTGCCGCATTTATTTTTTTACCATGAATCATGATGCGGTAGAGTGAAAAACTCTATCGCATTTTTTATTTTCGGGAAAGGAGCAGGAGGACATGGCGAGAAAGTACACAAGATTGAATTATGAGAACAGAAAAACCATTGAGAAGATGTGCAAGGCAGGAAAGCGAGCAGAAGAAATCGCTGAAGCAATGAATGTACACAGGGCGACCATCTATCACGAATTGCAGAGAGGTGGCGCAGGCAATGGAAATCGCCACGAATACAGCGCAGACATGGCGCAGAAAGCAATCTAATTTTTGAGAAGCCCTGACGGACAGTCAGGGAGTACATAGAAAGGTGGACACACATCATGATGAAATTTAATAAAGATAAGTTTATGAAGACAGAAATCGGCGGCAGCATGGAAGAGTGCATCAAAGCATGGGATGCAGCACTGGAAGGATGCGGAAAACATCAGGAAATCACAGAAGAATATAAGCGACACAGAAAGACAGCGCAGTGGTGTCAGGCACAGTGGGAAGTGTACAAGATGATGCTTCGTCAGTTTTATGGCATGGAATACAGTTTCACAAGAACTGATGAATACTTCGGAATCGTTACGGAAGATGAAACAGACTGGCTGATGAAGGTGGAGAGATAGGAGGAAATGCAATGCAGATACGGAGCAAAAACGACCTGAAGCTGGCATACGAAACAATAAACGATATCAAGGAAATGCTACCAAAGGCACAACGAACAGACACAGCACTGGAATACATAAAAAGCCTGAAGAAAGATATCAGGGAATTCTTCAGGAAGGAAAAAGAGAAGCTGCAACATAGACTGGTGAAAGACAACGGAATTGATGGCTACATCGTATTGATGCAGCTTCCGTCATTCCTGAACAGCAAGGAAGAAGCGGCAATATACTTCGAAGAGAATGAAGTGATGACATGCAGACCTTCAATGTATGACTGCACAGGACAGGCATTCACAAGCTGGTACAAGATAATCGAGAGAAGCGGAAGACTGTGGGCTTATCACAGCGTATGCTTCGATGTGTAAAAAGAGGAGGAGAAAAGAGAATGAATAAACAGAGAAGAAAAGAGCTGGCAAGAGCATCAGAACTGATTGCGGAAGCGCAGAGCATCATCGAAAGTGTGAAGGACGAAGAACAGGAAGCACATGACAACCTTCCTGAAAGCATCCAGTACGGAGAAAAAGGACAGCAGATGGAAGAATACATCGACATGCTTGATGAAGCATATGGACAATGCGATGACATTATATCGGTCATAGATGAAATCTAAAAGAGCCGAAACAGGGCAGCAGCCCTGTCGTTGCACAATGGCAATGTGCAGCCTGACGATGGCAAGCCGAAAGACATCAGATGTACACTGTGGAAACATGGCGGCAGGCGCAGAATGCCAGAAGCTGCGTGGATGGTCAACAAGTTTTCGTCCTTTTTAATGTGAAAAGGCAAACACAGTGCAAGTGACTTGCCAGAAGGGAAGGTGATGGATTGTTTTATATCATTGACACACTGACAAAGAAGAGCATCGGCAGCGGACTTCAGATGCGATGCAATGCAGTCAGGAAGGCGCAGAGCCTGAACATCAGAGCATGTGGGATTGAAGAGATGGACAAGGCAGAGAACGAGCGCAGATACATAATCAGAGAGCGAGAAGGAGGTCAGGAAAGACTGTGATTGATGAAAAGAAAATGGAGCTATTGAAGAAGCTGCAAGCACTGGCAGAGCGCGGTGTCGGCGGCGAAAAGGAAGGCGCACAGAAGAAGCTGGAACAGCTGATGAAGAAGTACAACATTGAAGAAGCTGACTTGTCAGAGGACAAGCTGGAAGACCATGACTTCAAGTATCATGACAAATTCGAGTATCAGCTACTTCACCAGCTATTTTTCAAGATAGTGCCTGATTACAGAAAGCACGCATACACATACAGATATGGAAAAGGCAGCAAGAGTACATATGGAATCGCCTGCACAAAAGCACAGGCATTGCAGATTCAGATTGAATATGAATTTTATTGCAGTTTATGGAAGGAAGAAGTGTCCTTCTTCTTGTCAGCCTTCATCCAGAAGCATCGCATCTTCGCAATGACACCGCGAGAGGACAGGGAAGATGATGACGACAAGATGTCCATGGAGGACTACATGCGAATGAAGATGATGATGGATGGGATGCAGAACAAGAGCATTCTTCCGATGATTGAGCGAGAGGAGGACAAGCAATGAGAGTGAAGCCGATTCGAGAGCTGATGAAGGATATCATCGCAGAGAGAAGACGCAAACTGAATGCAGAGATTGAGCTGTATGAGCAAAAAATGGATGACACGCAGCAATTTTATGGAGTCGGTGGCGCATACAGAAGACAGGAAGCTGCCGCGGACAGAAGAAGAGAGCAGCTGGAAGAACTAGACAACTTCGAGTATCAGATAAATCACACAGTCAACTTCGAAGAAATCACAGTATATCCGCTGTATTGCCGACATTGTTCGACTGTAATCATGTGCAGCGCATATCCAAAGGGAGAATGGCACGAATGTCCATGCTGCAAGCAGATGATATATGAGAATTCCTTCAGGAAGAAAGAGCTGAAGGTGGCGCATGATGGACACAGCTTCATGCAGGCATTCAAGAACGAAATGAAGGAGGAAGATTGACAATGCTGGTACTACCTATCAAGAAGAAGTGGTATGACATGATTCTATCAGGTGAGAAGAAAGAGGAATACAGAGATATCAAGAAATACTACCAGACACGCTTCGAAAGCGTCTTCGGATGCCGCTTCATGTTTGGATTGGATGCAGAATGCCCCGCGAAGGAAATCATCTTCAGAAATGGATATTCGGGCGACAGTCCTTCCTTCATCGCATTGTGCAAGCTGCGCAGGGGCGAAGGGAAGCCAGAGTGGGGCGCGGAAGCAGGAAAGAGATACTACATCTTGGAGATTCTGGAAATCAGAGCGAATCAAAAAGATTGATGGAAAAGAAAAAGCCTTCGACATTGCTTGGCGGCTGTCGAAGGCTAACTGCTGACTTTTAAGGTCAACACACATCTACAGATAGTGTACTGCAAAAAGCCTGAAAAGTCAAGGGAATACGCACTTTTCCGTCCTTGTAATAGATACTAACACTTCACGGAAATTTATATATAGACATATGGGATTCAGATGTAGGAAGAACAGGGAGAAGGAAGAGGATGGAACAGAAAAGAAGAAAGAGACAGAAGGCAGCATGTATAGAGTATGACTACGAAGCAGCATATGTCCATCAGATAGAATGCCTTGATGAATACTTCGTGGAGCAGATGCTGAAGAATCAGAAGGCAAAGAGCGTCTACTGCACAAAGGAGATAAAAGCAGGAGAACAGCTGGAAGTTGAGATATATCCAGAATTCACAAAGAAGCAGGCTTCACAGATACCAGATGAAGCCAGAAAGAAGAAACAGAGACAGGCGCAGCGCAATCTGAATGAGAAGAACAGCAGGAAGCAGTGCGAGCGTGTCATCAATGAGAATTTCACGGATGAAGACATCTGGGCGACATTCACATACACCGATGACCAGATGCCTGCCAGCATGGAAGTGGCGCAGCAGAACATGCAGAGATACATCAAAAAGCTGAACTACCACAGAAAGAAGGCAGGGCTGAAGAATGCCAGATATGTCTATGTGACGGAATGCAGCAAGAATGGCAGATGGCATCATCACATCGTCTTGGATGGAGAGATGGACATGGACACAGTGGAGAAGCTGTGGACACATGGCAAGAGGAATGAAGTCAGAAGGCTGGACAAGGATGAAAATGGACTGTCAGGAATGGCAAACTACATCACGAAGCAGCCATCTGGAAAAGGACAGAAGAGATGGACACCATCAAAGAATCTGCGCAAGCCGAAGGAGAAGAAAAACCACTATAAATTCAAGCAGAAGGAAGTGCAGGAGATGGCAAAGAATCACGCTGCCATCCAGCCATTATTCGAAAAGTGGTACAGCGAAGGTGGATATACCTTCAGGAATGCAGAGGTCAGATACAACGACTTCAATGGCAGATTTTACATATACGCAAGGCTACACAAGCCGAAGGAGAAAGGAGCGAGAAGAAGAGATGGTACTGACGGAGTACGAAAGAGAGGAGCTGCGCCGCCAGAGAAGGCGAGAAGTAAAGCGCAGACGCAGACAAAATCAGGTATTCAGGAACAGAATCCTGCTGGCAGCAGTCGTGGCGCTTCTGATTGCAGCGATTAGCGGATGCGCCAGCTACGCAATCGGAAACATGGAGACGAAGGAACAGGAGCAGCCGACATCGGCAGAGGTATCAACAGAAGCACAGGTGTCAGAGAATGAGACAACAGCAGTGCAGACACCAGAGATAGATATGACCACGATATACGGAATCGAAGAACTATATGGCGAATGCGAATATCCATGGAATCAGATGTCGCAGGATTGGAGCGTGGATGATGTGGAAGGCTTTTTCTACCACGAAATATCAGAGGAATCAAAGGCAGCAGGCGGCGCATTTCCTGTGATTGCGCAAGTGTACACATACATCGTCTGCAAGAATTATGGAATTGATTATGAAGTTGTATTCGCCATGATTGAGCAGGAAAGTCACTTCGTCTGGGATGCAGTCGGAGATGACGGAGGAAGCATCGGGCTGATGCAGATTCAGGAAAAGTGGCACAGTGACAGGATGGAGCGTCTGGGAATGAACGACCTGACAAATCCGTACCACAACATACTTGTCGGAGTTGATTTCCTTGCGGAACTTCAGGCACAGCTGGATGACAATGAGCTTCAGATGGTGGACACGCTGGCAGCATACAACTACGGAATGAATGGAGCGAAGAAGCATCTGTGGTCGCAGGGCATTCACTGGTATTCATACAACGAAAGAATCATGAAGAGAGCTGAAGAACTGAAGCAGGAAAAATGGGAAATGTGGATGAACAGAGGAAGGAGTGTGGAAAATGAGCAGTAAAGGAATGATGATGGTGGACGAGCTGGCAGCAGCTGTCACGGATGCAGAGATATTCTGCGTGAAGTATATCGAAAAAGAGCTGAAAAAGGCAGGCATCCGTCAGAACACAAAGGAATGGAATGCCATCACAGCAAGAGGAATGGGGCTGATGGTGCATCACAGAGAAGAGGTGCGCGACATGTATCGCAGAAACAAAGGCGAGCTTCAGGTGTGGCTAAACAGAATGACAGGGATTGTCAGCATGGCAGCAGTCAGAAAGATGCAGCAGCTGGGATTGACTGGCAATGTACTGGAAGACTTGAAGAGATTGGAGGTCATCCGATGAATCGAAGATACATGCTGCGAAGTGAAGATACAGAACAGATGAATGTGATTGACTGGTGCAGATGGCGCATCAGTACATATCCAGAGCTGAAGTGGCTGCATCACTGTCCGAATGGCGGCAGCAGGAACAAGCAGGAAGCGGTCAAGCTGAAGGCGATGGGAGTGCTGGCAGGAGTGCCTGACCTTCATCTTCCAGTGCCGAAGGGCAAATACATCGGACTGTACATCGAAATGAAGTACGCAGACGGAAGGCTTCAGGACAGTCAGAAGGAATTCCTGAAGGCGGCAGCAGGATTCGGACACTTCTGCGCGGTGTGTTACGGAGCAGAAGAAGCCACAGCGGTCATTGAAGAGTATCTGAAGCTGAAACCGATTGACACTGGCGGAGGAGAAAACAGGATGCACATTGAGAATTGCAGCATCCTGAAGGAAGGGAAGGTGAAGCAGCTGTGATGACAATGAAGGACATCATGCCATATCTTCACAATCCTGACAGAGTACAAGTCATCAAGGATGGCGAAGTGATATTCACAGGGTACAAGGCATCGCTGGAAATGCAGCAGCTGACATCGAAGCTGATGGACATGGAAGTGGAGAGTTTCAGGACAATTCCAGAGATAAAACACAAGAAATGGGAAGAGCTGGGCTTGATGAAGCCACTGATGCCAGAAGAAACACCAGAATACAGCTTCAGCGACTTGCAGCTGACATTGTACTACACCATCAGGCTGAAGAGTGCGAACAGAGACAGAATCGAAGAGCTGCGCAGAGAAATCGCGGAGCATGATAAGCAGTGCGACAGATGTCCAGAAAGAGGACTTGTGGAAGCCTGTGAATGCTGCGATGTGTATGGCTGCATCAGAGACTTTGAAAGAGAGCTGGAAAACTTGGAAGAATAAACAGAGACAAGGAAGGAGACACACATCATGAAAATTATTGCAATCATGAATCAAAAGGGCGGCATCGGCAAGACCATGACCGCATCAAGCATCGCCTACATACTGGGCGAAGAGAGGACGAAGAGAGTGCTGGCAGTGGACGCAGACCAGCAGGGCAACATGTCAATGACATTCGGGCGATTCGAGCCTGAAGGCGCAGGCATGTCGGAGCTTTTAGAACATCATCGCTGTCTGGGCGGCAGATATTCCACATCAGACCTGATACAGCCGACAGAGTACAGCCACATCGACATCATTCCTGCGAATGGATATCTGATGCGCACGAATATGAATATCCTGCTGCGAACAGATGAAAGACAGATTGACCGATTCGCAGAAGCGATGCAGGAAGTGAAGGATGCGTATGACTATTGCATTGTAGATTGCGGACTACTAATGGACATGACAGTCATCAATGTACTGTGCGCAGCTGATATGGTCATCATTCCTGCGAAGGTCGGTGGCTTCGAGATGGAAGGCATCGAGAATACACAGATGCAGATTGAAGACCTGAAGAGCTTCAATCCGAACATCAGAGCAAAGGTGCTGCTGACAATGCGCCAGAAGAATCAGACATCGCTTCAGGTGGAGCAGTGGCTGAAGGAAGTATCAGGACATGATTGCTTCGCCACACCAGTCAGAAGGTCAATCATCGCAGAGAAGGCGACCATGTCACACATTCCGCTGCCAAAGTTTTCAAAAGGCTGCATCGTGACGCAGGACTATCGCAATGTGGTATATGAGCTTCTGAAGGAGATGGAGGTGTAGCAGGATGAAAATTGATGGCACAGTGACAATCAGCATCCAGACCTTCGAGGAGCTGAAGGCAGCAGCTGAAGAAGCGGAGAGATACCGAAAAGAAGTCGCAGGAATTGTGAAGGAAGTGACAGAGCTGGTCAGCTTCGATGACAAAGAATACCTGAAAAGACTGGCAGAGATTGATGAAGATGGGAAGATAAAAACCGACAAGAGACTGAAGAAGGTAATGAGCGAAGCACTTGCACTGCTGAAGATTGTGGTGGACGCAGAGAAGCTGAAGCGATTCCTGAATAAGTACATAGATGACGAAGCGTCAGAGAACTGCTGCGACCTGTATCACGCAAAGAAGGAAGAGCTGGAAAGAATGCAGATAATTCTGGCGGTGTCCGAATCTGACACAGAGGAGGAAGTGTGATGCAGGAAGCATATTGCAGGTGGTATGAGAAAACGATGAAGAATCTGACGGAACATGAGCAGGAGCAATGTGCAGAGAATGGACAGCTGTGTGATGGCTGTCCTGACCTGATACTGAAAGAAACAGAGGAAAGCGAAGAATGATGACAGAGCATGAAATCTGTGCGATGTATCGCGGAGCAAAAGACCAAAGAAAGCAGATTCCGATTCTTGCGGACTTGTGCCAGACGGACAAAGTGACAATAATCGGAATACTGCTGAAGAATGGCGAGAATGTGCCAGATAAAGAAATACAGCTACTATTCAAGCGACTGGACACGCTGGAAGTGAAGATTCTGGATGCAGAAAGAGAATACAAGAGAATTGCAGCAGCGTTGACAGGACACAGCGAGATATGAAACGAGGAGGAATGACAATGGCAACAGGATGGAGCGTCATGGACGCATTAAACAAGAACACGAAGGCGGCAGGAACTGCGGACGATACAGCAAAGGCGAGATTCCGCACCAGAGACATCAGTATCAAGAAGATATATCCGAATGATATGAATTTTTATTCAATGTCAGGCATCGAGAAGCTGGCACAGGATATTCTGGCAGCAGGATTGATGGAGAATCTTGTGGTGGCATATGCGCCATGCGAGAAGGGCGAGTATCGCATCATATCAGGCGAGAAGAGATGGAGAGCATTGACGCTGCTTGTGCAGCGGGGCTTCGAAGAATTTGAGATGGTGACATGTCAGGTCAAGTCGCCTGCGGAGGAACACGAAGAGCGAGTGCAACTGATTGTGGCGAATTCATACAGAGACAAGACCATCGTGGACATTTTGGAGGAAGAGAAGCAGCTGAAAGCATCACTTCAGTACATGAAAGACAATGGACTGACGCTGGCAGGATATAAGCTGAACAGCGGAAGACTTCGTGATGTGATTGCAGACATGATGAACATGACCAGCACAAAGATTGCACAGATAGAGAGCATCAACAAGCGTCTGATTCCTGAATTCACGGAAGAGCTGAAGGAAGGTCGCCTGACATTCAGCGCAGCGTATGAAATCAGCGGAATGGATGCAGAAACGCAGCAGGCAATGCTGGAAAAGTACAAAGAGACAGGAAGCCTGACATTCAAGGATGTCAAGGAAGCGAAGCAGGCAGCGGCAGAGGAAGCAGTAGCTGCACAGCTGGAAGGTCAGATGGAATATCTGAAGGACTACGAAGGCAATGAAGAGCCAGAAGACGCTGAAGGGGATGAACAGGCAGAGGATTCCGAAGAAGAGGAGTATCAGACACCACATCCTGAAGGAATCACATCATTGTGCTACGGATGCCAGAGATATTCCGAATGCAATGTGAAGACATCCACATGCACCAGCTGCGACCAGTACATAAACAAGGCAGAAGCAGAGAAGACGGACGAGCAAAGATACAGTGAAGAACAGGATGCCATCGACAGAGAGACAGCAAAGAAGCTGCGCGAGATGGAGCAGGAAGAGAAGATGCAGAATCTTCCTTCAGACGACAAGAAGATGAAGTGCGTCAGAATGTCTGCATCGGAATTCGAGAGAGTGGCAGCAGGCTTGAAGCCATACATGATTCTGAAGAATGATGGGTACAGCGAAGGCGATGACATCAAAGTGCTGGAATTCAAAGAAGGCAGAGCAACAGGACAGCAGATGCAGCTGCACATCATCTGCATGGACACAGATGAAACATCATCCGCACTGGAAGAAGGATATTGCATCATCGGCATCCAGAGAGCGCAGGAGCAGCTGAAGGAAGTTGGCGAAGACGCAGCTGAAGGCGCAGCACAGGATGCAGCAGCACCGACATTGAACTATGGAGCATAAGGAGGAACACATGAAGGACAGAAGACTGGAATTCGAGAACATGCTGAAATTCGCAGCAGGACGCAGAAAAGGCTTCGATGATTTCATGGAATGGCTGAATGATACAGACTTCTTCACAGCACCAGCATCGACAAGGTATCACGGAGCATCCGAAGGGATGCTTCTGTGCCACAGCCTGAATGTCTGCGAAAGATTGCTTCGCAGAACAGAGGAAGCAAAGGAGAAGGGCATCAGCATGGAAAGCATGATACTTGTGGCACTGCTGCATGATGTCTGCAAGATAGACAGATACATCCCGAAGAGAGACGAAGAAGGCAACATTACAGGATATGAATACAACAAAGCAGTGGAGTTGCCAGTCGGACACGGAGAGAGAAGCGTCATCCTGATTCAGCAGCAGGGCTTGACGCTGACACTGGAAGAGATAATCGCAATCAGGTGGCACATGGGAGCATATGATGATGCAGCAAGAGGAAACATCCGCGCACTGGACGAAGCCTTCAAAGGACATCCGCTGGCAGTGATGCTGCATCTGGCAGATATGGAAGCGACATGGCTGTACGAACAGGAGGAAGGAAAGTGACAAAGCAAGTTATTATATGCAATCATTGCAGCGCGCACATTGAGCCTGCCGCCATCGAAGTGATGGATGCAGTCATCGCACAGGATGACAATAGAGATGATGTGATAGAAAGATACTTCGACTGTCCGCATTGCGGCAGACATTACACTGTGACGATTATGGACAGAGAGATGCGCCTGATGGCACAGAAACGAAAGCAGATACAGAAACGCATCGGAAGGCTGGGAAACTGCAACAAGGCACTGATTGATAAATATGTGGAGCAGGACTTGGAGCTGAAAGCAGAATTTGCATACAGAGCAAATGTCCTGAAGGAGAAGTATGGAACGGAGGAAGAGTGATGCAGACGGAAGCAAGAAGAGGAGATATATACTACATCAACAATGACCGACATCAGGTCGGAAGAGAGATGAAGAAGGACAGACCAGCAATCATCATCAGCAATGATGCGAACAACAGGAACAGCGACACTGTCACAGTGGTATTCCTGACAACAAGCCCGAAGAAGGAGCTGCCGACACATGTGACAATCAGAAGCGCATCGAAGGTGTCTGAAGCATTATGCGAACAGCCGACAGCTGTGGATGTACAGAGACTTCAGAGCTACTGCGGAAGATGCACCGACAAAGAAATGCAGGAAATCGACATCGCACTTGAAATTGCGCTGGGAATACATATGACCAGAGAGCAGCAGGAGAAGCTGGACATGCTTCTGGAAAGCTGCGAGGGGGGCTGCATCGAAGAGGATATGGAAGCACCTGATGATGCGAAAGAGCTGGCGCAGGCAATAGTGAAAGCAGAAACGGAAAGAGATGTATTCAAGCAGCTGTATGAAGGCTTGATGGAGAGATTGATGACAGGAGGAAGAAGAGAATGAATCAGATGGGAATGTGGCTTCAGGAAGCAATCAGAACGACAGGAGCATTCATCCTGTGGATTGTATTGATGGCACTGGCAGCAGGGCTGGTGATAGCGATTGCGATTGTACTGTATGCAGTAATCAAGGCAGCAGTCGATGCAGTGAAGAACGGAGGAAAGAAGAAAGATGAATAAAGTGATAGAGATGGGAAGGTTGACGCGCAATCCTGATGTGAGATACACAACAGGAGAGAATCCGATGGCGATTGCCAGATTCACGATGGCAGTCGATAGAAGAGGAAAGAAGCAGGAAGGTCAGCAGAATGCAGACTTCATTCCATGCGTGGCATTCGGAAGACTGGGAGAATTCGCGGAGAAGTATCTGAAGCGGGGTGTCAGAATCGTGCTGGAAGGAAGAATCACAACTGGCAGCTACACCAACAAAGACGGACAGAAGGTGTACACAGTGGAAGTGACAGCGGAAAATATTGAATTCGCAGAGAGCAAAGGAGCTTCGGATGGCATCAGGACAGAGCCGCAGAGCTACGCAGGCGATGATGGATTCATGCAGATACCTGATGGATATGATGACAATTTGCCTTTCAGTTAAGGCAGCAGGAAGGCGGTGAAGATATGAGAATCAGAGATATTGCAAGAAATATCAAGGAGAAGCTGACAGGCAAGAAGCCTGCCAGCATTCCTGAAGAGATAACGCAGCAGGTGCAGGAAACGCAAAAAGAAGCACAGGCAGAGAATTCCGCACCTGAAGCAGAAAAGGAGCAGGAAGGGGCAAAAACGGAAGCCACAGCAGCATCTGAAGAAGATTCAAAGGCGGCAGCAGTCGTCATCGGTATTGACTTGGCAGCAGGAGAAGACATGACTGCGATGGCAGAGGTATCGGAAGGGAATCAGAAGAAGATTCAGGAGCTTCTGGAAGGACTGGATGACAGTCAGATGCAGGCGATGCGAGAATATGCAGACCAGATGGGAATGAAGCTGGAAGAATTGGCAGAATGTATCATCAGAGTAGGCGATGCGATTCGTCAGGCATGGAATTCCTTCATGGAAAGACTTCGACCAGCGATTCAGGCAATGACAGCAGCCATGAATGACCTTCTGGCAGATGTAGATGAATGGGAACTGGAAAAGATGAAGATGTCGAACAATGAAAGAAGGCGAAGAGGACTGCCGATGGTACGCAGACAGGCATATCTTCGAAGCCGAAGGAATAAGCGCAGGAAATAAGCAGGGAAGGCGGTGGAAACACGATGCAAGAGAAGGAAGACGAGAGAGAGCAGCAAGGAATTGATGAAAAAGTGATGGAAGCGGTCAAAATCCAGATGTCAGAGATGATGCAGGAGATTATGAACAGACAGAAGCAGCAGGAGCGTCAGAAAATCGCCCACAACACCAGAATCCTAATGGAATCATACAGAGAGCTGCGCAGCCATCTGGAAAATGCGATTTCAGAGGTTGAAGAACTGGAAGAGGAGGAATTTCAGACATTCAAAAGCGAAAATACGCATCTTGACAGCATCAGAAGGTCAAAGCTGAAGACAGCGATGATGATTGCAAATATTGACAGAGCGATGGAGGAGATGAAGAAGGAACAGACCGAAAAAGGCACTTTTTACAAATTCGAAGCCTTCAAAATGCACTATATTGACGGATTGACCTTCGAGGAAGTGTCAGACCGCCTGAATTGTGGAAAAAATACACCTTCGCGCTGGACGAAGGAACTTGTCAAGAGAATGTCCATCAAATTATTCGGAATTGACGGAATTGAAAAATGGTGATTCACAAAAAGCCGAAATTCCAGCAAAAACACACTTTTTTGAAGAGCGTTTTCGGGGAAAAGTTGGGGAAAAGCTGGGGTTTTAATGGTGGGAAGCCCGATGTATAATGATAGCGTGGAAAGTTGCGAGAAGCCGATGCACAGACTTGAAATCTGATGCAGCGGCTTTTTTATTGCCATTTTTCCATCCTCAAAGCGGCTATTTGCAGGCATCCCGAAAAGGGGTGTCTGTGGATGCCCTTAAAATGCGCCTTCTGAAAAAGGCTATATATAGAGCTTCAAAAAGGGCTTATATAAGGGCTTCTGACAGGGGGTATATGCAGGGCAACAAAAAAAGGGCAAAAAAGAGGGTATATACAGGGCAGGAGGAATGCAGGATGCTGTGGCACATATGCAGATGCGGTGCGATGATTCCACAGAATATGCGCCTGTGCAGTGCCTGTGAGCAGGGGCAAAATAGCCAGTATTCAAGGCATATGCAGTACAACAGGACACGCAGGAACAAGCAGGCTGCTGACTTCTATGTGTGCGCAGACTGGCGCAATATCAGGGCAGTGTGTATGCGCCTATATGATGGGCTGGATATATATGCCTACTATGTGCAGCACAGAGTAGTGACAGCAGACATGGTGCATCATGTGACAGAGCTTGATGAAGACTGGTCAAGAAGACTGGACATCAGCAACCTTCTTCCATTAAGCAATAGCAATCACGGAATCATATCGGCACTGTATGACAAAGACGAAGAGACAAAAAGAGCCACACAGCAGATGCTGTATGGACTTATAGCCGAACACTGGAAGGCGGCTGGGGGTATCGAAAAAGTTATAGTCGGACTGATTTAGTCGCGCTCCCCCTGTTCTGTGGAGAAAACTCCCCACGGAAATTCCAGAATACAGCCATGAGCGAATGGCAGTGTCAGAATCTGACACACCGCAAGGAAACACAGTGAAGAAGGGAGGTCGCAGAAGACATGGCAGGACAACGACAGCCCATCGAGCTAATAATGGCGAAGGGCAAAAAACACCTAACAAAAGCAGAAATTGAAGAGCGTCAGCGGACGGAAGTCAAAGCACCAGCTGACAAGGTGACTGCGCCAGCCTACTTGACACCAGAGCAGAAGAAAAACTTCAAGAAAATCGTCAAGGAACTTCGTGCGATTGACCTGATATCGAATCTGGATGTGGAAGCGCTGGCAAGGCTTGTCATTGCACAGGACAAGTACAAGGAAGTCACAGAAGAACTGAACAAACAGCCGCTGATGATAACCATTGAAGTGCCGACTGGAAAGAAGGACGAAAATGGAGAGCCAGTGATGCGACAGCAGGAAGTTGTGAATGGTCAGGTCGAAAGACTTTTGCTGATTCAGGACAGATGCTTCAAGCAATGCCGACAGGGTGCTGCGGACTTCGGGCTGACAGTATCATCCAGATGCAGGCTTGTTGTGCCAAAGGCGAACAATGAGCCAAAGAAAGAAAACAAATTCAAGGAGAAATTCGCATAGAACAGCGAATCAACAGGGTTACACAATACGCACTGGATGTCCTTGCGGACAGAATAACAGCAGGAAAACTTGTGAAGCTGGCTTGCCAGCGACACATAGACGACATTGAAAAATCAAAAGCTGCGCCATACAGATACTACTTCGATGAAGACGAAGCGGACAGAATCATCGACTTCGCAGAGACGCTGACCATTGCGGAAGGCGAAGAAGAAAAGGATGTGGAAGCATATCCATTCCAGTGTTTCATTCTGGGAAGCCTGAACGGATGGCGCACAAAGGACGGACATCACCGCCGATTCAGAACGAGCTATATTCAGCTGGGAAGACAGAACGGAAAATCATTCCTGAACGGAATCCTTGCTGCATACTATGGCAACTTTGACAAGTACAAGTATGGTCAGATTTACTGTACAGCTACCAAAAAAGAGCAGGCGATGATTGTCTTCAATGAAATCGTCAAATTCATCAATTCAGACAGCGACCTTCTGGAATGCTTCAAGGTGCATGAACATAACAGCACGATTGACTGCTTGCTGACCAGAAGCAAAATCAAGGCACTGTCAGGAGATACAAAGAGTATTGACGGATTCCGTCCATACTTGGGAATTGTTGACGAATACCATGCACACAAAGACGAGCAGATGTACAAGCTGCTTGAAGGCGGTATCAAGAAGATGAAATCTGCATTGATATCTGTCATCACGACAGCTGGATTCGACCTGAAATCGCCATGCTATGCGCTGTATGAGTATTGCGCCAAGGTGCTGAAGGGCATCGTGGAGAATGATTCACAATTCATCTACATCGCGCAGATGAATGAAGATGATGACATGTGGCTGCCTGAAAACTGGGTGAAGGCGAATCCGATTCTGGAATATGACGCAGACGCGCTTCAGAACATGATACCGATTGCGGCAACAGCAAAGGAGATGGGCGGCGCGACACTGCGAGACTTCATCGTCAAGCAGCTGAACATGTGGCTTCAGTGGACGAATGATGTCTATATCAAAGACATGGAAGTGTGGAACAAGTCCGCAGTCAAGAAAACGCTGGAAGACTTCAGGAAACAGAAGTGCTACATCGGACTGGACTTGTCATCGGGTGGCGACCTGACATCGCTGGCGATTGTTTTTCCATTCTTGCAGGATGGTGTGCGCAAGTATTATGTACACGCACATTCATTCATCCCGAAGAATCGCGTTATTGAGCATATGAAATCGGACAGAGTGCCATATGACATGTGGATTCGGGAAGGTTTAGTGGAAGTCACCGAAACGATGGGCGGCATCAAGACCGACTACAAGTATATTTTGGCATACCTTCAGAACATCGTGAAGACATATGAGCTTCAGGTGCAGTGGATATGCTACGACACGCACAACGCATCGGCATTCCTGTCAGACCTTGAAGCGATGGGCTGGGATTGTCTGGCGATTGCACAGTCGGCAAAACAGCTGAACGATGCAACAGTGGACTTCAGGCTGGAATTGATGGCAGGAAATGTGCAGCACGATGGAAATGGCACGATGAAGTGGTCAATCGCGAACGCAAAGACTGTGTCGAACAGCTTCGGAGAAATCAAGATAGAAAAAGACCTTCGCACAGAGCGAATCGACATCGTGGATGCCATCATTGATGCGTGGGTGATGGCGATGAAGGGAGATGTCAAACCAGATGCAAATGAATTCTTGCAGTTATGGCTGCAACAGAATGACAAATACACGAAGAAGACCGCTGAAAGGGGGTGAGAAGATTGAACATGTGGCAGAAATTCAAAAACAGAATAGCGCGATTCCTGAATATCAATGTTGTGCAGGAAGCAGGGATGGATGATGAATCATTCCTTGAATGGCTTGGAATCAAAAGAGGAAAAACCACAGAGCCGATGCAGGAGGTCACATACTTCACATGTCTGAAGATGATGTCTGAAACGATTGCGAAGATGCCGTGGAAGTATTATCAGCACACCAGCAAAGGAATCACAGAGCCAGAGCTGTCAGACACAGCGAAGTTGATGAAGAATCGTCCGAATCCATTTATGACACCGACAACATTCTGGAATGCAGTGGAGATGAATCGAAATCACTTCGGCAATGCGTATGTGTATGTCAGAAGCAAATTCAAGCGTCAGAAGTATGGCGGTGAATTGAAGGTGCTTGATATGTGGATAATGCCTTCAAACTGTGTGCAGATTGTGGTGGACGACAAGGGCTACTTCGGAGGAGTAGGCAAGATATGGTATGTCTACAACGACAAGTATTCGGGGAAGCAGTATGTATTCAGCACTGATGAAGTGCTGCACTTCAAGACTTCGCATTCCCTTGATGGCATCACAGGGCTTCCTGTGCAGTACATCCTGAAGCAATCCGTGGACGGAGCAGCTGCATCACAGGAATTCCTGAATAATCTGTACGAAAACGGATTGACCGCGAAAGCTACACTTGAATATTCTGGTGAGCTGAACGAGGAAGCGAAGCAGAAACTGATTCAGGCATTCGAGACATATGGCAGCGGAACAAAGAACACAGGCAAGATTCTTCCTGTGCCGCTGGGAATGAAACTGACACCGCTTGATATCAAGCTGTCAGACAGTCAATTCATAGAGCTGAAGAAATATTCTGCGCTTCAAATTGCGGCAGCATTCGGAATCAAACCGAATCAAATCAACGACTACGAAAAGAGCAGCTATGCGAACAGCGAACTTCAGCAGCTGTCCTTTTATGTAGATACTATGCTTTTCGTCATGAAGCAGTATGAAGAAGAGGTCAACTATAAACTTCTGACCGAAGACGAACAGGATGCTGGAATCTATTTCAAGCTGAATGAAAAAGTGCTGCTTCGTACAGACAGCAAGACACAGATGGAGATATTCGCTTCAGGCATCAACAATGGTGTCTACAAGCCAAATGAAGCCAGAAGGAAGCTGGACATGGCAGACGAAGAGGGCGGCGACCAGCTGATAGTGAATGGCAACTACATTCCGTTGATATCAGTCGGCGCACAGTATGCAGAGCCTGAAGAAGAACAGGATGAAGAAGAGCAGACACCGCCTGATGCGCCGACAGAGCCGCCGACACCGCCTGAAAAGGGCAAAGGCGACCAGCCTGAAGAGCAAGGTGAGGAACAACAGGAAGGAAATGAAGGCGAGCAGCCTGAAGAAAATCCTGAAGAGCCTATACAGAAGCCTGATGAAGCGTCAGAGCCATCCGAAGACGATGAATCAGAGCAAACTGAAACACAGGAAGAGCCAGAGCAGGAAACAACCGAAACGGAAGGTGAAGGCAATGAAGAAGAGCAGGAAGGGGGTGACGAAGATGAAGAAGAACAGGATGAACTTCACAAGAAGGAATCCAAAGACCAGAAGCATTGAAAACACAGGGTACATGGAATTCAAAGACGCAGCCAGTGGCAGCGGAATTGAATTGTACATCTATGGTGACATTGTTTCTACGACTTGGGATGCGTGGTCGCCTGAAGATACATGTCCGCAGGATATAGCAGACTTCATGGCGCAGATTGACAACAATGCTGAAATGACCATCTACATCAACAGCGGCGGCGGTGATGTCTTTGCAGGCATCGCAATACACAGCATCCTGAAGAGACATGCTGGACACAAGAAGGGTGTGGTCGATGGACTTGCAGCTTCCATCGCATCCGTCATCCTCATGGCTTGTGACGAGATAGTCATGGCATCTGGTGCGCAGATTATGATTCACAAGCCGCTGTGCATCGGATGGGGTAATGCGGATGAATTCGCGAAGCTGATTGTGGAGCTGGACAAGTGCCAGAAGTCAATCACAGACATCTACATGCAGAATGTCAACGAAGGTGTGACTGAAGAGGAAATCACCGACCTGATAAATGCAGAGACATGGATGAATGGCGAAGAAGCGCAGAAGATTTTCAACATCACTGTGGAAGACAAGCCTGCAATCGCAGCATGTGTCAGCTGGATGATGGACAGCTACAAAAACAAACCACAGGGCATCAGCACAGAGACTGTGCAGGATGTAGCAGCAAAGCAGCAGGAACAGCAGGAGCTGGAAGACTTGCTGGAAGATTTAGACCTTTATGGAATTTAAGGAGGAAGAAAGAACATGAGCAAAGAAGCAAAAGCGTTATTGAAGAAAATCAATGACAAGAAGAACGCAATCAGAAGCCTTGCCGCAGAAGGCAAGACAGCAGAAGCAAAGCAGGCAAAAGCAGAGCTTGTTGACATGCAGGAAAGATTCAATCTTTTGATGGAGATTGATGAAGATGACGAAGAAGGTATCAAGGGTTCTGTGGATGATGGCACTGCGAAAGTAGTGGAAGGCAGCCAGAAGCAGACCACAAAGAAGGATATCATCAGAGCCTTCGTGAATCGCATCGTGTGTGGACTTGGTCGCCGCAAAATGACGAAGGAAGATGCAGAAATCATGGACAAAATGTCTGAAGGAACTGATGAAGATGGTGGCTTCACTGTACCACAGGACATCCAGACTGATATTGTAGAGCTTCGCCGCACACAGGACGACCTTGAACAGCTTGTCAACATCGAGCCTGTGCAGACATTATCTGGCAGCCGCGTCATCGAAGTGGATGCGGAATCTACACCATGGGATGATGTGGATGAAGGTGCAGAATTCGGAGAAGAAGAGACACCGACCTTCAGACAGATTAAGTACAAAATCAAGAAGAAGGGCGGCATCCTTAAAGTTACCAGAGAGCTTCTTCAGGATTCCGCAGCGAATATCCTTGCATATCTCAATAAGTGGATTGCAAAGAAGTCCAGAGCAACCAGAAACGCAGCAATCATTGCGAAGTTAAAGGAAATCACAGCGGATGCAGTCATCGCGCTTGCTGACTTCGATGACTTCAAGGATGTATTCAATGTGACACTTGATGCATCCATTGCAGCATCTTCCGTGGTATTAACGAATCAGTCTGGATTCAATTACTTGGACAAGTTAAAGGATAAGGATGGAAACTATATCATTCAGCCTGATGTCACAGACAAGTCGAAGAAACTTCTTTTCGGTGTATATCCTGTGCATGTTGTGAGCAACAAGACTTTGAAGAGCACAGTCACTGAAACCGAAGAGAAATATCCAGTATTCATCGGCGACTTGAAGGAAGCCATCACACTCTTCGACAGAGAGCATATCACCATCGAGCTTTCCACAGAAGCAGGCGACTTGTGGGCGAAGGACTTGACTGGTGTCAAGGTGCGTGACCGATTCGATGTGCAGGCTGTGGACGAAAGTGCAGTCGTGGCAGGAGAAATCACAGTCACAATCGCTGGCTAATATGCGGCAGCTTCGGCTGCCTGAAGGGAGGGCAATATGGAACTTGCAAAGCTGAAGGAATATATCCGCGTGGACTATGACGATGACGATGCAATCATTCAGCTGATGCTGGATGCGGTACTGGACGAAATGGAAGAACTGATTCCAAAATTCGACAGAGCCAACCTGACCAACAGGCAGCAGCTGCTTGTATGTGCGTATGTGAAGGAGCTGTATGACGAAAGAGGAGCAATGACAGGAAGTCAGGAGAAAATGCGATACACAATCCAGTCACTACTACTCAAAGAGAAGTTGAGGTGATGGGATGGCGGCAGGGCGAATCAAGATATACAGAAGGCAGGAAGACATCAAAAGCGGAAGGCGCGAAGAGCTTCCTGCGGTGGAACATCACAGCGCATGGTGCAATGTCAGCAGCTTATATGGTCAGGAACTGTACAGCGCACTGAATATCAAACTGGACAGCACGATTGTCTTCGAAGTCAGATACTGCAAGAAGGTCAAAGAGGTACACAAGAATCTCAAAGAATTCTATGTGGAGTATGAGGGCGACAAGTACGACATCTTCGCAATAGATTTCAGGGGCAATGAAAAGCAGTATGTGCAGCTGAAGGCAAACAAAGTGGAATAGTGTCAGAATCTGACACGAAGGAGGATAGCATGGCACATATAACATTTGAATTCGAAGGACTGAAGGAGCTTCAGAAGCAGCTGGAAATACTTGCCGCCGACAGCGAAATGAGAGCGACAAACAAGGAAATTTTCCAGCAGTGCGCCGATGCGACGCAGCCACGAATGAAGGCGCATATGGCAAAGTCGTCCGACAACAGCAAATCAGGGCGCAGAGGATATCGACCAGCAGGACACGCATCAGACAACATCCCCGTGAAAGTAACAACCAGCGGAGCAGAAGTCGGATGGACATTGCTGGGAGATGCAGAAAACTGGTTTTATATGAAATTCGTGGAATGGGGAACATCAAGGCAGCCGCCACAGGATTTCTTGTACAACACACTGAATGAATGTGATGACGACTATTCACGGATAGCAGAAACGGAATACCAGAAGCTGCTTGATGCGAAGATTGGAGGATGACATCGTGGACATTATAGCGTTATCGGCAGAAGCATTGCAGCCACTGTCTGACGATGGAATCATCGTGCAGCAGGGCTGGTACGACAAAAATATAAAAAAGCTGCATGTGACCTTGTGGAATCTGGGTGATTATGAAGGCGCACATGCGGACGATGCAGCAGAAGTCGATGTGGCTTCAGTGCAAGTGAATATATGGTCAAACAAAGACCAGATATCGCTGAAAAATAGAATCAAGAAACTGATGAAGAAGGCTGGATTCTACTACATGGGCGGCAATGACGAACTTGAAGCAGATACACGAATCTTCAATAATGCGATGCGATTCCTGAAGGCAGAGGAAGTCGCAGAAGAAATGGAGGAATAACAGAATGAGTGAAGCAGCACAGACTATTGTCAGAAGCAGAACGAAGTCATTCAGAGACTTGCATGTCGCACTTGTAACAACAAATGATGCGACAAACTATGTGGCAGGAAAACCTGTGAAACTTGCGAGAGCAATCAAAGGAAAGGTGTCTGACAAATTCAGCACAGAGAAAATCTATTCCGATGACGGAGTGGAGGAAGTGACACAGACCTATGAAGGCACAGATGTGGAATTCGAGGTCAACAGCCTTGCGCCGCAGGACAAGCAGCTTCTTTTCGGTCACTTATACAAGAACGGATTCCTTGTGAAAAATAAGAACGACAAAGCACCTGAAGTCGCAGTCGGCTATCGTGCGAAGAAGTTGAATGGCAAGTATGAATTCGTGTGGTTATATGTTGGAACATTCGGACAGGGCTTCGATGACAACTACCAGACAGAGGAAGACAAAGTGACCACACAGACCGCGACCTTGAAGGGCAGCTTCTATGAAAGAGCTATTGATGGCAACTATCATATTCAGGTCGATGAAAGCAACTTGCTTGCAGAACATACTGACGCGAAGACAGCCATCGGTGCATGGTTTGATGCAGTGCAGGAATATCCAGCAGGCGAATAATTTTGAGAATTTAGGAGGATGAAAAAATGGCAGCAGCTAAAACAAAAAAACACAGTGTAATCATCGGCGGCAAGGAATATCATTTGCCACGACCGCTTGATACGGACGCATATATGCACTTCTTGGAAGTGCGTGATGAAATCATGAACACGGAGAAAACAAGCGGATTGTACACCGCAAAGCAATTCAGAGACATGATGGATTGTATTGTGGAGCTGTACGAAAATCAATTCACTGTGGAAGAGTTGAAAGACAAAAAGACAGGTTTAGGAGTATCTGGAATCATCATGGAATTCGCGTCGATTGAAGTCGGTGTCGGCGAAGCTGTCAACGATGAAGTGGCGAGATTTCAAACAAATTTTACCAGTGGCAAGTGATGCCTGAATTGACATTGATGTGCGGACAGCAGGAGCATGTCTGCGCATCGGTGTCTTGCAAGATGTACAGACGATACACGGAAATCATGGAGCAAAACAACGGAGACAAGGTGGAAGATGCCTTCAGTGTCAATCAAATCATCCTGAAGGAAATATTCAGGATATCGGAAAGAGAGCTAAAGAAGGCAGATGTCATCGACCAGCTGATTGCGGTCAAGAAGATACACTTCACGATGCAGGACATCATCACGAAGAAATTCCTTGACTTGAATCCAGAGCATCCAGAGCATCAGGAGAAGTCCGCATTCGATGAATATGACGAAGAAGAGGGCTACAACGAACTGGAAGAGCAGGAGAACATGTGGAAGGTGTGCAGAGAGAATCTGAACAGAGTTGTGAAGCTGTGCATCAGGGCATTCAATGATTCATACACGCAAGTGATGGAATCAGACATCATGAGCCTGCTGGACTATGTTGCATTCGAGATACTGACCATCAACGAAAAATAGGAAGGTGGTGCGAAGTATATGGCGCAGGCAAAAATCAAAATCGGCGCATCGACAAGCGAATATCAGGCAGCGATGAAGCAATGCGCAGCTGATATGAAGAATCTGTCATCTGAATATAGCCTTGCGGCAGCGAATGCGAAACTGTACGGAACACAATCAGATGCGCTGAAGGCGAAAGTGACGGAGCTGACATCGAAGATTGATGTGCAGAAGACAGCTGTGTCAAACGCGCAGATGCAATATGACAACCTGAAGCAGAAACTGGCGCAGCAGCAGTCGGAACACGACAAGCTGAAGCAGAAGGTGCAGGCAGCATCGGATGCGTATGATGAAAGCTGCGAAGCAACAGGGAAAAATTCAGAGGAATCAAAGAAGCTGAAGCAGGAACTTGAAAAGCTGGAATCAAGACTGTCAAGCAATGAAAAGCAAATAGAGAAGACGGAAGCTGCAATCACAAAGCAGGAAGGAGCTGTCACACAATCGAAGGCTGCGCTGGCACAACTGGAAGTGCAGCTTCGCGATGTGAATGCAGAGCTGGCACGACAGAAATTCGATGAATATGCAGAATCTGCTGAAAAAGTGGGCGATGCAGTGGAGGGTGCTGGCGAAAAGATGATGGTCGTCACAACAGCAATCGCAGGAGTGGCTACAGTGGCAGTCACAACAGCAGCGAGCTTCGATGCAAATATGTCGAAGGTGGCAGCAGTGTCTGGCGCAACAGGAGAGGACTTCCAGAACTTGCGAGATAAGGCAAGAGAAATGGGAGAAAAAACAAAATTCAGTGCGTCCGAAGCGGCAGAAGCGATGAACTACATGGCGATGGCTGGCTGGAAGACAGAAGACATGCTGGGTGGCTTGGAAGGAATCATGAATCTTGCGGCAGCATCAGGCGAAGACCTTGCAACGACTTCGGACATCGTCACGGATGCGCTGACAGCATTCGGACTGACAGCAGAGGATTCTGGACACTTCGCAGATATACTGGCGGCTGCATCATCAAACGCAAATACAAATGTGTCGATGATGGGCGAGACTTTCAAATACTGCGCACCTATCGCTGGCGCACTGGGATTTTCGGCAGAAGATACAGCGGAAGCAATCGGATTGATGGCGAATGCAGGAATCAAGTCAAGTCAGGCTGGTACTGCACTTCGTACAATCATGAATAATCTATCAGGCGATGTGAAGATATGCGGAAGTGCTATCGGAGAAGTATCAATCGCCACAACGAATGCAGATGGAAGCATGAGAGAGCTGTCTGATATTCTTGCGGATTGCCGCGTGACATTCGATGGGCTGACTGAATCAGAGAAAGCATCCGCAGCAGAATCGCTGGTCGGAAAAAATGCGATGTCGGGATTCCTTGCACTTATGAACGCAGGAGAAGCAGACATCGAGAAGTTGTCATCTGCAATCGCGAACTGTGACGGAGCAGCTGAAGGAATGGCAGCAACAATGCAGGACAACCTTCAAGGTCAGCTGACAATCTTGAAGTCACAGCTTGAAGAGCTGGCAATCAGCTTCGGAGACATACTGATGCCATCAATCAGAAACATTGTTTCGAAGGTGCAGGACTTCGTGGACAAGCTGAACAATATGGATGAAGGTACAAAGAAGGTAATCCTGACAGTGGGTGCAGCAGTCGCTGCAATAGCACCTTTGCTGCTGGCGATTGGTAAATTGATAACATTCAGCGCAGATGTATCAAAAGGGCTGGGTGCATTGTCGGCAGCACTTGCGAAAGCAGGAATCGGAGCAGGAGCAGCAGGAACAGCGACAGGAGGATTCAGCACGATTCTGGCAGCCATCACAAGCCCTGTCGGAATAGCAGCGGCGGCGATTGCGGCACTGGTGGCTGGACTGGGATATGTGGCAGCCACGAATGAAGATGTGCAGGCATCGCTTCTGGAAGTATGGCAGACATTCAAGACAAATCTTCAGCCAGTGATTGAATACATATCAGGCACAGTGCTTCCTGACCTTCAGGCGGCATGGGATGGGTTGATGCAGATTCTTCAGCCGCTTGGCGAGTTTATCATGGGAGCATTGACAAGCGCGTGGCAGGATATCCTGATTCCAGCACTTGAATGGCTTGCAGGCACAGTGCTTCCAACACTGACAAGCACATTTCAGAATTTATGGGAGAATGTGTTGCGTCCGCTGGGAGAATTCATCGGCGGTGTATTAGAGCCAGTCGTGAGCTTCTTGGCAGAGACACTGACAATGCTGTGGAACATGGTGCTTGTGCCGCTGGCAGACTTCCTGATGACGACAGTCATGGCAGCGTGGGAAGGAATTTACACGATATTGAATGTTACAGTCATTCCGATTGTGAATCGCGTCATCGAGGTATTTCAGTGGCTGTGGGATAATGTCCTGAAGCAAGTTGTGGACTGGTTATCGGCGACAATGCTTCCGATATTCCAGAACATCTTCGCAACGATAGGCGGCATCATTGACGGACTGAAGACGACATTTCAGGGTGTCATCGACTTCATTGTCGGCATATTTACACTTGACCTGACAACAGCAGGAGAGGGCATTAAGGGCATCTTCAGTGGGCTGTGGGAAGCAATCAAGTCACTGTTCAGCGGAGCGTTGTCACACATCCAGATGACGCTGTCAGCTACATGGACAGCAATCAGCACAGTCATCAGCACTGTATGGAATGCGATTTCAGGATTCTTCGGAAGCATCTGGACGAGCATCAGCACAACAGTGTCCACATGGCTGAATAACATCTGGACGAATATCAGCGGAATCTTCACATCCTGCTGGAATACGATTCAGAGCATATGGCAGAATATCCAGAATGCGATTCAGGTCGCCATCATGTTCATTGTGGAATTGATAACAGCTGCATTCGAGCTGATAACGATTCCATTCAGATTCATCTGGGAGAACTGCAAAGACACAATCATGTCCATCTGGGAAATTATCAAGACAACTGTGTCGGGCGCAATCGAATCGGTAAAGACCACACTGACGAATGTGATGACAGCAATCAGCGCAACACTGTCGAGCATCTGGACGAGCATCAGCACAACTGTGACATCGGTGTGGAACAGCATCAAGACATCAATCACTTCAGTGATTAACAGCATCAAGACCACGCTGACAACAGTGTGGAACAGCATCAAGTCATCTGTGACGACTGTGGTGAACAGCATCAAGTCCACAGTGACATCAGTATTCAACAGCATTAAGTTCACGATATCATCTATCTGGAACAGTGTGAAGAGTACAACGACATCGGTATGGAACAGCGTGAAGAGTGCAGTGACAACACCTATCAATGCAGCAAAGTCTGCGGTGTCCACTGCCCTGAACAGCATCAAGTCCACAGTGACATCAGTATTCAACAGCGTGAAATCCACTGTAACATCGGTGTGGAACAGCATCAAGAACGCAATCACTACACCGATTAACAACGCGAAGACTGCGGTCAGCAATGCCATTGAAACAATCAAATCGAAATTCAATTTCAGCTGGTCATTGCCGAAGTTGAAGATGCCACATCCAACAATCAGCGGTAGCTTCAGTCTGAATCCACCATCGGTGCCATCCTTCAGCATTCAGTGGTACAAAAATGGCGGTATCATGACGCAGCCGACAGTGTTCGGTGCGCAAGGTGCGACACTATTCGCAGGCGGTGAAGCAGGCGATGAAGCAATCCTTCCGCTTGCGCCATTCTATCAGTCGTTGTCAACGATGCTTGATGCGAAGTTTGAACAGCTTCAGCAGTCATACAGAATTCAGGTGACAGTGGTCAATGAGATGGATGGAGAAGTCATCGCAGAGAAGACCACAGAGCTTGTGGCAGACAATATCGTCAGGGAATACGACAGAAGGAGGTAGAAGGTCAATGATAGTGAATGGTATTGATATCAGGAAATACAATGCAAAGCAGCTGAAGGTTGACCTTCAGCCGCCTGCAATCCAACTGAATGCAGAATGGCTGGAAGGAGCTGCGACACCGCATGAATTCGACACAGAAGTCCAGTATGGCACACTGAAGGTCACAATCTTATTCAGAGGAAGCGGACGAAGCGACATCATGAGAAAAGTGTCCGAATTCCTGTCATTGCTGACAGAGCGCAGCAGCATTCAGCTGGATGGCTACAAAGGCACATACATCGGGGATATAAAGTCGGACAGCATCGAAAAAACGAAGCAGCCTGACAGATACATCCTGACAGTGCAATTCAATGGCTATATGACGGATGCAGAAGTGTCAAATGTGTACAAGGGTGTCACAGAAGCGAAATTCACAACACTTGGAACGAGAGACACACCAGCTGTCATCGAAGTCCTTCCGCAGACAGACCTTCAGGAGCTGGTCATCAATGGATTCGGAAGCGATGACATCATCCTGACAAACCTGACGAAAGACAAGACTATCGTCATTGATGCAAGGAAAGGAACAGTCACAGAGGAAGGCGCGAACAAATTCGCAGACTGTGACATGTGGGAATTTCCTGTGCTGAAGAAGAAGGCAGTCAACAGCATCGCCTTTTCGAGCAGCAAATGCACTGTAACGATACATTACAGCCCCATGTGGTTATAAGGAGGACAGAGCATGATTCAGGTATTTTCGCAGGAAAGAATCAGGCTGTGCTTGCTTAAAGGCTACACAGAGCTGGCAATCAAAAAGACATTAGAGACAGGCGACAAGGAGTTGTCTTTCAAATATCCGAAAAATGGTGTCATGAGGAAGCATCTTCAGAATGAGTGCTACATCGTGACCAAAGAAGACGAATTCGTCCTGAAAGAAGTGTCCGCATCGAAGAAGTGGATGAAGTATGTGGCGACACTGAATCTGGAAGAGCTGGAAGGCAAACAGTACAATTCTTTCGAGAAAGTGGAGCAGACAATCAGAAGCTGTCTGGAATCGGCACTGCTGGGAACAGGCTGGACTGTTGGAATATGCAATATCACGAAGAAGAGGACAATCAGGAAGGACAATGTCTGCACTGCGCTGGATATCATCAGCCAGTGCATAGATACATACAAAGTTGAAATCGAATACCACACAAGGACGAAGGTCATCGACATTCATGAACACATCGGAAGCGACAAGGGTGTGTATTTCATGGAAGCTGTCAATCTGCGCAAGCCGCCAGAATACAGCATCAAGACGAATGACTTCTTCACACAGCTGAAGCCAGTCGGAAAGAATGGACTGACAATCAGTGTCGATGGCAAGGACTATGTGGAGAATTATTCATACAGCACAAAGAAGCTGCTGAAGGTATGGAAGGATGAAAGATACACGAAGCCAGAATCACTGTACGAAGATGCGGTGCTGAAGCTGGCTGAAATATGCCGACCTTCCATGACATATGAAGCGGACATCATCGACCTTGCATCAGCATCGGAAGAATACAGAGACATTCTGGCATATGGACTGGGCGACACAGTCTTCCTGATATCGAAGACAAATGGCATCAAGCAAAAAATGCGCATCACGCAAATCAAGGAATATCCTGAAAATCCGCAGAATAACACATGCCAGCTGTCATCAACAAAGAAGACCTTCGCGGATGTGCAGCAGGAAGTTGTGAATGAAGCTGTGGCTGAAGCAACAGCGACGGCTGCGGCGAACACAACGCAGCAAGTGGAAAATGAATCAGATATCACATCGGACGAAATCCAGCTTGAAATCGCAGGAATGAAGACGGAAATCATGAAGGATGTATCTGATGGATATGTGGCAAAGGAAGACGCATCAACGCTGGCATCAGAAGCTGCGACAGCTGCGGCAAAGGAAACGCAGTCATATATTGACAAGCAACTGGAAAGCTACTGGACAGGCACGAAGACATCAGATGAAATCACAGCAGCGAAGAAGGATGTGCTTCAGCAAGTCAGCCAGACATATGCAACAACGGAGCAAATGAAAACAGCCGACCAGACACTTCAGCAGGAGCTGGCGGCACATGAGCTGGACACAGCAGAACAGCTGACAGAGATGGAATCGCAGCTGCAACAGCTGGAAGAGACAAAGAACGACATCACAGATGATTCGGGAACAGTCTGGCGAATGGGAATTGACGCAAAAGGGATGTACTTTGAAAGATTGGAGGGATAAAACATGCAGATGATAACTGACATACAGATTGACTTGTATGGCGAGATGCAGCTGTACCTTGCATCTGCAAAGCAGGGCGACAAGGCGACAAGATACCTTCGTGTGCAGCTGATGAACAACGGAAACGAATTCCAGATACCAGATGATGTGACGCTGATTGCGAACATCAAAAAGCCAGACGGAAAATTCTGCTACAACGAATGCGCAAAAGAAGAGAATCGCGTCATGATTCAGCTAACGAATCAGGCACTGGCAGCAGCAGGCACTGCATACTGCGACATCGAGATGCGAAGCGCATCAGGCGAGAAGATTCTGTCTTCAGCGGCATTCACCATTGAAATCGAACAGAGCATGAGGAATGAAGATGCCATCCTGTCATGCAATGAGATGACAGTGCTGGACAACAGGATTCAGGAATACATCGACAGAATGATGGCAACCAGACAGCAAGTGCTGAACACTGAAGCTGCATTCAAGGTGGTTGAAGCTGCGAGAACATTGGCAGAAGCAGACAGAATCGCTGCGGAGGAGCAGCGCATCAAGAACGAGAAGGAAAGAGTGGCAGCAGAGCAGACCAGACAGCAGCAGCTTGTCAGGATGCAGACAGCCACATCAGACGCACAGAAGGCAGCATCGGCAGCGAATACAGCTGCGGAGAAGGCAGAGGTGGCAGCAGACCATGCTGAAGAGTTGTATCGTACACAAGAGCAGCTGGAAGAAATATATCAGCAGATGAAGGAGCTGAAGACAGGAATTGCATACACAGTGGACGGAGGAAGTCCCGACAGTGTGGATGTGCTTGCGTGCGATGGTGGCACACCATTCACGACAGAAGAAATCAGCATCGACTGCGGCACACCATAACAGGAAGGAGGAAGTCGTATGGCGACAAGCACAATCAAGCCCAAAAAGGGAACGACTGCACAATGGAAAGCGTCAGAGCGCATTCTGGAAGTCAATGAATGGGGTGTGGAAGAAACAGCCGAAGGCACATTGATTCTTCGAATCGGTGATGGCGAACACAAATTCATGGAGCTTCCGAAAGTCATGGATGTGAAAGAGCTTCAAGACCTTGCGAACACAGTGAACAACTTCGCAGGCAATATGCAGTCAGCAGCATCGGCAGCGAATACAGCTGCGGAGAAGGCAAACGCAGCGACCACAGCAGCACAGGGAGCAGCGGAAGCGTGTCAGAACATCGCAGCAGGAATCAATTCGATGGCTGACGATACCACAGGCACAGTGTACAGCATCGGAATTGATGCAGGAAAAATCTATTTGCAGGAGGTTGAAGGATAATGGGCGACAGAATATATGTGGCTGATAAAGAAACACAGGACGCTATCAAAGCGGACACCACAGGAATCCTTGCTGCGCTTCAGGATGCAGAAGGGAAATTCAGCAATATCAAAAGATACGGAGTAAAAATCAACAAAGCAGACAGCAATCCATCCACAAGGGTGACATATCTGTATGACGCAGTCGGATTGAATCCAGCTAAGATGAATTATTCCGAAGAAATGTTTGACTATGGCGACATGGCAAAACTCTTCTTCGTTGCTGGCAACTATCCTGCCATGCTGAATAAAGATGGCACGGAAGCATACAAGCTGAATCCGAATGATTACAGTTTAAAGGAGGATGGAACAGCATCGGACATCACGGACGCATCCACAGAATTGAATGCGATGTCGGCATTCCCTTTGACATGGTTATGCCAGTATGAGGTCGGCAACTATGAATACATCATCGTGTCCGACACACAGGTCGATTCCAGCTATCAGGCAGAAGCATTCAAGAGAGCTGATGGAAGCATCGCAGATGTGATGTACATGCCTATCTATGGCGGTAGCTACGATGGAGCGAAGCTGCGTAGCCTATCTGGAAAGGTGCTGATGTACAACACAAGCGCATCCACAGAATTCAACAGAGCAGCTGCAAACGGAAGCATCTGGACAATCATTCCGTGGAGCAGAAGAAATCTTGTCAACTGCCTTTTGACTATCATCGGCAAGAGCGATAACACACAGGCGGTATTCGGACAGGGGCAGACTACAGGATATGTGGAAGACGCATCTGTGAACTACGGACACCTTAACACAGGAACACTGGACGACAAAGGACAGTTTTTCGGATATAGCGACACAACACATGAAGTCAAAGTGTTCCATATGGAGAAATACTGGGGCAATCGCTGGGATAGAGTGGCAGGCTATATCTGCGACAAGGGCAGAATCAAGGTGAAGATGTCACCGCCATACAACTTGACAGGTGCAGATTTCATTGACACTGGCATTGATGCAGCAAAAACAGGAGGATGGCAGAAAGACCACTACATGACGCAGTGGGGGAGATTCCCGAAGACGGTCGGTGGAAGCAGCAGCACATACACATGTGACTACTACTGGATAAACTTGGAGATTGTCGCAATCGCCCTTGTCGGTGGTGATTGCTCCTATGGCGCGTACTGCGGTGCGTCTTGTGTGAGTTTGAGCAGCGCCGCTTCGCGTGCGTGCTGGTACGTCGGGGCTTCTCTTTCTTGCGAACAGCCTTCCGCAGCATAAGCTGCGCAGGGGGATTGGGGGAGTTATCCCCCATTATGAAGTAGCAATCAGGAAAATGTGAATATATAGGGATATGGTGTGCGCCCTGCTTCTGTTCTGCGCGTTTTGCGCCCTTGTCGGTGGTAATTGCAACAATGGCGCGAACTGC
Organism: uncultured Lachnospiraceae bacterium; assembly: GCA_964544055.1. GTDB lineage: Bacteria > Bacillota > Clostridia > Lachnospirales > Lachnospiraceae > SIG299. The sequence goes on along the minus strand of CAZJAA010000011.1, from coordinate 25,721 downwards.
GGTGCGTCTTATGTGAATTTGAACAACACCGCTTCGAATGCGAACTGGAACATCGGGGCTTCTCATTCTTATCAATTATGGTGTGTCAACCGAATGCACACCATATTCCTTGCCACTTGGCAAAAGTAAAACCGATGAAGGGCTGTGTTAGTAGGGCAGAGATGCCATGAAAATGCAGTAGGTGATAAGAAAGAACCTTATGAAGACATACAAGCATCTATTTGAGGATGTGGTGACGAAGGACTATATCAGGGAGAGCTTCCTGACAGCAGCGAAGCGCAAGACAACCAGAGAAGAAGTCGCCGAAGTATTGGAAGACCTTGAAGAGCATGTGAAGACACTTCAGCAAATCCTGATAGAAGAGAAATTCGAGCCGCCATCACATCGCAAATGTAAAATAAACGAGCATAATTGCGGCAAGGTCAGGGAAATCATCAAACCTGATTATAAATATGAGCAAGTGGTGCATCATTGCATCGTGCGCAAAATACAGCCGATTATACTGCGCGGACTGTATGAGAATGCGCTGGGAAGTATTCCGAACAAGGGAACGCACAGCGGAAAGAAAACGATTGAAAAGTGGATAAAAGGCTACAAAGGAAAGAAATTCTACATTCTGAAGGTGGATGTCAGACATTGCTTCGACACAGAGGATGTCGAGGTGATTGAAGCGAAGCTGGCGCATGTCATCAAAGACGACAGATTTCTGCGCTTGTGCTACAAGGTACTGGAAGCGGAAGCTGTGCTGAAGTCAGAAGAGCGACCTGACGACATTGAAGACTGGGAGGATATCGAGAGACTTTCAGGGCTGCCACTTGGATTCATAACTTCGCAATGGTTTACGCAACTGAATTTCAAACGATTCGACCATGTTGTGATGGAAGATGTGAAGGAAGAATTCGGCATAGACCACTACATTCGATATGCGGATGATATCGTGGTATTCGGCAGAAACAAGAAGAAGCTGCATCGGCTTCGAGAGTGGATGGAAGGATATCTGGCAACAGAGCTGCATCAGCACCTGAAGAGCAACTGGCAAGTGTTCAGATTCGAATATGTTGACAGGCAGACAGGCAAGACCAGAGGTCGCGCACTGGACTTCATGGGCTTCGTATTCCATTACAATCGGACAACGATGCGCAAGAGCATCCTGAAGCGCAGCACAAGGAAGGCGCACAGGATTGGAAAGAAAGATAAAATCACTTGGTATGACGCAGCGGCGATGCTGTCATATATGGGATGGTATGACCACACGGACACATACAACTACTTCGAAGAGTACATCAAGCCATATGTGAGCATCAGGACGCTGAAGCGCATAGTAAGCAAGCACAGCAGAAAGGAGCAGAAAAGCTATGAAAGATTGGTACACAGCACAGAGCATGACAGAGCCTGCGGAGTGCGACACGACATCCAGCCCGACCACAGTCTACCAGAGAAAGAACATCAAGAAGGTGACGAAGGAAGCAACGGAGCAGGAGGAAGCGCAGGAATACTTCGAATATCAGGAGCGTCAGATGACGAAGGAAGAGTATCAGCAGCTTCAGGCAGAGCTGGAAAGCCCTGCCACAAAAATGATTATGCAGACGCTGTCTGCAATCGAATTACAGCAGGAATTGCTGGCAGAGATGGTGGAGGTGTAAGAGATGGCAGAGACAACAACACACAGCAAGAAGTATGAGACCTTGAAGGCGAAGTACGAAGCGGAGTACATCACAAAGGAAACGCTTGCAGGATGGGTGGCTTTGAATGAAAAAAAGGCAGGCAAGGGCATCACTGCGGAAGAGTATGAAGAGATTACTGGCGAAGCATACGAAGGCGGCGAGTAGTCATGACACAGATGGAATTGATTGACAGGCTGTGCGCAGTGAATTCCCTGATGTGCGATATCGTCAGAGAGCAGGCTGCAATCATAGCGCAGCATGGCATCGAGGAACTGAAGACCGAAGAGGAAACAGAAGCAGAGCTTCAGACGCTATTCGGCAAGATGAAGAGGATGGATGAAGAAAATGACATTATTGAATCGCAGCTTCGAAGATTATGAAGCAGGAGGAAAAGGTCATGACGATTGAATTGTCACTTTTGATTTCAGGAGTATCTGTCGCTTTTGCGATATTCTTCGGAATCAGCACAAAGAGCAGAAATGCGAAGAAAGATACAAAGGAGGAAGCGGCGCAGGATGCAGCGGTCATGGTAAAACTGGAAAGCATCCAGACTGGAATGATTGAACTGAAGACAGAGACGAAGAACTATCGCGAGGAGCTTCAGAAGGTCAATGAAAAGAACATCAGGAACGAGGAGAGCCTGAAGTCGCTTCACAAGCGAGTGGATAAAGTTGAGCAGATGCTTCAGCTGCATCCACATCTTAACGAATAGCAAGGAGGAAGGCAGATGACAGTGAGAGAATGCAGGGAGCAGGACGCAAAGGAACAGCTTCGACACAACAGATACAAGAGAAGGATGGAGCACAAAGCGGTGAAGGCACAGAAGAAGCAGCTGACATCGTGGATTCTGGAATTCTCAAAAAAGGTCGTGGTGATGTGCGTCCTACTTCATCTGGCGACTTTCATCTATGCAGCAGTGGTGATGTGGCGATGCTATGACACCACTGCACTGCCGACCATCATCAGCGAATCATCAGAAGTCCTGCGGACATGCGTATTCGGGTACATGGTCAAGGCAGGCATTGAGAACTGGCAAAAGATAAAGAAGACGGAAACAACAACGCAGAAGAATGAAGAGGAGGGTGTCGGATGAAGACATTGATGGTCATTTTGCAATGGATATACAACAACCTTCCGATGCTGCTTGCAATAGGCGCGGTCAGCATCGGCATCGCAATCAGAATCAGAAGATTCATGAGGATGTCTGCGGAACAGAAGCAGGCAGTCCTGAAGGAACAGTCAGACAAGATTGTGCAGCTGGTCAAGGAGCAGCTTCTGGCACTGGTAACGATTGCAGAGAAGAACTGGGGCAGCGGAACAGGAAAGCTGAAGAAGTCCGAAGTGTGGCAGGCATTGCTGACACAATATGGACAGCTGTCCGAATACATCACGGACGGATTGATTGACAAGGAACTGGTGGACAGCCTGATTGATGATGCGGTCATTGAGATGGAACACCTGAAGGAAACGAATCCGAATATGGCAACAGCAATCAGTCGGGAAGAAGAGAAAAAAGAACAGGAGGAAACATCATGACAGAGAAGGAATTGAGAAGCAAAGTCGTGACGACTGCGCAGAAGTACGCAGGATTCAATGAAGGCGATGGCAGCCACAAAAAAATCATTGACATCTACAACGGACACACACCGCGAGCCAGAGGGTACAAAGTTACATACACGGACGCATGGTGCGCGACCTATGTGTCGGCAATCGCCATCCTGTGCGGATTGACAGATATCATGCCGACAGAATGCGGATGTCAGAAGATGATTGAACTGTATCAGAAGCTGGGAAGATGGATGGAGCTTGACAGCTACAAACCAGAAGCAGGCGATGTCATCATGTATGACTGGGATGATTCTGGTGTCGGCGACAATACTGGCAGCGCAGACCATGTCGGAATAGTGGCGAGCGTGTCAGGAAACAGCATCAAGGTCATTGAAGGCAATATCTCAAACAAAGTAGGATATCGCACACTTCAGGTTAATGCAAAGAATATCAGAGGATATTGCTTGCCGAACTACGAAAGCAAGGCAACTGAAAAGGAAGCAGCACCAGCTACACCGAAAACAGAGGAGAAGGAAAGCGCTTCAGGCGCATTGAATCGCACTCCTAAATGGAAGGGCGAAGTCGCTGCATCCGTCATGAATGTCAGAAGATGGGCTGGTGTCGAGTATGACAAGCTGAAGAGTATTCCGCAGATTAAAGCAGGTACAATCGTGGAAGTGTGCGATAGTGTGAAGGCATCTGATGGCGCGCTATGGTACTACATCCGCATTGATGGCAAGGTGTATGGATTCGTGAATGCGTCCTACATCGAAAAGGCTGACGGAGCAGCTGCATCCGCAACAGAATCCGCGCCTGCGAAGAAGTATGAAATCGGAGCAGCAGTCAAATTCAATGGAGATACACACTACACCAGCAGCTACGCGACAGGCAAGGCGAAGAAAGCAGCAGCCTGTGATGCGAAGGTAACAGCAAGAAATCTGGGCGCGGCGCATCCGTATCATGTGGTCGGAAGCAAAGTGCATGGATGGGTAGATGAAGCAGATATCAACGGATAAGGAGGAAGAACATCATGAAGTATTACATGGGCGACACATTCAATAAAGAGGAAAACAAGGAATACAAAACACTGGAAGGCGGCTTAAAGGCAGCACAGAAGGCGAAGAAGAATCTGTATGACGAAAACGGAGAGATTGTCTACAATGCAGAGGAAACAGCAGCTGCACCTGAAGCACCAGCAGCAACCATGACCGATGAAGTGCCTGAAGGTGCGCTGGAAGAGAATGAAGACGGAAGTGTGAATGTCTACAATGAGGATGGAGAAGTGGTCGGAACAATGTCGAAGGAAGAAGCAGAGGGTGCGATGGCAGCAGTGACCGATGTCATTGATGGAGTGCCTGCTGTGAGAATCACAGGCAGAATCAGAAGAAAAGCGGATGCAAGCATTCGCATCAGAAACTATCCTTCGATGGATGCAAGAGCTGTGCGCGGTGTGTCCAGATTCGAAGAGAAGAAGGTCACACACATCCTTGATGTCGATGGAGTGCAGATGTACAGAATGAGCGATGGATATTTCATCACAGCAAATCCGAATATTGTGGAATATATCCCTGAATAATTAAAAGACATAAGAAAAGAAGAAGCCAGCGGAACAGACGACCTGACCGCTGGCTTTTAGATTATGTACTTTAGATATCTAACACCATTTCATAGAAAACATTTTCGGAGAGAATTTCAATATCGTTGCCCTTCAGAATAAGAGCTTCAGCTTTCTTCTGTTTGCTGCTTTTTCCGTCTTTAATGGAGCAGCAAAAATCATTATTTCCGAGAATCAGGAAATTCGTCTTCGATGTCACGCTATCAGCACATGAGCCGCCAAAGTTGACAACGAGCTGCATCGCATCCTTGCGCACCATCTTTTCAAGCGTACCAGTGAATACACAGACCTTGCCGAATAGCGGATGACTTTCATCGAATGAATCTGTCGTGGCAACAATATCCTTCGCAGATGCCTGACGATAAGTGAATGAAGCGGCAAACGAATCGAAGTCGCCATGCTTTTCGATTGCTTCAGATACCAGTGCGGTGTAGCAGGAATTGCATGTCTCACAATCGGCAAAGGAGCGATGTGCTTCTGATTCAATGCCAAAGTGCGCAGCGGCTGTCTGAAGTTTGTGATTCTTCCATTCAGGATGCAACTTCCTTGCAAAGCGCATCACATCCACAAAGGAATTCGAGAGTGAAAGACCACAGCAGTCGGAAAGTACATCATAAAGGAAGTTGATGTCAAAATTCACATTGTAGCCGACAAGGATATCATCCTTCACAAAATCATGGAATTCCTGTGATGCAGCTGCGATGTCAGGAGCATCTTCGACCATGTCATTCGTGATGCCTGTCAGCTGCGTGATGAAGTCGCTGATGGGCTGCGATGGCTTCACCAGTGTCGAGAAGCTATCCACAAGACTGCCGCCACTGTAACGAAGAGCAGACATCTCAATGATTTCACAATAGCGTGAATCAAGTCCAGTCGTCTCAATGTCAATCATCGTATATGACGATGGAAAAGCGATGACACTGCGACCTTTTTCTGGACGGAGTTTCTTGCCTTCTTCCTGCGGTGTGTCGATGTGGAATGAGCCATCAGCATCATATCTGATAGATATATTCATAGCGCATACCTTCTTTCTGGTCAGATAATTTTTGCGATTCTGACCTTTAACACAAATTATAGTTGATTATGTGCTAATGTCAAGAATGATGCTGGACATTAACACACAAGGAGCGATGCAGATGAAAATATACGAATACAAAGGGAAGAAGAATCTGTGTGGCGACAGGATAAGACTTGCACGATTAAAGGGAAGAATCACACAGAGCGAGCTGGCGGCGCGTCTTCAGGTAGAAGGTGTGACGATTGAACGAGACAGTATCAGCAGAATTGAAATCGGCACAAGATTCGTCACGGACTATGAGCTGAAGATATTTGCAAAGGTACTGAATGTGACTGTGGAATGGCTGATAGAAGAGGAGACATCATGACTGGTGTCTCTTTTTTGATGAATAAAAAATACCGAAAAAGGTATAAAAGTAGTTGACAATATACCGAAAAAGGTATATAATAATAAATGTAAGGAGGACAACAAAGAAAAAGTGCAAAGCACTGGAAAGGAGAAAAGGCAGTGGGTAAGAAGCGAAAGAAAAAGAAAAAGTCTATACAGTGGAAAGACCTGACAATCAATGCACTGATAGACTTAATCATAGGAATCATACTTATCATCATAGATAAGCTGATAGGCTAAAAGCCACGGAGGGCGAAAGCCCTCCGCCTATCTAAAATATAGCACAATCCCGAAGCCATGTAAAGCGTATGATTTTGAAGTTAGGAATTTTTCTGGTGGCAGCAGGCATCATCAAGCTGTGCATCGCAATGATTATGAGAGCGAAGGAAAAGAGGAAGAAGAAATGAGTATAGGACAGAACATCAAGAAAGCAAGGAAGGCAGCAGGAGTGACGCAGAAAGAACTGGCTGAACGACTGGAAGTATATCAAAAGGACATCAGCAGATGGGAAAATGATGAATTGATACCGAGTGCCATCAATCTGGCGAAGATATGCAGAGAGCTTCATGCTTCTGCCGATGACATTCTGGAGCTGAAAGCATAAGCCAGACGAGCCGCAGATTATAGCGCCTGCGGCTTCTTGTATTTTGGAAGGAGAGAAGAAAATGGCACGAACATTCAAACATCTGACAAAAGCGGACAGAATAAGAATCGAAGCATTATTGAAGGCAGGACATGGCGAGCAGGAGATAGCCGACATTTTGCATGTACATAGAAGCACTATATACAGAGAAGTGAAAAGAGGAGTGTATGTGGCATTGAATTCCGACCTGACAGAAGAAGAGAGATACAGTCCAGATATCGCGCAGGATAAGTACGAAGAGAATTTGAAGAGCAAGGGCAGCTGCTTGAAGATTGGCAATGATATCAAACTGGCGAACTACATCGAAGAGAAGATTCTGAATGAAGATTATAGTCCAGCAGCAGTGCTGGGAGAAATCAGAGCGCAGGGCAAAGAAGGTGAATTCAGCACGATGATATGCACGACAACACTGTACAGCTACATCGACAAAGGAATCTTTTTGCGCCTGACGAATAAGAATTTGCCAGTGAAGAAGAATGCAAAGAGAAAATACAAGAAGGTGCAGAAGCAGGCAAGAGCATCCGCAGGAGAAAGCATCGAGAAGCGTCCAGAAGAGATTGACACCAGAGAGGAATTCGGTCACTGGGAGATGGACACAGTCAAGGGCAAGAGAGGAAAATCAAAGAACAGCCTGCTTGTGCTGACTGAAAGAAAGACCAGAGATGAAATCATCTTCAAGTTGCCAGAGCATACAGCGGCAGCAGTCGTGAATACAATGGACAGACTGGAAAGAAAGTGGGGGAAACTCTTCAGCGAAGTGTTCAAGACAATTACAGTGGACAATGGCAGCGAATTTGCATACTGTGAAGAGATGCAGAAGTCCGCGCTGGGAGATGGCGACAGGACAAAGGTATACTATTGTCATCCATACAGCAGCTACGAAAGAGGAACAAACGAAGTGACAAATAAAATGATACGAAGACATATACCGAAGGGAACGAATTTTGATGACAAGACCGATGAAGAGATTGAACGCATCGAAGAATGGGTGAATAATTATCCGAGAAAGATTCATGGATATCATTCCGCAAGGGAAATGTTCGAAGAAGAAGTGCGCAAAATCAGCTGAAAAAATTTTTTAAAAAATTGTCGCATTTAATATTGACATTTTCAAAGCCGCTGCTGTGTGCTTGAAATAGTTGCAAACGAAGAAAATTTATATTATAATAGAGGTGTCTGCGGACATCTCTTTTTTCATGTAATTTCCTATTACATGAAAACGCTCCGCTTTGGATGCGCACTCGCACGAAAAGAAAACAGTCGCAGATGACCGCACTTGGCGCAAGAATGTGCAAGGCACATTCTTTGTCCTTTGATAGGAGAAAACAGGAGGAAAATATGGCAAATACAAAGAATACTACAAATAAATCGGGACAGAAAAAGTCCTCTGGAAAAAACAGCAGAAAGAAAAAGAAATCCTCAGAGGATTCCTTAAAGTTTTTACTGGTGCTTGTGATTGCAGGCATTGCCATCGCATTGATTTTTATTTCAGGTTCAGGGGATGAACAGGCCGGAAGTATAACCACTGGCACGCCGGCTCCTACTGCGGCAGGAACACCGGCACCAACGCAGGAAGCTGCACAGCCCCCTGTTCCAACCGGTGCAGGAATTTCAGATACCGAAACAACAGTGACACCGAAAGCAACAGCAACACCTGCAGCAACGGCAACACCTGCAGCAACGGCAACACCGACAGTAACACCAATACCAACGAATACTCCAACACCTGCCCTGACGGCAGATGCAGCTAGAAAAATCGTAAAAGAAAAGGTGGATACTTCGCTGTATGACATCCAGCTTGTGAATTCCAGTCTTCAGGTTGGTAATGGGCGGTATTATCAGTTTGGTGCAATTTTGGGACAGGAGTTTGTATATCCGTTTCTGGTAGTAAGCCAGGCAGATGGAAGCCTGTATTTTTATGATTCCACAGAAGGCACAGTGTTTGATTTTACAAAGTTTCCTTTACAGGCAGAAGCAACAGCAACACCGCAGCCAACACCGGCGGGAGAGCTGACAGCCAAGGAAGCATATCAGGTTTTGTGTACTTACCCTAAGGCATCTCTTAAAATCGCAAAGGAAGCAGCAGAATATGAGGCAGAATACGGAAGTGAGCTTACCCTGATTAATGGTGTAAACTGTTATCGCATCAATTTATCTGAAGTAAGCAACGGAAAGGTAAGAAACAGGGGTGAGTTTTACGTTTCTACAGATGGTACAAAGTGTTATTATATTGACAGCGATACCAACGAATTTATTCAGGCAGTAAAGTAATTAAAATATACAGTATGGTGCAATAAGGGGTTTAGCAGCGTGAAAGAAAAAATTGAAAGGCTTTCTAAAGGAATATTTGAATATGAAATGCCGGAGCTTATAGTGTCAGAAACTGCGCTTGAAATTGTGGTAGAAGCCGGCATCAGGAAAGAAGGAAAGATCTGCATCCGAAACAGTGCGCAGAAACGAATGAAAGGCGTGATTTATGTCACGGGAAAAATCCTGCATCTTGAAAAAACTGACTTTATTGGTGCGGAATGTGAAGTAGAATATGTGGTTGACGCATTTACCTTGCAGGCAGGAGAAAAATATACCGGAACAGTGGATATTATCAGTGACTGTGGAGAAAGTCAGATTTCGTTTTGTGTTCGTGTGACGGAACCGTCTTTTCACACTTCAATCGGCGTAACTCGTGATTTATTTCAGTTTGCAAATCTTGCACAGGCAAACTGGAACGAAGCATTGGAACTGTTTGCGTCAGAGGATTTTTCCAAGGTGATTTTAAAAAAAGAACCGGGATATAAGACTGCTTACGAGCAGCTGAGACAAAGTGCTGATTTGTCCTTAGCCATGGAAGAATTTCTCACGCTTGTGCACAAAAAAAAGCGTTGCGAGTTTCGGGTGGCAGCTTCCAGGCTTGAATATGAGGCTTCTTCTCAAAGCTTTAAAGAAACGCTTATCATAAAAAAGGAGCAATGGGGCTGGTTGGATATTTCTGTATCCACGGAAACTTCTTATCTTACACTTGGACAAACACGGATAACCACAGAGGATTTTGTAAATGGCAGGGCAGAACTGGAGTTTGTAATCGAAGCGGAAAAATTAAAAAGAGGTGTTTATTTTACAGAAATTGTTTTTTCTGCCGGAAGAACAGAACTTCGCATGCCATTGACCGTCAAAAATCATGAACCGGGAGAAACGCCTGTATTATTTCGAAAAAGTCTACATCGGTTGGAATACCGTTTGATGGAGCTGTATTTGCAGTTTAGAAACAATATGATATCCGGTGGTGTTTTTTTGGCGGAATCCGGAAGCGTGCTGGAATCAGTTCTGGCATTGCTTGAGAAGCAGGAAATGGAAAATGCAGATCCTGCTGCCAAAATGGAAACCGAAGAAAAAAAATATCGATATGAGCTGTATCGTGCCTATTTATTTATAGCCGGTGGAAAAATCTGCGGTGGAGAAGAGGCATATGGCTTTGTTTTAAGCAAAAAATCGTATTTTGAGCGCAACAACTGCGTGTTTTATTGTGCAGTGCTGTATTTGGAAGCATTAAAATCCAAAAACAGGGAACAGGTAGAAGAATATGCGCAGATAATTCACAGCTATTATGATCAGGATAAAAAAGAAGATATTTTACTGTGGTTTCTGCTCTTTATGGACAAACGTCTAAAAAGCAGCAGAACGCTTCGTTATGACACAATTAAAAAGCATTGCCGGGACGGAAAAATTTCAGCTATGCTGATTTCAGAGGCAGCCTGGATATGGAGCGCAGAACCTACGATATTTTCGTCTATTGACAGATTTGAATGCATGGTAATGCAGTATCTTATAAAATATGGTCTGGTGACAAAAGAAGCAGCATTGCAGTTCGCTTTTTTTTCCGAAAAGAATACCGGACCGGAGAATTTTCAAATTCAGCTATTAGAGAAGTTGTATGATTTGTTCCACCATAAAGATATTTTGTTTTCTCTTTGCAAAAAACTGATACATAAAGACTGCAGGGAAAAAAAGGTACACGAATATTTCAGACAGGGAGTAAAAGAACAGCTTCGCCTGGAGCATTTGTATGAATATTATCTGGTGACGTTGGATAAATCTGCAAATCAGGTGATAGATCAGCAGGTGCTGCTGCATTTTGGACAAAGTAGTTTTCCTACAGAGGAAGATGCTGCTTTTGTCTACTCGTACGTTGTAAGAAATAAAGATACAAATCCGTCAATTTATCGTGCCTATTTAAAAAAGATGGAGCAGTTTGCGGTAAATCAGATGAAAGCCGGAGTGATTTCAGGGTTCCATGCGGTGCTGTACGCAGATGTACTTAGAGAGTCCATTATCGACCGTGAAATGGCACAGATATTGCCGGAATTGATTTTTACTTATCAGCTGGAATGCAAAAATCCTGCGATGTGCAGCGTATTGATTGCACATAAGGAAGAAAAAGAAGTGCAGGTTGTTCCGTTTGTGAAAAAAAATGGTGTGTGTCAGGCACTTATCCGGATTTATACAGAACAGGCAGAAATTTTTCTTTTGGACGAGCAGGGCAGACGTTATCTGGTTGGCAGTGAAGAAAAAATGTATCGTCTTCTGCACGCAGATAATTTTCTGGAAACCTGTTATCAGATGGGAAGCGATAACCGCAAGCTCTTGCTTCATATGTGGGAAAAAAACAAAAATTATAACCGGTATGACGGTCTGCTGCTGGAACTGCAAAAGCAGGTTTCTCAGATGTCAGGGCTTCGGAAGGAAGTGCAGAACAACTGTCTGGTCTCCTTAGCGGAATATTATTATGATAATTACAATGTAGAGCTTTTGGAATCCTATCTGAATGCCATCGATTTAAAACTCTTACCTGCAAAAGAGCGGGAAAAGATGCTGGAAATCATGATTCTTCGGGATATGTATGACAAGGTCATCGAGAGCGTCAATTTATTTGGATGTTCTGCAGGTATGCATACAAAACGGCTGTCCAGATTGTGCGTACGAGGAATCTATTCTCCGCAGGAGGAAAGAGACCGGGCAACGCTTCTTGATATGGGCTTTTATGCTTTTAAATGCGGACGTATAGAAGAACGACTGCTTCAGTATCTGGTGGACAGATACAATGGAACTACAGGAGAAATGTGCGAACTGTGGAGGGCTGCCAAGGAGCAGGAACTGGAAACGACAAGTCTGGAAGAACGCCTGCTGGCTCAGATACTTTTTGCGGAGAGCTATGTTGAAGAATCCTTTGCTGTATTTGTCAGCTATTGTGGCAGTGGTCTGAACCGAAAGCTGATTCGTGCCTATTATTCATACAGTGCATATAAGTATTTTGTCAAAGACCGCATGACTTCGGATGAACTGTTTGAAATGCTGAAAAAGGAGAGCTTTTTAGAAAGCAACCAGATATGCATTCTGGCAATGTTAAAGTATTATTCCGGAAAAGAGCTTTTACTGGAAGCAGAAAAATCTTTTGTCAATTATCATATCCAGCGGTTGGTACAAAAAAAGGTAATTTACGGATTTTACCGTGAATTCGAAGGAAAAATATCCCTGCCGACGTATATGATGGATAAATATTATGTAGAATATTACACCAATCCGGAACACAAATTGAAAATTCACTATTCCTGTTATCTGGATGAAGATGAGATGCGCCAGGAGGATATGGAAGATGTCGGCTATGGTATTTTCGAAAAAGAGCTGATTTTGTTTTATGGTGAGAACTTGCAGTACTTTATTACCGAGGAAAGTGAGAACGGTGTTGAGGTTGTGGAAAGCCGCATTGTCAGCCATATCGAAACGGACATGACCTTTGGAACAACCAAGTATGGCAAAATCAATGAAATTCTGATGACACTGGATTTGCAGGACGAAAAGACATTGCTTACTTTGTTAGAGCAGTATTACAAAGAAGAATATGCGGTGAAACGTCATTTTGCACCGGTATAAAAGGAGAAAAAAATGGCATCATTAATGCTTGGAATTGATTTCAGCAAAACGGATATGCAGGTCAGTTTGTGGAATGAGGAACAGACCTGTGCAAATGTATATCAGTTTCCAGAGTACCTGGGCGGGGAAATAATTCCGACTATGGTAACTGCGGACGAAGACGGAAATTTTCTGATTGCCAAGGAAGCACTAGATTATTGCATAAAAATGCAGAAACACGGCATAACTTCCTTGTATGGCAACCTTTCCGAGGAAATTGTAAATCTTGGGAACATAAAGCTCGGTGTAAATGAAGTATTTGCACATTATATGAGAGAAATACTGGCGACCATCCGGAAACGATATGGCAGTGCTTCCATAGCAAAAATCGGAATTACGGGAGAACGTCTTACCGCAGAAAAAAAAGAACATATTGCAAAAATAATGGAAAGCATAGGTTATACAAAGGATAAATTGTTTTTTGCTACACATGCGGATGCGGTTTTATGGTATGAACAATGCGAAAGCATGAAAGGCAGTTCCATGACACTTGACTTTGACAGCAAGGGAATGATTGCTTACATGATAAATGCCGGAAACGAAGAACTGGATATGCCGTATTATGTAGAAAGCATTGATTACAGTGGTTTTATGAAGGGCGGACTCACCGGAATGCTTGATGAAGAAGAACGCAAAAAAGCCTTTACGGACATTACGGAAATTGCAACTGCCAGAAAAGCCAGTGCCAGACTTTATGTTACCGGACCTATTGTGGAAACGCCGGAAATATTGCAGATTTTGATTGATTTTTTCAGCAATGGACGCAGAATTTTTACCGGAAGAAGTCTGTATTGTCTGGGAGCCTGTTATCTTGCGGTAAAAGAAAAGTTTCCGAAAAGAGCAATTGCAGATAATCAGATTTTCCATAATATTTCTTTGGAAGCCTATGAAGATGCCGTGATACATCAGGTGCCGCTGCTGAAAGCAGGTCAGGATTTAGGCAGAGCGGAAGCGAAAATGCAGGTTATTATGGATGATACAACCGAAATGAAATTTAAAGTGGAAGATGTTCGAACCGCAAAAGTAGTAACCTGTACGCTGCATCCGGAAGGCGGATATTGTCGGGAAAACAAAACATTGCGGATGGAAATCGAAGCAAAATTCATGGATTATAACACACTTGTATTGAAAGTGCGTGATGTGGGCTTCGGAGATATTTTTCCGGCAACCTACCGAGTATGGGAACAAATTGTAAACTTGGGCTAGAGGAGAAAAGTTCATGGGAAAGCTTATTGTAACAACAGGTAATTACGCAAAGACCGGATATCTGTTAAAAAATTCCAAACAGAATATTTATTCCATTGAAGAACTTTGCTATTGCATCATGCGTAATCCGGAGCTTTGCGATGACTACTTGTATGATGAGGGACTTGCCAGATATATTCGGGAAAAACTTGGCTTAAAGGAACGGGGAGCATTGCTTGCAGACCTGATTAAGCGAGATGCGCCGTTAAAAGATTTAATCACTGTGGTTTTTTGCAGCTGTGATTACTTTACAAGGGAAGAAATCGAAGAATTTTTGCAGGAACAGTCCAAGGTGGAACGCAGCGAAGAATGGGTTCGAACAAAAAGCAAGGCAGACAGCTATCTGTTGCAGGAAAATTACCGGGATGCTGTCATGAATTACCGTCTTTTATTAAAAGAAAAAGAAACTTATGGAATCACCTCGGAAACGCTGGGAGATATTTATCACAATTTGGCAATTGCATTGCTTCATACGGATGGATTTGGAGAAGCGGCAGATTATTTCCGTGAAGCTTATGAACGCAATAATAGGGAAGAATCTTTAAAACAGTATTTGCTGGCATTACGTTTTGCAGGTGATAAGGTGATGTACGAATCTGCACTGGACATTTATCAGGTAACCGAAGAAGTTTCCAGATGGCTGGATGCAGCATATTTCCAGACGGAGCTGGAAACACAGGAAATTTCAGATTTTGATGATTTAAACAGGCTTCGCCAGCTACTTTCCAACGGAAAAATCAATGAGTTTTATTCCAGCGTAAAGCGGATGACGGAGCAGATGAAAGAACAGTACAGAAAATACAATGAATAGAGTTACGGGGAACAGACATGGGATTTTTTCGTAAATTATTTCAAAGAAAAAAGAAAAACGAAACGGAAGCAGAAAGCAGTCAAGAAAACAGACTTGTGCTGAGAGAAGGAATTTATGAAACAGCACAGGAAAGAGAACGCTTTGTAAAAAGCTGCTGCGATTTGATTAACGAAGCAAAACACCAGAAACTGGAAGCAAAACAGGAGTACGAAGTAGTGACATCCTATCTGGCAGACATACAGAAAATTGATTTGCTGCCCGAACGTGCAAAAAAATCCATTGATGATATGGCAAGAAAGGTGCTTTCGTTAAATGCGGAAAGACAGAAAATGCAGAAAGTGCCGCCTAAAATTACAATTGCACAGCGTCTTGCTTTAGAGCCTTATGAAGATACCATTCTGGAAGAAATTCATAAGATGGAGGAGCAGGAAAATTATCTGCAGAGAATTAATTCAGATATCCGCTATCTGGAGAGTGAAAAAGCGTCTCTGGATTTTGAATTGCAGGACGTAATAGAGCGTGACGAAAAAGGGAAAAAGCTGTTTAAAATTGCAGGAGTATTTATTGTTTTATTTCTGGTATTCCTATTTGCACTGCAGGAGTTGACCGAAAAAAATGTACAGATTCCATTTATTTTCACAATTGCGTTTGGCATTATTGTAATTGTGTATTTTTATTTTTCCAACCGTAGAAACCAGTATGACTTAAAGATTGCCGAGAAAAAAATAAACCGTGCCATTATGCTTCTGAATAAGATAAAAATAAAGTATGTAAACTGTACAAATCTGTTAGATTATTTATATGAAAAGTTTCATGTGCATGATGCAAAGGAGCTGCATTATCATTGGCAGGAATACATGCGCATTGTAGAAGAAGAGCGGCGATTCCAGAAAACGAACGAATCCATAGATTTTTATACCGGAGAAATTGTGCAGGAATTGAAAAAAAATGGTGTGGCGGATGCGGAAGTCTGGAGCTATCAGATAGAAGCTCTTGTGGACTCCAAGGAGATGGTAGAGGTACGCCATCGCCTGAATGTCCGTAGGCAAAAGCTTCGTCAGCGTATTGACTATAACAATAATCAGGAGGAAATGGCGAGAAAATCGTTGCGGACGTTCCGTGAACGCCATGTGGCATATGACAGTGAAACGTTGCTGATTCTTGCGAAAAACGAGGTGACTTTGTAAGAAAATAAGACAGAACGGTTATTGTTTTAAGTTTTTTTGATTTTTCTCTTGACAAGTGGATGAAATTTCTTTACTATTACAAACAGATATTGCAAAATGTAATGAGGAAGAGGAGTAAGCAGAGAATCTATCCCAGAGAGCAGGCCGTTTGCTGAAAGGTCTGTATAGTGCAACTGCCCAAGGTAGCTTCTGAACAGTATTTCTGAAATGCAAAGAGTAGGAAATGCCGGCTCACACCGTTATCCGTGAGGTCTGTGTCAGCAGACGAAGAGGCAGCAGAAATGCTGTAAAAAAAGGTGGTACCACGACCCGTCGTCCTTTTAGGATGGCGGGTCTTTTTGCGTGAAGACGAGTGAGTATGACATCTGTTGCAAGCTTGCTTGCACAAAGATGTCTGCGAGCGAGTACACGACCGAGCGGCTATGATGCGAGGTGCGTGGTGAGCGGAGCGAACCTGAACGCAAAGCTTATGACGTAAAATGCTCCGCAGGATGAATATCAAAAAAGAAAGGAAAACTGAGCTATGAGAAAAGAATTAGCAAAGAACTACGATCCAAAAGACATTGAAGACAGATTGTATTCCAAGTGGCTGGATAAAAAATATTTTCATGCCGAAGTGGATGAAACCAAGAAACCATTTACCATTGTAATTCCACCGCCAAACATTACCGGTCAGCTTCATATGGGACATGCACTGGATAACACCATGCAGGATATTTTAATCCGTTTTAAGAGAATGCAGGGTTATAACGCTTTGTGGCAGCCTGGTACAGACCATGCCAGCATTGCCACCGAGGTTAAGATTATCGAAAAAATGAAGGAAGAGGGGATTTCCAAGGAAGACCTTGGCAGAGAAGGGTTCTTAAAACGTGCCTGGGACTGGAAGAAAGAGTACGGCGGCAGAATTATCAGCCAGTTAAAGAAGCTTGGTTCTTCCTGTGACTGGGACAGAGAGCGTTTTACCATGGACGAAGGCTGTAATAAGGCAGTAGAGGAAGTTTTCTGTAAAATGTACCACAAAGGCCTTATTTACAAAGGCTCCCGCATTATCAACTGGTGTCCGGTCTGCCATACATCCATCTCCGATGCAGAGGTTGTATATGAAGAGCAGGCAGGTCATTTCTGGCATATTAAGTATCCGGTAGTCGGCACAGAGGATTTCCTTCAGTTTGCGACAACCAGACCGGAAACCATGCTTGGAGATACTGCCATTGCAGTGCATCCGGACGATGAAAGATATGCACACCTGGTTGGAAAAATGGTAAAGGTGCCGTTTGTAGACCGTGAAATTCCAATTATTGCAGATACCTATGTAGAAAAAGATTTTGGCACCGGTGTAGTTAAGATTACTCCGGCACACGACCCAAATGACTATGAGGTTGGCAAGCGTCATAATCTTCCGGAAATCAACATCATGAATGATGATGCTACCATCAACGCCAATGGCGGAAAATTTGAAGGTATGGATCGCTACGAAGCAAGAAAGCAGATTGTTGCCGAGTTGGATGCCATGGGACTTTTAGTCAAGGTGGAGGATTATACACATAACGTAGGTACCCATGACCGCTGTAAAACAACGGTTGAACCTCTGATTAAGCCGCAGTGGTTTGTCAAGATGGACGAGTTAATCAAACCTGCGGTAGAGGCGGTAAAGAATAACGAAATTACCCTGATTCCGGAACGTATGGAAAAAACCTACTTCAACTGGACTGATAACATCCGTGACTGGTGTATTTCCAGACAGCTCTGGTGGGGACATCGCATTCCTGCCTACTACTGTCAGAAGTGCGGTGAGGTAGTGGTTGCAAAGACAAAGGATGCTCCGGGCGTATGTCCAAAGTGTGGATGTACCCATATGGAGCAGGATCCGGATACGTTAGATACCTGGTTTTCTTCCGCTTTATGGCCGTTCTCCACGCTTGGTTGGCCGGAAAAAACAAAGGATTTAGAGTATTTCTATCCAACGGATGTTCTTGTTACCGGCTACGACATTATCTTTTTCTGGGTAATCCGTATGATTTTCTCCGGCTATGAGAACATGAACGAAAAACCATTTAAGACAGTATTGTTCCATGGTCTGGTACGCGACTCCCAGGGACGTAAGATGAGTAAGTCGCTTGGCAATGGTATTGATCCATTGGAAGTAATTGACAAGTACGGTGCAGATGCACTCCGCTTTACCCTGATTACCGGTAACGCACCGGGAAATGATATGCGTTTCTACTGGGAAAGAGTAGAAGCAAGCAGAAACTTTGCAAACAAGGTATGGAACGCTTCCCGCTTTATTATGATGTATATGGATCAGATGGCAGAGGCAGGACTTAAGTTTGATGCAAAGGAAATTGACAAAACAAGTCTGGAGGATGCCGACTGCTGGATTTTAACCCGTTTTAACACGGTAGTAAAAGAAGTAACTGATAATATGGAAAGCTTTGAGCTTGGTGTAGCAGCACAGAAGATTTATGATTTTATCTACGACGACTTATGTGACTGGTACATTGAAATGGTAAAACCACGTTTCTATGGGGATAACGCATCCTCCAAGGAAACTGCAATGTGGACACTGCGTCATGTTCTGACAGGAGCTTTAAAGCTACTTCATCCATACATGCCATTTATTACCGAAGAAATTTTCTGTACCTTAAAGGAGGCAGAAGGTGTTCTGGAAGAAAACGAATCCATTATGATTTCTGACTGGCCTGTATATCAAGCAGAATATGTTTTTGCAGAAAAAGCGGCGGCAGTAGAAATGATAAAGGAAGCAGTAAAGGGCATCCGTAACGTCCGCACCCAGATGAACGTTCCGCCAAGCAGAAAGGCATGCGTATACGTAGTTTCTGCGGAAAAGGCAGTGCGTGATACTTTTGAGGGCAGCAAGGTATTCTTTGCGACTCTCGGCGGTGCAAGTGAAGTATTGATTCAGGAGGATAAGGCAGGAATTTCAGAGGATGCCGTATCTGCTGTTCTTCCGCAGGCAGTTATTTATATCCCATTTTCTGATTTAGTGGATATTGCGAAAGAACTGGAACGTTTAAATAAGGAAAAAGTGCGCCTGGCCGGAGAAATCAAGCGAGGAGAGGGCATGCTTTCCAATGCAAACTTTGTGGCAAAGGCACCAGAGGCAAAGATTGCAGAAGAACGGGCAAAGCTGGAAAATTATAAAAATATGATGGCACAGGTAGAAGAAAGACTGAGTGCCTTGACAAAAAAGTAAATGCGTGTTGATTTGGTACAAACCGATGTACCGGAACGAGGTATGAACAGAAAGCAATAATATTTGATGCGTAAATCCGCCAGTTCTTGGCGGATTTATGCAGTTTGTGCGATGAAATTTAAAAAATTGCCATATTTGTTCTTGCTTTTTTCCTTTACTAAAGGTAAGATGGGTGTGGTAGCTGATGTTTGCGAAGAAAGGATAAAGCAGATGATTAATTACGAAGAAGAGCTTGCTAAATTTCAGCCGAGTCTGGAAATTGACGAAGCAGAAGAAGCAATTTTGCATAATGACATGACGGATATATCCGATATTATTGAATTGATTGTAAAGTCGGGAAATAAATAAAAGGAATCGAGTTTGAACGGAGGATTGATATGAATTGTCCAAAGTGTGGCCATGAAATTATAAAGTGGCGAAAACGCTGTGAAATCTGTGGACAGGATATCAGCGTGTATGAACGTCTTCAGCATATCTCAAATTCCTTTTATAACAAGGGGTTGGAGTGCGCAAAAGTCAGGGACTTAAGCGGTGCTGTCGAAATGTTGAAAAGAAGTCTGGAAATTAACAAAGAAAACACAGAGGCCAGAAATCTTTTGGGACTTGTTTTCTTTGAAATGGGTGAAGCGGTAGCTGCATTGAGTGAGTGGGTGATTAGCCAGAATTTTCAGCCGCAGGATAATGATGCTGCATATTTTTTAAACAAAGTGCAGTCGGATACGGTGACATTTGACGGAATTAATCAAACAATTAAGAAGTTTAATATAGCACTTGCCAATGCCAAGCGTCAGGATGACGATCTTGCGATTTTGCAGTTAAAGCGTGTCATCAGCCAGAATCCGAAATTTATTCGTGCAATGCTTCTGTTAGCACTCATTTATATGAAAAATTGTGAGTACGAAAAGGCACGTCGATGCCTGCTGCGTGTACAGAAAATAGATGTAGGAAATGTAACTGCACTCCGTTATCTGGAAGAAATACACTTATGTACACAACAGGGAAGCCAGAGTCTGGCAGATAACAGTAAAAGTATGGAAGAAACAGTATCTTCAAAAATTGTGCCATTAAATACTTATCGGGAGGACAAGCCGAATTTTATGGCATTTCTTACGTTCTTTCTTGGTATTTTAATTGGCGTGGCAGTCATTTACTATATGGCGGTGCCGAATATCCGCCAGAGTATTAAAGAAGAATACAACCAGAAGGAACGTAACTACAGTGCGGCACTTAGCGAAAAGGATATAGAAATTTCTTCTCTGGAGAGTAATACCAGGATTTTGGAAAACAGAATTGATGATTTAGAAAGAATGATTCGCCGGGAAGAAGGATATACCCTGATTGACTATGAACCATTTATTAAACTGCTATATGAATATCAGGAATATCTGAAATTGGAAAGTCCATCTCTGGAACAGACAGAAGCACTGTATCAGGAGGTTCAGGCTTTAAATATGACAGATATTACAGAACCGGAAGCGGTAGCACTCTTTGAAGATATGCTGACAGAATTAAAAACAAGAACGGGTGCCGTTTATCTGGAGCAGGGAATGGAATTGTATGCTGCGGATAGCAAAACAGAGGCACTGCCATTGTTTGAAGCAGCTTATACCCGACTTCCGGACAATCCGGAAGTCGTATACCATCTGGCAAGATGCTATCACAGTAACGGTGATTTGGAAAAGGCAAAGACGCTGTATGAAATTCTGATAGACGAGCATCAGGAGTCTACCAGATGTCAGGAAGCAGAAAAATACCTTGGATATATAAAGGAATCTCAGGGAACTTCAGCAGGAAGAACAGAATAAAATACAAACGATAAAGAGACGAAAGTCAGAAGAAAAATTTTCTTTAGGCTTTTGTCTTTTTTTCTTGAAAAATAATATCCTGGAGAAAAAAAGGAGGAAAATATCGTGAAATCAGATCGATTTGAAGTGGATGGGCAGACAATGATAATTCATCTGGGCGAGGACCTGGATCATCATAACGCTGTATATATCAGGGAAATGGCAGACTGCTTTTTGGAAAAATACCAGATTGAGCGCATTGTGTTTGACTTTAGCGGAGTCGAATTTATGGACAGCTCCGGTATTGGTGTTATTATGGGACGCTATAAGCAGATGTCTTATGTAGGAGGCAGTGTATATGTGTATGGAATTGGAAAGAATGTGGACCGGATTTTTCAGATGTCCGGGTTATATAAGCTGGTAAAGCAGTGGAAGCAGACGGAGGTGAGATAAAAATGAGAGGAATCAGTAAAAATGTATGTGAAATAAGCTTTCTGGCTGTGTCAGAGAATGAAGCATTTGCACGGATGGCAGCAGCGGCATTTGTTATGCCGGTAAATCCGACCCTTGAAGAATTATCGGATATAAAAACAGCAATTTCGGAAGCTGTAACCAATGCCATTTTGCATGGTTATAATCAGGACGGTGCAGGAATGGTACATATGCGATGTGAGCGGGAGCAGGAACAGTTTACCTTTTGCATTGTGGATGAGGGCGTTGGCATTGAAAATGTGGAGCAGGCAATGGAACCGTTATATACTTCGAAACCGGAGCTGGAAAGGTCCGGAATGGGATTTTCCTTTATGGAGGCCTTTATGGATACCCTGCGTGTTGAATCGGAACCGGGAAAGGGCACGAAAGTAACAATGACAAAGTGCCTTGGAACGGAGGTGGAAACGCCGCTTCCTGACGAATAGGAGGTGCAGGATGGATACCCAGTTACTTATCCGGAAAGCACAGGAAGGGGATAAAGTGGCAAGGGAACAACTGATAAACGAAAATATAGGTCTGGTATGGAGTATTGTCAGACGTTTTTTGGGAAGAGGACAGGAAGCAGAAGATTTGTTTCAGATTGGTGTAATCGGACTAATGAAAGCGGTGGACAAGTTTGACCTGTCCTTTGAGGTAATGTTTTCGACATATGCCTGCCCCATGATTTCAGGGGAAATTAAGCGTTATCTGCGTGATAACAACAGCCTGATTAAGGTGAGTCGTTCCATCAAGGAAAACGGATGGAAAATAAAAGCGGCAAAGGAGCGTCTGGCCTATGAACTTGGCAGGGATGCCACGCTGGAAGAACTGGCAGCAGCAACAGAGCTTTCCATGGAAGATGTGGTAACGGCTCTGGAAGCAGGTAGCGAAATAGAATCGATTTATAAAACGGTATATCAGGGAGATGGAAACGAAATCTATCTGGTAGACCGTATCAGTGAAGAGAAAAATGAGGCAGAATGTCTGCTGAATAAAATGACGGTAGAACAGCTGCTTACAACCTTAACCGAAGAAGAAAGGCTGTTGATTACTTTGCGTTATTTTGATGATAAAACCCAGGTAGAAACAGCAAAGCTGCTTGGAATCAGCCAGGTTCAGGTCAGCCGTCTGGAAAAGAAAATTTTATTAAAGTTGAGAAAAAATGTGCAACTTTGAATAAGCAGGGAGAAAATGCGGATACTAACAAAAATGCCAAATCAGGATAGAAAGGTATGGTGAGTGCAGTGTCTGTAAAACAAAGAACGATTGTTATTTTTGCAATTCTCCTTGTGATTTTGGTAGCAGTGGGACTGATTATTTATTCCATGATGAATGCAAGGGATTATAATGGAATTTTTGTGAATGGGGTAAGGCAGGTGCTTCTTTAAATGGGCACAGTATATTTGAAGCCGGAGTTAAGCTGCATCGTTTCGCACCGAAAAATAGCAGTTGAGGATGTGTGTCAGGTGTATGCGGCAGAAGAAAGTATAGCAAAGCAGGTACGTCATGTCTCGTTATTTCAGATAAAGAATCCGCAGAAAAAGCAGAAATTTCCTGTTTCCTCGATGTATTTAATCCGGCATATCGTAGACGAGGTACCGGAAATTACTGTAGTAAATCTTGGCGTTGCCGATTTTATTATAGAGTATCATCCTCCAAAATCGAAAAAGAAGTGGCTGGAATTTTTTAAAGTTGTGGCAGTCGCTGTTGTTATTTTTTTTGGCTCCGCATTTACAATTATGACGTTTAATGAAGATGCCAGTCTGCCGGAGATATTTGAAAAAATTTACGAATGCGTTATGGGAAGCCCAGAGGGGAACGGATGGCTGGAAGTGTCATATTCACTTGGACTTCCGCTTGGAATCCTGCTCTTTTTTAATCATTTTGCGTCAATCAGATTGAGTAACGATCCAACACCGTTGCAAATTCAGATGAAACAGTATGAACAGCAGGAGGACGACACCATTATTGAAAATGCAGCACGGAAAGGAGAACGGCTGGAATGACAGGGCTGGAAAACGGAGCACTGTTTTTGATTGGACTGTGCGGCGGACTTTTGGTAGCCGGTGGACTGTTTGCCTTTTTTGTGCTGGTCGGTGTTGTGACAAGGCTTGCAGCAGGAACCTCAACGGCAAAATATCTGTTGATTTATGAGGATATGGCATTGCTTGGGTGTGCCGTTGGAAACCTGATATATTTGTATCGTTTTTCTATTCCGCTTGGCACCGTATTTCTTGGATTTTACGGTCTGGGCTCAGGCATTTATGTGGGGTGTTTGGCAGCAGCACTTGCAGAGGTTATTAATATGCTTCCGGTTTTAAGTGAGCGGCTGAAGCTGAAAAAAGGAATGGCAGTCCTTATGCTGTTTTTTGCCTTGGGAAAGGCAGCAGGTTCGCTGTTCGGGTTGCTGTGGAATAGATGAGGAAGAAGCAGAGCATGGTACGGAAAGGAAAATCACCAAAAAACAGGAAAAAGTGCAGAATGGGGCATGGAAAAAAGATGGAGTAATAACAGAGCAATGAAAGAAAAAAGGGAGGATACAGAACATGGAGCAGAAAAAGGAAATACAGGAAAAAAATGGAAAGGTGGATATACAGAGTAATACGGTAGAACGTGGAAGCTTTACAAAACAGACGGTTAGTGCAAAGGCAGTCATGCAGGAGAAAAACGAACAGGAAAAGGCAAAAAAATATACCAAGTATGTGGAAAACAAGACACCAAAGCCGGATTTATTAAAAGATATGTGGAATGCTTTCTGGGTGGGAGGTATTATCTGTACCATCGGACAGGTATTCACAAATTTCTATTCTTCCCTTGGACTGGAAAAAGAGGATGCCGCAGCTTATACAACGATTTCATTGATTCTGCTTGCTGTTCTGCTGACCGGATTTGACTTTTTTTCGAAGATTACAAAAGCAGGCGGTGCGGGCAGTCTTGTTCCAATTACCGGGTTTGCCAATTCTGTGGCTGCACCGGCAATCGAATTTGGTGTAGAGGGTGAGGTTTATGGCAAGGGTTGTAAGATTTTTACCATTGCCGGCCCGGTCATTTTGTTTGGTATTTTTTCCAGCTGGGTACTGGGGCTTATTTACTGGATAGGAACTATGTTGGGAGTGGCGTAAGCCACTCCTTGTTTTTTATAGCTGCAAGCATATTGTGTAGGAATCTTTTCTTACATAATAAGTTTTGCGTTCTGAACCAGGATTCCATCGCCGACCAGTTTTTTATCCTTGCGTATGCTTTTTCAAAGATACGGCAAATTCCCTGGCGGCATCCATCTGACCGGAAGAAATTAGAATATAAAGCGTGGAAAGCTGGTTGTTAAA
This sequence comes from uncultured Lachnospiraceae bacterium, assembly GCA_964544055.1. GTDB lineage: Bacteria > Bacillota > Clostridia > Lachnospirales > Lachnospiraceae > SIG299. The sequence continues at coordinate 844 of CAZJAA010000011.1, read as the reverse complement.
ATCATGCCGTAGTTTTGCCAGTAGACGCTCGCTGACAACATATGCATGTGCTTGTGGAGAAATTGTTGACTCCTGCAGAATTTCTGACTTTGCCTGTGAAACAGGTTATGGTTGGGAAGATATGATATGGAATGGAGAATTTATTGTTTGTAATTTTTCTAAAAATTCGTTATACTATAGAAAAGGTATAGTTGGTTTTTTAGTATAGAAATAAAAATAGGCAGAAAGGAGCAAAACATGGCAAGAACAGTAGCAATCGGAATACAGAGCTTTGAAGAAATCAGAAAAGGCAATTGTTTTTATGTAGACAAAACAAATTTTATTAAGGAATGGTGGGAGAGTCAGGACACGGTCACTTTAATTGCCCGCCCGCACCGGTTTGGAAAAACGTTAAATATGAGTATGCTGGAAACATTTTTCTCGGTGGACTATAAAGACTGCGGTGATTTGTTTGAGGGGCTTTCCATCTGGAAAGAAGAAAAATACCGGAAAATGCAGGGAACGTATCCGGTGATTATACTTTCTTTCGCTAATATTAAAGATAGTGAATATACGGTTGTAAGAGAAAAAATGTGCCGGATGTTTTCGGATATTTATTTAAAGTACCGTCCTATTTTGGAAAGTTTTTTGGCAAAAGATGAAATGGAGTATGTTTACGAAGTTACGCCTAAAATGAGTGATGCGGTAGCAACCCTGGCTCTGCATAAGCTTTGTGGATACCTGTACCGCTACTACGGCAAAAAGCCAATTATCCTTCTGGATGAATACGACACGCCAATGCAGGAGGCATATGTGTATGGCTTCTGGGATGAAATGGTTGCCTTTATCCGTAGCCTGTTTAATT